>CAZWHG010000009.1:0-59936 GCA_964633785.1 uncultured Methanotrichaceae archaeon
TACAGGGCCTATAATCTTTCGTATTATCAAATTACAGAAAATAAGTTACACTGCCAATTTAATGAGCAAAAACCTATCAGATATTAATAGCCCGTACCATAAAGTTGCATCTTGGATTGGTGCAATTCCTCGGTCTGCAGCAGTCGAGATATTCACCACTAATTATGATCTCTTAATGGAACAAGCATTAGAAGAATTTAGAATTCCTTTTTTTGATGGTTTTTCTGGATCTTTTCATACATTCTTTGATCCACATACAATGGACGAAGACGATTTACCATCAAGATGGGTGAGGTTATGGAAACTGCATGGGTCCATTAATTGGCGTTTGGATTCATCGGATAATATTTCTCGGGGTGAAAAGATTGATCCATCGCAAAGAAAAATCATCCACCCATCTCATTTAAAATATGAAGAAAGCAGAAAAATGCCGTTTTTCGCTATGATTGATAGGCTCCGAGCGCTATTTAAGTGTCATTGCGTACTTGTAACTTGCGGTTATTCATTCCAAGATCAACATATAAATCAAATATTAATGGAGGGATTAAAAAGCAACCCCAATTCAATTATCTTTGCTCTTCTGCATGGCAAATTAGGAAACTATCCGCACGCGATACGGCTATCTTCGACTCATCCAAATTTATCTCTGCTAGCCAAGGATGAAGCGGTTATCGGTACGATCCAAGCTCCTTGGATTAAACAAAAGGAGGAGGATGCAAAAAGGATACCCTATGCAGTTGACTGGGTAAAAGATGCAAGCAAAGAAAGTAATGAAAACATGCAATCACAATTCAATTTAGGCGACTTTGCAAATTTTGGAGAATTTGTTAGAGCAATGATTGGGGAACAAAGTCAAATTAATGAGGCAAATTAGAGGTCTAATGATAAAAGATCCAACTTTTCTTGGCACAGTCCAGGATGTACAGGGTGCAACCATAAGTATTGAATTAGCGAAAGATACCATTCCTGGGCTAATATTTATAAATGGACATAGTTATCGAATAGGCCAAGTGGCTAGTTTCGTGCGAATTCCGATTGGATATATAGATCTATTTGGCATTGTATCACAAGTTGGAGCTAGTGCGCTGCCGGAGCGTCTTGCCTCATCGGAATCGCATGGGCGTCGTTGGATGACGGTGCAACTCGTTGGAGAGAGTTATCAACGTGGTGATTTCAAACGTGGTCTCTCCCAATTTCCAACAATAGGTGATAGAGCACATATTGTTACTGAACAAGATTTGACAAGAATTTATGGTCGATCCGAAGCACCAAATTTTGTTAAGATAGGTCATCTTGCCAGTGCAGAATCCATACCAGCATTAATAGATATTAATAAATTAATAACAAGACATAGCGCAGTTGTTGGAGCGACTGGAGCAGGAAAATCAACAACTGTAGCAGGATTACTATTATCTTTGTCAGATAAAAAGAGCTATCCTTCTGCAAGAATTATTATTATCGATATTCACGGTGAATATTCATCAGCACTAAAAGGCCAATCATCGGTATTTCGGATAAATCCAAATATCAAGCGAAGTGAAGAACCCCTCTATGTCCCTTATTGGGCAATGACTTTTGAGGAATTAGTGCCGATAACGTTAGGATTGATTGATGATGCGGGAAGGGGGGCACTTCTAGAAAAAATAACGGCTATGAAGTTGGCTGCAATAGACTTGCAGCCAAAAGCTGAAATATCCCGAGATAACCTTACCGTCGATACGCCAGTCCCATTTAGTATTCACAAGTTATGGTATGATTTTCACTGATTAATGAATGCCACCCATACAGTTCAATCAACAGGTCAGTCTGAAAGTACTATGGCATTCGAGCTTGGAAAAGATATGATGCCTATTCAGAAAGGTGATCCTCTTAGAGTTATCGCTCCAAAATTTAGAATGCAAACTCAAGCAAGTGGATCTGAAAAGATCTATCTCAGCGCTAGCAACCTTAACATTCGTCGCCCGCTTGAGGGTCTAGCATCCAAACTACGCGATCCAAGGTTTGATTTTTTATTCCGGCCCGGACCATGGACACCTAGTATCGAAGGACGAACAGATGTTGATTTGGATTCCCTATTGGAAAAATGGATCGGTGGTCCTGAACCGATTACTATTCTCGATTTGTCAGGTGTTCCTGCTACCATATTGATGAATCTCGTAGGATCTCTTCTTCGAATAGTTTATGATGCTATATTCTGGGGACGAAATCTGTCAGAAGGTGGTAGAGAAAGACCTTTATTAATTGTACTAGAAGAGGCACATGTTTATCTAAGGCAAAATGATGCAGGACCTGCAACGGCCATTGTTAAAAAAATAGTAAAAGAAGGTCGAAAATATGGAATAGGAGCGATGATCGTTAGCCAACGCCCTTCCGAAATTGACCAAACAATTTTGTCTCAATGTGGAACAATATTCTCTATGCGGCTATCTAACCCTTCAGATCGCGCACACGTAACAAGTACTGTTTCGGATAATCTAGAAGGACTGTTCAACTCTCTTCCGATTCTCAGAATCGGTGAAGCCATAATTGTTGGAGAGGCGGTCCATTTGCCCGCAAGGTCAATAATTGATCCACCACCTTCGAATAGAAGGCCAGATAGTAGCGATCCACTAGTATACGATGATGAAGGTCCTGGTGGTTGGAATCGATCCAAAGAAAAATCAGATTACTCAGAAATGGTTATTATGTGGCGAAGACAAGAATATCGTTCGCCAAGTATAGACGACAAAGAAGAGGCTAGAGAATGAATCGTATACCTGTATTGGATTCCTCGAACGTTGCAGAGATAGGATATAATCCGGAAACCCAAACACTTGAAGTTCAATTTATAAAAGGAAGTCTTTATCAATACTTTGACGTTCCTCAGGTCGTATATGAGGGGTTCATTAGTGCAGATTCCAAAGGAAAATATTTAGCAACTCAAATCAAAGGCAATTATCGATATGCTAGGGTCTGAATTTTGGTGCATTCGGTTACAACTCCCCAAACCCACTCACTACCCTTTGTTCCTCAAATCGTATCCCTTCGCATCAAGAACTACCGCGTCTTGCACGACCTTGAACTCAGAGACATCCTCCCACTAATCGTCTTCCTCGGACCCAACGGCAGCGGCAAGTCGACCATCTTCGATGTCTTTGCCTTCTTGTCTGAATGCTTCTCTGCAGGCTTGCACAAAGCCTGGGACAAACGATGCCGTTTCAAGGAACTACGCCACACGCGGCTCCAACTGGCCCTTTGTCGCCCAGGAATGGACGCAATGGGACGACAGGCAAGGCAAAAGGCGAACTGCAAATGGCTGGCTATTTCAAGAGCGGCCTTGCCAAAATCAAGGCGGCAAGGGCAATATCTGCGAACATGGTGCCCTCCCGCAACCGTTCCCGAAGCTTTCAAGTGTTCCTGAGTTGACTATTGGATACTTTGAAATAGCGTGGGGCAAATTGCCGCCCCGCAACGTTATTATCCAGCCCCTACACCGTCCCGCATCCGCTCTCCGGGAAGCTCTTCTCGAAGACCTCCCTCCCCGGCGCCACCTCTGCAAAGATCTGCGCCTGGAAGTGTTGCACCTCTGTATCCTCATCCTGCCAGGCATCGGGCGGCAGCCCCGCCTTGACGCAGGTCTGGGAGAGAAACTCCTGCGAGTCGAAGCCCCATTCCGGGGCCACCTGGGGCAGGAGCAGGCCGGAATAAGGACCTCTGGTCACGATCAGGCCGTCCCTGCCGATCAACACCAGCTCAGGCAGCTTATTTTTGGGCTCCGTATAGGCTTCGGGACTGGTGAGTATAGTCACCTCCACCTCAATTCTCCCCAGCTCTCCCGGACGCACGCAGGGAAAGCGCGGGTCGCGAGAACAGGCATTGATGGCCGAGTCCACGATGGCTTTGCCAAGCGGCATAACGGGCTGAGGATAGCCGATGCAGCCGCGTAGGTCGCCTTCCTCGTGCAAAGTTACAAAGACCCCCCGCTTCTCCTCGAATATCGGAGGAAGGTCCTGGGGCTGTGTGATCTTCTTCTTCTCCGTATATCCAGTCAGAGCCTGTCTGGCCAGATGAACGGCCAGACGGCCCTCTTCCAGTGTCAGCATAAACATTATTGTAGGCCTGGAAACTATTAAAAAGATTGCATCTATGGTTGGTCTGGCCTTCATCCTAACGGCCGGAATAGCAGTGTGCGTAAATTCAAGTGAAGAGGCAACGGATGTGATAAAGCTGCCAACACCGCGCATGTACGGCGGCATCAGTGTGGAGAAGGCCCTTTTGGAGCGGCGGTCCATAAGAGCTTCTCTGATGAGGCTTTAACTCTGGTGGAAGTCCTCAGCTCTGCTGAGCGGCCCAAGACGTGACCGATGGCAAAGGGCACCGCACATCGCCTTTCGGCTATGGCCACATATCCACTGTAGGTCTATCTTCTGGCTGGAAATATCGCCGGCCTACCTGACGGCGTCTATCATTACCCGCCTCAGGGGCACAATTTGACGACCATCTCCCTGGGCAACAAGATTTCCGAGCTTTTCAACTCCAGCCGAGGTGGCCGGGAAGACTGGAGAAAGGGCTCACCGGCAACTTTCATAATTACAGGCTTATTCGAACGCACAACTAGTTCCCAGGTCAGGATCTGAACAGGTTCGTGTACATTGAGGCAGGGGCCGCGGCAGAGAACCTTCTTCTTGAAGTCGTGTCCCTGGGCCTGGGATCTACTATACGGCCGGTTTTGATGAAAAAAAAGAATTCATGGCACTCTCACCAGGAGAGAGACCATCGGAGTTCTGCCTGTGGGAAGAAAGGCTTGATATCGTTTTAGATCACCCCTATTTTCATAGGTTAGTATTATTTCATTCTGATCAGTTCCAGTTGAGTTTATTCCAGAACTCGTACTCGTGCTCCCAGTTATCTTTGTTCATCTTCACGAGTTTCTTGAAATACTCCCGAATCTCCTCTTGCCTCTCCCTCTGCTCAATGTAGTCGCGCTTAGTCCTGATATCCTCGGCCAGGGTCCCTCCAAGAACAAAAGCTTTCCTCTCCGCACCATCTAGAGCCGCTGGCCCCTGGGACATGACTGCACCCACGTTTCCTGTGACAAATGCCCCGAAGTGGAGCATCAGGCCGTCCAGATAGCTCGTTACCTGGTCGTAGTTGTTGCCGCCGCTGGCCACGCTGCAGGAGTACTTGCCCCGCAGAAGCTGGCAGTGAATGGCGTCCGCCATGCGATCGATGAGCGTCTTCATCTGGGCGGTGACTGTATCGAAGTAGTTGGGCGAGCCCCAGACCAGCCCGTCCGCAGCCAGGATTTTGTCGTAGAGACCCTGGAAGTCGTCTTTATGCACGCACTTGCCTTCCTTGAAGCAGACGGTGCAGGCGTTGCAGAACTTGATGTCCAGATCACAGACGTCCACCAATTCCACCTCAGCTCCAGAGGCCTTTGCCCCGTCCAGAGCGGCCTGAACCAGCCGCAGGGTCGTGCTCTTGGAGCCCCGCGGGCTGGCGCAAATTCCTAAGACCTTCATATCTTTTCCTCCATTAACTTATCATGATAGTCATTGATCTATGTATTGCATCCCCGGATCTTTTCGATTCAAGTTACCACCGCGTTCTTGAAAACCCGCCAGGCCACCAGGAACATAACCGCGGCAAATCCCGTCAGCGCCATAAAGGAGAGCATGATGTCAGAGCTATGGTAGACATAATGAATGCCGATGGCATAAAAGTCATTTCCTACGGCAAAGTAGCGTACCCCATTCACCAGGTGGGTGAGTGGATTGAACTGGGCGAGCGTTCTCATCGTCCCCGGGAAGGCATCAATTGGGTAGAGTGCATTGCTGGCGAAGAACAGGGGCAGGGTGAGAAGGGTGATGACGGCCTGCAGCCCCTCCGGAGTGTCCATGCTCATGGATATGGCCGAGGAGAGGAAGAGAAATCCCAAGGAAAAGACGCCCACAAAGAGCAGCACTCCCAAGACTGCCCCCGCCGTCTCCAGCA
The DNA here is from genome assembly GCA_964633785.1 of uncultured Methanotrichaceae archaeon. GTDB lineage: Archaea > Halobacteriota > Methanosarcinia > Methanotrichales > Methanotrichaceae > Methanothrix. Next base: position 5,974 of record CAZWHG010000009.1, read on the forward strand.
AGGTGTAGCCGGGAAAGAAGCGCACCCCTATGAGAAGGCCAAAACCCATGATGACCATCACCTGGATGAAGGATTTGGTGACGCCGGATAGACCAATGCCCAGAATTATGTGATTGCGGGGCATGGGACTGGCCAAAAGTTCTCTCATCAGCCCCCAGTTCTTGTCGAACAGCAGAGTAATGCCGCCAAACAGGCTGGTAAATAGCGTGGTCAGAGCAATCACTCCCGCACCCATGAAGGTCAGGTAGGAAACGGCAACTGCGCCATCGGGCACAGTCATGCCCGCGCTAAGCCGCGAGAAGTTGCTGGACATGGCGGCCCCGTAAAGCGCCATCCAGAGAGCAGGCTGAATGAGAGAAACGACGAGAGCAATTCTAAAGCGCACGAAGCGAAGCATATCGCGCCAGTAGATGGTTAAAAATTCCCAGGACATATCATCTGCCTCCTTTGGGCATAATCCGGTGCAGCTTTTCCGCCCCCGCCTCTCTGATATCCCTACCAGTATGGTGCACGAATACATCATCCAATGTGGGCTTTTTCAGGTTGACGCTGATAATCTCGATACCCCTCTCCCGCAGCCGGTTCATGATGATAGGAAGGCAGTGGGTGCCGTCCGCGTTGATGGTGACGGCCAGGCCTGCGGCCGCGGCCTTGACCTCCCTAACGGCCTTTATGCCCCGCAGCATTTCTTCCGCGGCGGCGTTGTCGCTGGTGTCCAGGTAGATCATATCATTTCCCAAGGCGTCTTTGAGCTTGGTCGGATCGCCGGAAGCTATGATCTTGCCGTGGTCCAGTATATCGATCCAGTTGCTGACCTGGTCAGCTTCATCCATGTAGTGGGTGGTAAGGAATATGGTCGTCCCGGAATTGTTGACCTTTTTGATATAATCCCACAAACGGCGCCTAGTCTGCGTGTCCAGGCCAATGGTGGGCTCATCCAGAAAGAGCACCTTGGGCCTGGTCATCAGCCCCCTGCCAATCTCCAGCCGCCTCTTCATGCCGCCGGAGAGAAAGCGGGTGCGCACATTTCTTTTCTCCTCCAGCTCCACCAGTTTTATGATCTCATCAATCCTCTCTTTTCTTTCCGCTTTGGGCATGGAATAGATGCGGCCGTGCAGCTCCAGGGTCTCCCAGACGGTGAGGTCGCGGTCCAGAGTCTCATCCTGAAAGACGATGCCGATGGAACGTCGCACCTGCTGCGGCTCTTTGGCCAGGTCGTATCCCGCAATGGTGACTGAGCCCTTTTGCACAGGCAGAAGCGTGGTGAGAATATTGATGACTGTGCTCTTTCCTGCCCCGTTGGGCCCCAGGAAGGAGAAGATCTCTCCCTCCCGCACGAAGAAGCAGACGCCGTCCACGGCTTTGAAGTTGCCGTAACTGTATTCGAGATCCTTGACCTCTATGATTCTCTCGCTCATTTGCAGGACAGTCTTTCTACCTCTGAGAATTTATAGATATCAGATCCTTCAGGGAGACAAAAAGTCTTAACTTATTTGCCAGCCAAATTAAGCCCGCAGTGCAACCAAAAAAAGACAACGCATGAAATGGAGTGATTGAATTGACCAAGACCGAGGATTTCTTGATGGAGGCTTTTGCCGGAGAATCGCAGGCGAACAGGAAGTACACTGCTTTTGCCGAAAAGGCAGATAAGGAGGGCTTTGCTCAAGCGGCCAAGCTCTTTCGGGCCGCCGCCGAGGCGGAAGCCGTGCACGCTGCCAATCACCTTCGCGTCCTCAAAGCCATCAAGACCAGCAAGGAGAACCTGCGCGAGGCGATAGCAGGCGAAACGCACGAGTTCAAAGAGATGTATCCGGAGATGATCGCCGCCGCGAAAGTCGAGGGTGCCAAGGATGCAGAGCGAAGCTTCAGTTATGCCAATGCCGTGGAGGAGTACCACGCCCGGCTCTATCACGATATGCTGGAGAATCTGGAGGCCGGAAAGGAGAGCTATCCTTACTTCGTCTGCCCGGTCTGCGGCATGACTGTGGAGAAGGAGGCCCCGGAGAAGTGCCCGGTGTGCGGCGTGAAGGGAAGCATGTTCAAGAAGGTCGAGTAGATATGGCCAGCCACCTGGCCAGCATCTCGGCCAGCTCTCCCGGCTGAACCGGCTTGGCAATAAAATCGCTCATACCCGCCTGAAGGCATCTCTCCCGGTCGGTCTGCATGGCGGAAGCGGTCATGGCGATGATAGGAATGCTCGGACTGCTCGCTGCAGCCTCTTTTAGCCGGATGGTTCGGGTGGCCTCGAAACCATCCATTTCGGGCATCTGGCAGTCCATCAGCACCAGATCGTAAGGAACAGTCTGCAAAGCCTCAACTGCCTCCCGACCGTTGGCCACCACATCCGTGCGGCAGCCTAGCCTCTTCAGCATGGCCAGGGCGACTCTCTGGTTCACGGGATTGTCTTCTGCCAGCAGGATGCGAACTATACCAGGCAGTGCCAGAGCCGGTTCGGCTGCCATAGGCACGACCTGGCTTCGGGGGACAGTAGACAGTGTACTGTGTCCAATCTTCTCGAACCTGGCTGTGAACCAGAATGTCGATCCGACTCCCTCAACGCTTTCGGCTCCGATTTTGCCGTTCATCATCTGGGCCAGCTGCTTGGAGATGGCAAGACCCAGCCCCGTTCCGCCATATTTGCGTGTGGTGGAGCCGTCTGCTTGCGTGAAGGGCATGAATAGAGCCGCCAAGCGGTCGGCCGGGATGCCTATTCCGGTATCGCTGACAGAAAAACGAAGCGTGATATTTGTCTCTTCTTCATCCTCCACCATCACCTGAATCTGAACCCTGCCCCGGTTTGTGAACTTGACGCCGTTGCCTCCCAGGTTGGCCAGAATCTGACGCAGCCTTCCTGCGTCACCCCGCAACTGCACAGGCACGTCCGGTTCCATCTGACAGGTTACCTCCAACCCTTTCTCCCAGGCACTCCTGGCCAGGAGATCGGTTGTATACTTCAGCACGCCCGCCAGGTCGAAGTCTTGCATCTCCATCACCAGCTTGCGGGCCTCAATCTTGGAGAAATCTAAGATATCGTTGATGAGTGCCAGCAGCGCTTCGCCGCTGCTGTTGATGGTTTTGGCGTATTCCTGTTGCTCGCTATTCAAATCCGTGTCTAAGAGCAAATCGGTCATGCCTATAACGCCGTTCAAGGGCGTGCGGATCTCATGGCTCATGTTGGCCAAGAATTCGCTCTTGGCGGCATTGGCCTTTCTGGCAAGTGCCGTCAATTCATTGGCCTTGGCAATTGATAGTTTTAATTGCCGGTTGGTCTTTTGCAGCTCCTCCTCTGCCCACTTGCGCTCGGTTATATCCCGGATGATGCCCACAATAAACCTGTTCCCGAAATTGTCCGTATACAACGTCTTCTTGGTTACTATGGTGCGATTGATTCCCAAGGAATCAGTAATCGTTTCCTCATTCACGTTCTCGTTTCCCGTTTCAAAGACCCTCTCATCTTTCTCCAGGAAGACGTCAACCTGCTCTGCCGGGAAGATGTCGTAGTCCGTCTTTCCCAGGAGCTCCTCACAACTGCGGCCCGATAATGCACAAAAAGCATCGTTCACCAAAACAAATTGATGCTGCCGATTCTTGACGAATATGGGATCTCCTATGGAATTGATTATCTTTTCCAGATAGTCCTTGGATTCTTGCAGCTCTTCTTTTGCTCTCTTGCTCACGGTAATGTCGCGAATGGATTCTATGGCACCCAGACGCTTTCCTTTGGCATCGAATATCGGCGCTCCCGTTGCCCATACATGCGCACCTCTGCCTCCGAACAACGCCGGAGCGAATATTTCTGCGTAGATGGTGTTTCCTTTTCGTTGCACGTATTGATAGTGGGATGAAATTTCCGTATCGTCCTTATCCAATAGATCCAGCAACTGCCGCCGCCGGTCACCATAGAACGGGATGGCATAGGCATGATTTCCCTGCCCGATCATATCCTTCTTGTTGACCCCGGTCATCTCCTCCATGGCCCTGTTCCAGGCGATTACCTTTCCTTGCATATCGATGACAAAGGTTGCATCGGGAAGAAACTCAATAATTGCGGCCATCTTGCTCTCTGATTCCTGCTTGGCATCGTCTTCTTGCTTTTGCTTGGTGATGTCTGACAAGAGCCCGGTTATTCCCAATGTCCGACCCTCTTCATCGATCTCAATTCTACTGGAGGTTCGAACGTACCTGTATCGATTGCCTTTGTCGCGAATACGGAATTCATATGGCTCAAGTCTGCCTTGCATTGTTTTGTAGAAACTGTCTTTCAGGCCGGGCAGATCCTCAGGGTGAATGAATTTTGCGAAGCATTTTCCGATTACCTCTTCTGGCCTGTATCCCAGCAGCGGTTCCACTACCGGACTTACGTAGATGATCCGCCCTTCACTGTCCAATGTAAATATAGCATCGTTGAGGTTTTCTACAAGGGTTCGATATTTTTCTTGCGATCTTTTCAGCTCCGCTTCCACGATTTTGTGTTCTGTGATATCGATCAAGAATCCCTGGTAGGACGAAACCATATTATTCGGGCCATTTATTGCACTGGCCTGGATAGAAACCCAGACTCTTTTGCCATCTTTGCGAAATAGCTCGGCCTCGAATTGCTTTATGCAGCCAGTCTCTTCCAGGAGGCGATGAAATTCCCGTTGTCGCAAAGGGTCAACAAAAACCTGCCTATCGATGTCTGTGATGGAAATTATCAGATCCTCTGCAGAATCATATCCCAGGATGCTAGCCAGAGCGGAGTTGGCACTAATATAGCGTCCTGCCTTAGATGCCTGATAGATTCCTATTACCGCATTCTCACATAGAGATTGGGAAAATTCACCATCCCGCATCCAATCTTTTCCCATCCAGATCTTTCCTGTAATTCTCCTGGAAGGTCTTAGTCATCCGATATACTTTAATCTGATGGAATTTTCGATCCGTATACTACTCATTGTTCCATGGCATTATGACGTAAGACCGAGGTGATTTTCCGAAAAAGGAAAAGAGCAAAAAATATTTACACTCATTCTCCCATCTCCTTACCATGCGATATCTTATGCTTTTGGCGCTGGTCCCGCTGCTCTGCAGCTGTGCACTCGGTCAGACTAACAACACCACTTTCGATGATTTAATGGCCTCTGCGTTGCAGTCTCTGGTAGCAGACTCTTCTGCCAATCTCGGGTCCTACCGCTTTTCCATGGAGATGGAACAAAAAATAGATCTGGTTAACCTCTCCTCAAAAGAGGTTCAGAAGCTTTACACGCGCTCATTCGGCTACGGCATGGCCAATATGACCGACAGCGCTCTAAAGTTGTCCATGGCCTCCCTCTCCTACGCAAAGGGCGATGAGGATAATACCAGCTCCACTGCGATAGAGGAATATCTCATCAACGACACTCTCTATCTCAAGGTCGATGGAAACTGGACGGTCATGAAGATGCCCGGCGTAGCTGATGCCTGGTCGGCGCAAAACACAATGACTCAGCAGCTAGAGATGTTCAACCAGTCTCACCTCTCTCTGATTGGTTCAGAGATGGTGGAGGGAGTGGACTGCTACGAGGTCCAGGCGGAGATTGATATGGGCGTGATGGCAGATCAACTATCTGCAGAAGTGACATCTCTTGTGCCTATGCAGAGCATGAACTACAGCGAACTTTTCCGCAATATGGCCCTGGACGTTCACTATTGGATCACCAAAGATACTCACCTTCTCAAGAAGACGGATGTAACGGAAGTCTTCGTAGTGACTCCTCAGTCTTTAGGCCTAACGGCCAACGAATCCGATACCGAGGAGATGCGAATAACTTCGGAAGTCTCCATGCTCTTCGAAGACTTCAATGAAAGAGTGAATATCAAGCTGCCTGCTGAGGCAGAGAATGCCCAACCCTTCCCCATGGGTCTGATGGTCTCACGAGAAGATGCCATCCGGGACGGCAATCAGACAACTTTGAACGAAACACTGCTAAATGATACAATGCCACAAAGTGATACTGCTCAGGCCGCCGTGACGGCTTGAGTGCAACTTTTTTCCCTATCCTGAGAAGGTCATACCATTCCCTTTCGCCAGCCTAAAAAGATTAGGCCAAATGCCAGAAAAGCTGGCAGAACACCCATGCCAGGGGATTGCTGCGCAGTCTCGTTCTCGGTCTCGTTTTCCAAAATATCACCGTCCAGATGAGTCTTCTTCTTGGTACTCTTGGCTGCCATGCCGAGGCTTGAGACTCCTATCATCTTGGCCGCGCCCTCGGTAATGGAACTTGTTGCCTTTGATGAGACGCTCTTGCTATAGGAACCGCTCGATTTCCCCCCGCTTCTTCCGCTTGACTTGGCATCTATGGCCGCTACGCTGACCAGAAACAGCACAAGCAGCAATACAAAGATAATCTTCAGTTTCATCTCCATTTCTCTCCTTTTATTATCATCATTATCATATTCAATGCCCTAGATGGCCCCCCGAGCTGCTCTCAATCGGCCCGGCATCCTCGTATCCCTGTCGCTGGCCTGTGCCGGCCAGGCGAGTGAGCATCTCGGGGTGGTAGAGCAGGCGGACCGCATTTTGTGCGTGCTCTTCAGCGCGCCGTTGTGCGAGAAAAGCCAGCGCGCGCTCATCAGGTGCCTCATCCTCATGCACAAAGACCTCGATTATGTGCCTGTTGGTCATGAGCTGGGCGGCGATCAGGCCGGTGGAGGCCTCGTGGGCACACATCTTATCTTTCTCCGCCGGCCCGGGCATACCCAGGGCCATGACGATATCGCATTTCTCCTCTTCCAGGAGCTTTTTGGCGGCGACGGGCAGGTCCTTGATGCCGGGAACGGTATAGCGGATGATCTGTGCAGAGACCTCTTTCTTGATGACGCTGATCGCCGCGCGGGCCATATCCACGCGAGCAAATGTGGTGTCGGCGATGCCGATGCGTTTCATGGCCTGGGAAATGATGAGAAAAGTTATTAGGCTTATCGGTCTGCCTTCAAGCAAACCCAGCTACCGCTAAGATAACTTCAACCAACACCGTTATTAAGGGGTAATTGGTTTGCGGATGGCTTGTGGCCCGGGACGGCTTTTGTTACAATCTCCCTTCCTTACCTTTTTGCCGCCTCTGGCCCTTTCCTACTTTCCATCCAATGGCAATTCTTTGCAGATTAATTTGTCGGACGTGGCCCGCAAATCTCCCGGATCTTTTCCGCCCGCGCGATCACTTCCGCAAAGTTGGTTGCCGCCGTTCCCCAGGCAGCCGCCTTTTGGAAACCAGTTTCCTCCAGCACGGCCCGGTCAAGCCACCAGACCGCTTTCCAGTAATTGTTTTCCGCTTCAGCCCATAAATTTGCCACCTCTTCCGAAGGCTGCTTTTCCATCACCCGGACCGTCTTCCACATGGCGGCTGATGCATCCTCTTTAAGATTAAACACCAGGTCTTCCGGTCGCGATCCTATGGTAAAGTTGACATAGGTTCCTGTCTGGCCGCCAGCCAGGGTGCCCCAGTAGGGCATGCCGGGATTTCCCGTGCAGATGGAGACTTTATGATCACCGGGAACGGCTATCGCCGAATAGAGAGTGGCAACATCCGGACGGAAACGGTTGATGGTGTTGGTGCTCCATGGATCGTCAAGATGCCATTCCTTCCCGTCCCACCAATCGGTTAAGGCGAGTGTCTCGACGGTCGCCGAATAGTTAAATTCGCCCTGGTTGTCGGTAATCATCTTTTCGGCCGTTAGGTATCGATAGTAGCTGGATGGGTAATACTTCAGTGGGTCCCAAATAGGTTGAGAGGGCTTCATAATCGGATTGAGATAGTGGTTGGTCACCAGCAGATAATCCGATTCATTGTTGTCCCCGGCCTTTCTTAGAGCATATCTAGCCCGGGTGGCCTCCAAAACAGTGGCATTGCCTCCGGCATCAAGGAGCATGTGATTAAGGCCGAACATGCGGGTCGAATTGATCAGGAAATTTTCGGCCTCAGGAACGTTGCCGCAGGTCATGGCCACATAGGGTAGCTCCAAAAAGCCGGTTATGCCGGGACCGTTGTCGCCGGGACCGTTGTCGCCGGGACCCTTCTGTGGCGCTGCGGCCAAGATGTATATCAACCCCTTATCATTGAAGGCAGAGTTGCTTCCGGTTCGCCCTGCCCCGGTGGGAATGATACAGGAATTCCCTGAATCCGGATAGAGAGCAAGGATGATCGAATAGGAATTAGAGGGCAGATGATAGTAATCGAAATTTGTCCCCGCGATCATACCTTTGCCTGTGATATTGCCGAAGGCGGCTATGGCCGTGCAGTGATCAGGAGGCTGCGGCCCCTTACTCCCGCCCCAGTAGAGCATAACCACCGGATCGTCCTGCCCGAACTGCAAACCCTGATCGATCATCCCGTCCGACATACCCTGGAAAAATGAGAGAAAATCGAATTCGTGAAGATCTCTTGCGATATATTGCCGGTATTCCCGGCAGCTCTTCAGGATCTCCTGCGAGGAGTTCTTTGTCAGGGCACTGGCCCAGGCGGCGTCCCGCACAATTGCAATGTAATCTTTAGCCTGAAGAGCATACTGATATCCCATCTCATAGGGATCGCCCTGCAGCACGACGATGGGCATTATGCCGGGCGGGGGGAGATAAGATTTTGAGGATATGCCAACGGATGGACCGGAATTATTTAATTGGTTGCGATATATACTGCTGGGATCTTTCTGTTCCGTATCTTCGGCGTTTGCGAGTCCTGCTAAAGAACACAAGATACAGAGCAGGACAAGAACTGAGTTAAGGGAACCTTTTCGGAACTTTTGTCTGAGCATGCTACAAATATAGCATATCGATTCGATAAGATTCTTTTGAGTGATAGCTGCTCCTAATATCGCCCTTTTTTGCATTCACAGTTCATCCGCAGTACTTGCACCCGGGCACGGTCTCCCCATTGCCCAGATAGAGCACCTGGCTTCTGCTGCCATAGCGAAAGACGGTAACGCCCTTGCAGCCCATCTCGTAAGCCAGATGGTAGACCTTCAAGACATCGCCCACCGTGGCGCTCTCGGGCAGGTTCACCGTCTTGGAGACGGCGTTGTCTGTGTACTTCTGAAAAGCAGCCTGGACACGCAGGTGCTGTTCGGGCGAGATATCCAGAGCCGTGGCGAACAGGTCCTTGAGTTCCTGGGGCACGCTCGATATATCCGCAGCCGTTCCTTTTCTGGCCAGCTCCGCTTTCAGCTCCGGCGTGTAGATGCCGCGCGCCACTGCTGCGTCCTCAAAGAGGGGCGAGACCTCCAGAAGGCGCGCTCCTTCCAGTACCCGGCGCACAAAAGCCAGCGCAAAGAGCGGCTCGATGCCGCTGGATGTCCCGGCGATGATGCTGATGGTGCCCGTGGGCGCAATGGTAGTCACCGTGGCGTTTCTCATGGCACTCCAGCTCTGCAGTTTGGACTCTTCAAAGAGCGGAAAAGAGCCGCGCATCTCGCCCAGCTCTGCTGACGCCGCGCGCGCCGCCTGGGAGATAAATTTCATGATCTCTTCCGCCAGTTGCAGGGCCTGCGGGGAGTTGTAGGAGATATTCATCAAAATCAGCATCTCGGCAAAGCCCATCACCCCCAGGCCGATCTTTCGCGACTGCAATGTCGCCACTTCAATCTGCTTCAGAGGAAAGCGATTGACATCAATGACATTATCCAAAAAGCGCACGGCCAGCATGGCCAGCTCCGCCAATCGCTGCCAGTTCAACTCACCATTCGATACCATTTTGGCGAGGTTAATAGATCCCAGATTGCAGGACTCGAAGGGCAGCAGGGGCTGCTCGCCGCAGGGGTTGGTGCTTTCAATAATTCCTGGCAGAGGATGGGCGGCATTGATCCTGTCAATGAAGATCATGCCCGGATCGCCTCCTGCCCAGGCGCAGTTAGCGATGCGGTTCATTGTCTCTGCGGCATTGAGATGCCCTGCGGCTTGGCCGCTGCGCGGATTGATCAACTCGATCTCGCCCCCCTGCTGCGCCGCGCGCATGAACTCATCGGTAGCGGCCACGGAGATGTTGAAGTTCTCCAAGAAACCCGGCTTCTCCTTGGCCTGGATGAACTCCAAAATGTCGGGATGATCAACGCGAAGCGTGGCCATGTTTGCACCCCGGCGCCGCCCCCCCTGCTTGATAACATCGGTAGCCGTGTCGAATATGCGCATGAAGGAAACCGGGCCGGACGCCACCCCACCGGTAGCTTGCACCATATCGTTCTTGGGGCGCAGCCGGGAGAAAGAGAAGCCCGTTCCTCCTCCGCTCTGGTGGATGAGAGCCATACTCTTCAGGGAATCAAATATGCCAGTAAGGGAATCTTCTACAGGCAGGACGAAGCAGGCGGAGAGCTGCCCCAGCGGCAGGCCCGCGTTCATGAGCGTGGGGGAATTGGGCAGAAATTCAAGGCTACGCATAATCCCGAGAAATTCAGTGCGATAGTACTCGACATCGCCACCATACCTGCTCTCCGCCGTCGAGACATGAGCGGCCACGCGCGCGAGCATCTCGCCCGGCGTTTCTATAACTATTCCGCTCTCGTCGCGACGCAAATATCTTTTCTGGAGAACTTCAATGGCATTGACGGAGAGTTTGAGGTCGTCGGCCACATCCAGGTACCGCTTCGCTTCCTGGACCTCTGATCGCTTCTGGCGATGGTGGATATAGGCTTTGGCCACGTCATTGTAACCTTCTTTGATAAGAACCTGCTCCACAATGTCCTGAATGTCTTCTATCCCTGCAATTTCGTCCGGGAATCGCAGCTTCGCTTCTTCCACTACTTTCTCGGTCAAATGAGCGAGCGCTCCATTTATTTCCCGGCCCACGGCCACAAAAGCTTTGGCAATAGCCGCGGCAATCTTCTGCGGCTCAAAGCTGACAATTCGGTCTCCGCGTTTCTTAATGCTCTCCATCATTCCCAACATCCCAATACTGTTATCGTGCAGAATCGATATAAACTTACATGTCTGATAGGATAAAGTGGCAATAGAAATTACTTTAATGGGGTTCCTCAAATGAAGATTGCAATCTCAGGAAAAGGCGGCGTGGGCAAGACCACCCTGGCCGGCACCCTGGCCAGGCTTTTTGCCCGCGACGGCTACAATGTTCTGGCCATTGACGCGGACCCGAGCATGAACTTGGGCTCAGCTCTGGGCATACCTAATTTGCCCAAGCCCGTCACCGAGCACAAAGACTTGGTTGAGGAGCGGGCAGGCATGCCCGGCGGCATGTTCAAGATGAATCCCAAGGTCGACGACGTGGTGGCCATGTGCGGCTGCACAGGTCCCGATAATGTCAAACTGGTGGTCATGGGCACCATCGATTCGGGCGGCTCGGGCTGCATGTGTCCTGCCAATGCATTTGTAAAAGCGCTCATCAGGCACGTCATCGTCCGGGAAAAGGATCTGGTGATCCTGGATATGGAAGCGGGCATAGAGCACCTGGGAAGGGCCACAGCCCGCGGGGTTGACGCCATGATCGCCGTAGTAGAACCGGGCATGAGATCCATTGAAACCGTGGAAAGAATAATGCATCTGGGCAAGGAGATCGGCATCACACGGTTCTTTGCCGTTATAAACAAGGCAGACGACCCCGGGCCCGTGGCCGAAAAGCTGGCCTTGATGGGCATACCGGTTCTGGGAACCATCCCCTTTGACAAATGCCTGGTGGAAGCGGACCTGGCTGGCAAGCCGCCCATCGATGCAAACTGTCCAGCGGTAGATTCCATACGAAAGATAAAGGCCAAATTAGAAGAGATGTTTGGAGAAAAAAGCCATAAGCAGGCCTAGAAAGTCATGTTGCCTGCTTTTATTCCCTCTTTTACAATCGATCCGATTACCTTTGTGCCTGGCCCCATAATACGGCAGGCCTTTGCAGCCTCATCTGCTGCCACTACCACCACGAAACCCATGCCCATGTTAAATGTGCGGTACATCTCGCTGTCATCCACATTGCCCTGCTCTTGCAGGAAGCGGAAGACCGGCTGCGGCTCCAATGGATCGGTGATTTCGAAGCCCAATGCAGAGATGCGGCGCAGCTTAAGAAGACCTGAACCGGTGATGTGGGCAAGGCCATGCACATCGCACTCCTGCACAAGCTTCACGATCTCGGGATAGATCCGGGTAGGCGTGAGCAGCTCCTCTCCAATGGTATTCTTCCCGCCGGGCATCTGGTCGAAATAGGTATATTTGGACTCGGCAATGATACGCCGGGCCAGAGTATAGCCGTTGCTGTGCAGGCCGCTGCCGGGCACACCCACCAGCACATCGCCCAGCCGGATCTTCTCGCCCGTCACAACCTTGTCTTTATCGACGATTCCGATAGCTGTGCCCGCCAGGTCGAATCCTCGAATGATCTCCGGCAAGGAAGCCGTCTCCCCTCCTACGATAGTCATATTGGAGATCTCGGCTCCGCGAGCCAATCCGATGGCAATCTGTGCCGCTCTCTCCGGGTTCACCTTCTCTACGGCCAGATAGTCCACAAAGGCGATGGGCTCGGCCCCTATGGCATAAAGGTCATTCACATTCATGGCGATGCAGTCGATGCCGATCGTATCCCACTTGGAAATCGCATTGGCAATGAGAACTTTGGAGCCCACACCATCCGTGGTCATGGCCAGAGCAAAGCTTCCCATATCCAGGAGCCCGGCATAGTGACCTATCTCGGTCAATGGCGCTCCGAAGCCCCTCCTTTTTGTCGTCAACACGGCCTTCATGGCATCAATGGATCTATTCTCCTGTTGGATATCTACGCCCGCATCCGCATAGGTCAGCTTCCTCATGCCTCACCCCCCAGCCCGAACTCGCGGTGCAGCTCTTTTACTGCCTGCTCGGCGTCCTTGGAAGCAACCACGAAAGAGATGTTCAGCTGACCCGATGCCTGGCTGATCATGACCACATTGATCTTGGCCGTACCCATAGCCTTGAAGACGCGCGCGGCAACTCCCGGAGTGCCTGCCATTCCCGCGCCTACTACCGCCACGGCGCAGACATCGTGATCGTGCGAGATCTCCTTGACCAGATCTCTGGGAAATTCTGCTCTTAGGGCATCCTCGGCCTTCTCGATCTGTCGCTCCTCTATGATCATGGAGATATTGGCTTCAGACGATCCCTGGCTGATCATGACGATATTTATGCCCGCCTTGGCCAGGGCGGAAAAAGCGCGCGCTGCGACGCCAAGCGTCCCAATCATGCCTGCGCCGGAAATGTTGAGCAGAGCCACATTTTTGTGCAGCGTCACGGCCTTTATCACATCCGCTTTGGGTACATCTTCATGCATTATTAGAGTGCCCGGGATATCGGGATCGAAAGTGCACTTGACCCGTACAGGGATGCCCTTTCGGATGGCAGGCTCGATGGAGCGGGGGTGTAGGACCTTGGCCCCGAAGTTGGATAACTCCATTGCCTCCCGGTAGGATATGGAGGGAATAGACCTGGCCTCGGGCACTATCTTGGGGTCGGTAGTCATAATGCCAAATGTCTCCTTCCAAAACCAGATCTCATCGGCATCAATCGCCGCTCCGATTAAAGAAGCGGACAGATCCGAACCGCCACGCCCTAAGGTTGTAATTGTGCCCTTTTCGTCCTTGGCGATGAAGCCAGTGACTACGGGAACGCCTCTGAGCGGCAAGAGCCTTTGGGGAATTAAATTGTAGGTCTTTTCCAGGGGCCTGCAGTCACCATAGTTGCTGTCTGTGATGATTCCAGCCTCTGAACCGGTATAGTGCAGGGAGGGGATGCCCATATCTCTTAAAACTCCAGACAGGATGGGTGCCGCCAGTTGCTCGCCATAGCTGGATATGTAATCCAAAGAGCGTGCGGTAAGCTCACCAATGTAGCAGATGCCGATATAGGCTTTTTCGAGCTCAGACAGCTTATTTGATATCGTCTCATGGGTCTCTTTGGCGATTTGAGGATCTCTTATGGCATCGGTTATGGCCTGATTATGCCTATCCATGAGCTTCTCCATGAAATCGATCACTTCTGAGACATTTCCCTCATTCGCCGCCTTCGTGGCACAGGCCAGCAGGTCGTCAGTGACGCCTTGCAGGGCAGATGTAACCAAAACGATCTCATTGTCGCGGTTGAAATGTAAGACCAGATCTCCTACATGCCGCAGCCTGTTTCCGTCAGCAACGGAAACACCACCGAACTTCATTACCAAGCGCGCCATCGTAAAAACCGTTCTTTGCTATCCTCGCAGCGATTTAAGCTTTATCCATATGAGAAGGCCGAAGGCTTAAATAGATTGAGTCCTAGGATTCTGAGTCCTAGTCTGGATTTAACCTTTATCTTAAACTTCGCGAGGCGTATTATGGGCAAGAGGAAGAAAATAGCAGAACGTGTAACGACTCTGATGGACAAGCCTGAGTTTATCCGGAACATCGGAATCGTGGCACATATTGATCACGGCAAGACAACCCTTTCTGATAACCTTCTGGGAGGCGCTGGCATGATCTCCATGGAACTGGCAGGCAAGCAGCTCTTCATGGATTTCGATCCCCTGGAGCAGGCGCGCGGAATTACTATCGATGCGGCCAATGTATCCATGGTTCACGAGATAGACGGCAAGGAATATCTCATCAACATGATTGATACTCCCGGCCACGTGGACTTTGGTGGCGACGTTACCCGTGCCATGAGGGCCGTGGATGGCGCTGTGGTTGTAGTGGATGCTGTTGAAGGCGCCATGCCCCAGACGGAGACCGTGCTGCGGCAGGCTCTGAAGGAGGGTGTCCGGCCGGTCCTGTTCGTCAATAAAGTGGACCGCATGATCAATGAGTTAAAAGTTGAGCCGAAAGAAATGGCCATGCGCCTGGGCAAGGTCATTGACAATGTTAACAAGCTCATCCAAGGAATGGATGAAGTGAAATATAGAGCTGGCTGGAAGCTGGATGCGGCAAAAGGAAATATCGCCTTTGGTTCTGCTCTCTACAACTGGGCCATCAGCGTGCCCCAGATGAAGAAGACCGGTATCGGCTTTGAGCAGGTAGTCGAATACTGCCGGGCAGGTAAGATGAAGGAGCTGGCCGAGAAGGTTCCCCTTTATATTGCTGTAAACGATATGGTCGTCAAGTTCCTTCCCAGCCCCATCGATGCCCAAAAGGAACGGGTCAAGGTTATCTGGCATGGCGATTGGAATAGCCCCGTCGGAAAAGCCATGGCTACCTGTGATCCCAAGGGTCCAGTCGCTTTCATGATCAACAAGATAAAGGTCGATCCGCATGCAGGCGAAGTGGCCACGGGAAGGCTCTTCTCAGGAACCCTGCATCGCGGCATGGAGTTGTATGTATCCGGCGTAGTCAATACCAACCGTATCCAACAGACCGGTATCGTCATGGGCGCGGAAAGGGTTGAAGTGGAGGAGATTCCCGCAGGAAACATTGCAGCAGTTACTGGCCTTCGGGATGCCATTGTAGGATCTACCGTCTCTTCGGAACAGGAGATGACGCCCTTCGAGCAGATTAAGCACGTCTCTGAGCCGGTCATGACTGTAGCCGTCGAGGCCAAAAACACCCGCGACCTACCCAAGGTAGTTGAGGTCTTAAGGCAGATCGCCAAAGAGGACCCAACCTTGCAGGTTACGATCAACGAAGAAACCGGCGAGCACCTCTTGGCCGGCATGGGCGAACTGCATCTGGATGTCACGGTAACAAGGATGCAACGTGATCGCGGCGTGGAGCTGAAGACCTCACCACCCATCGTAGTCTACCGTGAATCCGTTGGTGGCAAAGCCGGGCCTGTGGAAGGAAAGTCACCCAACCATCACAACCGCTTCTACATCGAGTTTGAGCCCCTGGAACTGGGCGTGATCGATGCCTTGAAAGATGGCAAGATCAGTATGAAGATGGAAGAGGTCGAGCGCAGGAAGGTTCTCATCGATAACGGCATGGAAAAAGATGAAGCGAGGAGCATTGTCGGATATTTCGGTACCAACGTCCTGCTTAACATGACCAAGGGTATCCAGTACCTGAGGGAGACCATGGAGCTCATCTTAGAGGGCTTTGAGGAAGCACTGAAGAACGGCCCCATCTGCAGGGAACCGGCGCAGGGCATTAAGGCCAAGATCGTGGATGTAAAGCTGCACGAGGACGCCGTGCACCGCGGTCCCGCCCAGGTCATTCCCGCGGTCAGACAAGCAGTGCAGGCAGGAATTCTCATGGCGAACCCGGTTTTGTTGGAGCCCTTCCAGAATGTCTTTATACAGGTGCCTCAGGATCAAATGGGAGGAGCCATGTCTGAGATCCAGGGACGCAGGGGTGTTATCCTGAACATGGACAGCCAGGGCGATATGATAATCCTTAAATCCAAGATGCCTGTTGCTCAGATGTTTGGGTTCTCCGGGGCTATAAGGTCGGCCACCGAAGGAAGAGCCCTCTGGTCATCCGAGTTTGCTGGCTTTGAGCCCTTGCCCGCGAACCTGCTGCTGGATGTAGTCAAGCAGATCAGAACCAGAAAGGGCTTGAAACCGGAAATGCCCAAGCCATCCGATTACCTGAAGGTTGTTTGAGTGCTACCTTCGAAAAGATTAAACGCAAAGGCAGAAATACTGAAAATTATGAATAGTGCCTGTTGGAGGAGATAAATTATGGCAGACGCAAAGCCACATCTCAATCTCGCATTCATTGGACACGTCGATCACGGCAAGTCGACGACCGTAGGCAGATTGATGTTCGAGACGGGAGCTGTAGATGCTCACGTCATTGATGAGTACAAGAAAGAAGCCGCATCCAAGGGAAAGGCAACCTTCGAGTTCGCCTGGGTCATGGATAGCCTGAAGGAAGAGCGCGAGAGGGGCGTTACCATCGATATCGCCCATCACCGCTTCGATACCGCCAAGTTCTACTTTACCGTGGTGGACTGCCCCGGTCACAGAGACTTCGTAAAGAACATGATCACCGGTGCCAGCCAGGCTGATGCCGCGGTGCTGATCGTAGCCGTCCCCGACGGTGTTATGGCTCAGACCAAGGAGCACGTCTTCCTTTCCAGGACACTTGGTGTCAGCCAGCTAATCGTTGGCATGAACAAGATTGATGCCACCACCCCACCCTTCGACGAGAAGAGATTCAACGAGGTCAAGGAAGAGGTTGGCAAGCTGCTCAAGATGGTTGGATTCAAGGTGGAGGATATACCCTTCGTACCTATTTCCGGCCTGATGGGAGACAACCTCGCCAAGCCCAGTGAAAATCTGAAGTGGTACAAGGGCCCAACATTGCTGGAAGCCCTCAACAACCTCAAAGTGCCCCAGAAGCCCACCAACCTACCTCTGCGCGTGCCGGTACAAGATGTCTACACGATCTCTGGTGTGGGCACCGTGCCAGTGGGCCGAGTTGAGACTGGTGTCATGAGAAAAAATGACAAGATCATTTTCGAGCCCGCCGGAGCTGCTGGCGAGGTCAAGTCCATCGAGATGCATCACGAGGAAGTTCCCGAGGCATTCCCTGGCGACAACATCGGATGGAACGTGCGCGGTGTCGCTAAGAACGACATTCGTCGCGGCGACGTCTGCGGATCGGTAGCTAAACCCCCGACTGTGGCCAAGGAGTTCAAGGCCCAGATCGTAGTGTTGCAGCATCCCAGCGCTATATCGGCAGGATACACCCCTGTATTCCACTGCCATACAGCGCAGATCGCATGCACTCTCACTGCTATTCTGGCCAAGTTGGACCCAAGGTCCGGAGCGGTCAAGGAGGAGAATCCTGCTTTCATCAAGGCTGGAGATGCGGCCATCATCATGGTTACACCCTCCAAGCCCATGGTCATTGAACCGGTGAAAGAGATCCCTCAACTAGGAAGATTCGCCATTCGAGATATGGGCACGACCGTCGCGGCCGGCATGTGCATTAGCGTGGTACCACGCTAAATTTAATTTTTTGGTGTAAAACATGCAGAAGGCAAGAATTCGACTTTCCGGCACTAATCCCTTGATGCTGGACGATATTTGCAGCCAAGTAAAGGGGATTGCTCAGAGAACCGGTGTTCACATGGCGGGACCCATTCCGCTGCCTACTAAAAGAATGGTGGTTCCTTGCAGAAAGAGTCCAGATGGCGAAGGAACAGCCACCTGGGATCACTGGGAAATGAGGGTGCACAAGAGGCTCATCGATCTGGATGCAGACGAGCGGGCGCTTCGTCAGCTCATGAGGATCCAGGTTCCAAAGAATGTAAATATTGAGATTGTGCTGGAAAGCTAAATCATTAGTTAGGGGCTGCTTCCGCAGGAAGAGGCCCGCTAACCTATAAATTCAAAATTTTACAGGATATGGACTCGTAGTATAGTCTGGATAGAATAGAGGCCTCCGGAGCCTCGGACCCGGGTTCGAATCCCGGCGGGTCCGCTACGTTATTTTATCAAATTGCATCAGAACGTGGCGGCACGATCACCAAGCTATCGTCATTAATGGGATTGGCGGCCAGCTTTCCGGAAGCATTAATATAATGGCCCAAAGGAAGTTTCCCCCAGCCCCATAGATCGGTCTCATCGGTGATGTTGGTCTCATTGGTGCTATTGGTTAGATTAATTGTGCCGAGAATGGTCCGACCTGAGTTACCGCTTAGCTGCAAAGGTGCGGCAAGAGAGCTGCTGGCCAATAAGACGAATATTAAGATTAACGTTATTGAGTTATTCATATATCTCACCCTAGTTCACGTTCCCCTAAACCGTTATATATGATTTTATGTTTTACCATAGTCTGGCGGATTTAAGCTCATGATTTTTGGCTGGCGATCTCAGCTAATTGTGCTGGCTGCATAATGCCGAACTTGGATATTTGCGCTAAATCTAAAGATTCCCGCTCTTCAATCTTCTTTAGGATGATGGTCCCATCTCCTAACTGGTCCACAGCGATCATATCTCCCGGCATCAGATGCAGTCCGTATCTGATGGCAAGAGGAAGCTGAATCCTGCCGTTGGAATCAATATTGGTAATCAATCTGGTTCACCAGAGCCAGGGTCTTGGCTTCAGGTTATTAAAGACTTATTTTGAGATGAGGTTCATATGAAGGCTAGAGATAAGGGCCGCACGAGATATTCAATCAAATAGGACGGCCCTCGCGCCAGATGCTCGTGGGCAGAAGCTGAAAGCCCCTTAACAGTCTATGCCATCGCAACCTGACTGCTTACTCTCTTCCACGGGACTTTCTCGGAACCTAATCATCTTCTCTACATCGAACTTGCCCGTGAAGGACTCATGCACCTTAAGGTCCTTGCTGAACATTTTATGCATCCGGGCATCTGTCTGCCAGGTTCCATTAAAGGAATTCTTGGTCTGCATGCCTACTGTGTGCACAGGGCTTGTCTTTAGTATCTCCTCAATCTTCCGAGGATCGGTTATGTAGGAAGCGGGATTGGTTGAGGCGAAATAGCTGCTGCCCACTCTCTCCATCTCCGTGACCGAGAAGGTCTCGGTAATCTCCGCACCGATGCCGCCCCAGAAGGCTTTGGAGTGTATGTATTTCGCTCCCACCATTGGAGTCTTGCCGGAATAAGTGAGCTTGTTGCTTTCCCAAAGATTCAGCGGCACAGCTATGCCGTCCTCCATGCCTGGAAGCTTGGCTGCCCTCTGTGCTTCGACGGTTCCTGAGTCCATCTCCAGGTCGCCGTCTCCATACATGAAATTGGAATACTCCAGGGCCAGCTGCCTGTCCTTAACCGAAACGCCCACCTCAAAAGTGCCTGTCCCAGTTACCTTCAGCATGTTGCAGAAATCACCATCCTGGACCTGCTCGGTGATCGCCGGTGTGGCGAAGACAGGCTCCAGGGATATGAGTGATAATAGCAACAAAGCTACGGCAATACCCTTCGTCGTTCTACCCCTTTATTAGGTGCATATTTGGATCTTCTAGATAAAAAAGTTATTGTAGCCTGCCTTGGCAAAAGTTTCATCTTAATCCTTGAACCATCCATTCTCCAAGATGTGCAAAGAAACCGCCGTGGTCATGGATGTGGCAGGAACCATACTGAGGATGTATCGTGTAGCCAAGGATATCGAAAAGGGCGCCATTCTTATGAATGTGGTTACCTGGGAGCTGATTATGGAAAAGAAAGGTCGAGTCCTGGTTGTACCTCAGATGGACCCCTATTTCATGTTGTCCCGACGGCCCGATGATACTCTGGGGACGCTGATCGATGGTCGCGAGCAATTACTGGAGATAAGCTGTGCCAGCAGCCCCATCTCCAAATCTGAAGCCGTGCGCATTCTAGGCCGTTCTCAAGCCAAGGTTGGTGATCTTGTGGAAGTGTATCAGGAAGTATCGACCAGGTGTCCCGGTAATTATATTACTGCTGGTATGATTGTAGATGTTGATCTGCAGGAAGTTGTTTATGCCCTCAGCACGGGGGGATCTCCATTTCCTGGATTGAAGGATGTTCTGGCTTGTCTGAAAAATCAAGGCGCGGATGTCTTTGTGGCCTCCGGGGACAGCATGAGAAGCCTTGCTTATCTCGAAGAATTAGGTATAGATCTCTCACGAGTTTATCCAGTATCTAGCCCGATGCGGAAGAAAGAGATCATAGTGGATCTGAAAAGCCAATACCGCCGAGTAGTTATGGTGGGCGACGGTCTAAACGATCTTTATGCTCTAAGGGAGGCGGACATAGGCATCCTGACCGTACAGCAGGACACACGCCCCACTTTGAAGCTCCTTTTGGCAGCTGATAAGATAATGACGAATATAAAACAACTGCCTAAAATACTGGAGAGCGACCGTTAGATTATTTCTCAAATACTTGTGTGTAGGGAATTATCCTCTTCATTATCCAACTAATTCGGGCGACAGGTGAATTGAATAGATGATTGGCAAATATTCGTGCAATCGAATAATTCTTAGAAAAGTATATATACTTGGATAGTTCATTCTTACTCGTTAACATTTTAAATTTGCTTCGAAATAAGATCGTACTAGAAGATACTAGGAGTAGCGCATAAATGTTCGAAGAGCTTTTAGAGATATACAAAACAAAGGCTGAAGAGATTGAGAAAAATAGAAAAGAAGCACAGGCCATGCTTTTGCTGGTTTCTGCTATCGAAAAGATATCGAGGGAGCTCGACTCCAAACAGAGTGATGTAGAACTCCTAGGCAGGCTGATCGATCAGGTTGATCGCCTATCCAAAGAGGTATCCGATCTGAAGAGCCAGCTTCGTGCCCGGCAGGGACGACCTGCGCCCGTTCAGGAAACAAGCTCAAGTGATGGAAAGGCCCTGGATAACCATGCACGATCTCTGATTGATATCATGGAAGAGAGGCCGAGCAGGTATACAACCAGTGAGCTGGTAGACATGCTGGGCTTGAATAAGACTACCGTAATAAGCGTGATGAAGCGCGCTCATGAACTCGACCCGAAACATGTCAAGATGACTCAAGGAAAGAGGCGCAAGCTCTATCTGTCTTATGTGTCTGAAGGTGAGGTGCAGACGACTGAAGAAGCGTCGACCGGATCGGGTGAATCAGACCGCCTGAAGCTAGAGCTGATGGCCATGACCTAAAAGATGGGATAAGCCCCCATACAATCCATAATTACTAATATGTTAAGGTCGAGCTGCTTGCTGATATTCCGGCGGCTTTGGCCCTTAAGCGAGCTATTTTTTGCCTGCATGAAGAGGCGAGTTGGATAATGGCTATTTATATTTTGTTTGTAAGTTTGGCTCGGTAATCCGTGCTACGTATTTGTCGATAATTAATTCGAAATACTATGACAGCAAAATGAAGCTTGAACAAAATATTGTTGATTGTAAACAATTTGATGTGCACAAAAAAAGAAATATCAAAAGACAAGCCCTGGCTTCAAGTCTTCTTTTGCTTTCTTCTATATAAGTAGCCTCCGGCAGCAACTATTATGATAAGAATGGCAATTGCCGGCATGAGCAGGGACGCAGAAGCGGCCTTAACTACAACGGGTATCTTCATGCTCTCAGAGATCATCGAATCGCCGTTAATATCGGTATATTTGATCTCGCTGTTTATACCATAGTCCTTGGGAGTAGCGTCGGAATCGACGTCAAGCCGGAAGACGACGGTCTTCTCTTCTCCCGGAGCCAGGTTTCCAATGAATGCCTGATCGTCAGTGGAAGAGAACGGCTTGAAAATAGAAAGCCTTGCGATCGCGTCTTTGACGGAATCCTCACCAATATTTTTGTATGTAGCTGCGATTTCTGCCTTCTTAACGCCCGCAAAGAGCGCGCCCGTTGCATTCGTGATCACAAAGTCAGCCTGTTTCTTGACTTTAATAATAATGGGGACGGTCTGATTGGCCTTCTGGTAGATATATGACACCTGGTAACTCGCTAAAGCAGGCGAGCTTCCGCTGGTAACGAGCTTGGAAGCCTGCACCCTTACATTATCCTGATAATCGTAAGATAGGTTTAGACTGAGTGGATAAATCCCCGCAGGGGCATGCTCTCCGATCTTAATTGTAAATTTCAAAGGCGACGAGGTCTTATCGCCCGCCTTTAGGGATTGAATAACCTGGTCACCTGATTTGATCCCTATCTGAGGATTGTCGGAGATGATGTACGCCGATATTCCGAGTGCTGTCGGCTTCTTGTACTCTTCTTGCAGCTCGGCGGCAGCCAATGCAAACTCCTTAGGATCATCTGGAGTCAGATCCTCTTTGAAACCCAATATCCGGCCATAGTTGGTCAAATCTAGATAAAGGGAAACGATATCTCCACGCTCAAACTCATCCGTCCCGGAAATGCTGGCAGAGATATCCGGGCTGCCATACATGGTATAGTAATTATCTCCGCCCAGCTCAAAAGGTATGTAGGTATTTTGAGCCGAGACTGCCGTAATTAGAGTCAACAGGCAAAAGCCAACCAGGGCCATCTTAATTAGCATAATCATCCTCCTCTTGCCATCAGATTGAGGGTTTTCTTCAACTCGTATTTCGCATTTTCAACCACAGCACGCCGAATCTCCATGCGATACATGAGAACCACGAAGACCGTGAATGTCGTGAGCAATGCGAATACAATCGCTAAGACTGTAACGGTTCCAAAATTGTTGGTAATAAGAAAGGGCGAAGATATCAGGGCAGCAAACCCAAATATGGTAGTGAGACCGGAGGCTATGAGTGCGGAACCTATGCGCCTAGAAGCAATCTTGAGCGCCTCCTGGGGCTCTCCAACCTTCGCCAATTCCTCATAGAAACGCTCCATCATCAATATTGCGTATTCAGATCCCACGCCCAGAATTAGTGCGCCCAGACATGCCGTGAGTGGCGTATATTTCATGTCGGCCAGGTACATAACGCCACCCATCCAGCCTATTACTACCAGCATGGGCAATACCGGGAGAAGCGCTTTTATGAGATCTCTGTAGATCAGCAGCAGCACGATAAATATCAGCACCAATCCAAGCAAAGTCATCTCTGTTCTGCCTTGGGTCAATGCGGTGATGACGGTGGTCATCACTACAGCATCTCCTGTCTGTCGCACAGACACTCCGGGAGGCGGCTGATGCCAGGCTATGTCTTTATCAATCTCTTTTATGAGCCGGTCGGTGCCCTCTGCGCCCAGGTTGCTGAGCGCTTGGCCCACATTCAACTTGATTAGAGCGGTGTCGTGACCATCCAGTTGCTTGACTTGCATAGCAGCAGGCAGTTGCTCGATCAACCTTCTGATCTCAGCAGTGTCCTCTGGGATCTCTCCGCCATTAGCCTGCTTGACTAAGGAGGCTATGCTCTCGAAACCATACACTTGATCTCGGGAACTCTTCAGATATATGCAAAATTCATCCATCCAGCGCAGGGTACCGGGATCGGTAATATCATCGGCCTGGACGATTAGATCAACTGTGTCCGTGCCGCCAAAGATATCGCTCATATGTCCGAAGTCAATGAGCGGAGGCAAGTCCTGCGGCACATAATTCTTGAAGTCGGTATCCACCTGAACTTGAGTATCTGCATAAATGCCAACTAACGAGAGGAATAATGCCGCAGCAAGCACCAGATGCCACCTTTGAATGCATATATCCGAGACCATCTCAATGATGCTTCCGATAATTGTATCTCTGGGCACGTTGGCAGCGACGGCTTCGCTCACCGTTGCTCTCTTAGATGAGCCACTTTTATCAATAATATAGAGAAGAGAGGTTCCCACGAAAAGGGCAGACAGATAGCAGAGAAAGAGCCCGACCAGACATAACAGCCCGAAATCTCTGGTCATGGGCACGGATGATGTGAGAAGGGAGACGAATCCCATGGCAGTTATGATCAGGGCGATCATGACCGGCATGGAAACATGACCTACTGTCTGTATCACTGCTTGCATAGGCGAGCCGCCTTTAGCGAACTCTTCGTCGATCCTATTATGAAACTGGATGGCATAGTCTATGCCGATGCCGATCAGCACAGGGAAAGCAGACATGGATACCATGGTAAACGGTATACGCAGAAATCCCATAGCACCAAAGGTCCAGATTATGCCCAGGAAGACCACGGGAATGGGGAGCAGAGACCATCTCACATGATTAAACGAAATCAAGAGTGCTACAATCATGAGCAGGCCGGCCAGAGCGAGGATGGGACCGTTGCTCTTAGCCATCTCCTCGGTTATTGACTGCATGAGCGCTGGCTTGCCAGTGACGGTAACGCCCACATCCGGCGGAAACTGTGCCATTTTCACCTGGCCTGATGTTTCTGCATAAATCTCTCTAAGTTGTGCTTCCTTTAGTGAGACAGGCAACTCGATGGAAAGCATGGTATGTCTTCTATCGGGCATCATTGCATTTACTGCCGGAAGATTGGCCGGATCGGCGAGGATTTCGTCGATCCTCTCCTGAGTTGGAATTGCTCTGATGCCGCCTATGCTTTTCTCTGTATCCGCTACTATATCGGCGATGCTCGTCACCGCCAGCACATCCGGTGCTATGCGCATCTTTTGCGAGAGCTTATCCATCGATCTCAAGATATCCGGTTTTGTGACATCACCCGCTTCAATGAGCACAGCTATAGACTCGGTGGCAAACTTTTCCACATAAAGATGGTCGAAAAGCTGGTAGAGAGGCGAATCTTTGCCTACCATGCTCTCCGTGGACATTCCTTGCATCTCAATCTGCTGGGCATAGTGCAGAGAGGCAACAGTTAGAAGCAGTGCAGCTGCCATGATTATGACAGGATTGTCCGCAATCCATTGGCCGAGCCTTTCCGTGCCTTTCATTCGCATCTACCTCAATTCTGTTCGGAAATTACCAAACGTCCGGAACATGCGAAAAGTACTTAAAAGTTGTGGTCTTCAGGTAATGGATGGACCGAGAAGAGAAGGAAATCTCAAAGATACATATGGTTGATGCCTTCGTCAAAGTGGCCAACAGCTACGGCTGCTGTGATGCAGTGGGTGTCTTACGCGGCACACTGTTTCTGGCGGACAGACCAGTCTCCATGGATGAACTTGTGGCAGAAACAGGCTACAGTAAGTCCACAGTCAGTGCCAATATGAGCACGCTGGAAAGACAGGGACTGGCAAAGAGGGTGGTAATACCGGGCGACAAAAGATATCACTATATTCCGGTCACTGAACCAGATTCTCTCAAGAAGGAAATGATAATCAGCATGAGAAATGAGATGCAGGTTATAATCGCCGCCATGAATAGGACAGAGGAGGATCTCAAGGCCTGTGGGCATGCGTCAGAGGCGACATTAGAGAGAATTGGCAAAGCCAGACGCTTCTACATGCATACAGACCTGCTCTTGGATCTGATATCCCGCTACGACATTGAGGAACTGATAGCTCTGTTGCAGCATGGCCTTCAAGAGAAGATATAAGCACTCAGATCGTCCAATATATTGATTAAGAATAACGATGTCTTTGCGTTGGAAGCGTAGGCAGTGATAACCGTTGGGCGAAGAGAAGCTTGCAAGCTGCGATTCTGAAAAAAAGATCAAGCAGATGCTGCAAAAGATTGCGGATATACAGGATAGATGCGGTAATGAGGAGCAAATGCAGGTGTCGCTCTCAGGCCTAAAAGAGGACCTCGAAGAGATCCTGAAGATAACCAAAGCAGCTGAGGCAGTTCCCACGGCCATTGTGCTTACCGATCTAAACGGAAATATAGAGTACGTAAACGCAAGCCTTCTGGAAAATTCCGGTTTTCGAGACATCTCTGAAGCAAAAGGGCGATCGGTCTTCGATTATACGAATGCGGAAGGCAGAGCCAAGCTGCATGAAGAGGTTATACCCGCCCTTCATTCCATTGGGAAGTGGCAGGGGGAGCTTTTCATAAAGAGATTGGATGGCCAATCCTATATGGCAGAGATGATATGCGCACTTGTCAAAGACGACTTTGGCAATCCCATCTATTTAGTGGCCAACTTCTACAACATCACCGATAGAAAACGCGCGGAAGAATCACTGCTTCTGGACGATTCCCGACTGGAGGCTCTGCAAAGGCTAAACCAGATGGATGAAGCCTCCATTAAAGATATCACCGACTTCGCCCTGGAGGCAGGTGTCAAGCTGACCGGCTCTAAGCTCGGTTACCTGGCTTTCGTTGACGATGAAGAAAAAACGCTCTTTATGCACTCCTGGTCCAAGAAGGCCATGCAGACGTGTGACATTGAACATAAAAGGATGGTCTATCATCTGCAGGAAACAGGGCTTTGGGGTGAGGCTATTCGGCAGCGAAAAACGGTGATAACCAATGATTATGCCGCCTGCCCTCAGAGAAAAGGCACTCCTGCAGGTCACGTCGATATTGTCCGCCATATGAATGTGCCTATCATGGACAAGGGCAAGATCGTCATTGTAGCGGGTCTTGGCAACAAAGAGGCGGAGTACGATGACTCCGATGTGCGCCAGCTGACACTGCTCATGAGCGGCATGTGGAAGATCATCCAGCGACGAGAAGCAGAGGAGGCGCTGCGCAAGCACGATTTATTGCTGCAAGGAGCGGCCAAGGCCACCAACTACCTGCTCACTCCCGATCCCCAGGCCGTAGCGAGAGCACTGGGCATTCTGGGTGAGGCGGAAGATGTGGATCATGTCCATATTCTGGAGAACAGGGAATTGCAGAGCGAAATGCGGCTGGAGAGCATTCCTTTGCAGTGGTTTCGTGAGCCTGAAAAGCCATCTTCCGGGGATTTATCCTGGCTGGAGTATTTTCCAGACTGGCGGGATGCGCTCTCCCGCAGCAATCCTATTCAAGGCATAACTTCGCAGATCTCGCTTCCTGGTGCAAAGGTGCTGGAGGAGTTGAAAGTTCGCTCTTTTCTGCTCTTGCCCGTCTTCATCGAGAATCGGTTTTTTGCCGTCATATGTTTTGAGGACTGCCATAATGAGCGACGATGGATCGACAACGAGATAGCTGTACTTCAGGCAGCGGCGGGAAGTATCGGCGAAGCCATTTTGCGCAGAAGGACGGAAGAGGCTCTAAAAAAAACGCAGGAAGGGCTGGAGAAGAGTGTGTCGGAGAGAACGGCCTGGCTTCTCCGGGCAAATGAGGCGCTGCAAGAGGAGATGGTCAAGCATAGAGAGACGGAAGTAGAGCTTCGCTTTGCGCAGCAGACCGCAGATGCGGCTTGCCGGGCAAAAAGCGAGTTTTTGGCCAATATGAGCCACGAGATACGCACCCCCATGAATGCAGTCATAGGCCTTGCCGGGCTCTTGCTGGAAACCCGCCTCACCGAAGAGCAACGTGATTTCGTGGAGACCATTCACAGCAGTGGCGATGCATTGCTTTCCATTATCAACGATATCCTGGATTTTTCAAAGATTGATGAAGGCAAGATGAAGCTGGAGCATTTGCCATTCATTTTGCGCGAAAGCATTGAGTCCTCGCTTAATATGGTGGCGACAAAGGCAGCGGAGAAAGGACTGGAACTGACCTATGCTATCGATGAGAGGATCGCTCCCACCATCCTGGGGGACTCGGTTCGACTACGCCAGGTCCTGGCCAACCTGCTCAGCAATGCGGTGAAATTTACGGAAAAAGGCAGCATAGCCATTCATGTTCAGCCGGGTGAAAATGATGATGAGATTCGCTTTTCGGTTATCGACACGGGAATAGGTATCAGTTCTGATGACATGAAAAAGCTCTTTCTCTCCTTCAGCCAGGTGGATGCTTCTACCTCCAGAAAATATGGCGGTACGGGTCTGGGCCTTGCCATAAGCAAGAGGTTGGTGGAGCTGATGGGCGGCAGGATATGGGTTCAAAGCAAGCTGGGCGAGGGCTCAACCTTTAACTTCCATATCTTCGCCCAGCCATTTTCAGGAGAGGCTGCCAAGCAGCATCTGGCCGGCAAGAAGATAATGGCACTCTTAGGCAGCGTGGGCTGCTTGAAGGTACTGTTGGATTATGCCCGCTCCTGGGGGATGCAGATCTATCCTGTGGTCTCGTCTATTGAAGCACGTGAGCTGGTAGAGAGCCGTTTCGATGCCGCAATTTTGGATCTTGATGTACCGGGAGCAGAGGAACTGGCCGAGGAGATAGGAGAGCGTCTCCCCATCATCACCCTCGCGTCGCCTGGAGGGCAAAGAGCAGGCAAAAAGACTCTAATCAAGCCCTTCTCGCAGGCAGGCATTCTCTTCGCTCTGCAGGAGGCTCTAACCCCTCTGCGCCATAAGAAGGTGCGCACTTGCTACAGCGAAGCGATGCACCCGGATCTGGCGATATTGCTGGCAGAAGATAACCTTGTCAATCAGAAGGTCGCGCGTCTTATGCTAAAGAAACTGGGATACAGAGCAGATTTGGTCTCCAACGGTCGGGAGGTCTTGCAGGCTGTTTTGAAAAAGAGCTACGATGTGATCCTCATGGACGTGCAGATGCCGGAGATGGATGGACTGGAGGCCACCCGTGCCATTTTGGATCTCAATTTAGAAAAAAGGCCAAAAATCCTGGCCATGACGGCTTATGCATTGGAGGGGGATAAAGAGAGATGTTTGCTGGCCGGCATGGACGGCTACATATCCAAGCCGGTGCAGCTTGAGGAGCTGAAAAGTGCCCTGCTTTGCACGAAAAATTTCCCCTTCAGTGGTGATAAGACCGACTAAGACGGCTTAAATAATCACATCCTCTAAAGGCCTTCTCGGGCTGGGATGCATGGGCTTTGCAGTCCCTAGACTGAAGATGAGCTGGGGGTGGCCACGGTTGACCAGCATCATCAGCTCCTCTCGAAGAATGGGCACGCCTATGGGCTGGCTGAAGAAGGATGCTCTTATGTCGTGAGAGGTAGCTCGAAGCAGCAGATTTTCCAGGGCGAAGCCACACATCGTCCAGGTCAGCTTATCATCCTGGTCAGAGGTAAGCACAGCGAGAGTGGAGCAGTCATGGATGAGGCCCGAGTCCCGGTATATGACCGGCCGGGAGAGATCGAATTCCTTGAAAGCGGCGGGAAATCCCAGGGATACAACATCCGGCACTCCAAAGGTGTAGAGGGGCATGCCGTCCGGTTCGGTCGTCCAGTTGCTGCGCAGCCACTCCCCCAGATTACGGCGAAACTCCTTCTTGGCCAGTTGAATCTGATGAGCGCGGGAGACCAGA
This sequence comes from uncultured Methanotrichaceae archaeon, assembly GCA_964633785.1. Lineage (GTDB taxonomy): Archaea > Halobacteriota > Methanosarcinia > Methanotrichales > Methanotrichaceae > Methanothrix. The sequence goes on from CAZWHG010000009.1 coordinate 35,414, forward strand.
TCGGCTATCTTATCCTTGGCATCCTCATCAGCCAGATAGCTGAGATAGAGGCCGGGAAGATTTATGCTCCTCTCGATCTCCTTTAAAATAAGAGGCTCGATTTTGGCATTTTCATATCGGTCCTTGGTAGTGTGCCTTCTTTGTATCTGAGAAAAGAGATCATCTTGCCCATCCACAGTCTTTCGGCCGACGGGCGAGAGCCGCACCTTCGCCACCAGATCACTCTCTTGCCCTTCCGGGAAGTAGCTCACGCCCGAATCGAATCCGAAATGCGCTCCTGCCACGGCCAGGTTAGCGATGGCGCAGCCCACGCTCATGAAGAGGGTGCGGTTGCTGGGATCAACAAAGGGCAAGGCACGATTTAAGTCGGCGAAGACGGAAATGCCGCCGCCATGAATGGCAAACTTCCAGGGCTGGGAATTGGGGCCGGATGGGGCTAGTATTGCATAGCGCAAAAGGAACTTGAGCCTCTCCTCCATTGGGCCATCTGCGGGGTAGTCGGACTCCGATACATCCCATGCCCTATAGTTCTCAGTAGTCAATTGCGATCCACTCCATAAAGGTTGTAAGGTATTATTGGCATATAGCTTTTCGCCAGGTGCGATTTGTCCGGGAAAAATGGCATAAGGATCTTGCATAAATTCCGCTCTCTCTTTGCCTTGCAAGCATTAGATTCTTTTATTTGCCAAGCAGATTACATCTCAGCTATCTGGAGGTGGGCAAAGAATGAAAAGCAATGTCTATTTTGCCGGGGTCAGGGCAAGAAGCATTCAAGATAACAAGCAAAACAGGATCATGAGCCTATTTGATGCCGCAGGTCTGGATGAAGTGGTGCAAAAAGGCGACCTTACCGCCATAAAGATCCATTTCGGGGAAAAGGGAAACGACTCTTATGTAAATCCGGTACTGGTACGACCCATAGCAGAAAAGATCCGAACCCAGGGCGCAAAGCCATTTCTTACCGATACAAATACACTCTATGGCGGAAGCCGGGCCAATGCCGTCGATCACCTGCAAACGGCAGCCGAGCACGGCTTCATCCCGGCTGTGGCCGGAGCGCCGGCCATTATTGCCGATGGCCTGCAAGGGAGCAATTTCCAGGAGGTTGCAATCGATAGGAAGCATTTTCGCAGTGTTATGATCGCGGGTGAGATCGCCTCTGCTAATAGCATGATAGTAGTATCCCACTTCAAGGCCCACCTTCCGGCCGGCTTTGGTGGGGCCATAAAGAACCTGGGCATGGGATGTGCTCCCGCACTCGGCAAGGCAGAACAACACTCGGCTAAGCCCATATTCAACTCCGATCTATGCAGCGGATGCCGCTCTTGTATGGAGGGCTGCCCACAGCAGGCCATCACGGTGGAAAAGAGGATCTCGGCTGTAAATTATGAACTGTGCACAGGCTGCGGCAAGTGCCTGCGCGTTTGCCCGACTCATGCCCTGGATTTTGACTGGTTTGTGGAGGTGCCGCCCTTCATGGAGAGGATGACGGAGTATGCCTATGGAGCGATAAAGGGAAAGGAGAGCAGGATTGGGTTCTTTAATTTCCTGCTCAACATCACCCCGGATTGCGATTGTGTGCCCTGGAGCGATGCTCCTATTGTGTCAGACATCGGCATATTGGCCTCACGCGATCCGGTGGCTATAGATCAGGCCAGCTACGATTTGGTGAACCGGCAGATGGGCCTGGCAAACTCGCTCTTGCAGAAGAACCATGAGCCAGGAAAGGACAAGTTCCTGGGAGTCTGGGAGAGCACGCTTGGAAATATCCAGTTGGACTACGGGGAGACGATTGGTCTAGGAAATAAAGAGTACCGTCTGATTGAGATCTGAAGAGTGATGGTGGGAAAGAACATGAAAGTTGTGGCATTTAACGGCAGCCCTCGCAAGGACGGCAATACCGCCGCTTTGTTGGGCGTTGTTCTCAAAGAGCTGAATGGTCAAGGCATAGATACAGAGCTGGTGCATTTGAAAGGGCCCCTTTCCGGTTGCATAGCCTGTTTCAAATGCTTTGAGAAGAAGAACGGCAAGTGCGCCATGGATAAGGATATCATAAACGAATGTATCGCGTTGATGAGCGAAGCGGACGGGATTATTCTAGGCTCGCCCACCTACTTCGCCGATCTCACGCCCGAGCTGAAGGCCCTCATCGACAGGTCCGGGTTTGTGGGAAAGGCCAACGAGGATATGTTCAAGCGCAAGGTGGGCGCGGCGGTGGTGGCCGTGCGCCGGGCGGGAGCCATTCACGCCTTCGACTCCATAAATCACTTCTTCCTCATCAACCAGATGATAATTGCCGGCTCAAGTTACTGGAATATCGGTCTGGGCCTGGCGGAAAAGGATGTGGAAAAGGATGAGGAGGCAATACAGATCATGAGAACTCTGGGGCAGAATATGGCTTGGCTGATGAAGAAGATCAAAGATTCGAGGAGTTGATGCTAATGGGATCTACATTAATCCCTCCTACACTTCCCTGGAATGCCATATCTGTCGTCATATTCGGAATCAAATCGTCCGACAAGGGATGATTTTGTTTGTACTTGCTGTGGTTCCTCTGCACCAGCAGACCGCAATGCCGCTCTTAATATCAGAGCCACGAGTTGAAGCCAGCCAACATCGTAGCGCGACTTTTTGCGCAGCTACAATCCCCCGATATCGGCGGTGCTCATGCCCGCCAATTCATTGACGGGTTGTTGACTTCTAACTGAAACGGTATTATTAGCCCGTGGCCACATCAATAATGCGCCAAGCGGACAAGAATTAATAGGCCCTGAAATCCCGGCCATTCATGTTACGATTGCCCTACTCCACCCACTCGTAGCCTGGATATTTGATATTATTAAAATTACGGATTAGGTCTGCGGCATCCTTTCGACTGAAATTGGCCTCCATCATACGGGTGCAGACAAAACGCAGAGCGATTTTCTGCGTTTCCTCCTCCGGATCATCGTCCGGTTTGGATGCCAGACCATAGGCCTCGAATAGATGCTCTTTCTCGTTCATATGAGCGCTTTTGCCCCATTTCCCGAACATCTCTGCTGCGTGATCCAGAAGATGTTGATCAAACGCCTCCGGGAGCACGATGCCTTCGAACTGCTGCAAGAATTCATCTTTTCTCAAACTAATCGCCCCGCTAAATCAATATCCAAGGAGGATTCATTCCTAAGTATAACTGGTTTGCTTTCATATGAAGTTTGCTTTTAAAAGTACATAAAAATATTTGAGAACCCGGTTACAGGTTCTCTTGGTTGAGAGAGTTGCCGCTAGTAAGGAATGGCGGTGGTGTAAACAGTCGTAGCCGCTGGCACATTGATAATCTTGGCTACACCCCTCGGGAAGTTCACAGTCTTCTCGAAATTATTTACGCCGTCAAAGATGCGAATGGTGTGTGCCATGCCGCCGACAACGGAGAATCTGAAGACTCCATCCAGTGCATCACCGTTGCTGCCCTCTTTGCCCACCATGACGCCGTCAACGTAGACATCGTATCCTTTCATTGTCGTTTGAATCGTTACAGGCGTGTCCCCGCCTACAGCCATCTGTGGCGGATAGGATGTGCCGTATGTCTGGTAAGAGGTCGATGTGCTGGTGGTGGTCTGGCCCAGGCCGCTTGTCATGGTCTGGGCTGCATAGGGCTGGTTGGAGACGGGTGGCATATTAGATGAGGGCGGCATCTGGCCGGCAGCCGAAACCTGGCTGGCTGGTGGCGCCTGGCTGATCACATCTACGATGATGGAGTTGCTGGGCTGGTTGCTCTGCACGAAGAGCAGAATGTGCCTGCCCACTTTATCCGCCATGAAGTTGAGGCTGTTGTAACCTGCGTAAAAATTAACCCGTTTGCTGGTTATGTTCAGAGCATCCGTCTGAACGATTTCATAGTAATCTGCCTGTCCGCCCGCGGGAGCAAAGGCGATTAATTGCATGCCTGTTCCTGCCGGGACTATGGCGTACGCGGACCAATCCAGACCCTTCTGAATCCACAGTTCATTGCCTCTTGCCGCAGCTAATGCCGACTGATACTGGGTATAGGTAACATCCCGGCCACTGCCCAAATAGATCCGGGAGGGCATCTTATGTGTGACATCAATCTTCACCGGGTTAAAGCCTATCACGGGCACGCTGGTATTGATATAAAACTCGGATAAGAAGGAAGATGCACTGCTGGTGTTCTCAAACTGCGGGCCAAACCACGGGACGCTCAATTCCGTGCCCGTGCCACCGATACCGAAAAGGCTGTTAACGTAGTCTTCGCTAAAAGCTCCACCGGTCAGGCTAATGGACTGCTGCATGGAAAAGTCCTGCGCACCTATTGCGCTTGCTGCTCCTACAAGTAGAAGCAGGGTCGTAAGACATAAGCATAAACAATTAAATCTCAATTATTACACCTCATTTGTTGCTGATTTAGCCATATATTATTTAGCTTTAAGTCTCTTCTGAGTCTCATCTGAATCTCATGGAAACCCATATGTTATGAAATTCGATTATTAAATAGCTACAAAAATGTAGATAAAATTAAAAAAAAATATAATTTTTCGTAAAGATCGGATACAGATATCTTCAGCAAGTGATCTCAAGGCTCCATTTGTTCAACTTGCCTGTATCCCTTCTCGCCAAATCTCTTATCTTGAGGGTCCATTTGCCCTTTATGGATTGACCGAGAAGAGGAACTAGAGAGGCTTTTGATTTGGAATCATAACTCATCAACAGATCCTTCTTGCCGATGCCGGTGCGGTTATGCAGAATAGCTCTCTTGCCGCCGGGAGATGTAAGTTCTACTCTCAGATTAGAGATGTTTTTGTGGCTTATATCCACTACCACCACCATCTGCTTCACCTTTCCCTCCTGGTCTAGCAAAATAGTACTGTCAAGGCCCGTTGTATTATTGTCCGGGATAATCTCGCCGGATATCGTTGATCCTCTAGCCACGTGATCGGTCATTTCTTGCCCTATGACGAATGTCATAATATGGCCAGGCTCGCTGATATTTGAAATCATCAGGCCCGAATCCGATCCGTCCCATAAGATAGTGGAAGGTCTCGTGGCGTGGCTGAGGGCAATTCCCACCATCTTGCCGAAGAGATCTTTTTCGTCACCCATGCTGCGGTTGGTTTCCAGATCCAAGCTGCCGTCTGCTTGCAGGAGACCGCACTGGTAGTGTTTGGTGGCAGAACCGCCCTGCCATTCATTTGAACCTAAAGTGTCACAGTGATAGACGGCCAGGCCACTGGCGGGAATGGAGGCATCTAGACCTATCTTGGAGCGGTTTTCTACCAGGAAGTATTCATTTATCTTACCGGTCTCATAGATCATGGCTGTGCCGTAATCCCCGTGATCTGCCTGATACTGGCCGGGCCTGCTAAGGCGAACCATTTTATCGCACCATCCTACGAGGTTACGCAGGAAAACGCATACAGACGAAGGCGTTCTTCCATCGTCGTTATGATTACCGGCGCTCATGAGGCAGAAGTAGCCAAGGCCAGCGCTCTTCTCAAAGTCACCGTCTCGGTTGCCGTAATCGTAGAGATCCGGCCAGCGGCAGAGCATGTGGCCGCTTTCATGGCAGAAGGTTCCAATTGAGAGGTCCTCTTTGCTTCGGCCCATGCTGGAGAGCATATAAAAGTAGGTCTTCATATTTCTGTACTTGAGGTCTATGATGTGATTATGTGGCCACAGCTCTCCCAAATATAGCGTTTGGCCGGCATATAAAAAGCTCATAGCATCTACTATTCCCACCCCCTGAGAATCGAACTTCTCCAGCTCCAGGCCACCTTTTACGGCCAGGTCGAGGGCCTCCTTTACGAGCAGGTTTTCCGTATAGTATTGACGATTGCGGCTTAAGGTTATGGGCCCGACGACCTCGTTGACGTAGTTCAGCATGCCGTTGGACATGAGACGGAAATACTCTTGCACAGAGCAGAAGTTGCCGTTCTCATGGTAGCCCTGGCCATTGAGCAGGGCGTTTACGTCCTCCCTTGTGACGGTGCTTTTCACATCCGTGAACTGGACCAGCACGGTCAGACCCTTAATCTCGCCCTCACTCACCCGCCTTCCTTCCAACAGTCCTTTTTCCGCCCCGAAGGTGCGGAGATTCAGGCTGGGCTTGAAGGCGGATGCCGGGGGGTTCATCCTGGCATATCTTGCTTCGAACTTGCGATTTCTAACTTCTTCGGATTCCTTGAAATGGCGGCGGACCCGATCGGGCGGACAAAGGGATGAATCCACACCACTGGAGACGAACTCTCCCGAGATCAGGAAGGCATAGCAGTACAGTCCATGGTCCTGGTCGTAAACCACGGAATAGCCGTCCATATTCTCGTATCGGGAATAGAACTCATCACCATAGACTCGGAGTTGCACCTCTGGACCCTTCTCTTGGGGGAAAGTCAGAAACTCTCCAAATATCGAACTCATGACAGATCAACCTCGCGGGTGCGTCCTGTGCGACGCTCAAGATAACCTGTTGTATGATGACTATATAATTATTTTCTATATCAAAAAAATTTACAAAGAACGATTACTTGCGTCCAATTCCCTTCCCCATAGCCTCTTTGGAAAGCCGGATAGCGCACAGTTCCGAGCACATGGTGCAGGTGTCCGTCTCCACACCTCGCCTGTGCCTGATCTGCTTTGCTCGTGCCGGATTTATGGCCGCCTGAAACTGTCCTTCCCAGTTCAGCTCGGCGCGGGCACGGGCCATTTGCAGGTCCATAGCCCTGGCCTTCTCCCGCACGCCGGGACGGGTGAGGTCCGCGGCATGCGCAGCTACGCGGGTGACATAGGTGCCCTCGATCACATCCTCAATGGTAGGCAGGTCCAGGTGTTCGGAGGGTGTGGTGGCGCAGAGAAAGTCCGCTCCCGCCATTCCGGCAATCACTCCGCCCATGGCGGCGGTGATGTGGTCGTAGCCGGGCGCAATGTCTGTGACCAGCGGGCCCAACAAATAGAGAGGCGCACCGTCCGTCAGATGCTTCATGGCCTTAACGCTGGTTTCGATCTCATCGGCGGGCACATGTCCCGGCCCCTCCACCATGGCCTGCACGCCTGCGGCCCGAGCTCTCTTCACCAGCTCGCCCAGCATGATGAACTCCATATACTTAGCGCGGTCGGAGGCATCCTCAATGCAGCCTGGCCGAAGGCCGTCGCCCAGAGAGAGTGTCAGATCGTACTCCTTAGCCATTTCCAGAAGATAGTCGTACTCAGAGTAGTAGGGATTGTCCTCGCCCGTCTCGCTGATGTACTTCATGGTCAGAGAACCGCCCCGGCTGACCACCCCCAGGACGCGCGGATCGAGGCGAAGCCTCTCCAGAGAATTCTTATTCACGCCCACGTGCACTGTGACGAAGTCTACGCCGTCTTTGGCATGCTTCTCCAGGGCGTTGAACATGCCCTGGCTTGTCAGATCCTTTTTGACGGCGGCATTGTAGAGGGGAACGCTGCCTACGGGAACGCTGACCGCATCCAATATCATGCGCCGCACTGCATCCAGATCCCCGCCCGTGGACAGGTCCATCACGGCGTCTGCTCCCGCCGCCGCTGCCGCTAGCGCTTTTTCCACTTCGCTTTGTGGAGAGTCCAGGTTTTGCGATGTGCCCACATTCACATTCACCTTGGTGGTGAGCTGCTCGCCCACACCGGTGGGCCGCATCCTCACGCGGCGGATGTTTCTGGGTATGACGACCCTTCCTGCTGCCACCAGAGCGGCCAGCTTTGCCGGCTCCATTCCCTCGCGCCTGGCCACGGCCTCTATCTCAGCGGGCACGCGGCCTTCTTTAGCCTCTTGCATCAGAGTCATTTGATACCAACTAATATATTGTAAGAGCTAAAGTGATTATCTCATGGTTGAAGTGCATAAGGTTAGCGGTGCGGCCTTTGATGGCAATGTCTACCTGATTCTGGACAAAAAGCCCATTTTGGTGGATGCAGGCATGATGGCTGGCCCGACCCTCAAAAATATCAAGAAATTTATCGATCCCAGCAAGATAGATATGATCGTTCTTACTCACTGCCACCACGATCACTCCGGCGCGGCTCCGGCGCTCCAGGAGGCAACCGGTGCGCGGCTCCTCTTAAGCGAGAGGGAAGTGGGCGCAGTGGGCGACGACCTGGCATCTGTCGCCTATCTCTTCGGCCAGCAAGCCCCGAATTATAAGGTGGATGAGCCCCTTAAGGAGGGCATGATCCTGGATATTGGCGAGTGGAAGCTGCGGGTCATGGAGACCCCTGGCCACTCCCTGGGCAGCCTCTGTCTCTACGAGGAGACGGAAAAGGTGCTCTTCTCCGGAGACACCGTCTTTCCGGACGGGAACATCGGCCGAACGGATATGTATGGAGGCGATACGCCCGAGCTTGTCAAGTCCATTGAACGGCTGACCAAATTGGATGTGCAAACCATGTATCCCGGACACATGGAGATCACCAGTCGCGATGTGAACCGGCAGATACAGATGAGCCTGAGGTTCGCGAAGAGCATTTAGAGCGAAGGGGAAAGCGTAGGACAAGACAGTAGGGATGCTCTTGGTTTTTCTGTAGCAGCGGCTGTAGATGGAGGTGAGGAGCCAGCCCAGGAGATTGCGAGCAGAAGATACATTCACAAGATGTACTTAAGATCTTTTTTCATGCTCTGCGATCTTCTCCCAAGAAGAGTCCTGGGCTAAAATTAAGGGCAGTTTTGCCGGTGAATTGAGCAAGCTTTGAAATTGCTCTCGCTCAAGTACCAAAGGTCACAGTTTTATAGTTTTAACACACATATAGCTCTGGTGAAATAGACCATGTTAAAACTTATAAAGAAGATTATAAAAATAAAGCTATTCGTGATTGGCTTGCTGGCTCTTTGTTGGTTCCTGAAAAAGAAACATCATTGCTGTCACAAACAAGACGAATAGCTAGCCCTTTACCAAGTATCCAAGAATGAAGTAGCAGGAACGAAGAAGATATTAGGGAATGGGACGGCAAGCTCCTTATTCACCGACCTGAGAAGATCTGTCCGGAAAGAAACAGCAACCAATCCGGAAGGAACGAAGTTCGCAGTATCATTTTCGCGAAACCTTTTTTAGTCTGGCACTAATTGAGTGAGAACCAGGCAGTTTATATGAGTGTGCTGTGAATGAAGTTAAAACAGTCTCTTGTAATGGAAGCAGAAGCAGTATCTATGACCGACAAAACTGATCTGAAAGCCAGAGAATCAGAGGCCATAATCCAGACCTACGCCCGCCAGGATGTAGTACTCGTGCGCGGCAGCAAAGCCAGCGTGTGGGACTCGGAAGGAAAGGAGTATCTGGATTTTGTGGCCGGTATCGCCGTGAACAACGTGGGCCACTGCCACCCGGCTGTAGCCCAGGCCATAGCCAGGCAGGCTGAGACGCTAATCCACACCTCCAACCTCTACTACACAGAGAATCAGGTGCTTTTGGCGGAGGAGCTGACGGCTATCACGGGCATGAAGAGGGCGTACTTTTGCAACTCCGGCGCAGAGAGCGTGGAGGCGGCCCTGAAACTAACCCGCCGCGCGACAGGCAAATCGAAGATCGTAGCCGCCGAGCGCGCCTTTCACGGCCGCACCCTGGGGGCTTTGGGCACCACCTACAAATCCATCTACCGCGAGCCTTTCCGGCCTTTGAATGAAGCGACATTCGTTCCCTTTAACAATATTGAGTCACTCAAAACCGCCGTGACGGCCGAAACAGGCGCCGTCATCCTGGAGCCGGTGCAGGGAGAAGCCGGAGTCTACGTGGCCGATGCAGAGTATCTGCGCGCTGCGCGCCAGATTTGCGATGATAAGGGAGCGCTGCTCATATTCGATGAGGTGCAGACCGGTTTTGGACGTACGGGAAAATGGTTTGGCAAAGATCACTTCTCAGTTGTGCCGGACATTATGACTCTGGCCAAAGCCATGGCTGGAGGCCTGCCCATCGGCGCCATGCTGGCCGCGGGCCCCGCCGCGGAAGCTTTCCAAAAGGGCGACCATGGCTCCACCTTCGCCGGAGGGCCGCTCATCTGCGCTGCAGCACTGGCCACCATCCAGGTTATAAAGGACGAGAAGCTGGTGCAAAGGTCCGAGGAGATGGGTGCATATCTCAAGAGTCAACTGGCAAAGCTTGCGCCCCGGGAGATTCGCGGCCTGGGTTTGTTGGTTGGCCTGGACTTAGATACGGACTGCAAAGCCCTGGTGGAAAAGGCTCTGCAAAAGGGAGTACTGATCAACAGCACGGGCGAGCACACCCTGCGCTTCATACCGCCTCTGGTAGTCGGAAAAGATGAGATCGATAAAGTGGTGAGCGTGATTGGAGAGTCACTCTGATTCATGGCGGCAAGCAAAGCTCCGCCCGGTCTTGGGTCAGCTCAAGCCCTATGTAGCCGGCAAAGGCTTTGGCGAGATCTCCCGAAAATATGGCCTGAAGCCGGAAACGATTGTGAAGCTGGGCAGCAACGAGAATCCCTATGGCCCCAGCCCCAAGGTAGCGGCGGCTTTAGCCAGCATCTCTCCGGAGAGGTACCCTGAACCAGAGGAGCTGATCGCATGCATCGCCGCCTATACCGGCTTTCCCGAAGAGATGATAATCATCGGAGCGGGCATGGACGGTGTTATGGACACCCTGACCCGCCTCTTCTTGGAAAAGGGCGATCGGACATTCATTCCCATTCCTACCTTCAGCTACTACGAGATACTGACCATCACCGCCGGAGCCGCGCCCATCCTTTCGCCTCGCGGGCCGCATTTTGAGATAACAGGCGATATACCGCCCGACACAAAGATGGCCTTTCTCTGCTCACCTAACAATCCCACCGGCAATGTGACGAGCGAAGAGGAAGTTCGCGCTCTGTTGGAGAGCACGAAGGGCATCGTGTTCCTGGATGAGGCTTATGTGGAATTTGCCGATAAAAGCCTCATTCGACTGGTAGAGCAGTACGACAACCTGATTGTGGGCCGCACATTGTCCAAAGCCTTCGGCCTGGCAGGCATGCGTCTGGGCTATGCCATAGCGCCCCAGTGGATAGCCGATCAATACAGAAGAGCTGCGCCCCCCTTCTATGGCATTAGCTGTGCAACAGTTGCGGCGGGTGCAGCTGCGCTGTCCGACCTGCCTTTCATGCGAGGGTCAGTGGAAAAGGTAATATCTGAGCGGCAGCGGCTTCAAAAGGTGATAAACGCGCACCCCTCCCAGGCCAACTTCCTTTATCTGGAGACAGAGCCGGTCTCCCATGAATATGTGGAGAGATTTCTGGCCAGAGGCATCATCATTCGGGATTGCCGCTCCTTTTGGGGAGCGGGCGAGCATCATGCCCGCGTGACAGTTGGAACGCCTTCCGAGAACGACCGCTTCCTTTCCGCTTTCAAGGAAATATGCAAATAGCGTTGACCGGCACACCCGGCACGGGAAAGACTACCATTGCCGCCCTCTTGCCCTACCGGATCATCGACATAAATGCCCTTGTGAAAGGGGGCATGAATTTCGGCAAAGATCCAGATAGGGGCTGCTTGGAAGCAGATATGGATGCCCTGGCAGACCATCTGGCAAAGCAGGATTGCGATGAGATCTCTATCCTGGAAGGCCATTTCTCTCATCACTTCGCAAACTGGGCCATTGTCTTGCGGCTGGCACCCTCTGCCCTCAAGTCGCGGCTCGAGGCACGGGGCTACTCTTCCTCTAAAATCCAGGAAAACCTGGAGGCGGAAGCGCTTGATGTCATTTTAATTGAAGCGGCAGAGCGCTGCGGCCGGGTTGACGAGATTGATACCACGGAAAAGAGCCCCCAAGAAGTGGCAGAACTGGTGACAAGAATAATCCAGGGAAAGCTTGAGCTTCCTGCAGGCCAGGTGGACTGGCTGAATGATTTTTTTGGAGGATAAATAATTTCTGTGATATATCTAGCCCGGTGCATAACTGGTTTTGATCTGGGCCAGCGGCTCCTCTGAGGGAAGCACTATTTTATTTTGGCTGCATACATCCAGGAGATAGCCGATGCGCCCGGATGCCTTTTCCAGAAAGTTGAAGCAATAATTGCCATTTTCATCCGTACAGGCAACGACCACGACTCCCTTTGCCTCGCCGGCGCATACTATGGGCGCTGACATCCATTTCCGGTCCGGACACAACTGGCATTCGTGGACACGGGGCAGGGCTAGAAGGATCCCTAATTCCATTCCATTAATAAATTCGATCAGGTCCTCCACTGATCCATGCAGCGCCCGCAGCACCAGACCGCTCTCTTCCCGGAGAAATATTCCCCCGACCTGTGCGCCACCCATGCCGGTTATGAGATGAGCCAGGGCATTGGTCAGCTTCTTATCCAGATCATCCGATGAGGGCAAACAGGTCTGCATTATGCCGTCAAGGGCAGTAAGTTCCCGGTTTGCTTGCATTATTCCAATCTCCAGCTCTTTTCTTGCCGTTATGTCCAGAAGATTTCCCAAGATTGCTCTTTTGCCTTCGTACTCAATGGGAACGGTCCTAAACTCAATCCAGCGGCAAGTTCCATCTTTGCGCTGCACCTTCGACTCATAAACGGGTATATCGGACGGAAAATCGTGCTGCAGGCGGCTCACGCACTGCATATCATCGGGCTTCACGAGCTGCCAGAAGGGCAGGCCAAGCAGGCTCTGCTCTGAGCAGCCGAATATCTCGCCCAGTTTTGGATTGGCAAGCCGAAAGCCTCCATCCTGCAAAATGTAAATACCTGCCAGGGCGTTCTCCACAATATTTCGATGAATTCTCTCCGATCGCTCGATCTGCCCGCGCATTGCTCTTTCGTTACTTCTGAATCTGGCCTCTTGAATAAGGTTCTCGAAGACATAAGGCAGGCTCTTGAAGCTTTCCAGACTCTTGACCACATATTTGGTGGCTCTGTTCTCAAAGGCAACCACTGCCATCTCTGTAGTGCCATGGCCGGAAACCATGACCACGGGAATGTCCTGATCAAGCTTTCTGATCCTCACCAGCACATCCAGGCCTCCAATGCCGGGCAATACCAGGTCCACGGAGATCAGGTCATAAGCGGTGACTGCGATCATCTTCAGCCCTTCTTCACCAGAGGCTGCAAAGTCTAAGAAGAATTCATCATGCCTTCTGAAGCCCATTCTAATCAGTTCGGCATGTTCCGGATCATCTTCGATAATGAGTATGCGAAATCCTGCCATGAGAATCCCTTCCTGCTTAAAATAAGAATATTGGATTTGCATATTTCTATCTTTCTACCAATTTAGAAAAATATTGAGATTTTAATAGAGAACGGGGTTTCGATCGCCATAGATTTAATAGCCTGTAAATGCATAAAGCAGAAAAGATGAAACAATGCATTGCCCTCCTTCTCTTGATTTTCGTCGCTTCCTGCCAGGCCAAGACACTGATTGTCGATCAGGGCGAATCAGGAGATGCTGAAACGCTCTTGTCCGCCGTCTTACTGGCAAGCGATGGAGATACGATTCAGATCAAGCCAGGAAATTATGCGGGAGCAATTGTGGACAAGAGCCTGAACATCTCCGGAAGAGGCCAGGTAATAGTAGATGGATCATTAGCAATAACAGGATCCGGCTGTAGGATATCCGACATTACCATAAAGGCCGATGGAAAAGACCCTGCAGTCAGCCTCGCCTCACCACACAATCAAATTGTAGGTTGCACCATAGCCAGCATCGCGACGGCCGTCAAAGTTACAGGTGTGAATAATTCCATAAGGGATTGCCGGATCGAGTCGCCCCAGGGTATAGAAATATTCGGAGCGAATAGTGAGGTTTTACAAAGCGCCATATCGGGCAGCACCGCCATTAGAATCAACGGCACCTGGGGTGGCATGATATCAGGCTGCCAAATATCTGCATTCCAGGGCATACTAATAGAAGATTCCAAAGAAAGTAGTGTTACCAATAACACATTTTCTGGAAATGGATTCGGAGTGGTGCTTACCCGTTCTTACAGAAACATTGTTTCAGATAACAATTTTTCCGGTGGCCATGTGAGCGCCCTTGATGTTGTCGACACTCGCAGCAGTAATCTGACAAATAACTACATAAAGGGCGGTAAAGTCGGCATAAGCCTGAGGGGATCGCAAAGCTGCAACGTCTCCGGCAACATCTGCGAGAGGAACGAGCGAGCTGGAATATTTGCAGATGGAGCCCACCAAAACCTCCTGGTTGGCAATAATCTTTCTGAAAACGGCAACGGCATCCTTCTTCAGGGCTGTGCGGAAAACTCTCTTATCTCCAACCAGGCATACCGCAATATCTATGGAATATCTTTGCGTGGCTGCACCAAAAATATGCTAAGGTCAAACGTCCTTATGGAAAACTCTTACAATTTGCGCATTGATGCCGGCCAGGGCCAATCAGGGTCACCAAACCTGGGTTTTTTTTTGCAGGATATCGACCAGAGCAATCTTGTAGACAATAAGCCGACCTGCTATCTGATAGCAAAAGCTGATCTCATGGTCCCAGTGGACTGTGGCTTTTTGGGGCTTGTATCCTGCAAAAACATTAGCGCCTCCAACCTAACTCTAAAGAACAGCAGCACGGGCGTGTTGCTGGTCAATTCCACTAAATGCAATATCCAAAACAGCAGCATCAAATGGGCTGAAACGGGTTATCTCATTCAAGACAGCCTAGCCTGCACCATATCTCATAGCCAGGCCAGAGATTGCCTGATTGGGTTTGGGACCGAAGCGTCTTCCTGGTGCCAGTTTGCCTACAACCAGGCTCGCAATTGCTCTGCCGAGGGCTTTCGTGCCGACGATGCACCAGGTCTGAGCTTATTGGGGTGCGAAATGCAGTCCTGCAAGATTGGCATAGCTCTTCATGGATCCCGGCAATGCAGGATTCAAAATTGCAGCGCGAATGAAAACCAGGAGGATGGGCTGCAACTCATCAAATCCCATAATTGCACTCTTATGGGAAATGCTGCAAATTCCAATGGACGAGGCATATCCCTTACAGGCAGCAACTCCTGCTACCTGCGGGCAAATAATGCCAGCGAGAACAAATTTGAAGGCTTTTCGCTGCAGCAGTTAGCTTATGCCGATATCCAGAAAAACATCGCTCTGAGAAACGGCCAGGGAATCTATGTCCAATCCTCTCGCAATCTGTTACTCACGGGAAATATCCTGGGTAAGAATAGCCGTTTTGGCCTGCGCATGAGCAACTCTAAGGGCGGCAACATCTCCGAGAATAACATCTATGACAATCAGGTAGTTGGCGCCAATTTAGTGGACTGCATGGAATTTTTGCTCTACCACAACGTCTTCGCGAAAAATGGTATCCAGAATGCGGCCGATAACGGGAAAAACCAGTGGGACGGCGGGCCGGCGGCCGGCGGCAACTACTGGAGCGACCATCCCGTCTACGGCAATCCTGCCGATGTGCCGCGCCAAATTCCCGGAGGCGGCATAGATCGCTATCCCTTCCAGGACCCATGGGGGTGGCTTTGATGGATCAAACGGATCTTGATCTTCTCAAGATTGCCCAGGACGGAGTGCAGCTTACATCGCGGCCCTATCAAGTCTTAGGTGATCTGGTTGGCATATCCGAGGAGGAGGTCATAAAGCGCCTGCGCTCCCTGCAAGATGCAGGCATAATTCGACGCTTTGCTGCCACTATTGGTCATAGGGCTCTGGGAATTGTGGCTAATGCCATGATTGCCTGGAAAGCGGCTCCCGAAGATGTAGAAAGTACTGGCGTGCTTTTTGCTTCAGTCGATGAGGTCACCCACTGCTACGAGAGAGCGACATCTGAGGACTGGCCGTATAATCTTTACACCATGGTACACTCAAAAAGCCGGGATGACTGCCTGATGATCGCAGATCGGCTATCACAAAGATCGGGCATAAGAGATTATAGGGTGCTATTTAGTGATTTCGAGTACAAGAAGACCAGTGCCAGGATTTAAGTGAGGCGAGAAATGGCAAGACAAAGAGATATCAAATCACCAGGGCCGCGATTGCCCCTTTTTCTGGACCTCACGACGCGACTTGTGGTGATTTTTGGTGGAGGAGCCGTTGGTGAGCGCAAAGCCAGGCTATTTTCCCAATACGGACCAGTGAGAGTCTTTTCCCGCGATTTCTCCCCCGGCCTCCAGAAGCTGGCTAAGGACTCGCAAAGGCAGGTTGAACTGGTGGTGTGCGATCTATCCTATGATTTTGGCAAATATCTGCAGGGCGCATTCATCGTAATACCTGCCACCAGCGACTCAAAATTAAATCGCGCCGTTGAAGAGGAGGCGCGGGATTCCAAAATTCTCGTGAACAAAGTGGAGGGCGTCGGAGATGTGGTAGTTCCATCCATTCTGCAAAGAGGCTCTATTGCTATTGCCATCTCAACGGAAATCCCGGGCCTTACCAAATACCTTCGCCTCCGCCTGGAAGAAGAGCTGACCGGCAACTATCAGGACATGGCTCAGCTGCTCATTCAGATAAGGAAGGAGAACAAAGAAATTGTGGCCACTCAAAAGGATAGAGCTCGTATAATCTGGGATATACTATCGGACGACGAGGTTTGGAGGCTTCTCGAAGTCTCCTATGAAAAGGCCTATATGAGAGCCCGCTCACATGTTTGTCTCGATGAGCGAGATAGCCTCGATGCTGGTGACACACCGCAAGGCCTCCATTGACGAGATTGAACGGGCCTGGCACGGAGATGTACAGACCCTTCTCAAATGGGTGGGCTCACAAGAGAGGGTTGAGGAGTGTGCTGTACTCAAAACCTGCAACCGCGTCGAGATTTATGTCGTCAGTGCACGCGGCGAGAAGGTACTCTTCGACCTGGCCAAGAAGGCACGCATCTCTTCCCGCATAATCGATTTTCATGATCATGATGAGTCTCTGCTTCACCTCCTGCGCCTGGCCTCCGGGCTTGAATCCATGATCATTGGCGAGGACCAGATCCTGGGTCAGATGAAGGAGCTGGTACAGATGGCAGCTAAGGCGGGAACAACAGGATGGATGCTGGATACCGCCTTCAAGAAAGCCATCGCAGTCGGAAAGCGGGTGCGAAAAGAGACCCAAATCAACGAGCGGTCCGTGTCCGTAGGATCTGCGGCCGTTGACCTGGCCCAGGAAATTCTGGGGGATTTAAAAGGATTGTCAGTTCTGGTTATTGGCGCCGGGGAGACGGGAGAGTTGATATCCCGGGCGCTTTTGTCCAAGGATATCGGCTCGCTGGTGGTCACCAACAGGACCTACAGCTCAGCCCAGTGCCTGGCCGAGTGCTTGGGCGGCGCCGCGATTCCCTTTGAAGAGATGAAAGATCGTCTCAAAACAGCAGATGTAGTCATCAGCGCCACATCTGCGCCTCATTATATCCTTCTCAAAGAGGACATCGAGAAGGCTATGGCAAGAAGAGATGCTAAGCTGCTCATAATAGATATTGCCAATCCCAGAGACGTGGACGAGGCAGCGGCAGATATTCCAGGCGTACAGCTGCATAACATTGACAGCTTGAAGAATATCAGCAGCGAGAACATGAAGCAGAGGATGGCGGAGGCAAATCGAGTTGAGGCCATCATCGCCGAAGAGATGCAGCTACTAAAGGCCAAATATAAGAGAAAACAGGCAGAGGATCTGCTGGCCAGGCTGTACTCCAAAGCCGAGATTATTAAGGATCAAGAGGTCAAGCGGGCCATGAACAAGCTCTCAGCCAGGCATACTCTGGGCGAGATCGAGCAGCAGGTACTGCAGGACATGAGTCATTCCATTGTAAACAAGCTCTTCTCCGAACCTACCAAGACCCTCAAGCGGGCGGCAGAGCTTGGGGACACTGATGTCCTCAATGCCATCATTGAACTATTCCGGCTGGAGGAAAAATAGATGAGAAGAATGAGGCGGCTAAGAGCGCCAAGAATCAGAGAGATGGTCGCGGAGACCAAGCTCTCTCTCAATAATTTAGTGCAGCCCATATTTGTGGATGAGAGAATATCCGTGCCGAGGGCAATTGAAGCTATGCCCGGCCAGTTCCGGCAGAGCCTGGAGAGCGTGACGGCGGAGGCGCAAGCCCTGGAGGATTTAGGCATTCCAGCTGTGCTCTTATTCGGTCTGCCGGCACTCAAGGATGAGATAGGCTCTGCTGCCTACGATCCGCAGGGCATAATTCAGAAAGCGATAGCCGCCATCAAGGAGACCACCAGCCTGATAGTGATAACCGATTTGTGCCTGTGCGAGTACACCAGCCACGGGCACTGCGGCCTTGTCCGGGGTGAGAAGATCCTAAATGATGAGACACTGCCGATATTAGGAGAAGCGGCTGTGAGCCACGCACTGGCGGGCGCAGATATTGTAGCTCCCAGCGGCATGATGGATCATATGGTACAGGCCATACGCGCCGCTCTGGACCTGGACGGATACAAAGACACATCCATCCTCTCCTATTCTGCCAAATACGCTTCCACCTTTTACGGGCCTTTTCGCGAGGCGGCCGAATCAGCCTTTGCCTGGGGCGATCGGAAAGGCTACCAGATGAATCCTGCAAACTTTTCCGAGGCGCTCTGGGAGGTACAATTGGATATCGAAGAAGGTGCAGACATGGTCATGGTCAAGCCGGCCATGCCCTACCTCGATGTTCTACGCGCGGTCAAGGACATGTTTGCCATGCCTACAGCCGCTTATCAGGTCTCAGGCGAGTATTCCATGATTGCGGCAGCGGCAAAGCAGGGCTGGCTGGATGAAAGGACGGCCTTCCTGGAATCGCTGACCTGCATCAAGAGGGCGGGCGCAGATATGATAATCACCTACTGGGCCAAGGAGTATGCCAAGCTCGGCCTTTAGGATCAAAAAAGTGATTTTCTGATTTTGCAGAGCCGTCATACCCACCGAAATTCATGCCCATCAAAAGGGCGAGGGGGTATGTGCCCTGCTCTTTTGGCTAAATAGTCAGCTCGATTGTTCTGCCTAACATTACGTCTTCTTCGCTCACATCCAGATTTTTCACCTTAGCACCGGCTTCATTTCCGGAGTAGACCAAATACGGGCTGATTGCGTGGCACCCATACCCACCCTCTGTGGAGTAAGGAACTCTTATCTCAAAAGAGTCACCGTTTATGGTGCCCTCATTGATGTAAATATAGTCCCTTCTCTGATTGGAGGTCATGTTAAGCAGAGCGCCTACTTTCTGGTCCCGCCCGGCTCTAACCTTTATCAAAGCCCCAGGAACATACTCGAAGATCTTGACCTCGCTCTTGGCCGGGCTTATTCCCAGAAATGTCTTCGATTCATAGATCAGACGGAAGTGACCTGTTCCCGCGCCATCGAATAGATAAAGCTTTCCTAATGTGGTATTATAGAGCCTTTCCAGCGGTATGGCCGCATATTGCGAGCCATAGTCTTCCGCTTTTATGTAACTGCTCAAATCCTCGTCTGCCCAGGTGGTGAGAGCGGCAAGTTTGCCGTAGATCAATTTATTATCGACAAGGATGTATCTCGATCTCCTTGCGTCCAGCACGGCTGTGGCTTCCACTTCATTCTCCGATAGATAGAATTTGGCAGCATCCGCCACTCCTGCCTGGAAATTGTTGGCTACTACCGGTCGCTCTGCCAAGTAGAGGACCCAGTTGCCATAGTCCCACCAGCTCATGACGCTGTACTCGGCTACGTCTTGAGGTGCCTCAAAGAAGCTGGTTGTATTGCTGTTTTCTTTTAGCCAGGAAAGTGACTCCTCCCAGTCACCCTTCACGGCAGGGGGGGACCCATTGGCAAAGGAGGCCGCATCCCAGGCGGTGGGGAGGACAAAAAGCAAGAATAAAAACACAGCCAATAATCTCGATAATCCAGCGGACGGTGCCTGCACCTCGACCTTATGCCTCTTGTTAGCCAGATCCAATAAAAAAAATAAGAATATGCTTATCAAGATTCCCATGGAGATCGTAGAGATGTAAAGGAACCGAGATTGCCCAAGGGTGAGAATGAGTGTGCTTACTATCCATAGCAAGAACAGGGTCTGGCCCTGTCTTTTGAAACCAGTACTGCGACGTATGTAAGTTAAGGACGCGACTATCCCACCCAGAGAGAAGAGAAGATTCAATCCCAGCATTGAAAAAACCACCTGAGAAAAGGTCTCTGCATCATAGATGAGCGGCTCGGCCTCGCCGATCTTTCCGATCATCTCTCCACCCCATATATATTCCACCCCCGACTGAATAAGTGCCCCCACACCGAAAAATCCGCCGCCAAGCACTGAGAGCATGGCAAATAGGGCAGAAATCATCAGGATGCTCAGAGGAAACACCTTCCAGGATAATTTGCTCATGGCCGTGATGTGGGCAAGGGCGAACATGATGCAAATGGCAATGATCATTGCTCCGATCCCATGGAAGGATGCAGAGAGCCAGGCTGTATTCCCAAATGGCAGAACCAGAATAAAAGCAATAGCAAAAGCTGCCAAGAGCATTGCCGCTGTCTCTTTAGATGATTTGCCTTCTTTGAGGTCCAATGTCATCTGGACGAATGCGTAAAGCAGGAATATTGCCAGGTAGATATCTGCACCCTGCCAGGTGTATGCCAGGGCAGCCATAGCAACACCACAAGCAATGGAGTAGAGGTATCTCTTCTCCTTTCGGCTGATGGCCAGGATCATGAACAGGAGTACGATGAGTGAGAACAATACCTCCAGGCAGTGGTGATCCAGGGCGGCAAACATGGTATAAAGAAGATAATATGGCGCCAGAGTGGTCATGAATGCTGCAAGGAGTGCAACTTTATGATCAAACAGCTCTCTGACTATGTAATATACAACTACTATGGCGATTATGCCGATGATCATAGGTACAAAGCCGGCCGCCAGCTCCACTCCGGCTCTGCTATTCTGGCCCAAAGCCACACAGAAGGCAGCTGAGATCTGATCGAATAGAGGAGGCCAGGTAATCTCCAGTCCCCGGGGATAGTTCAGGTAAGAATCAAACCAGAGCGTATTGGGAAAATGGGTTACGGTATACAAAATTCTGCGCATATGGTAATACTCATCGTATCCCGGCAGCAAAATTCCTTTTTCTGTTAGTGAGGCTCTCCCCGCAAATAACCTCAACAAGAGACCCAGGATTAAAACTGCAGCTAGCTCAGCAGGCTCGCTTCTCCTCCCTTGATCCATGGTTCTCGATATTGATATGGAATATATAAAAGTTTCATCCGATCTTAATTTTCGTGATCCTCCTGCGCGGCCAGATCGCCGGATAGGCTATTATCAATGTCCTGACTGTCAAAGATCACCAGTTCGTAGATGACAACATTCTCTTTTACCTCAGCCGTAACCCCGTAGCGCTCCTCTACCGCTATAAATATTTCTTCCTGTGTATCCAGGCCGTGTTCTAGCTCAAAGCCTTCGATCTCTTCCAGAGAAAAATCATGGCTGGATACCACATTCGCCTTGATCTCTTCTAAGATTTCCAGCGGCTCTTTCGCGGCGAGGAAGATTATGAAACCATTAATTTCATCCTCGATAAATTCGATTGTGAGCTGCATTTCCCAGGGATCGTTTGCGATCGTCAATTCTCTTTTCTTCTTCAAATCATCAATCAGAAAAGCGGAGAGCTGGAGTTCTTCTGCCGCCCGGTGCATGGCGGCAAAAAGTGATTCATGGGCGAGAGCAATATCCTCAATGATCTCCTTCCAGAGATCGTAGGTAAGGCTAAACAAGTCTAAAGCTCCTTTGCATTCAACATTCTGAGGTCGGAGACGAAATCATTCATGAGATTTCTATTTCTCAAGACGGCGGCAGGATGATAGGTGACAAGAAAGCGGTCCTGCAAGATCCGACCGCGCAGCATTGCGACGCCCTGTCGGCCTAAGACGGCCTGTGTGGCCGTATTTCCCATCAGACAGATGATTCTGGGATGGAGAATATCCATTTGGGTCTGCAAATAAGGACGACATTGATCGACCTCCGTTTTTTTCGGCTTTCTATTTTGCGGGGGGCGGCATTTTATGACACTGGTTATGAATACCTTTGATCTCTCCAGACCTGCTTGCTCTAAAGCTCCATCCAGCAGTCTTCCCGCCCTGCCTACGAATGGCTTTCCAGTTAAGTCCTCTTCTTTGCCAGGTGCTTCTCCTACCAGCATGATATCAGCAGGAGCGGGACCGCTTCCCGGTACGGCAAGCTTTCTCCCTTCAAAGAGGGGGCAGAGGTGGCAGGTACAGATTTGCCCTTCAAGATGATGAAGATCGATTGGGTCCATGAAGATGACTTTTTCATTTCCGTTATTGATAATCTTTTCTTCACAGAAAACGAAAGGTTCTTATTTGCTCAAAACCTGTAGCCAAACGAGGAGGGCATGAGATGCAGTTTGCAGAGTGGACTTATCCCTTGAGGAAGTTTGACGACATCTATTATACCATTGAGAGGATCGTTTATGGCAAGGGTGAGCTGAAGGGGTTCACCACAGAAGACATCTATAATAGCCTGAGAGATAAGCGCTTTTTCCAGGATGCTCAGGACCTGAACAGATACCTGCTGGATAACGGGGCCAAATATAAAATAAGAAAGATCGATGAGGCATGGGAGCGCTACTACTAGTTACCATACTAGCAATTAGCGTTTCATCGAACTTTTTTCTGCAAAATAGATATTTCGTTCATCAATTCCCAGTTCTACGAATCTGCCTGTGGCCAGAATGCTATGGCTGTGTTTGAGCGGAGATACCCTCACACCCGCGGATACCACCGATTCGGGCGGCAGAATCGCATTCTCGCCTATGACGGCAATAAGGTTCTCCCCAATACCATTTTCCCCACCTAAAACGCTATGCTCCTCGATTGTAGTGTGGCGGCCGATGATGGTGCGCCGTATATTAACCATGTGCTGGATATGGGCGAAGCTCATGATCATGCTCTCTTTAATCTCCACATTGCGTTCAATGAGACTGGTATGACCGATATGAGAGTTCTCGATGATCACGCCCTTTTCGATGTGACAGTTCCTGCCGATGGAGACGTTGCCCACAAGCTGGATATCGCCGGAGGCGAGAGCGGGCTCGATTCGAGCCAATGTGCTGGGATGAATCCACTGATTGGGCTTGTAGTGGTACTTGCGGTCGAAATGGCGGACGGCTCCGGAGAGGCAGTCCATGGCCGCCTGGTGCAGTCGCTCCGGAGTGCCGATATCTATCCAGTAGCCTGTGATGGGAAAACCGTAAACGGGATAGCCATTCTCCGTTAGATAAGGGATCAGATCGCCGCCGATGTCGCGGCCTTTGTCTCCCATCTGGGCCAGAATCTCGCGAATCTGGGGCGAGAAGAGGTAGAAGGCCGTGTTAATCATGCGGCTGGGCTCGCTTCCCGCTTTCGGCTTTTCTACGAATCCCAAAATTCGCATATCATCGTCCACGCGGGCCACGCCGTACGGGGAGATGTTCTGCTCCGGTCCCAACTCTTTGAGCGCCACGGTGAGCAATGGCTTGTGCTTTCTATGGAATTCGACAAATTTTGCGAGATCAATGTCGATCAGGTTGTCGCCCGAGACCACCAGCATGTCATCGTTGATGTCGTAGAAGTTCATGCAATAGCGCAGGGAGTCCGCGCTGCCCGTATCGTCATAGAGGGGCTGGTAGCTGAAGTCCTGGTGGTCGGTGATGCCCAGGCGATTGAAGAAGCCCTCGCCTGCTTTGAAGTAATTGCTCAGATTGAGGGTGTTGCTGGCACCCTTGCTGCCCAGGATGAACCGTCTGCAGCCTTGACTCGCCAATACCCGGAAAAGATTGGCGATGATGGCGGTGTCGCATAGCTCCACCAGCGGCTTGGGCTGGTCTAGAGTAAGCGGGTACAAACGCGTTCCTGAGCCTCCGACAGTGGCTAAAACCTGGGGAAACATGACAGCAGTTTAGGTATCCACAAATATTAAGCCTGTCGCCCTCAATCCAAATGCTGATACGTTAAAGAAACTTCCCTTTTGACATCGTCCGACTTTGTTCGCGTTGCCTCAAATTTAAACTGGCTCAAGGCAGAAAACGAGAGCATCTGACTCTTTGTTTCTACCGCAAATCACCGTATATCCCGTTAAACTCGAATCCTCAGATTCATCAATTGATAGTCCACCCATTGAATACGTTAGCACGTACCTTGTATTTGCCTGCATATCCAATGTATCGAAATATTGCCAATCCCAATTGCTTTCCGGACCATGTGCCCACTGGATATTATAGGTTCCAGGTGACATCATATTTTGGCAAGATTCTAATTGCCCAATGGGATTGGGCTCAATTGGACCATAGTAGTTGGGGCAGATTCCTGCTTGTGCTTGCACACAGGGAAATAATGCTAAGATTAGCGAGGCAAGCAACATTCCCCAGATGGATTTGATAGTGTTCTTAGAAATAGAAATCCCTCCATATTGTTTAATGATTATGGATTGTAGAAAAACCTTTTGATCGCACCTGCTAATCCAATCCTGAAAGCAAAAGAGCAGATGCTTATCTTGCTCTCTTCTGGGAAGTGAGCAGAAGACGAAGATAAGGGCGTCGTGCACTTATATTCGGATACCCCGATGCAGTTTGACTTCAGTCTCGCGGCACTAGTGCTCTGTAACGAAAGTTTTAAATTTTATGGCTTGTCATATGAAAAA
>CAZWHG010000010.1:0-59388 GCA_964633785.1 uncultured Methanotrichaceae archaeon
CGATGGCCTTGCGCGTCTCGCCCAGCCCGGCGTAGGCCAGCCCCAGGTTGCCCAGGACTGCTTCTTCGCCCCTTCTGTCACCAATCTTGCGGATGATCTTCAGGGCCCGTTCATGGTATCCGATGGCCTTGCGAACCTCGCCTAGGTCGGAGTAGGCCAGCCCCAGGTTGCCCAAATGTGCGCTTTCAGCGCTTCGATTCCCTGTAATCTTTGATGCTTTTAAGCCCGTTTCATTCCAGCCAATTTTATCCCGTGGATGCAGGCGCAAATCCAAAACGTTGGCGCCATCGCTCGCATAAGAGCTGGCCAATTGCAGGACTGATTTCAAATCACTCTTTTTCAATTTGCCGGAGACTGGAATTATATTCTTTATCCAGGCTTGCCCAACTTTTATATTAGCCCATTCACGATCGAAAAGCTTGAGTCCTGCTAAGACATTCGTCCCACCTTTTTGATAGAGTTTTTCAGCTTGAGAAAGGACCTTTGAGTAACACATGGCATGTTTCTGCTGGGCGTCGGCCTGTTCGTCATGTTCGAGGCAAGATTCTGCAAAAAGACGCGCCAAATCATGAAGTTTATATCGGCCATCCTCGAAATCAGGTGTTGCTGTGAATTCCACCAGGCTCCAGCGCACCAAATCGCTCAGAGCATCAGCTGATGCATCAGGAGCCATCTTCAGGACGGCAGTTGCAGCATTGCGATCAAAATCTTCTGGAAAGACGGATAAGCGCCGCCATTGCTTTTTTCTTCCGGGAGTGAGCAGATCGTAGCTGAGGCTGAAGGAGCCTTTTACTAATTTAAGCAGCGCTACCTTATCGTTCAGGCGTTTTGCATACTCTGGAACGCTCAGATCCTTCTTTTCAGCTAGAGCGCCGGCTGCATTGCGCAGTGCGAGGGGAAGGTAGCCACATGTTTTTGCCAGGCTCTCGGCCCGGTTGCCAATGCGCGGTGCAATTTCCAGAAGAAGCTCGCACGCTTTATCCAAAGGCAAAATGTCCAGATCTTTTTTCGCTAAACCAGGCAAGGCAAATTTGATTCTCGATGTGATGAGAACGGCGCAGCCTGCTGGCGGCAGCAGAGGCTCTACCTGTTCGCCGCTGGCAGCATTGTCCAGCAGCAAGAGAGCACGTTTGCCAGCCAGAATGGAGAGATACAAACCACGCAGTTCATTTGAGTTTTCCGGCAGGCGATCAACAGGATTGTAGGCCCGGATGACCTGGGCCATGGCCTCTGCGGGAGTTAGAGGCGGCAACTCTGGATTATTGCTTGTTCCCCGCATGTCTACGAATATCTGGCCATCGGGAAATTGCCTCTTGATTTTATCAGCCAGGACCAGGGCCAGGGCGGTCTTGCCCACTCCGCCCATGCCGCGTAGACCAGTGATGGTAGCTCCTTTTTCGAAGTTGGAGAGGATGTCCTTGATCTCTTCTTCCCGGCCTTTGAAGTCACGCGGGGGCAGCGGGATTTGATGAGGTATTATTTTTGAGGGCTTAGGAGCTTCTTCCGAAAGAGAATTGAATATTCCAATTATGCGTTCTCCGCCATCACAAGAATCAATATCTTCCACCCATTTGTTTCTTGGATCGCTCCATCGACGCAGAAATACCGTGCCCTTGCCTGCATCAAAATCCAGATGGACGAAATTATATGAATTTACATAAAACGGATTTTCAGACATTCGATTTTCGTAAGAAGCCCCGGCAGGAATAATTACACAATAATCTCCAGATGTGCCGCTAGTTATTTCCACCTTTGGCTTATGCTGATGGCCCCGCAAAATGAAATCGCAGCCTTGCTTCAGACGAGTTTCGATCCTGTTACAATCAAATTCAGTCAGCCAATCGAAGGGATGATGAAGCACAGCGATTTTCAAATCAGCATCTTCAATCTCATCAAGGATGCCGTGAATCTGCGGCTCTCCCACAATAACAAATCCTTTATCGCCGATCTTAGCTTTATTGCGACCGCACATCCAGCCCGAGTTGAGCCCAAGAAGCGCTATCTCTTTATCACCGATTTGCATTTTTCGAACATTGGCATAGTCCGATTGTGTCTGCCCTGTATATTGTCTCACGAAGGCTGTGAATGCTCGAAACGGCTCTAAGAGGCGAGCTCTTCTGCGATCATCTGTCAGCCAATTCTGGACCTCTGCCTCTGTGGCTAAGGGCTTCGTTAGCTCACGAGGAAGGAGTTTGAATTCATCCCTATCCAGGTCATGATTTCCCGGTACAATGAAAAGCTGGTTTGGCTCCAATCCACAGGCGTCCAAGAGCGGCTGGAAAAATTGCTCTTTTGCTGCCTGATATTCTTCTGGTTTCCCGCCAAAAGCCACGTCGCCACTAAAAACTGCAAAGTCAATTTTCTCCAGGTCTGGACTGATTTTAACTCTTTCCCGAATGTCTTTAAGCAGAGCTTTCTGCACTACTTGGCGATCGAATTCACTTCCTCTCTGGTGCCAATCAGAGAGATGAAGCCAGTTTAGTCCTGCCATAATCCTCTTTTTCCCACTCAGTCTTCCTTTGTCGCCAAGTAATCACGGGAGCGATTCTAAGATTGCGGGTTTTTCTTTTAGCTAGTCGACGTACTTAAAGCTTCCAAGAATTTAAAATTTGCCAACAAGAAGGAGCCGCAGTACAAGGTCGTTTCATTGGACGGTTGCGATCTTACGAATCGATTGGGCCAAAACGAAAAGCAAAAAGCTGGACAGAGCCGCACCGGCAAATATTCCGCCTCGGAAAAAAGCATTTTTTCAGGTCTTGTCCGCCCCTCCCTTCTCCTTCTGCATCCTCACCAGCCCGCCGTAGGCCACGCCCGCCTCGGTGAGCACAATCTTTTCCCCCGCCAGATCGATCAGCCCGGCCAGCTCCAGGCGGTGCAGGTGGTAGTCGAGCATCTTCTCGCCCACGGCTGCCGCAATCTCCGGCACGCTCAAAACTCCCTGGTTCATGAAGATGATCATATTCCTGCGGATGGGACTTTCCAGGGCGTGATGCACCAGAGTCATCTCCTCCGGCGACTCTGGCTTGGATTTCTTTCCCATCAACATCAGAGTTCACCTTGGGAGACGGGCCTGGCTTCTGCCACTGCGCCCATGGCAGGCAGCTCGAACCGAAGTCGCTTGAGTGTGGGATCTCCATACATGCATAGCTGCATGGTGATTCTCCTTTCGCCGTCTCCTTTTCGCAGGACGACCTCCCTCATCAATTCATTGAGCGCATCGCCCAGACGGTAGCTGCCCGAGGGGCCTTCACCCTTCAGGTAGGGCTCGAACTTCTCGGCAAAAAATGCAGGCGTTCCCTGATCGGTGGTGCGGGCCAGAAAGGCTCCCGCCCCGGCTCGGAGGAATTCCGTGGCAAAGGATGGGCGGTTGTCGTAGAGCTGGCCGGTGTTGCAGGAGACCCAGCCGGAGATAAGAGGATGACCGCTCAGATCTACATCCGCCACATTTTCCAGCTCGAAAATGGGAAGCAGTTCATTGGTGGAGAAGGACACCGGACTGCCGTGCCCCATGATGAAGATATAGTCGCTGCGAGACATTAAATTGAACATCTCAGAACGCCGCTCGCATTCCTCGCACACCCCGTAAGGCGGAGTAGCGTAGCACCGCCCGCATGTAGGCGCGTCATCCCGGCAGGCGTCGCCCAGCCCCGCAGGCGGTGCCGCCCAGCACCTCGTGGAGAGAAGCATCTCAGGAATCATGCCAAAGCCTCCCGCCTCGTGAATATCGCCGGCGCTCTGCAGGGCACTGGCGACGGCGGAAGAGTCGGCAGCGATGTCCGGCATGCGGCTGATGGCAAATCCTTCATCCACGACGCCATTGCCGTCAAAGTCAATGTACCAGCCATCCGCGGGCAGGTACCAGGGACTGCTGCCCATATTGACCACGTCGGGCATGGGCACGACTGCGGTTCCGCCCAGGAGGATGATGTAGCACGGCCCGGTTTCGTCTGTGATGATATGCAGCACATCCCGAATCTCCTGCCAACTGCCAGGATCGCCCAGCCGCGCCCCGTACGTGGCCCGGCACACTTCGGAGTCGAGCACAATGTAGCTGGCAGAAAGAGCGTCCTTGCGGCTGACAACTTCAGTATAGCGGGAAACGGCTTCATCAAGCTCTTCCGTCGTGCTCAAGAGAGACGTGGTGACGAGCAGAACAGTAGTTGGCCGGGCCTTCATGCTGATGTTTACTACTTTGGATTTCTCGTTAGTGATGGTGATCTCACGAAAGATGCCCCCCGCGCCCGGAACTCTTTTGGTGTAAGGCGCTCGCACCTCGACTGAGGAAGAGCTGGATTGCATGATATAATTGGAATGGGTGGCGATGTAGGTGTACCTGCCTTCGGGAAGCTCCCGGCGGTAGCGCCCACTATTGGATGTAGTCGCCGTCCAGGATTTGCTCTTATCCTCCTTGACAAAGGTTACGCTCGCTCCTTTTATAGGGGCCCGCGTTGCCGCATCCCGCACAAATCCCTCGAAATAGCACGGATAGGTCACGGCCCTGTAGTCCGCCCCTCCTTCCGTTAAGGATTCAGTTGGCTGGCTCTCGATATTTTTCACCGGTGCAGCAAATGCTCCTGCTGCAGATAATATGAGGAGCAAAAATATTAATGAAATGCAAATTTGTTTATTTTTCATCTCGATCAGCCTCGTCAATTGAGCTGTGCAAACCGCCCGGACCATGGCGAGCTTCTATTGGTCATGAATAAATAGTTTAATCATTTAACCTTCTTTCGGACGACTGCATCCAGCCAGAGATTCATTGCCAAAATGAATGACGAAACCTTTTTTAGGTCCCAAATGGCTATGTTAATAATCTGGAGTCATCAGACACTTTATGAACGAAGAAAAAGCAGAGGGCACAATGAATATCCAACCGCCGAAAGGCTTAAAGCCATGGCTATGATCCGCGCTCTGGCAGTGGACATCGACGGCACCCTGAGCGACCAAAATCGTGTGCTCTGCCCTGTAGCCCTGCAGGCGCTGCGAGGTCTGAAGGTGCCCGTGGTGCTGAGCACAGGCAACACTCACTGCTTTACCAGAACCGTTTCCGTTCTCCTGGGCACTCCCCACATTTTCATCGCCGAGAATGGAGGCGTGCTATCCCACTCGGAAGATGAGACGGAGATCCTGGCGGACAAGAAAATATGTGAGGATGCCTTCCAAAAGCTGGCCGCCGAGTTTCCCCTCAAGAGATACAGCTCAGGCCGCTACAGATTTACCGATATTTCTCTGCAACGCAACTTCGATGTAGCGGCAGCCGAACGACGGGTCCGGGAGCTGGGCCTGAACGTGCAACTGATCGACACCACCTATGCCGTGCATATCAAAGATCGGCGGGTCGATAAGGGCACGGGGCTACGCCGTATTGCTGAGCGCATGCAAATCGAGCTGTCCGAGTTTGCCGCCATCGGTGACAGCAACAGCGACCTGCCCATGTACCGGATAGCGGGCTTTCGCGCCTCGGTGGGCAACGCCGGCTCCGAGCTAAAGCAGATCTCCGATTACGTAGCCAAGTCCCAATACGGAGACGGCTTTGCGGAAATAATAGATTACATGAACGAAAAAGAGATGTTTTGATTTTGTGGATGTGAAAAGATTGGATGAGACATTTTCCTGCAACCAAAAGATTCCGTTAAACCAGGAAGAAGCCGGCATTGAATATAAGAGCGGCGTCTACGTGCACGATATCAGCTATGCCGGTTCAAAAGGCGGAAGAATCAGAACTTATCTGGTTGTACCTGCGGGAGAGGGCCCATTTCCAGGAATCATCTTCGTTCATCCCGGCCCGGGAAGCAGATCCTCCTTTTTGGATGAGGCGATAACTCTGGCCAAGGCCGAAGCCATCTGCCTGCTCATTGATGCACCCTGGGCCAACGGAGTTGAATTTGGCAGGAGAGCCAGCGGACGGCCGCAGGATGTACGGGACTGGTTCATCGAGATTGCCATGGATCTGCGCCGCTCCGTTGATCTGATCTCTTTGCAACCCGGCGTGGACATGAACCGGATAGCATACGTCGGCCACAGTATGGGCGCTCTATTTGGAGGGATACTATTAGGAGTGGACAAAAGGATAAAAGCCGGCGTGCTCATGGCTGGTGTAGGTAGCTTCACCGATGTGGCCCAACTGAACATGCCCACCCTCGCCGGAGAGGAGCTGGAAAATTATAAAAAGATCATGGGACCGATAGACCCACTGCGCCACATAAAGAATGCCGCACCTACCGCTTTGTTCTTCCAATTCGGCCTTCAGGATGTCTTTTTTTCTGAGGAGAAATTCCTGGATTATTATGAAGCAGGGAGCGATCCCAAGTCCATTAAATGGTACGAAGCGGACCATTACAGCCTCAATGAATCAGGACGATCTGATAGAGTAGAATGGCTAAAAAAGATGCTTTGCCTGGCATGATGCCGTGCTAATGCAGGCGACCATGAATTCAAGGCGTCCTGCTTTTTTCCCTGTCCAAATTTTGAAATATTGCCGCCCAGTTGTTCTCGCAGATGATCCACCAGCCCAGAGTATCCTTGGCCAGAGTGCGCGCTGCCGGGCAGAAGGCATCCACTGCCAGGTTGTAGGGCATCTCTTGCAGAGGCGGATGAAGTGGATATTTGGTGCAGGTAAGCGGCCTGATATCATAGATGCTGCAACTCTTCTGGTCCTTATCATAGAACGGACAGGGCTGCCTCAGCACCCAGGCATGCAGTGTCTTTTCGTACCGGCAGAGGGTTTTTAGCTTTTTCTTTCCCAACCGCTTCGCAATTCTTTCAAAATCCTCTTCTTCCAGGTATAGGCCGGCTCCCGGTGTATAGCAACACCTGCCGCACTGCAGGCATTGGAAATGCTCCCAAAAGAGCCCCACCCCCGCGTTTGAGCCCTCGCGCTCGTCCCTGGCGGGCAGGGGCAGAGAGATGTCGAAAGGGACTTTCTCACCCCGGTCGATCCTCTGAATTTGCTCCTCCTTTTTCAGAACGGACCAGTGGGGCCGCAGGCGCAAAAGCTCAATATGACGACCCTGCCGCTTCTCTTCCACGCAGGAGGCGAAGCAGAGCTGATGGCAGAGACGGCGCACCTGAGAGATTTCGCCACTGCTGCTAATCATGTCGTTTCCCCTGCAAATATTCCTGCAAATACAAGTGTCTACTTCCAAAGCCTGCTATCTTTCTCAATCACTTTCGCCCCGCACGGCTTGTCCTTATTATCTGCCGCATTCTTTGTTATTCTATCGAGTAATTGACAGCTCTGTAATAATTCCGCTTTAAGGTGATATAGATGTCTAAGAACCCAGAATTTGCAAAATACGGCTCCGACATTGCCCGCCATCAGGATGCCATTCGCTCTGCTAACGAGGATCTGATCAAGCTCTCCCAGAGGTTTGGGCGTATGATGCCCAAGCTCTCCAAGCTTGACTCATCTGTTATTCTCTCCTGGTTTGGCCTTTACAATAAGGTCAAGGATAAAGCCAAAAAAGCAGATGATGAACTGGCGAACCTCGCTAACGAGCAAGCTGCCGCAAATCCCGTTCTGCAGCTACAGATTAATTACTACTATACACAACGGCAGAGACTCTACTTTAAGGTGGAGGTCATGGATGACATCATCAGCGGCATGATGGAGGATCTGTTGGAGAACGGCAGCTTCGAGGAAGCGCAAAAGGAGGAGATGCGCATAGCTCTCGATGCTACCATGGAAAAGAGTATGCTTCAATATATGGCGGCACCTGTTCCTGCCTGAGAGCTACCTGATTGAGGTCACGGCGGATTATTTAGGAAGACGAACAAATCACCGGCAAGCCTCATATGCAAAGATCAATATCTTGCGATTATGTTTAAGATAGGAGAATACAGCGAGGATGAGGCAAAGATCATCGCAGGATATCTGAAGGATGCGGGATTCAAGGTAGATGTTAGGCCCCTGGTTGTGGCCAGGACCGATTTCACTGTTTCCTTACAGGGCAAGCTCAGCGAGCTGAAAGGACACGATGAGTTCTCTCCCAAATATGAGCGCTTTCTGGCCGCTGCCAAAACGGCTGTGGAAAAGGCATCTACTCAAGATGACTTCCAAGATCATTTCCTAAGTGAGCTGGACCCTAACTGGAGGGAGATTAGGAGTCGGTTCAATTTGCATGCAGATTCGCCTGAGGAGATGATTGAAATGACCTCGGGAGAGATTGGCAAATCCATGGCTGAATATATTTTGGCATTGAGTTTTTCAGACGATATCCTGAATCTCAACAATATAGCGCTCGGAATGCCGGTAGGCAGCAGCTTTGATGATCCCGTCATAAGCATTCATGTTAAACGCAATGATTTTGATCCCGATGAACCACTGCAGAGGGAGAGAATGGATGTAGATATGAATAAAATTTATGAGATCTCCATTGATGAATCCTCTGCCCCCTTTTATCATGATATTGACGAAGAGTTTCGGCATGATTATCAGCAGGAATTCCTGAAGATAATGGCGCTGGCAAAGGTGATACAACATCTGATTGAACAACCGGAGAAGGGAAAGATGGACATTGAGGAATTTGCCGATAATTGCATTGTGGATGTCGGAGACCGATCCGTCTTAAGCATTGATGCCAGCCTGGTTGCGGAAGAAATTGCCCGATCCCTGGAAAAGAAGGGGGTATTAAAGATGAAGGGCAATACGATTAAGTGGAAAGCGTAAATCAAGTACATCCAAAGATTTTCTCTTTTTCGGGTGTGGTCGCATCGCC
Source organism: uncultured Methanotrichaceae archaeon (assembly GCA_964633785.1). Taxonomy (GTDB): domain Archaea; phylum Halobacteriota; class Methanosarcinia; order Methanotrichales; family Methanotrichaceae; genus Methanothrix. The sequence goes on from CAZWHG010000010.1 coordinate 8,718, forward strand.
TGCATCATTGTAGCTCTGGGGGGAAATCTTGCTGCAGTAGCCTACCCACCAGTCCATTACCCGGATCTGCGACGGCATCCCCAAAAAGCAGCCGGTGAAGCGGAAGTATCCCGGCACGCCCCCCAAATTGATGCCGTCTCCATTGCCGGTGGTGTCGACGATGTGGTACTTTGTATCGCCCGGCAAGAGCACCAGATTGTAGGCATGACCGGGATGCTCTCCCACCAGAGGCAGATCGTATCCCGTGCTGTAGGTGCTGAAGGCTTCGCTTTTGTTATAGCCCGCTTTGCGCAGCATTGTGGTCACTGCTGCCGCATAATCGATGCATACTCCCGTCTGCAAGATGTTGACCGTGGCGTGGGTGGGAAACATGCCCATCACAGCGCTGTTCTCGCTCATGTTACTGTCCGACCGCCAGGCTGAGACCCCCCACTCTTCCGGCCGGCATGAGAGATTGGCCACATTTTCGTTGAATCCCTCTTTGAAGGAGCAGGTCCCTGCCAGGCTCGGACTGCAAATGCGGGTGCATTCCGGATAGCCGGAGCAGCAGGCCTTGAAGATCGCATAGCCCTGCATATAGCGGGCCTCTGGCCCGAAGGAGTTGATGATGTACAGGCCACGGCATCGTTTTCGGTCTCCGCTCGAATCATTGCAGGCAGCAATGGCTTCATCCACAATCCAATCCAGGTCGGGGTGGCAGACCTCCATCTGCTGGCACTTCTCCGGCGCATTGGGCCAGATGTCTTGACAGGGTGTATCCAAGGGATAATACTTCGGCCTGGGACTGACTTTGCTGCAAACCCAGGGCTTTGCGATACCTATTTCCACATAAGCTTGGTCCGAAGAGCCGGTGGCATTGGTAACAGTAAGGGTGATATTATGCCATCCCAGGCTGAGGTTCTTCATCTGGAATGATTCGTTCCTGCCGATGATGCCGTCCCGGCTGGATCGCCATAAGTAGTGTTGCGGCACTTTGCCGCATGAGGTGACGGAAAAGAGCACATTTTCACCTAGCGGGAAGGTGCGCACATCACCAGGCGAGAGAATCTTTGCCCTGAGCTGGCCGTCGGGCATTTTATCAGCAATGCCTTCAGCACTCTCTTCCAGGTTGTTTCCCTTCTTAGAGATCGCATCCTGCGGATTTTGCAGAGATCTGCCGCTGCAGCCGCAGTCATTCAGCTCCGCCTGCCGAGCCGTGCCGTTTATACCCGGCTCGAATTTGGCGGACGTGCTGACCTCTCCGGGACCGGCCTGACCGGGAAGATGTGCTAGAGCGCCTATGGCCAGGGCAATCAATGCTATGCTACCCAGAGCATAGACGAAATAGCCCCACCTTCGGCTGCCTCTGGCAGAGAGCAGAGGCAAGCGACGGAAATCTCCGGAAAAGGAGAGAGCCAGACCGGCGAAGAGAAAGAGTGGTCCCGAGACGGACCAGGTCTTCCAGCCGTAAGGCAGCAGGGTTATGGCCGCCTGGGTAAGGGGAAAGCCGAATAGTCCGGCAAAGAGGAAAAGATTACGGGCAGCATCTCTACGGTGGCGCACAACAGCCCCGGTTACCATGACTATCATTAAGATTACTGCGCAGGCCGCCCATTCCCGATAAATCGCCAAAGCCACGAAGATGCAGAGGGCATACAGGCCGCCCAGAAGAAACAGCGCTTGCTTTGCTCTGCTGCCGGGCCAGGCCAAGGCAAAAGCTATGATCCCATCCAGCCCCAGCAGAATGATGAGAAAACCACCTGCCGCTTGAGAGAAGGCGTAGTCCAGCTCGCCCGGCCTGCCCAATGACGGCAACGCAAAAAGGAGAAATATACAGCCAATAGCGATAGCAGCTATGCCTGCGATAAACCCCGGCAGCGATAGTAACTTTTGCGCTCTATTCTTCCCCTCAGCAGTGAGCATTGGGCACCTCTGGCGCTGCCCGGGAAGTTAAAACTATGGGCACTCGTCTCTTATGCGAATCTAATCTCCGCAATCACCTTTCGACCATTCCGTTTCCGTCCGTCACCGTTTCTTGCCGGGTGATGTCGGATACATCACGATATCTGCATGCCATTTTTTATGCTCCTGAGCAAGGATGGGACCATACCACTGGCCCAATTTGCCCCGCGCCACAGCGCGCAGGAGCGCATCTGGATTGCAGAAAAAGAAGGCTGGTAGAAGAGGCTTTGCATTTCTGTAAAGAGGTGGGATACTCTTCCGTATTTCTCTGGACAGTGAACACGTTGCAGGCGGCGGCCAGGCTCTACCGATCGGTGGGCTTCAGGGAGACGGAAAATGTGACGCACGAGATCTGGGGAAGCCAGGTGACAAAGTTTAAGTACGAACTGGAACTGGAATTACAAAGAGAGAGAGTCAAAGCTAATCCGTCTAATCGATAAAGAGGTGGCAACAAAATGACAGAAGAAGCTAGCAATAACCCCACATCAAAGGTGAAGCGGCTGGATGATTCGGTTAATTATCAGGATGGCTCAGTTGTAAGCAGGGAGATAATTCGCAAGAGCACAGGCACAATAACGCTTTTTGCCTTTGATGAAGGCCAGGGTCTAAGCGAGCACACTGCCCCATTCGATGCACTCTTATATGTTGTGGATGGGCAGGTAGAGGTCACTATCTCGGGCAAACCCTATCAGCTGAACCAAGGTGATTATGTAATATTACCTGCCAAAGAGACTCATGCTCTGAGAGCATTGAGCAAATTCAAGATGCTATTAGTAATGATAAAATCCTAAAACTGTGACAATGAATTCGAATGCATCATATCACACTCCCGCAACAATTGGATCAAACATTGCCCTGCCCAAGGCTAAAAAATTTATTGGCCGCTCAGATGATCTCCTGCTTGTAGATGAAGAATTTCAAGCTGTCGTTGTCCGCCGTCCTGAGGCCCATTCCCGGGAACAGAGATAAATTCCGGTTTCTGTTGAGAGTCATGGCATTGTCCTTGTTGTCCATGGTGATGACGCCGTTATTGAAATCAATGGACCGGATACGCATCTTGCCAAATGACATGTCAGGCTTAACGGAAATGGGCGATCCGGATATCTGCCAGATTCCATCAACTATGGCCTCGGACTTTCTGCCGTCGTTGACAGCATCTTTGAAGTGCACGGCAATCGTCACCAATCCATTCTGTGATCCTACATTCGTCCGGTAGTAGTAGGTCTTATCAGTGATGGTGGCGTATTCGTTGCCTGGTGCAATAATCTTGGAATTCACAGTTTCCCCATCTCGGGAAAGCTCCAGGTAAGCTTTGCCGCTCTCATCGACACCCTTAAGCAGAAGCCTGTAGCCTTCCTCCAGATCCAGGTAGGAGCCTTTGGAAAGCACCATCTTTCCGCTCTCATCTCGCAAGATCTTCTCCAGCTGCTCGCTGGCGAGTGAGTTCTCATCTATAGACTCCCGATTGAGCAGATCTGCCCCCCAATCTTCTGCCAGGTAGTATCCGGCAAAGTACGGCTCTCCCAGAAAACCGATTATCCTGTATCTTCCCCAATCCTGGAAGCTGAACCTGGCTAACTGGGCCATAGTCTGGTATTCGATGCCATTCGGATAGTCGCCGCTTAGCCAGTTGCCTTCCGCCAGAGTTGTGGTCAAGCTCTCTGTGCCCAGATCCCTGTCGACATTATAATAGAAGCCGGCAAAGTTCTGCGGACTCCAGGTAAAGGAGCCGCCCCCCAAATTCTCTGATTGGCCGGTAGCCCCTGCGGTAGCCCCGCGTATCTCATAAGTGCCGGGCTGTGTGGCTTCCCGGCAAATATAGAACCTTAAAGTGTCATTGTCTGCGGTTTTGAGATGCATATCACCCATGAGAGGCACATCGCTATTCCTTTGCAAAGTTATGCTCTGGTCTTCATTGTTCATAGTGATGGTTCCCGCGTTGCCGTCAACCTTGGCAACCGACATTTTATCAAACTTGGTGCCCAAATTAACGGGAGTAGACTTTTCTGATATTTGCCAAATCCCATCGACTGTAATGGCCGGAGTTTCGGTATCGTTGAAGGCATTTTTTATATGCACAGCAATGGTTACCAGCCCTTTCTGAGAGCCAAGATCATTCTTGTAGTAGTAGGTCTTGTCGGAATAAGTTGCATCATCCTTGCTGGGGTAAATGGACTTGGCATCAACCACGATGCCGTCTCTCTGCAGCTCCAGATCTACCCGGTGATATCTGTTGTCTATGGTCTCAAAGCTGAGCTGATAGCCTTCTCGAAGTTGAAGTGGGTTGTCTTGTGTTACTACATTCTCCGTATTCTCATCCATGAGGATCTTTTGCAGCTGACCCTTATCCAAAGATCTGGGATCGGTGGATTGCATTAAGGGAATTTGCGTTCCCGCAGGGAGGTTGGAATCATTGATGTAGCCTGCAAAGTATCTCTCACCCATAAATCCAATGACATTATAATTGCCGAATTCACTTAGCTTGAATGAGCTTCGCATAGCTGTGCTGGTATAAACGATGCCGTAGGGTGAGTCTCCACGAAGTTTATTGCCCTCGGTGATGGCTATCGTGAGCCGCTCTGTGCCCATATCTTTCTTTAGATCATAATAAAAACCGGGAAAATTCTGAGAAACCCAGGTATAGCTGCCATCCACAAGATTGCCGACACCATTCATTGTACCGGCCACTTCGCCTCTTATCTCCAGCTTATCGGCGGCATGAGCGGATAGAGTTAACAGCAAAACAGTAACAGCAAGTGCAAAAAGCATCTTCATATTCGTGAGGCCTCCCTGATTTGATATAAATAAGTGCCCCTATTGCAATAAGCCTTTCGTTAAGATTGGCGCCAATTTATCGCTCTGGTCTGGAAAGTAGGGGCAGAAATTAGGGGCAAAGAGATCCCCAATTTTTTTCGCCAATAGAGCTTATTGTGCAGTCTTGTCCTTTTCCTTGCCCTTGGATTGGCCGTTGGGCTTGGTGATGAAGTAAGTGTAGCCCTTAAGCGCCCTGTTCAGTTGTGATTCGATTTGCTCCAACTCTTTCTTAGGGATGCACAAATGCTTGTCAACGCAGCGATCCATAATCTCCCAGATGTAGTCTTTTGTCTCATAGTTAAAGAAATCCAGGAGTTTTCGGCAGGTATCGCCCTCCACCTTCTGGCAGATGTACCAATCGTCGCCGTCAGCCATGATGTGCACCTCATGAGCACAGCCTAACAGGTTATGAAAGTCGCCCAGGGTGTCCTGATAGGCGCCAAGCAAGAAGATGCCCAGATAGTAGTCCTCGTTCTCCAGGAGGGTATGCATATCCAGGTACTCCAGGCCCTCGCTGTCCCCGGCATAGCGCTTGATCTCCCCGTCCGAGTCACAGGTGATATCTACAATCCTCCCCCTCTCGCATGGCATCTCGCTTAAGCGATGCAGGGGAATGGTGGGAAATATCTGCTCCACACCCCACATATCCGGCACAGACTGAAAGAGAGAGAAGTTGCCGATGTACTTTTGGCTGACCAGCTTCTTCAGCTCCTGAAACTCATCCGACTCGTCCTCTGCCTGCTTGGCTAGCAGTGCCGCCTTCTTGCAGACCATCCAGAAGAGGGTCTCGCCTTTGGCTCGCTCTTCAAGACCGATATTGCCCAGGTTGAAGGAGTCATAAAGCTCGTCACGGTACTGCAATGCATCGTGATAATGCTCCTTGTAGTTGTCAATGTTGATCTCCTTAAAAGCGCTGCACAGATCGTCAATCTGAATGGGGTCCTCCTCTTTGGGTGTACGCAGAAGTGAGTCTTTGGCATTCTTTTTGCCTATGATCTTGAAGATGAGCATGCTGTGATAGGCAGCGATGGCTCTCCCGCTCTCCGAGACGATTGTGGGACATGGGACATCCTCGTCATCGCAGATCTTCTGTATGGTGTAGACCACATCATTGGCATACTCGCGCAGAGTATAGTTGGCGCTGGAAGGTGTCGCCGTGTTGGAGCCGTTGTAGTCAACAGAAAGGCCGCCTCCCACGTTCAAGTACTCTATATTGGCCATCTTTCGCGCCTTGGCGTAGATACGAGCCGCTTCGTTCATGGCATTCTTGATGGTCCTGATATCAGTGATCTGCGAGCCGATGTGAAAATGAATCATCTTCAGACTGTCTATGATACCTCTTTCCCGAAGTATCTTCATCAATTCCAGGGCCTCGCTGGTGGAAAGGCCAAACTTGGCCGACTCTCCGCCCGATTCCACCCAGCGACCGGAGCCTCGGGCAAAGAGCTTGACTCTCATGCCCACGCGAGGGGTGATGCCCATCTGCTCGGCATACTTTAGAATATCGAAAAGCTCCTCGAAAAGGTCCACAACAATTACTATATTATTCACATTATGTATACTTAGAGCCAGGCGCAGATAGTCCTCATCCTTGTAGCCGTTGCAGATGAGGAGCGCCTCTTTGGGCAGGCCCAGTGATAACGCTGCCAGTAATTCGGCCTTCGTCCCCACCTCCAGGCCGATGCCGTGTTTGGCTCCGTACTTGATAATGTACTCGATTACCTCTTTTCTCTGGTTGACCTTCATGGGGAAGATGGGCTGATAGGTGCCTTTGTAGGAGAATTCGGCAATTGAGCCAGAAAATGCGCCGGTGATCTCATTGATCCGGTCCTCCAGAATCTGGGGAAAGCGCAGGAGAACGGGAAACTCCAGGTCGCTTGATCTTTCGATCTCCCCGATGAGGTCCATAACATCCACAGACTTCGTAGGGTCTTTATTGGGCAATATAATAATATTTCCATTATTGTTAACTGAAAAATAGCCATTGCCCCAATTCTCTATCCCGTAGAGCTCCAAAGAATCTTCTGCTTTCCACATGTCACTTCGCCTTCCCCATGAAAACTTCCCAGTCCATCATCATTGAATAGATAATGATTCCTCACCCCCCCATGAAAACACGGCTAACTGCATCGAAGTTTGCTAAAGAGTGCTTTTTGGTATATAAAGCTTAATGCAATGGACAATCTTTAAGACACATCCGAACCGAGAATGATGAGAAGAAATCTTGAGGGATGGAATGGATCACGGTCATGATTTTATCTGCAAAGCCGAGAAGATAAGGACGACAATACCCATGAAAGATAGGGGTGTTGCCGATCTGGTAGCGGATATGGGTAAGATGGGCTTTCAGGGTGGCCAGCTCGGCGCATCTCTGAAGGTCTGGAAGCGCATGCTGGATGAGGATGTTACCATTTTCCTGGGTCTCGCCGGTGCCATGGTGCCAGCGGGTCTGGGAGAGTTCATTGCCTACCTTCTCCGGGAAAGAAAGGTAGATTGCCTGGTAAGCACGGGAGCCAATCTGTTTCACGACCTGTGCGAGGGACTGGGCATCGTTCATTACCAGGGCAGCGCCTGCGCAGATGATGCCTATCTCAATGAATGCAAGATAGACAGAATCTACGATGTATTCGTATCGGAGATAGAGCTGCATAAGGCTGACAATCACATATCCGACTTTGTGAAGAGGCTGGACCCGGCCCGACGCTACTCATCACGCGAACTGATGTACATGGTGGGAAAGGACCTGCCCGATACCACCATACTCGGCGCGGCTCATAAAGCGGGAGTGCCTATCTTCGTGCCGGCCTTCGGAGACAGCTCCTGGGGAATAGGAATGGTCATGGCTCTGCGCGAAGGACACAGCATCATGGTCGATGGTATAAAAGATGTGGATGAGATCACCCAGATGGTGGAAAAGTCCGCCAAGACGGGTGTGATTTACATTGGCGGAGGCGTTCCCAAGAACTTCATCCAGCAGACAGAGGTCATAGCTGAATTGATAGGCGATTATTCGGGAGGCCACAGCTATGCCATTCAGTATACCACTGACGCCCCCCACTGGGGAGGCCTGTCAGGCTGCACTTTCGAGGAGGCAGTCTCCTGGGGCAAGGTCAAGAAGGAAGCCAGCAAAGTGCAGGTATTTTCCGATGCCACTATCACCGTGCCTCTCGTGGTGCAGGCCCTGCGAGAGTCGGGCCATCCGCGAAGGAGCGTTCCCGTCTTCGACTGGAGGGGAGAAGGGCTGGCGCTGAGATACGAAATGATGTGATTTAGGAAACATACTGCAAAAGCAATTCACTACATCATGCGCTGATGCATGCAGCAGTCTTCTTTTTTTTAAAATTGATTAAATCTTACAAAAAGTATCTTCCTGCAGATTTCACCGCTTAATGAATTTCACCAGATAAAAATAAATTTTCAACCAAAGTTATTTATATCAGCATGCGTTAATATACATCACTTACGAGAAATATGGGGAATAATTATGAATAAGGGGTTGGGATTTATTATTCCATGAGCAATGCTCAAGATGACATTGCTCATGGTGCTATTCTTGACTATCGCATCCTGGGGTCAAGAGCCATGTAGCGATGGAGACCAGAACTGCAAACCTTTATGGAGTTTGCTGGCCAAAGACGAAGCTCCTTTTGCGCATTCATCCGAGATCATCGAAAATGATTTCGTCAGCCTAAATGCAATTGATACCGCTATGATCGCTTTTGATTTCCAGAATCAATCGGCTTCGCAGGAGATTCGAGATGTAATAACAGGCAACGATTCCGCCAAGATCATAGAGTTTTCTGCACGCGATATCACCAACGATCTACTGAGCTATAAGTTAATCAGCCCGCCTCTTCATGGAAATGTCAGCGGAACAGCGCCAAATTTTGTCTACAAGCCAAATAAAGGCTATACAGGCAACGATTCATTTGTTGTCAACGCTTCCAGCACAATGGGAACCGAAAAAAGTCTCACAGTCTCAATTGATGTGGTTTCGCTCTCTCATCCCCCAACAGTCAGGATTCGCAGCCCGCGAAATGGGGAGGTATTTACGGCTTATCCCGGTCAGTTTGGGGAAACCAGGTACTCAGTAGAGACACCCATTCACGCCACCTCTTCGGGTGATGTTCAATCAATCGAATTCTATGATAATTTTGATCCGGATCCCTTCGCCTCAGGTGATTGTGAAGATTCAAGCGGCAACTGTCCGGTCACGGTATTTTACGAGTTCTTTGCAGGCACTCATGTCCTGACTGCGAAAGCAGTCCCCAGTACGGAAGGAAATAGCTGTCCATCCCTCCCAGTTATTATTACCGTCAATCCTTCGCAGCCGGTTGTGCGGATTACAAGTCCTCTTGAAGGACAAATATTCACATCTCCTGAAGAGATTACCATTACTGCAGAGGTAATTGACAGCAATCCTGTAAGCAGTGTTGAGTTCTATGCAAATTCGCAGAAAATCTGGAACACAACCGAGAGCGATTCGACTTATACCTTTGTATGGGAGGGCGTAAAGCCGGGTGTGTACAACATTGTGGCAAAAGCCATGGAAGATCCAGATACTATTGCCGTATCCAAACCGGTGCTCATTGTTGTGGTACCCGAAAAACCGTTAAGCAAATCCGACCTGGCTTTGTCCATGAGCGCCACGTCAAATCCGGCACCTGCGGGCGGATTCTTTAATTATGTGCTGACAGTGACCAACCGAGGACCCGACAGCGCTACCGATGTCACAGTACAGGATTTCTTGCCACCGGAATTGGAATTTTATTCTTCAAAGACCAGCCAGGGAGATTATGACTCTGGAATTTGGAGACTGGGAGGCTTAACAAAATATCGCAGCGCAAGACTGGTTCTCAATGTGCAAGCTCTGCTGGACACACCTCCAGGACAGATAGCCAATACAGCATATGTGTACGGAGCCGAGATGGACCCCGACAACTCAAATAACCATGTCATAACCTATACAAAGATAGATGCAAGCTCGGCGCCTGTATCTGAGGATAATTCCACGGAGGTTAGTTCCGTGGATATTAATTCCACAGAGATTTATCCAAGGGAGGCTAATTCCACTGAGGTCAATTCCGTGGGGGTTTAGTCCTTCCAGTTAATCTTTTAATTCTTGCGCCGAATTTTCACTTTTTTTGTGTGTTTTTTCATTTTAAGCGAGCAACCGGAGGGCTACTGCGAGGTTTGACTTTTTCGTTTACCTGACGAAAAGCTCATCGCCACTCTTGTATCCCAACCCAGGATGGCGATCAAAGCGAACAACTCCCACATAGGCCCGTTCTCCCACCGCAGCAGCCACTTTGCCCACACCTATCTGGCCAAAACCGCCGCATAGCTCAATGGCAGTCACTCCGCTATCAACCAGCTCAACGGCAACTTTGGCCGCTTGCTCGTAGTCCTTTACGCCCACAACCACCAAGTCCAAGACCTCTGGTGTGGAGATGCTCGTCCTATGCATCTTCGGATCGGAGTCCGGCGTCACGAACATGAAGGCCGCTTTAAACTTTCCCATTATCAGATCCTCCTCTTACATTTATTTGATCTATTGCGGCCACATATTACCGGGTCGTATATAAAATTATAGAAACGTGAGAAGACCTCATATGCCATTTCGATCCAAGATTACCTGCACGATACGTGGCGAATTATGGCTGCAATATTCTTGATAGAAAAATGGTGACGGGCTCGCCGGGACTCGAACCCAGGTCAGCGGGTATCTTCGACTACAGTCACCGAAGCCCGCTAGGATGTCCACTACCCTACAAGCCCAACATCAGTGTCTTGGAAGCTTCCTGGCTATTAACCTTTCCCGCAAACAAACACCGCGATAGTACATGCTTATGATGCAGCACGGGATATTAGATCTCTGCTCGATCTTGGTCGAATGGTTGGCGGGGTTTGGATCAAAGCAGATAAATAAGACAATTGTAGATATAATTTATTATAAATCCAAACTGAGCTGGAGAGTAGCTGGAGATTGATATAACAATGACTCGTTTCCTTAGCAACTGTCCCAGATGTGGCTACGTAGCCGAAGCCTGGAGCGAAGATGGCGTATCTGTAAATGTGCGCTGCAAGATGTGCGGCTATGAGGGACGTCTGCCTCATCCCGACCTGAAGAATGGAGCCTGGCGAGTGGGATAAGGTGCACTCGCAAGGCTGCAGAAATTATTTGCCCAAATCTGGATATGTAGGTTCAAAAGGCAGATGCTAAGAGAGATGATAAAGCGATGAGAACCAGTCACGCCCTTCTCCTGCGTTTGAGGCATGATCCCCAGTTTGATTTCGGCAAAGCGGTGGTGGAATTTGTCGATCGGGGTGCTCCGGCCGACAGGTCCACAGTGCAAGGAGACAAGATCGTATGCTTGGAGCAGGGTTGGATGGAGATCAAATCAGATATGAAGATCAAGTCAATACCTTTCCACCGCATCCGGCGCATCACTTACGACGGTACAGTTATCTGGAAGCTGAGAGATAAAATGAAGGAGGAGGCATAGGATGAATGGTATGCGCTGGCAAAACATGGAATTTCAGCCGTTGGCTCTGCGCACTTTACGCTCATTTCAATCCAGATATTCCTTTTAGGGCTTGAGCCTTTTGATTTCCAGGTAGCGCACTTCATCGCCGATATAGGCGAAGACCATCTGCTTACGCACTGAGTGGGCAAGACGCACGGCACGGGAAAGCACGGGGGGCAAGAAGACATGATCTTCAGAAACGGTGTGCACAAGGTACTCGGAGTGAGGCACCTTCCCGGGCCCCTTTACTTGCTTGTAGACCCGGAAGTGGGTGCCGAACTTGAAGCCCGTCTTCACTACCAGGCTCTTATCTCGCAGATCTTTGTAAACGCTGAATTTCAGATCGAAGTCGCTCTCGATCAGCTTTGCTTTGGCCGCGAAATCTTTTTGGTCCATGGCATCGCCGGCACGATCGACCAGGGAAATCATTCCTCGATCCAGCAGATAGGCCGACTCGACCAGGGAGAGCTGAAGGCGCTCGCCGACAGGTTTGCCGAAAAATCCGTGCTCATGAAGCCTTCTGGACGCTTCAGCATCCCAGAGAACCACGCGATCCTCCAATAGCGTAGCCATGCCACCCCCCTCCACCTCAGCCATCAGCCCGGACATAACCTTCTCCCTTGCCTCGTAAAAGGTGATGTCGCTCTCCTCATCGACAATGGCCAGCATCAGCTTCTTTCTCATTTGGCCTGCAACCTTCACTGGTTGCATTATCTCTTGCAGGGGAAGGGGCATGCGCTCGGAGATGACGAGAACATAAAACTCTGCCGGGCTCTTACCTGGGTGGCCCCCCCGGGGATAGACGCGAAAATCAGGGCGACCCGGCTGCACATAGTAGCCGCGCTCTCTCAGATCCTTGTAGACCACATAGCGAAACTCAAAGCCCTTTTCCAGAGATGATGCTTTCTGGAAAAAGGACTGGAAGTCCAGCTTCTTTCCCCCAGAGAGCACCCCGATCCGAGCACGGTCCAGGAGATAAGCTGCTTCCACCAGGGAAAGCTCCAGCCCCTTATTCTTGGGCCGGCCGAAGTAGCCCTGCTCATAAAGATCAGAAAGGGCTTCCTGGCCCAGACTGATCTTATCGCCTATAAGCCGGCCTACTATTTCTTCGGGCATTAGCAGGCGAGCTTGTTCGGCCAGATGCCATGCATGACGCCCATGGATTTGTCCACCAGGCTGTGCACATCAGCCGCCGGATAGCCTGCCGATAGCAGGTAGGACTCAACGTGGTTGGGCACGGCGATGGACATCTGCTCCACCATGGAGACGGTCTGCAGAATGGTATTGTCTCCCAGTTTGAAGGGAATGATGGCGTCGGAGACGATCAGCTCGAAGATCTCCGGGCTGATGGGCCGCTCAACCGCTGAGAGAAAGGCCTCAAGAATCTCGCTAGTCCAATCATGCTTCTTGCCTTCATCCTGGTAGGGCATAACCACGACCTCACGGGTCTTTGCCAGCTGCTCTACCAATTGCGCTGGTGTAACATCTCCCTTGAAGACCAGGTTCAGGAAGTTGGTGTGAGGCACAGTTGTGGGCACCTTGCTGGCGCGCACAGCAAACTTGACCTCTTCGAAGACAGTTCCTGCGTCCGTTCCCTGATGCCCAGCACCCTTACCGAACTGGATGGCGCTGGGAGAGGCTTTGACCACAGTATGCGGATCGCCGTGCCGGCGATCGATATTGCCCAAGACGGCAGTCAGGCCCAGGGGCCGCGCCGCCAGAGCCAAACGGGAAAGGCCGGTGGTGTTGCAGCTGGTACATTGCACCAGCCTGGGCTTGGCCTTTTGGAACATTTCGTAGTTCTCGAGACCAAAGAAGAACTCGCGGGCAAAGTCGGCCTTCAGCTCTTCTGAGATCTTGATCTTTCCGCTCTCTGCCAAACCCTTGAGAAGCTCGGGCCGATCGGCTCCACCCATAAGAGAGACAAAGCAGCCATGAGAAAGGCCTGCCTCAACGTAAGGTAGCTCCTCATCGCCGGGAGTGCCCACCATCAGGAAATTTGATGCCGCAAAAAAGTCATCATAGCCGCCCTCTATCTTGACTCCTGCCTTCTCCCACTTCTCTTTATTGGCATTGTCGCTGACAAAGGCTTTTACGCCAAACATCCGATTGAACTTGGATACAATAGACAAGGCCCGGCCATGGGGCTTTCTGAGCAGGACATTCAGGTCGCCCTCTATTCCGGCGGCCTTTTGGACCAACGCCAAAGCCAAAAGTGTTCGCTTATTCTCTGTTCCATCAAAACCCACAAAACCAGCATTGCTCTTCAAGCTTCTTCACTTCCTCAATGGGAGTCTAAGTGACTATATTTTAATCTTTCCGGGATTTTCACTATTTAGTTCCTGAATTTTGTCGGCAATATGCCCGGCGCTCTCTTCCAGGCCCAAGCTCGTAGTATCAACTTCAATCTCGGGTGTGAGCGGTTCTTCATAAGAAACATTGACTCCCGGCACGGCCGCCTTCTCGCCGGCCGCCTTCTTGTAGATATCCTTGGGCGAGAATTTTGCCTTGCGCTTCGCCTCCCTTTCCATGCACACAGACAGAGGCGCCCGGATGAAAACCTCTGCGAAATTGGGTATCAATGACCGGGCAAAATCGCGATAGCGGCGCCTATTGGCAGTTGCGTCTATGATGACATTTATTCCCTCATCTGCCAAGAGCTTGCCCATGTAGGCCAGGCTGGCGTAAACGATATCTCTTTCGTCTTCTGTGTATTTGGGCTTTGGAGTTATCGCCTTTCTGATCTCATCCAGTTGCAGAATTCTGGCGCTGATTCCCTTTTTAGATAGAATAGTCAACACCTTATCTGCAATGGTGGTCTTCCCGCAGCCTGGAAGCCCAGTGAACCACATGACCCATGCCATAATTGATAGAAATGGCCCCCAGAATAAAAAACCATTCCATTGATATTTTCGGAAATCAAACAAAAGATTAATATAAGAACATCACATATATAGACATGCGTCAAACCTTACGCTTCACAGCATACGTCTTTAACGAGGTATAATATAATGATAGAAAAAAGAAATTTCGCATTGCGTGACAAGGATGGAAATGAGATTGGCGTCTTTTCCGGAAAACAGCCCCGGCAAGCAGCCTTAAAGGCAGCGAACCGCGGATTCACCGATATAAGGCTCCGGGAGAGAGGGACACGAAATGTGCACATATTCCAGGGTGAAAGGATACAAATGCCCAAGCCTGCCAATGCCCCTGCATGGATGCCGGCCAATATCTGGAAGCCGAAAGTCAAGAAGCTCGGTGTTGAGAAGCTGGAAGAGATTTAGTAATATTTTAATATATTTATTTGAAAAAATAAAAAAAGCTGAAGAGAGATTCAGCCGAACAGGGCGCCCAGGCCCTCTACACCGCTCTCCTCTGCTGCTTCCTTATCCTCTTCAGGCTCTTCTGCCTTGGCTGCTCCCTTGGCGGCATGTGCTGCGGCGACAGGGGCTGCGGCTGCGGCGGCCACTGGCACAGCGGCTGCCTGAGCAAGAACAGTTGCGATGTCCACGCCTTCCAGAGCGGCCACCAGGGCCTTGATTCTGACATCGTCAGCTGCAGCGCCGGATGCCTCGACGACCTTCTTAATTCCTTCCTCGTTAACGTCTTTGCCTGCGCTGTGAAGCAGTAATGCAGCGTATACATATTCCATTTGAATCTACCTCGAAATTTCCTTTAATCAAATTTATCCGAAGAGAGCACCCATTCCCGCAGCGGTGTCTTCTTCATCCTTTTTCTCTTCTTTCTCTTCCTCGGCCTTCACGGGGGCCGCGGCTAGGGCAGCTGTCGGTGCAGCTTCTCCTCTTGCCAGGCGGTCCAAAGCTTTGGCATTGGCGGCTGCCTTGGCTAAGAGCATCTCCATCATGCCGGGCACAGGTATTCCTGCTTCCAGCACCAGGGCTCTGGCCTTAGTCTGGGCCTTTTGCAGCATTGGTCCGATAGTTTTCGGCGTGGCATAGCCAATCTCAACTGCAAAGCTGAATGCTTTGGCAGAAGCCGCGAACAGCTCTGAGATCTGTGCATCCACATCGATGGAAAGATCCTTGACTTTAAAGATCAAGCCACCTTCGTAGACCGCTCGTAGTTCCAGGCCCACGTTTCTGGGGAAGATCTCCATGGTCTTCAAAATGTCTGCCGTCTTGGCAGAAACGACCTCTCCCTCTTTGGCTAGAGTGATATTCTGGTTGATGACTACCTTTCCACTCTTAATGGCTGCTGGGATGCCGGCTGCCTGAAGCTTGCCGACCATGGGTCCCGGCGAGAACGATGTCACTCCGGCCTCAATCACTATGTCTTTGGGGGCACGTGCACCAGCTTTGATGGGCATGGGCTGTTTGCCCTTCTCTAAGAGGCCATTCAGCTTGAAGGGATTGTCATTGCTAAAGAGCAAAGCAGTCTGATCTTCAATGAAATCAGCCAGCTGCCTGATCTCCGGGATGGAAGCTTCCAGGGCGCGACGAGCGATGGTGTTCCTCACCATTCTTATCTCGACATTGCCTCTGAGACTGCCTCGCATCTGCTGCAAGTTATCGGCTGGTATCTCCCGCACACCAACAACGCCGACAACGCGGCTTTTTTTGATCATTTCGACAAGCTCTTCAACATCCTTAACCTTCCACTCAGGTATGTGGGCAGTGTGACGAATCTCTGCTGCCATTAGATCACCCTTATGGAAGGCCCCATGGTGGTCTTGACGTAAACCGACTTCAGGTTATGTCGACCATCCTTGAGAGTCTGCTCGAGCTTGACGACGATCGCCTCGATGTTTTCGGCCAGCTCTTTGGTGTTCATATTTCTGTTCCCAACAGTCAGGTGAAAGGTCGGCTTATCTCGAGACCTGATCCTGATCATGTTTTTGAGCCTCTGTACCTGTGGGGTTACATCCTGTGTCGGCGGCAGAGGTGTGGGCATCTTGCCCCTCTTGCCGAGAATGGAACCAAGGCTCTTACCTATGACAGGCATGAACTGAGTCTCTGCTATGAAGAACTTGTACTCTTCTGCCAGTTTGCGCACAGCTCTCTTATCGCTGGCGAGCTCTTTGATCTCGTCCGCTGATATAACCCGGTCTGCGCCGGCGCTCTTGGCTCGGAGGGCAGTTTCTCCTGCAGCGAACACAGCGATCTTGGTCGGTTTGCCAAGTCCGTGGGGTAGGATAACCTCGGCATCGACTCTGTTTGCCGGTTGGGCCAGATCGATGTTATGAAGGTTTATAGCCAGATCCACGCTCTCGCTGAACTTCCTGGCAGGCGCCTCAGTGATAGCCTGTTTAACGGCTTCTTCTATATCCATTTCAATCCTCCGTAGTCTTCGACACTTTCGGTCTTCTACGGCTTCTCAAAAAAGAGAATTAGCATTCAGATAATAACGTTATATTTCAAGCCTTCGCTTCTAATAACTCATCGTATTTGCCGCTGGCCACAGCCAGTTGAGCCTCTTTGCTTTGCATACCATCAATGGTCGCGCCTACAGATCCTGCTGTGCCAATGACCTCGCTGGCTGCGTTCTTCAGGGTTTTGGAGAGAAGGCCCTTTCTCTTGATGTTTGCAATCTTGAGAACCTGCTCCATAGTTATATTCCCGACAGTGGTTTTGTCTCCAGCGCCTTTCTCTACGCCCATCTCCTTTATGATCAGGGCAGAGGTGGGAGGCGTTCCGACTTCAATTTCAAATTCGGTTCTGGATTTCACTATGACTTTGACGGGAACTTGCATTCCATTGAGATCTTTGGTCTGTTCATTGATCTTGGCAACCACCTGGGCTACATTTACGCCCAGTGGTCCCAGGGCCGGGCCCAAAGGTGGTCCCGCGCTGGCCTTTCCGCCAGGGACCAATGCTTCTACGACATTAGCCAATACTTGTCACCTCAAAATTTATTAGGTTCCATCTTTACTGAGCACGCGCACGTGATCTCCCCGTACTGTGATGGGGATAGGCACCATAGCTTCAAAGAGTTCCAAAGTTATCTCTTCTTTGGCAACGTCCACGCGTTTGACTCTTGCCTTCTCTCCCTTGAATGGTCCGGATATGAGTTCGATAATGGCTCCTTCATTAATTCCGATTACGGCCGGCTTGGGGGAGAGAAAGTGTTCAACCTCTCCGATATTTGAGGCCCCTTTTATCACAGAGCGTGCGTGGGGTATTCCTTGAATAGCCTGATCTACGATCTCCGGAGCTGGTGATTCCACAAGAACGTAGCCTTTCAGCACATCTGGTACCAGCAGTGCCCTTATATCATACTTTTCCTTGCGTGCTATCTGGGCGATCATGTTGGCCACCGATCGTTCTTGATTCGCAGTGGTCTTCACAACATATATGCTGGTCTCGGACATTCCGCCTTCTTAGACGAATCTCGTGTATAAAAAGGTTTGTAATACCATGGAAATCTCTTTATACTATAAACAAAGGAGTTCCCAAGGGGTGTGTATCTTAAATGAGTGGCAGAACTGATCAGCTTCGGGACCTCGTTATGAAGATTGGCGCCACAACCAAGGTCGTGGAGAAGCAGGCCACCCGTCATGGTAGTCTCCGGGGGAGCGGCGAGATTGAACGCGCTTTACTAAGTGTAGTCCGGGAGATGATAAAACAATACGGCATCCAGACAAAACTGACTGCTGAGCAGTTATCATCAGTTGTAAGGCTATTTTATAAGAGACTAAGTGATACTGAGATCGCAGAGCAATTGGGCGACCGGGCTCTCAACAAAACCGTCAGCAGAGCCCGAATCAAGCTCCACTTATTCAGGGAGACTGATTTGAAGCCTCCTTTCGACAAGGACGAATTTCTCCGTCTAACAGATGCCAACAAATCCGTCAAAGAAATGGCCGGAATTCTGAGGGTAGCCCCTTCCACCATATCGGAGTACAGAAATATCTTCGACAGCCAGAAAGCATCGGAGAGAGATGGATATACAAAGCGTTTCTTGGAGATACTCTCCGATCAGGATGTATCCGAGCGCATGGTTACAGCCCATACCGAGGATGGACTCGCAGATACCATCGATACCGACTATGAGGCGGCAGAGGCCTGAAAAGCCTCTTTTCCATAATCTATTTCCAATCATCTCCGGCAGAGGAATATCTGCCGCGTCAGGCTACCGTGCACACGATCCGTATGCTTCTGGATTATTTGAAAGCCTGCATTCGCGAGCATGGCATCAAGCGGACTGTCCGCCACGATTACCATGCGTCGATCACACTTGATTACCCGGAAGAGTTCCCTTAGACTTTCCTGCAAAAGAAAATCTTTTGACTTTGCCAGGATTTTTGCAGATCTTCCGTAGGGTATGTCCAGAACAGCCGCATCGATGGAAGAGTCTTGCAGTGGTAAGCACTTGGCATCCCCCAATAAAAGTGAACAGTCAAGCGTATGCAAATTGCATAGAGCACCCTTGACCAGCCGGGTCTGAACCTCTATGCCCAGGCCCTGTACGCCGATCAAGCAGGCTTCGATCAGGATGCCGCAAGTTCCGGCAAAGGGATCGAGCAGCATCTCGCTTGCGCGAACCTGAGTGAGGTTGATTAACGAGCGGGCCATGCGCGGCATAAGAACGCCTGGATGGAAAAAAGGCTTGAGATGAGGCCGGCGTGCTTCAAAGGAGCTTCTATCGCATCTGGCAGCCTCTCGCCCCAGAATGATTCTCTCGGTGGTGATGACGGCTCGCAGCACCATCTCCGGACTTTTCAGGTCAGCTTTATAGCCTCTTTGAAAAAGGATTCGTCCCACCTCGCGCTCTACGGCATCCGCTGCGGGAGCGGCATCCTTGATGCGCCGCGCCCTGACCAGATATCTCTGGCGAGGCAGCGCCAGTTGGCTTACAGATTTGGCAAGCGCCTCCAGATTCGCGTCGCAGATCGCCAGCACCTCTATGATGCGATGAGTCATGGCCAGCCGACTGGCCACCATTTGAATATCGAGGTCTTCCGCCTCCACTATCAGGCACTGGTCCAGAAAAGCAACCTCAGAAGAACAGGTGGAGAAAATCTCCACCAGGGCTAGAGCCTCGCTTCTTGGCAGAGTCTCATGCTCCCCGGACAGCTCAAAGGCGTAAATTTTCATCCTTAGTCCAGGTAGCTGTTCACATCCCTGTAATTGAACTTCTTGGATCCCAGGACGTTCTCCAGGAAGTTAAAGAGTGCCCTTCGCACATCATCCGAGAGCAGCGGGTACCATGTGGGGCTGGCCACGACCACTGCCCGGAAGGCAAAGAATGGCGCGATGACCTCCAGCAGCTCTTCGTCACCCGTCTTTTCCAGGTAGTTCTCGAAAAATAGCTCGAAGAGGTCTTTTAGGTCTCCGGTCAGGCGCAAGCTCTTTTGCACGGAATAGAATATGTAGTTCATGGCAAGAGCAGTGATATCGTCTGCAGCTTCGCCCCACTCTCCCCGGCTTCTGTCCAGGACGGAGAAGTCCGCGCCCTCCCGGAACATTATATTCCAGGGGTGGAAGTCGCCATGCACCTGACAGAGGCGCCTTACTTTACCCCGCAGCATCCAGCGCCACTCTACGCAGAGCTTCTCGACCTCTTGCAGCTCATCAGGGTCCAGGAAGCTGGGATTGTCAGGATAATCGTCCAGAATGCCGAAGATGCACTCGCCGCTTCCCACCGTCTCCCTGATTTTGCGCTGATAGAGGGGGGGGCAGTCGTTCTTGACGGCATGAATCTCGGCCAGGTAATTGGATAGGGCCATGACCCGGCTAAAGTCCAGGTCGGTTGCACCCTGCTCTTTTACCCGCTCCAGGTCAAAAAAGTACTCTTTTCCCTCAATCTTCTCCATGAGCATGAAGTATTCGCGAGCGTCTCCTGCTGAGACCAGGGTCCCTTTTTCCGTGAAGTATCCCACATCAAGAGAGGGAACGTGTTTGGGGAGGTTGGCAAATGTCGAATTCTGCCAGATCAAAATCCCTGCCCGGTCGGAGAAGTGGTCGTGGCCAAAGCCATGCTGCACGCGCATGGAGGAGAGCACGGCAGAGCCCTTCTTTCCTTTTATCTCATACTCCACCAGCAGAGGCGATCCGTATCCGAATCCTTTCACATCCTCAGTGGTCGGTATGGTCTCACCCATCTTGCGAGTGCAGAGGAGCGATAAATCCCGCCCGTAAAGGCTCTGCAGATATGCTTCCAGGTTACCTCTTTTTAGATCCAAGGCCAAGACACTTCCTTTGTTATCTATTTAGTTGCTGCGCGTCTCTTTTTCTCTTCAAGTTCCCATTTGCCAGCTATGCAGGTATTTGTCCTGCTCCGCGGTAAGCTTTTCCGTTTCCAGGCCCATGGAGGCAAGCTTGAGCTGCGCTACCCTGCGATCGATCTCCACAGGAACGGCATAGACCTTCTTCTCCAGGTTTCGTCCGTGCTCCACGATGTAGCGCACGGCCAATGCCTGGTTGGCAAAGGACATATCCATGACTTCTGGTGGATGGCCGTAGGCCGCAGCCAGATTGATGAGACGGCCTTCTGCCAGCAGGTAAAGCCGGCGGCCGTCGGGCAATTTGTACTCAGTGACATTGTTTTGCACTTCTGCTTTTTCCGCAGCCATCTTCTCGAGAGCTGGGATGTCGATCTCTACGTTAAAGTGACCACTATTGGCCAGCACTGCCTGGTCCTTCATCTGGGCGAAATGCTCTTTTCGAACCACGTTTATGTCACCTGTGAGCGTAACAAACAGATCTCCCAGGGGCGCGGCCTTGTGCATGGGCATGACTCCGTAGCCGTCCATGGCCGCCTCGAGGGCTTTTCTTGGCTCGACCTCAACTACGATTACGTTTGCGCCCAGGCCGCGGGCACGCATGGCAAATCCCCGGCCGCACCAGCCGTAGCCGGCCACGACCACCGTCTTTCCTGCGAAGAGGAAGTTGGTGGCCTGCATGATGCCGTGCAGAGTGCTCTGGCCGGTGCCGTAGCGGTTGTCGAACATCATCTTGGT
Source organism: uncultured Methanotrichaceae archaeon (assembly GCA_964633785.1). Taxonomy (GTDB): domain Archaea; phylum Halobacteriota; class Methanosarcinia; order Methanotrichales; family Methanotrichaceae; genus Methanothrix. The sequence goes on from CAZWHG010000010.1 coordinate 29,919, forward strand.
CTCGGCGTCATTGACGGCGACGACCGGATAGAGAAGTGCATTGTCCTCGGCCATGGCCCGCAGGCGCACGACACCGGTGGTGGTCTCCTCGCAGCCGCCGAACATTTGCGCGGCCAGCTCCGGCTGTTCCTTGTGGATAATGGCGATGGTATCGGCTCCGTCGTCCAAACTGACGTTGGGCTTAAGGTCCAGGGCTTTCTTGATGCAGTCGTAGTACTCCTGCTCGTTCTCGCCCCGGAAGGCATAGACGTAGAGGCCCCGCGCCGCTAAGGCCGCAGCCACTTCATCCTGCGTGGAGAGGGGATTGGAGCCGGTGACCGCCACCTCAGCGCCGCCCGCCACCAGAGTGGTGATGAGATTGGCCGTCTCTACAGTGACATGCAGGCAGGCCACAATGCGCGCGCCCTTGAGCGGCTTTTCCCTCTCGAACTCCTCTTTGATCTTCTCTAAAACGGGCATGTGTCGGCGGGCCCATTCGATGCGCTTTTCTCCTTCTGCGGCGAGGCTTGTATCCTTGACTACGCTTTTATGCAAAATAAATCACCTTGAAATATATTAGTTGACCTGGTGGAGAGAGATCATTTTCAGATACTTAAATGCAACCCAAAGCCTATGTTTGCCTCTTTCCTAAGCCTTTTATATCAATTCGCCCCCAATGTTTCATTCACAATCGTGAACTGCGCTCGCATTCTTAGAACACATGCATTCCGGAAGATGAGACATCTCCGGCTGATGCGCGCATGTGAGCAGGCCCACGATCCGGACGCATGGGCACGCTTGTCTGGGCCACCATAAGCATTTTGCACCAGAACCGCCCTGTAGCCGTCGCAGGAAAGAAGGAGAATATAATGTTGATCACCTTGCCGGATGGCAGCCGAAAAGAGATCGCCGGAAACGATGCCCGCATTGAGGACATCCTCAAGCAGCTCGGCTTAAATCCCGAGGAGGTCATCGTGGCCAAGAATGGCAAGATTGTCCCGGAAGAGGAGACTGCCGGCGGCTCTGACGAGCTGAAGATCGTGCGCTTTGTGCACGGCGGCTAGAAATGATGAAGCTGGAGCCCAAGCGTTTAATCCAAATTGATTACTATCACTATATGAATTAAGGAAGAAAGCCATGCTAAGTGATGCCGAGAAAAAGAGATACTCCCGCCAGATCCGCCTCTTCAGCGAGGACGGCCAGGAGAAGCTAAAAAGGATGAGCGTCTTCATAGCCGGTGCTGGCGGCCTGGGCTCAGTTATTTCCTTTTACATGGCGGCAGCAGGCTTCGGCAAAATTCGCATCTGTGACTGCGACACTGTCGAGCTCTCCAACCTCAACCGGCAGATACTGCATGCGTACGCCGATGTGGGCCGGGCCAAGGCAAAGTCGGCCTACGAAACCTTAACACGCATAAACCCGGAGATCGAGGTGGAAGCACTGGTGGAGACCATCTCCCAAGAAAATATCGATCAGCTCTTGCAAGGATGCGACCTGATCATGGACGGCATGGACAACTTCCCGGTCAGATACCTCCTGAACCGGGCTGCTCTACGAAGAAAGATCCCCCTCTTTCATGGGGCCATCAGCGGCTACCAGGGCCAGGCGACTACCATCATTCCCGGTAAAACGGCCTGCCTCGCCTGCATATTCCCCAGAGCCCCACCGGCATCTGTCTTTCCTGCCTTGGGCTCCACTTGCGGTGTGATCGGCTCCATTCAAGTGACCGAGGCCGTGAAGTATGTCACGGGCGTGGGCCAGCTTCTGGAGAACCGCCTCTTGCTCTGGGATGGGCTAAGCGGCTGCCTGGATGAGATGGCCTATGAGCGCAATGCTGCCTGTCAGGAATGCTCGGATCGCGGGCACTGATTGCAGGATTGATCGTGAGTATTAATAGGAATAAATCGCAATATTGCATTAATCATAATCTAGATCATAGCCAAGAGATGGAAGATATGAGTGAAGGCAAAAAGGCGCTGTTGGTGATGGGCTGTCCGGAAGTGCCGGTGCAGATGAGCATGGTAATCTACCTCACCCATAAGCTGAAAAAATCCGGCTGGGATGTAACCGTTGCCGGCACGGACGCAGCCGTCAAGCTGCTCAAGGTGGCCGACCCGGAGAGCTATTATGTGCAAAAGACGGTCGATCTGGACGAGCTGATTGGCGATGTCGTGGAAAAGAAGGTCGACTTTGATGTATGCTTTGCATTCATGCACAGCGATGCCGGCATGACCTACGGGGCAACATTTTCTGCCATCTCCAAGGCGAGGCTCTTTGCGGTGGTGTTCGGCAAGAATGCCGAAGCTCTGGGGGATAGCATCGACTTTCCCGCGGAGAAGATCGTGGCCAAGGCCACCCATAATCCAAATCCCCTCAAGAACAAGATCGATAGGGTGGCATTATGAGTTGCATCGAGCAGATGAAGTACAAGCTGCACCTGGAGCGCACCTCCTTCAAGGACGCCCGCGAGTACATCGAGAAGAACTCGGATGAGGTTTACTACGTCAATCCCGGCTACAAGCTCTTCAAGGACTACTACATCATCGGCGTGCCGCCCGTGGCCATAGGAGTGCGCGGGAAGGAGATGCTATTCACCTACGTCAAGCCCTGCCACGGCGCTTTCGTTATGGGAATCGACTCAGAGGAAGAGATCGCGCGGCTGCGGGAAAATGAGAATGAAAAGATCAAGAAGTCCTTAAAGCTGGGTGGCCTGAAAGGTAAGGCCGATTCCGGACCTGCTCCCTCCAGCTTTGGCGATATGTATAAGAAATAAGCGTGGTTGAAGCATGCGAATTATGGTTCTGGCGTTTGCAAACTTCCGGGAGATTCTCGGAAAAGAGCGAGAGCTTCACTTGAACGAGAGTGCAACGGTAAAAGATCTGCTGGAAGAGCTCGCCGCTGCCAGGCCGGCGTTTAAAGAGGCTGCCTTTGACGATATCGGCACTCTTCGCGATTATGTTCTGCTCATGATCAACCGAAAGAGAATCGACCCCGCCCTGGATCTGGGCAGACCGCTTCAAGATGGAGACGAACTGGCTATCTTCCCACCCCTGGCAGGAGGCTAGAGCCAATGATTGAGATCACTGAAGAGGAGATCTCCCTAGAAAAAATGATAAAAAGGGCGAAGAGCAAGGATGCGGGAGCTATTGTCACATTCCTTGGCACGGTCAGGGATGACGGCATGGAGAAGTTGGAGGTAGAGGCCTTCCGGGAGGCCGCGCTTGCGGAGCTGGAAGCCATTAGAGAAGAGGCCATGAGCCGCTTTCAGCTTATAGCAGCCGAGGTCGTGCACCGAACGGGGACACTGGCCGTTGGGGAGAGCATCGTGGCCATCGTCTGCTCCGCCGGTCACAGGGAGGAGGCTTTCTCTGGTTGCAGATATATAATTGAAGAGCTGAAAAAAAGAGCGCCCATCTGGAAGAAGGAGCTGGGGGAGACGGGTGGACACTGGGGTGGGACAAAATGAGTGAGCCGGAAAATGATTTTGTAGTAGTGTTTTGCACCGTTCCTCAGGGCGAGGCGGAGTCCCTGGCAAAAACACTGGTAGAGGAGAGGCTGGCTGCCTGCGTGAACATATCACCAATTCGGTCCTGCTACATCTGGGAGGGCAAGCTCAACTTGGATGAAGAAGCGCTCTTGATCATCAAAACAAAAAAAAGCCGGTTCGAGCCGCTTAAAAATAGGATCCTTATGCTGCACAGCTACGCGATTCCCGAGATAATTGCCTTGCCGATCATCGCTGGCCATCAGCCTTACCTGGACTGGATCTCTCAATCTGCCGCCACAAGACAAGTTTCTTTGCGAGTACAGCTGTAAGAAATCGATTGGCTCTGTTGCAATCGTTTTAGTTTCATGTGTACAGCGAAAGTGTCTATTAATATTAGGAATGCCGTTCAAGGTCTGGAGTGTTAAAATGAGACTTAGAGTAATCAGCGCCAGAAATGAGATTCCCAATCTAAACCCCAATGAGAAGACAGTTCATCTTGCTTTTCGGGCCAGTAATGTAGATTTCTTGAACCTTATGCAAAGATGCCCCAGGCTGAGAATGATTCAGGTTCCTCCATCCTACCGCAAGACCATGTCCAATGCCATCCAGGTATTCCTGGAGATGCAGGGCATCGATATGCTGGAAGGCGACGTATGGGGCCACAGAAAGGATCTGGACGAATACTTCACCGTGGATGACAGCACCCTGGAGGAGATTCGCGCCCTGGCGGCCAGTGGCGCCTCGGCGGAGGAGGTGGCTGATCAGATTCAAAGAAAGGCCAGGATCGGATCCGAGCTCATCAAGTACATCGCCAAGACCAAGATTACCGCTTGAGCCGCGCATGTGGCGGCTCGCCTAATCTTCAACTATTTTATCATTGATAGTATGCCGCCACGTGCCATTGAATAGGGTGGCGGTCGTGCCGTGGGCTTAACGTATCCGATGATGCTCTGATGACAAGGGTGATCGCTCCACCGTGGAGCAATATGCCGCGGGCTCCTGAGGCTGGGCGATCACAAAACCCTTGGCTGCGGGAGATGCATGCCCGCCATGGCAATGCATTGTCTATGATTCCAGCCTTTCTGCCGTTTCAAGCCCGGGCTTTATGTCGGGCTCGGGCAGGATCTGGCTATCTACTATCGCGACGAATGGCTCCTCACAAGGATGCTCGAATCTACCCATCCTGATAGAGAGACTACTCCGAATGCTGAATGCAAAAGAGATTTATTTAAACTTGCCCTCCAAAAGATAGAATGATTTAGAGACTCACCGATAATACAACCTGTTTAAAAGAGTTGACCACCATGAAACAAAACCAGCGCTTTAAATCGCTAATAATGACTGTTGTCCTGATATTTATAACCAGTTCGTGCTTTGCAGCAAATGTAGACTCCGGTATAAATTCGATTAGGGATAACAATAATGATTCGTCCAAAGCTTCCTTGGGAGATGTAAAAGATTTTCTTACGCCGAAGGCAATCTGGGAGAATTTTTATAATTTGACGAGAGTTCCACGTCCTTCCCACGGAGAAGAGATGATAAGCGCCTAGCTGGCAAATTTTGGCAAAAGCCTGGCTCTAGAGACTACTGTAGATGAAGCCGGCAACGTCCTTATTCGCAAACCTGCCACTCCCGGAATGGAGAACCGGAAGGGTTTGATTCTTCAGGCTCACATGGACATGGTAGCTCAGAAGGATGCTGACAAAAACTTTGACTTTCAGAGGGATCCCATTCAGGCTTACACGGAGGATGGATGGGTAAAGGCCAATGGCACAACCTTGGGTGCTGATGACGGTATAGGGGTTGCTACCATCATGGCCATTTTGCAGGATAAAAAACTGGTCCACGGCCCTCTGGAGGCCCTCTTTACCGTCAACGAGGAGGATGGTTTTACAGGTATACATGGACTTGGGTCGGATCTGCTCAAGGGTGATATCTACATAAACGTGGACTCGGAGACGGAGGGAGAGTTCACTATCGGAAGCGCTGGTGGTCTATATATTGACGCTGAGAAGAATTATTCCGAGGAAGCGACTCCGGCCCGAATGGTTGGATACAAAATCGGCATCAAAGGGCTAAAGGGAGGACATTCTGGAACGGACATAAACCTGGGCAGGGGAAATGCAGCCAAGATCCTATCCCGCCTGCTGTGGAATTCCCAGAGATTGTTCGGTCTGAGGATTGCTTCCTTTAATGGAGGAGATCATTACAATGCCATACCCAGAGAAGCAGATGCCGTCGTAGTAGTGCCAAAATCAGAGGCCGATTCCTTTGCCAAGTACATCCAGGAGTTCGAAGCCACTGTCCAAAAGGAGCTTTCAGCCACTGAGCCAAGCTTGGTTATAAAAGCTGAGAACGCTGAACTTCCGGCCAAGCTAATGGTGGCAAAATCCGCCGTCAACCTGATAAGCGCCGCATATAGCTGCCCAAACGGCGTCATTAGGATGAGCGATACCATTCCGGGGCTGGTAGAAACCTCCACCAGCATGGGTATCATGAAGGCAGAAAAGGGCGATTTTTGGGCGGGATTCTATGTTCGCAGCTCTCTTGATTCAGCTAGAGACGACGTAGGCAACATGATTCGAAGTGTCTTCGAGCTGGCCGGTGCCAAAGTATCGTTCCCGGACAGTTATTCTGGCTGGTCGCCTAATTCGGGATCTCCGATATTGGGCCTGATGAAACAGGTCTATCAGGATATATTCTCCCAAGAGCCGAGGGTCAAAGCCGTTCACGCCGGCCTGGAGACCAGCGTGGTTAGGGAAAAGTACCTGGGAATGGATATGATCTCTTTGGGCCCCACGTTGCTACATGTCCACTTACCGGATGAGAGCTTAGAGGTTTCGACCGTATCCAAAGTGTACGACCTGTTGGCGGAAACACTGAAACGAGTTCCAGTTAACTTTGGTTCAGGAATTCTCGCTTAAGCCCAGAACGCGGTAAATCTAGCTGGTGCCGTGCGAGCGTATTCTAACTTGAAGCGAAACTTTTTTATCTCGGCAATTGACGTATAGTTCATTGGCGAAAGTCGATGGCCATTTTCCCTCCTACACCCAGTAGACTTCTGCCTCCCTCCTTCCAATTCCTCAAACCAACACATCTGTCCCACATAACGTAATGCCTGGTCGCCTCGTTTCAAACTCTAAAGCTGAAAGTCTTGCTAGCGAGCGGTTGTCCGTCTGCAACATAATTTAATTTGAGTGTATAGGTTCCTGTCAACCAGGTATATTGCTTGCCCTGATATGAGGTCGGGACCATGTCCAGCCAATAATCGCAGCTTATCGGTTGGTTTATCGCGACGGACGATGTGGGATATATATTTTTTATAACTATGGCAGGACCGCCTGGTGGCACGGTTAGAGTCTCCAAATTGAAATTAGATGCATCCAATCCACAAATATCCTCTTTCGTCACACCGGATACGACCTTGATCCCCACATTTACCGGCTCGCCGTTGCCAGGTGAAGCCGGAGCGATCTTTATTAAAATGATGTCGATAGCGGGTGCATTTAGCTGTGGTTTTTGCATTGATTCAATCGATTTGCCAGGACGGCTTACTTGTTGAGCTGCACTAGCTAGACTTATGGCAACGATGAGCAACACAATAAAAACCGATAACACTTTTGCATTCTTCATTGTATAAACACCTCTTGCGCAACCTATGAATGTATCAGGCCCCTAAAAATGCTGCTCTTGATCTCAAAAGCCCGGGCACACTGCGATTGGGAAATCGAGATCTTTAATTATCTCTCTTAGCATTTATGATTATGGGATAGATATCGGTCTTCTGCTCCAAAAGAGTCGATATAAATAGACCATTTCTTGGATACTAATCATGTTTTTTAACCCGGAAGTCGATGACCACATTGCTTCTATGCGGCGCATAGCTTCTCACTATCTCTTTGTAGAGCACTTCCCCGCTAGCACCAACCTCCTCAGCCGCTTTTCTTATCAGCGCCTCATCCCTGAAAAGATCATCTTCAGGTGCTATGCAGTAATAATGGATCATTCCGTCCGGCTTTACCGCCCTCATGGCGGGAAGAAGAAATGCGGAAGCACTGTGGGGTAGGTTCATGATCACGTGATCGGCCCGGCCAACATATGGCAGGGCAAGCTCTGCCGCATCACCTTCCAGGATCACGATGTTGTTCACTTTGTTTAATAGCGCATTTTCTCGGAGGTATTTCACAGCCACGGGATTCTTGTCCATGGCGATTACGTCTGCTCCCTTTTTAGCCAGAAGTAGGGCAAACGGTCCCACACCTGCGAACATATCCAGCACGACATCGCCCGGCGAGACCTGGCCAGCAATGCGTAGCCTCTCCGTGCCCAGGCGGGGAGTGAAATAGGCCCCTTCCAGGTCCACCTTGTAACGCAGGCCGTGCTCCTTGTGAAGGGTGACGGTGCGGGCCTCTCCGGCCACGTGCCGAAAGCGACGCGTGCGAAATTCTCCTTCTACATCGGAGATGGGAGCAATGACGGTCTTTATGCTCTTGCTGGTAGACCTGAGGGCAGCAGCCACGCGCTCTGCATCTTGATCTTCCACCATTGCAATGTCGCCCACTACCTCGAAGCTGGGCCGAAAGCCCAGGAGATCCTCCGGACTGATTATTTTTTCTTCCGGCAGGAAACAAATTTGCACCAGTTCAAATTGCCCAATGCTGCATAGCTTTGTGGCTGACTTTTCATCGATCTCCAAGACAGGCAGGTAGACATGGGATTCATCCGAGCAAATCTTGCGGCTGCGATCAAAGAGGCCCGCATCCACGAGTGTCTTGCGAATCCTCTCGCCATTTTTTCGGTCTACTTTCAAACCCAGAGATATATCCGGCATCTGATGATACTAAAGAAGGGCTTCTATTAAAATGTAGCATTACCTACAATTGACAGCTCTATTTCTCCAATTGATACCTTTATCTCTAATCGGGTTCTGGTCAAAATCATTATGCTAAAACGCAAAAATGGAAACAGGGCAATATCGGCATCCGAGATATCACAATATGTCTACTGCCCTGTATCCTGGTACATGAAAAGAACAGGAGAAGAGCCGCAATCATTCGGCCTGAAGAGAGGAATTGATGCACATGAAAAAGCGGGAGCCAGGCTGATTATTCTAGAGGGGCGGGAGAGGGCGGCCGGAATATTCCGATTGCTGGGATATTTCTCTGCGATTGCTGCCACATTGCTTATGGGATGGCTTTTATGGAATTATTTCTAATTTTATTTTTCCTAATTTTAGGTCTCTTGACGCTGGCCGCTTCCTTTCAATTGCTGTCAAAGAGAGAGTCATCAGCAGCAAAAACCATGCGCATGGTTTACGGAATCCCTGACGGAAAGGTGGTTTACTCTGATCTGGATCGCCCGGGAAAGGCCCTCTATTCCAGAAATCTGGGAATCAGCGGCAAGCCGGATTACATAGTAAAAGGCAAAGGTCGCAATTTGATTCCCGTGGAGATCAAGAGCGGACGGGCAAAGGAACCCCATAAAAACCACATCATGCAATTGGCGGCATACTGCTACCTGGTGGAAGAGAACTATCACAGGTCGGTGCCTTATGGGATAATTGTTTACTCTGATGGAGTGCAGCATAGAATCAATTTCGATAAAACCTTGCGCTCCGAATTGCTGGCAACGGTAGAAGAGATGAAGAGGACTCTAGGACATGATTGTCCCAGGAGAGCGCATAGCTATAAACAAAGATGCCTCCACTGTTCATTTAACGGAAAATGCAAGAACAGTCTGCTTTAGCATAAAGTACCCTGCTGCTTGCAGCACGGGGGCTATCGACATTAGCCAAATGGCTGTAATGTAGAGGGTAACCATTATAAATTTTGATGGAGAAAAGATTGTCATGATGCGGCAGTTGGCCCTATTGGCTACGTTATTAGCTTTGTCTCTCATGCCCGCGGCTTTCGGGCTGCCTGACGAGGCTGTCGGGCGGGTGGTAAGCGTTATCAGCGGCGATTCGCTGGGCATAGAGATGCTGATAGCTGATGCGAGAACCAATAACATCGACAGCATCAAGCTCGCCGATATACAAGCGCCCTCAACCGTAACTGCCGAGGGCAAAGCCGCGCAAAAATACGCTCTTTCTTTGCTCAAGAATAAAATGGTATATTTGGATATCAATGACAATAACAACACCACGCGCAATGAATGGAGCCAGCTCATCTGTGTCATTTATCTTATGGATTCGGAATACCGCCCGGTTTGGCCGCCCGTAAACAGGATCCTTGTGGAAGAAGGCTACGCCAAGCAGAATGACGATCGTAATAATGAATTCGATCCGTCCGCCTGGTGGCAACCGCCGCCTGTCTTTCCACCGGGAGAAAAGAGAGATCAGTTAATGGCCATGCTGGAAAAAGCGCAGCAAACTGAAAAGATGGCCCTTGCCGAGCCGTCCCCCATTTCAGCCCTAATAGTTGGCAATTCCAATTCCAGTCTAATTATGGGCAGTTCCAAGTCCAGTTTAATGATAGGTAGCTCTAAAAAAGGCAGCGTTCTGGAGAAGGACAGCACATCCGGGAGCATCAGCATTGGCTATCGCAAATAAGGCTCAAATGAGGTTGTGGCACAATAAGGATGCAAAAAAGGAATTGTCCTAGATCTACTATCAGCATAAGCTAACCCTATCATTGCCAAGCCAGGAAGAGGCTAAGGTTGGTGAACCTCATGCGGAGCCATGAAGGTCGCAAAGAAGGCGACTATGATAGCACGATGGCGGCCAAAGCATCAGCCAAACATACATCACGACTCGCAATAACTACCGGAAATAAAAAGATGGCCAGCCCTGTACCATCTTTTTCCACTCAGTATTGCCTGGCCATGTAGGTTCGCCCCGCGCTCTTTTTGCTGCAGACTGCACAGGCAGCCTCGGGGAAGGTGACGTATTGCGGCTCGCCCAACATATTCGCCTCCACGAGGTTTTCCAGCTGATGACCGCAGTCCACCTCTCCGCACCAGGGCACGAGAGCCACGCCCACCTGCGTCTGCACCTTGGCATCCTCAATGTTGGCCACCTCTTTTACCTTGGCTTCATGAAGATTGGCGGCCTTAGCGTAGAGGGCTACCTGGAGTTCTTCCGCCTCTTTGTTGACGGCCTGCACAAGCCCCACCATCGGCACAGCCTTCTTAACTGCGTCGCGACGGACCAAAGTGACGACACCCTTCTCAATATCCCTGGGACCGACTTCCAGCCGAATGGGCACCCCCTTCATCTCCCACTTGTAGAACTTGGCCCCCGGCCGCTCATCGCTGGTATCAAGCTGCACGCGTACGCGGGCCGCGGAGAGTTCGGCCTGCAACTGCCGGCATACTGCCAGAACCTTCTCCTTGTCGCCTAAAAGGATAGGGACTATTACTACCTGGGTAGGGGCAGTCTCCCAGGGCAAAGCCAAGCCTTTCTCGTCACCGTGCACGGAGATGAGTGCAGCAATGCAGCGCTCCGAAATGCCGTAGCAGGTCTGAGAGACCAGCTTCTGCTCGCCGTCTTCCGCCTCGTAGGTGATCTCGTAGGTCTTGGCAAAGGTCGAGCCCAGATGGTGCGCCGTGCCCACCTGCAGCGTCTTGCCGTCCGGCATGATCACATCTATAGCCGTGGTGTAATCCGCGCCGGGAAACTTATCCCAGCTAGGGCGGCGGCTTACCAGGAATGGCAAGGCCAGGCGGCGGTAGAACTCCGAGTACCTGGCAATGGCCACCTCGACCTGTTCTGCCGCTTCTTCCCAGGTGGCATGAACAGTGTGCGCCTCTTTGAAGGATGTGATTTCTCGCAGGCGTATGAGCGGCCTGGTATGCTTGGTCTCATAGCGGAAGGTATTGACAATCTGGTAAATTCGCAGCGGCAGGTCGGCATGCGACCTGATCCAGAGCTTGAACATGGGATAGATGGCCGTCTCGCTAGTGGGCCGCAGCGCGAGCTTGACCTCCAGTGGAGATGTCCCGCCGCAGGTCACCCAGTAAACCTCCTCCTCAAAGCCCTTGATATGCTGGGCCTCCTTCATGAATTCGTTTTCCGGTATCAAAAGGGGAAACTGGGTCTCCTGATGGTCGGGATCTAAGAGCTCCCGGATGACGGCATAGACATTCTTTTTGATGGCGTAGCCGAAAGGAAACCAGACACACATACCTTTCACAGGATAGCGATTATCAACAATCTCCGCCATCATGAGCAGCTCGTGATACCACTCGCTAAAGTTGTCCTTAGCCGGAAGCTTGGCTTGTTTATTGTCCTTTGCCTTGGATTTTGAGTCGGATATTATCTTAGAATCGGTCATGTAACCACCGAGATTGCAATAGGGGTGATAAAGGTTTCAATGGCCGCGGCCAGGAAGAGCAGGGGCGCAACATAGCGTACCAGGAAACGGATGGCCACTTTGGTCTCGCCGGAAAGGTCGGCCTTCTCTTTAGCCAGGGTAAGGGTCAGCAGATAGCCCAGCCGAAAGCCGATAGCGATGCTGACCAGTACTGTCGGCAGCTCAATAATGCCGTGAGGCAAGATGCCTGCTGCCAGAAAGAGAAAACCCGCCTTCTGCACGGCAGCGTAACCCACTATGCCCAGCAGAAAGCCGTTGCTGATAACGACCATCAGAGGAATGAGACCAAGACCCAGGCCCAGCAGCATGGCCATAGCCGAAGCGAGAAGATTTTTCAGGAATATTATTACCATTATGAGGATAGGCGGCTGATCCAAAATCCACTTCAGCATCTTTAGCTCTTTCGTCCAGCTGGACGCCAGCTCTGGATCGACAGCTGCGGCATAATAACCCATCACGGCCGTCAGCCCGAAGATGAAGACGGACAGACCAATGAATATGCGAATCGACTTTAGATAGGCCAGATCATCCTTTATTGACAAGCAATATCTCCCCTTCAACCTCGCCCGGCCTTTATTTAAGGGTAGCGCGGTTCTATATGATAGGAGAGGGCTTCGGAGGACGAAGAGGGAGTTACGTTCCCTCAATCTTACCGTTTTTTGCGTCCAATGCTTCCTTCCGGTTCAGACAGCGCTCAGGAAATAGACGCCAAAGCAGACCAAAAAGACGCCGCATATTCCCAGGATTCTTTGATAACTTCGCTCGGAGAGGATGCTACGTCCCCGATCCAGGCTGATGGAGACCAGAGTGTACCATCCAAAGTCTGCACTCCAGTGGCCTATCAAGAAGACGGCTGCCATGATTGCTCCCGTATGCAGGCCGGAGAGAACCAGGGCGCTGCCTATAGAGAGCCACCAAATCCAAAAGTACGGATTGGCCGCACTTGTTATAATCCCGGCCAGGTAGGCATTGCCTATGACCTGCCCCTCCGGCACGACTAATGTGGCGCTGAGGCTCCCTTTGGCAGTCATGATTCCAAAAACGATGAGAGCCAATCCGCCTGCTATGGAAACTGAGCGAGAATACTGCTGCATGACCGTAGACAGCCCGCCAACAATGGAAAGAAAGACCAAGACTTCAACCAGAGCGTGGCCTGCTGCTACCTTGGGGCCAGCCGTCCAGCCTTCTTTGAGGGAGGAGTTAATTGTGGCGACCAACGTCGGCCCGGGTGCCAGCGCGCCCGTAAGTCCTATGGAAAAGGCCATTGCCAGCATCTGCAGAATCTCGTACATCTCTCACTCCTTTCCGGATTTCCAGGGAAAATAAACCTTTGCCCAAAGCGATGATGCTTGAAAATTGAGCCACGGAAAAGAGACAAAATGGACAGGTCGGGATTTGAACCCGAGGCCTCTACCATGCCAAGGTAGCGATCTTCCAGCTGATCTACCTGCCCAACAGCACTGAAGGTAAGTCGTACCCCATTTAAACATGTCGGTAGGATGACGGCCCTTGGGCTATCCACCAGTTCGCCTTTTCCCATTCTTACCAAAGGAAACGCAGTATTATACTTTTGCTGACCGTAAGGCGATAGAAAATGGGCCAGATTAGCCGAAAGAGGCGATCCTGCATGCCGATATGAAAAAATCTGGATTTGGACCCGAATTCTCCCTTTCTATGGCTGAATGGGCATTTTGCATTCTACTGCCATCGTGCGCGGAATGCTGCCGAGGCTGTGGAACTCGAAACAGATCCTAAGCGTTATATCCAACTTATCAGAATAGTGGTGACTATCATGAAACACTGGACACTGATACCAATCTTGTTCATGCTCCTGGCAGGCAGCGGCGAAGGGACCATGTATCTCTATGGCGGCAGCGACGCCTACGGTCAGGGGATGGGCTACCCAGGCTACGGCACACCTCTCGCCCTCACCTCCTTTGTTCCCGGCAACAATACCACCGCTGTGTCCCCGGTCTTGCTGAGGGCCACCATCTTCCGGCCCGAGTTCAGATTCCAAAAGTACCAGAACGTAACCGGCTATTATCATCCCATCATGACCCTCTGGAATCAGTTCACCTTTTACCTGCCATTTCTCGGCAGTGAAGATTGGTTTTCCGGAAGCTACGATAGCTATGTTCCCACTGTTAAAAATTTCCTGAAAGACGACTGGAAAGCGACTGGCCCGGACTATGACACGGCTGGTGTAAGGCAGTTTATGCAATCGGACAGCTATCACGAAGGGGTCGAGCCGCATAACGATCCGGATCGCCTGGGCATCAATCATTTCCTGGATGATGATGAGCCGCCGGGAAGGCCCCTATTGTGAAATCGAGAAACGCTCTCCTCTCGCAGGAATTACGACATCGGGAATTCCTAGCTTGCACAGCCCAGCGGCCATAACCTTTGCAGCATCCGGCTCGCCGTGCACCACAAACACACGCTGCGGCTTGCTCGGAATAGCGGAGACGAAACCAAGCAGCTCGCCCTGGTCCGCATGGGCGCTGTAGCCATCAATCTCCTCCATCCTGGCCCTTACCTCGTACTCTTCGCCATATATGCGCACCGTCTTGTCTCCCTGCAACAGCTTTCGTCCCAGAGTATTCTCCGCCTGATAGCCTACGAAAAGAACAGTGGTCTTGGGATCACCGATATTGCGGCGCAGGTGATGCAGCACTCTTCCGCCCTCACACATACCTGAAGCGCTGATGATTATTGCCGGCATTCTTAGGTCGTTGAGCCTCTTTGACTCCTGCGTACTGCGAGTGTACTGGAGCATATCAAAGCCAAAGGGGTCCTTCCCCCCATCTTGCAGCAAGAGCTTTTCTGTTTCCTCATCGTAGCATTCGGGATGCTGCCGGAAGATTTCTGTGATATTGGTTGCCAGAGGGCTGTCTACATAAACAGACATGGGAGGAATTTGTTTTGATTCCATCAATTCGTGCAGATGATAAACCACATCCTGAGTTCTCCCTACGGCAAAAGCGGGAATTATGAGCAGACCGCCGTTATGTGCCATATCGCTTACGATTCTGGCCAGTTTTTCTTTGGCCTCACTCATAGGACCATGGTAGCGGCCCCCATAGGTCGATTCCGTGATGAGGACATCCGCCCGTTGGATGATATCCGGATCTCGAACCACTGCAGCTCCTTCTCTTCCCAGATCACCGGTGAAGACGAGCGTTGTCACCTTCTTTTCCCCCTGCCCCTCGGCAATCTCCAGCGTCACCGTGGCCGATCCAAGAATGTGTCCCGCATCTCTGAAGGTGAGTTTTACGCCGGGAAGAATCTCAACTGTTCGCCCGTATTCGACGGTTTGAAAGAGACGAAGTGTGGTCGTGACATCATGTATTGTGTATAGCGGTTTGATGAAAGGCAACCTCTTCTCCGCATTTAGCTTGTTTACATATTTTATGTCCATCTCCTGAAGGGAGGCGGAGTCACGCAACATGGCACTGCAAAGATCGCGCGTCGCTGATGTCGAGAAAATGCTGTTGTCATAGCCATTTTTTACCAGCCGGGGCAATTTACCGCTGTGGTCAAGATGGGCATGAGACAATACTACCGCATCAATGCTCATAACGTCAAAAGGAAACTCAGAATTTAGTTTCCTGGCTTCCTGCCGTTTGCCCTGCACCATTCCACAGTCGAGTAGCACGCGACGCCCATTTGCTTCTACCAAATGCATCGATCCAGTAACGGACTGTGCGGCACCAAAGAATTGCAGTATCAATGTAAAACCACCCATTCTAAAATTCTTATTTTTTTGTTTCCCCATGTTGGTGATGAAGTTGATTGATGTAAGACGGTCAAGATAAATATTCTGCGCCAAGATATCGAGAAACTATTTAATGAAGGGAAGACTAATCAATATCATTTAGACTGGTGAAAGATTATGATCCATCCTGAGCGCGTATTCTCCTTCAAGGAGCTGGAAAGCGAAGACGATCTGGTCGAGGCCATGATCAACCACAAGTGGCCGATGTGCTATGGTTTTTACTTTGGAAATCTGCTCTACCTGGGTGACGCAGACAGCGAGGACAATCCCGAGTATGCCGTCATGACCGTAGATAAAACAGAAGGCCACCATGGCGTTCACGGCCGCGAGGTGGGAAGGATTAAACCTACGGGGATGTCTGCAAAGCAGGTTCATGAATTCATCCAGAAGATGATGGCAGGCCGCTACGACAGCGAAAATCCTTTCCTGATTGAGGCTGAACCTATATGGCATCATAGCTGCCAGTTCTGTCGGCTGGAAGAGGAATAGAACAAGTATCTGCATGTTGAACAGATTCTGCGCACACTGAGAGTCTTGCGGCTAATTAATGCTCCATCCTGGGCTTTTTCATCCATTTAGAGGAAAAAATTAAGATGAATCGCCAGCCGTCTAGATAAAATTAATATAATGGTATTCAGTATAACAATAATTCGAATATCATTCGGTTTGACTGGGAAGCACGGAGGGAATTTGATGGTTGAGACAAGGAATTTCGCCCTCAGAGACGAGAAGGGCAATGAGATTGGGGTCTTTACAGGAAAGCAACCAAGACAGGCTGCCTTGAAAGCGGCCAACAGAGGCATCACGGATATACGGCTAAGGGAGCGCGGCACAAAAAAGGTGCATATATTCACAGGGGAAAGGGTCCAGGTAACGAAGCCCAAAGGTGCACCCACCTGGATGCCGGATAAGATCTGGAAGCCAAAGGTAAAAAAAATGGGCGTAGAGAAACTGGAAGAGCTATAGAAAGTATTTTCCACCGACATGAGTCTTGTCCGTTCTGATCTATCAGACGAACATATCTCATTCTCTTATTTTATTTCATAATAGTGAAAATCGAAAATACCTTCGCGGTAGAAGGCGGTCAGAGACATCTCTATCTTGCCCAAAACTTACGCGAAGATCGATGGGATTCCGGCTGGCAGGAAACCATAGATAGGGAAAACGAAAACGGTAGATCACCTCTTCTTTGACTCTACTGCCCTGGCATACAGGAATGAAGCGGCTGCAAGTCGGAAAGCCGGCGCTCATAGCCGCAATCTATATCAATTTTGACATTGACGGGTGGCTTGGTAATTATGGCAAAAGACAATAAGAAGAGCAAGGGTCCCCAAGATCGCAACAGCAATTATCAAATGAAGAACGGCAATCCTGTCTCCAAAAAGAAGGAAAAGAAATCCAATGCTTCTAAGCCAAGAGAGACGAAATCTGCCGCACAGACAAAGCCCGCGGAGCAGAAGAGCATCATCTCAGGTATTTCCAGCAGCATCACCAATGCCACAAACAGCATAAGCAAGATGTTTAAACACTAAAATATATTTAAAATCGATAGGACCGGTGCAGTAGGAAGATGCGCACCGGAACCATGATTTTTTAGGGCAATTTAAATCAACGAAGAGCCGGAGGCTTGAAGATTAGGTTCGCAGTCGAGGTCGAGTCGAGCGTCGAATAGTCGGGATGCATATTCTGTTTTTTTCTTAGAAATTGTTATGTATAATGAAATCAGGCCTAATTGCTTGCTTATGCATTTACGAGGAATTGCCATGAAGTTGATTGCATTCATAGTATGTTTTGCTCTATCCGCCTGCCTGTTCCCATCGATGGTCGCCGCAGAGGAGATGTCATCAAACCAGAGCGCATATACGGCGCCAATTGCCAATGATAGCTCTCGTGTGAAGCTGATCTCTTTTCTGGAAGATGCCCGAAATTTCACATTGAATAATGGAAATGATGAGGCACTCAAGGCCTTTAGCGATCCAAATGGCGAGTTTGTAAAGGGCGAGATGTATATCTTTGCCTACGACTTTGAGGGAACACTTCTGGCCCATCCCTATCTGCACAACCTGATTGGCAGAAACAACCTGGATCTGGTTGACCCCAACGGCGTGCATTTCGTAAAGAATCTGATCGAAGTGGCAAAGAGTGGTCAGGGGTTTGCCTACAATGTTTATCCCAATCCGCATAGGGCTAACCAGACACAGCTCAAGGTTCTCTATGTGCTCAGGGTAAACGATAAACTGTGGATAGGATCCGGCATATACCTCCCAGAAATAGCTCCGGTATTCAGCTTTGAGGACCAGCGCATTCTGATGGCGTTTGTGGATGAAGCAAGAGACTATGCTCTAAAGAACGGCAAGGAAAAAGCTCTCCAGGTCTTCAATGATCCGGAAGGCGAATTCATCAAAAGAGATCTGTATATATTTGCCTATGACTATTCAGGTAACGCTCTGAGTCTGCCTTTCCAACCCACGTTGGTAGGAACAAATCGGCTGGATGCCGAGGATGCCAACGGAATTGCTTTTGTGAAAGATAATCTCGAGCTGGCCAGAGGCGGATCGGGTCAGACCTACTACCGCTATCCCAATCCAAGAGAAAATATGAGAGATGAACTGAAACTCAGCTACACCACCAAGGTGGATGATCGCTGGTGGCTGGGCGCAGGGATATTTAGTAGCTCATCCTCAGCCCAAAACGTATCTGCCATGAAGCCAACCAGCAGAGAAGAGCTGAAGACCTTTGTGGAAGAGGCTTACAGCCATGCTCTGGTGACAAGCAGGGAAAAAGCCATCACAGAGTTTATGGACATCAATGGCAGCTGGGTAAGGGGAGATGTCTACATCTTTGCCCAGGATTTCAATGGAACCGCTCTGTCCCTGCCTTACCTGCCCAATGAGGTAGGAACCAACCGTATGGATATCCAGAATGACCAGGGCATTTACATCAACCGTGAGATGCGTGCCTTAGCCATGAATGGCAGTGGCTATTACGAGTACAGATGGAGGAATCCAATCACCAATCAGAGCGAGCCCAAGGTGAGCTATGTGTCCAAGGTAGATGATAGCTGGTGGCTGGGCGCAGGGATCTACGAGGCCTGAGGCCTGAGAATCGCCAGCTTCGGGCATATCTCATTTTCGGCGGACAGATTTTGCTCGATACCTATCTACCCCGAGGAGGCAAGGGACGCCACCTGGATCAGGAAGGAGAAGGCCGCTGTGCTGCCTCTGGCGTCAGTTGAGCGGGGCTATGGCGGCGGATGTTGTCTTAGGGGGGACAGAGATGAAGGATCATTGAGCAGGCTAAACAGAAATTGCCGTCAGACCCTATCAAGCCTTTGTGTCCACCGGCAACTAGCTCCAGGAATGTCCTCATAGCCTAATGCTTGTCAGAGTCCTCTACAATCCCGATCTCCTCCACCGTCAGAGCGTACAGCCGGGCCCCGTCGATCTGCCCGTCCGTGGCCTCGATCAGACGCTGCCGCGCTGCGCGCTCGTGAGACGTGCCGACTTCGTGGAGCTGTTTATGCAAGGCGAGCATTCTCTCCACCAGGGAGACCAGCGAATCGTGGCGGGCGAAGTCGGCGGGGTCGGAGAAATCGATGATCATGATGATCGAAGTTTTGAAACTCGATCCTATTTTCGTTGGTGAAGACTTGATAGATGATAACCCAATGCTTGGCCACATGTGTGCTCTGTTTCCCTGCTAAGTTTCCACTTAAATTTTCACCTATTTCGAGGTTTGCAGCAATTTCCTCGACCTTTTTAAGAACTCTTTCCCTCAAAGGTGTATTCTTTTTGGTCAAGCGTTTAAAATTTCTTTGAAACTACGGAGCAAAATCAAGATGAAAGATCATAGATCGCGTAGATAGGCGATTGCATCCTCCACTTTATCAAATCGCTTCGCCAGACCTATCTTACATTCCCTGGCACCTTTTAGCGTCCCGGCAACAATGCGCTCATCTTCTTCAAGAGGCACCATTTTCTCTGCGGGCACCTTAGACGTTTTCGCTTTCATCACAAATCGCTTGGCTTAACATGCACTTGATGCTTTTAAAGACTTTCGCCAAAGGCCTCTACTACCTTGAAAAATTCGTCTGGCAAAGTCCCGTCCTAAAGACCACAAAGCCGATATACCTCTTAATCTTAGCGCATATCGAAAGGCGAGATAAAATGCTTATAGGAATTGATGTGGGCGGCACCACCACTGACGCCGTTGTCGTGGACGGTAATAAGGTGGTCAAGACCGCATATGTGCCGACAGATCACGAAAACCTGTTGAAGTGCCTCCTGGGTGCTTTGGACGAGCTGGTGCAGGGCATCGACACCCGCAAGGTTGAGCGAGTGGTCCTGAGTACTACTCTGATTACTAATATGATTGCTGAAGGCAAGACCGATCCCGTGGCTCTGGTGCTCATACCGGGACCGGGAACCAATCCTCGGGACTACGCGCTGGGAGAGAGCATCATCCTAGACGGTGCTATCGATTTTCGGGGCAAAGAGATTGATAAGCTTCGTGAGCCGCAGATCAAAGAGGCAGCCTCCCGTATCCGCGCCCGGGGCCTCTCCCGCGTGGCTGTGGTCGGCAAATTCTGCCAGCGAAATCATGCCCACGAGCTAAAGGTTGGTGAGATATTGGCCGCAGCCCTACCGGGCAAAAAGATCGAGCTGGGGCACAGAGTATCCGGCCAGCTCAACTTCCCCCGCCGGGCAGCGACAACCATGCTCACCGCCGCCACCAAAGACCGCTATGAGCTTTTTGCTAAAGACGTAGCCGCAGCTCTTAGGGAGCGCAAGATATCCGCTCCCGTCTACATCCTCAAGGCGGACGGCGGCACGCTTCCCCTGGATAAATCTGTGCAAATGCCGGTGGAGACCATATTCTCGGGGCCAGCCGCCAGCATCATGGGCGTTTTGGCGCTGACAGAGCCGGGCCGGAGCAGCGTCATCGTGGACATAGGCGGCACCACCACCGATCTGGCTCTCATCCTTTCCGGCAAGCCGCTCCTCTCCGCCAAAGGGACACGGGTTGGCTCTCTTCTTACTCACGTGCGGGCCTTTGCCGTCAGGTCGATAGCTATTGGCGGCGACAGCGCCGTTGCCGTCTGCTGCCAGGGATTCGCCCCAGGCGCGGGCCTGGCCGTCGGGCCGCACCGGGACGGACCGCCGCTCTGCATGGGTGGAAATGGACCCACGCCTACCGATGCCTTACGGGTCCTGGGGCTTTGCCAGATCGGCGACGCCGCCAAGGCGGAGAAGGCCATGCAAATCGTGGCGCAGGGCCTAGGCTGCACTAGCAAAGAGGCGGCCCAAAAAGTGGTTGATGCCGTGGTGGACAAAATCGTCTTTGAGATAAATGAGATGTTCCGGGAATGGGAGCAGGAGCCTGCTTATCGCATCTGGGAGATCATTAAGAGAGAGTCGCTTTCTGCCCAAAGCGTGGTAGGAGTAGGCGGAGGCGCACCACCCCTGGTGCCGCTGGTGGCCGCCCGGCTCAAAGCTGCGGGCATAGTGCCCCAGTATGCGAGCGTAGCCAATGCCATCGGCGCTGCCGTGGCCCGGCCCACCTTAACCCTGAACCTGCATATCGACACAGAGAAAGGTGAATACTCTGTGGCCGAAGACGGCTTAACGGGCAGAGTTACAGACCAAAAGACGACTCCCGAGGAGGCAGAGCGTCTGGCCCGGCGGCTAATAGCCGAACGGGCGGCGCTTCTCGGCATCGGCGAGTACGCTGCTGAAGCAGAGGTTACTTACAGCGAGGTTTTCAATATGATTCGAGGCTGGTCAACGGTGGGAAGACTGATGGACGTGCGAATGGAAATTCCGGCTGGTCTTCTACCATCCTGGAGGAGGTGCTGAAAAATGTCCTCCCAAGACAAGAGCGGCAAGACGGGCCTCATATTCTTTCCGGCCTTTGACTGGGCCATCTCGCCTACCCACCCGGAGCGAGAGGAGCGGCTGCTCTACACCCGCGACCAGATCTTCGAGGAGGGGCTGATGGACCTGCCTCAAATCGAGGAGTACAAACCCCGCCTGGCCGAGAATAAGGACGTCGCTCGCGCCCATTTCTGCGTTCCCGACGTAGAGAGCCAGGTCACGCAGGCGCACCTCATCGCCGCCGGCAGCACCCTGACCCTGGCTGATGCCCTGGAGAAGGGCGAGATTCGGAACGGCTTTGCACTGGTCAGGCCGCCGGGCCACCACAGCATGCGCGTGGTGCACGGCAACCGCGGTTTCTGCAATATCAACAACATGGCCATCATGGTCGAATACCTGAGAACGAAATACGGCCACAAGAGGATCGCCGTCATCGATACCGATGTGCACCACGGCGATGGGACCCAGGAGATCTTCTGGCACGACCCGGATGTGCTCTGCCTATCCTTCCACCAGGACGGTCATACTCTCTATCCCGGCTCGGGCTTTGTCAATGAGATGGGCGGACCGCAGGCACTGGCCAGAACATTAAACGTCCCCCTGCCCCCCGGCACCACGGACGAAGGCATCCACTTCGTCCTGGACAATCTCATCCTGCCCGTCCTCGATGATTTCAAGCCCGATTTGATCCTGAACTCGGCCGGCCAGGACAATCACTACACCGACCCGCTGGCTAATATGCGCGTCTCAGCCAACGGCTATGCCCGGCTCAACGAAAAGCTGGCTCCCGACCTTTGCGTCCTGGAGGGTGGCTACGCCGTGGAGACGGCCCTGCCTTATGTGAACACGGGTATCATCCAGGCCATGGCAGGCCTCGATTATTCACATGTCAAGGAGCCGGACTATGTACCCGGTCGGTTCGTGCAGACTGAGGGAATGGTGCGGGAGATCGAGCACACCGTGGCGCAAGTGCAGAAGATCTGGGACCAGAGAGACGAACTGGTAGCGCAGGCGCTGGAAGGCGCAGGCGACTTCTACCGTCGCAAGAAGCGTGTCTTCTACGACACGGACATGATCAACGAGAACCAGGAAGAGGTAGTTCGCCTCTGCCCGGACTGCGCCGGTTACATGACGATCAATACATCCGCCCAGCGAGGCTACGGCATCTTGAACAGCGCCTTTTGCATCTCCATCCCCCGCAAAGCCTGCTCCTCCTGCCGGGATGATGCCAGAGAGGAGTATGCTGAGCATCTGGACGACAAAAGAATAGGTTATGTCTTGATGCAGGACAAGGACAAAGATAAGTTCAAGTTCTACAACAACATGACCCGGACGGAGAAGGGATACTGAGCCCAAGGTAGTGGAGCCGGAAAGCCGCCCTGGCTTTCTGCGCCCCAATTAATCACAATTTCTATTTTCTTACGCTGCTTCCGTACGCTTGATAACAACGGTGTCAGATATCCTGTTGAATAAACGCTGCCGGCTTTTGCGAAGAGAAAACCAGCCGATGAGGCAGTCGACGGGAAGCAGAAATGCCTTTCCAAATGACTCTACTGCAGCATCTCTAAAGCGGATGCTCTCTCCCATGGGGCCGGTTACAACTATGTTTAAGAGCATCTTCCCCAGCGACTGGCCTCTATAACCCTCCAATGCAGTCCAATAAATGAATAATATTGCTGCCAGCAGAAGGACTCCGCTAATGCCTAACGCATCCATTTTTAAAACGATCGCAATTCTGTACCAGAGGACGCCCATGAGAAGAACATCGATCAGCCAGGCCCAGAAACGATCATTCCAGCTCGACAATACTATTATTTCATCCATAAGAACTCCTTCGAGATTGCTTGAATCTTTCGTTATATTCTTGATATTCTAAATTGGTATCGCAATCCGAACTGATCTCTTAAACCCCTAAAAGGTGGAGGCAGCCTGACGATTAGCTGGCCTTCTTCTGTTTCTTTCGATATAAGTATCCGCCTGCTGCTATTAATATGATGAGAACAATTCCAGCAGGCAGAAGCAGTGATGCAGATGCTGCCTTGACCACAACGGGTATCTTCATGCTCTCCGAGATGACGCTGTCGCCATTTTGGTCAGTATACTTGATCTCGCTGTTGATCCCGTAAGCCTTGGGCGTGGCATCGGAGTCCACGTCCAACCGGAAGACCACGGTCTTATCCTCTCCGGGCTGCAATGTGCCGATGAAGGCCTGGTCGTCAGTGGATGAGAAAGGCTTGAAGATGGACAACCTTGCCACTGCATCCTTGATGGGTTCCTCACCGATATTCTTGTAGGTGGCAGAAATTGGCGCCTTCTTGGCTCCGGCTGAGAGTTCTCCGGAATTGTTCAGGATTTCAAAGTCTGCCTGCTTTTTGACAATGATAGTGATGGGCAGCGTCTGGTTGGCCTTTTGGTAGATATAGGATTCCCGGAAATTTGCCAGAGTGGGAGAGCTGCCGCTGGTGACAAGAGTGGAGGCATAGACCCGAACATTATCCTGATAATCGTAAGATATATTCAGATTGAGCGGATATTTTCCCGCGGGTGCGTGCTCTCCAATCTTCAGGGTGAACTTCAAGGGCGCTTGGGTCTTATCTCCAGACTTGAGGGACTGCACCACCTGATCGCCGGACTTTACATCGATCTGCTGGCTTTCTGAGAAGAGGGTGGCAGTGATACCCAACGCGGTGGGCTTCTTATACTCCTCCTGCAATTCGGCCGCCGCCAGGGCGAACTCTTTGGGGTTTTGGGGTGTAAGATCCTCTTTGAAGCCGAGGATCCTTCCGTAGTTGGTCAGATCCAAATACAGGGCGATGGTATCTCCCCGCTCGAACTCATTCGTCCCGGAAACACTGGCTGAGAGATCCGGACTACCGTACATGGTATAGTAATTGTCTCCTCCGAGCTCATAGGGTATGTAGGTGTTCTGGGCCTGACCCGTAGCTAGAAGTGTCAACATGATGGCCATGGCTATGGCAAACTTAATCTCCATTGATTCTTCTCCCTGATTTATTGTTGATTAATGAAATTGCTTTTTTGAGGTCCTGTTTTGCATTCTCAAATACTTCACGTTGAATTTCCATGCGAATCGCCAAGACAACGAACACTGTGAAGGTGGTTGCGAGTGCGAGGACTACCGACATCACAGTCACCACCCCGAAGTTACTGATGATGTTGAAGGGCGATGCGATCAGGGCGGCAAAACCAAAGATCACAGTCATTCCCGACGCCATCAGAGCCGAACCTATACGGTTGGCAGTGATCTTCATTGCCTCATAGGGGTCGCCGACATTGCCTAGCTCCTCATAGAAGCGTTCCATCATCAGTATGGCATACTCCGAGCCGACTCCCAAGACCAGAGCGCCCAACGTGGCCGTGAGGGGTGTGTACTTCAGGCCGCCATAGTACATGACCAGGCCCATCCAGCCTATCACTACGAGCATGGGCAGCACAGGCAATAAGGCCTTGATGAGATCTCTGTATATTATCAGGAGCAGGATGAATATCAGGACTAAGCCGAGCAGCGACATCTCCACTCTGCCTGATGTCAGAGCAGTCATAACCGTGGTCATAAGCACCGACTGGCCAGTTATCCTGACTGAAATCCCAGGTGGCGGGGTATTCCAGGCCAAGTCGTCTTCGTACGACGCGATCAATCGCGACATGCCCTCCGTACCAAGATTGCTCTGGACGTCGCCAATATTTACATTAACAACTGCGAGGTTATGGCCGCTCAGGTAAGCATTGGTTGCGGACGAAGGCATGGAGGCAATTATCTCCCTTATTCTCGTTTTGTCATCAGGCAGTTCTCCACCATTGGCCGCTTTGATATAGGTGGCGATGCTTGTAGTTGCTTGCGTCCGGTCTTCTCTGGCTGTCAACAGGTAGCTCTCGAAATCATCTATCCACCTGAGATTTTCCGGGTCCGTAACATCGTCCGCCTGGATTAAAAAATTGATTGAGTCCGTCCCACCATAGATATTTTTCATATGTTTTAGATCAATCAGGGGGGCCAGATCCTGAGGAATGTAATTCTTAGAATCCGTCTCTATGGGGACCAGCGTGTCTGCATAATTTCCGGCAAGGGCTAAGATCAAAGCTACAGCCAGCACTGGTTTCCATCTTTCGATACTGTATGTAGCCATCTTCTGAACGATTGCCCCAAATGACGAGCCTTCCTCAGAATGGCCTTCCGTCTTCTTCTTTCTGGGGGATCTTTTTTCAGACTGATAGAGGATTGTCACATTCACAAAGAGGGCGGAGAGGTAGCACATGATAAGGCCGATGATGCAGATCTTTCCGAAATCGTTGATCATGGGCACAGCGGAACTGAGAAGCGAGACAAAGCCTGCCACGGTCACAGTCAGAGCGATTATTACAGGAAAAGCCACATGGTTTATGGTATTGATGGCAGCGTCCAGAATGGGTTCTCCTTTGCTTAACTCTTCATCTATCCGGTTGTGGAACTGTATGGCGTAGTCTATGCCTATTCCTATCATGATGGGAAAAGCAGCAAATGTGACCATGCTCATGCGTATATGGAAAAGACCCATGGCCCCGAAGGTCCAGATTATGCCCAGTAAGACTACGGGTATGGGGAGGAGAGACCATCTGACATGCCTGAAGAACAAAAGCAGGGCTACGACCATCAGCACTCCACACAGGGCAAGGATCGAGCCGTTGCTGCTGTTCATCAGCTGTGTAATTGATGCCTGGAAAGATGGGTCGCCCGTGACTATGGTGCTATACCCCGCAGGAAATTTTGCGAAATCGACTGCGTTATTTATTTCCAGGAGGAGCTTGCTTCGTTGTGCCTCAGAAAGGATGCCTGAAGTAGGCATACCCACAATCATTCTGGAATGTTTGCGATCAGGCATTAGGCTTTGGACAGCTGTGCCTGCATTGGCCAGGATCTCGTCTATTCTCTCCTGAGAGGGTATACGGCGGATGCCGTTTGTCTCATATTCCGCATCGGCTACGATGTCGACTATGCTCGATACACCTGTAACATGTTCGACCTTTTTCATATGGTCGGATAGGCGCAGGCTGGCCGAAAGAACTTCGGCTTTTGCCACATCGTCGCCCTCTATCAGTATCATATTGCCGTCAGAGCCGAAGTTTTCCTGGTAGAGATGATCATATAGCTGATAGAGTGCCGAATCTTTTGACACAAAGGTCTCTGTAGTCATGCCCTGACTCTCTACATATTGGGCATAGTGAAAAGAGCCCAGAGTCATGAGAACTGCTATGGCTATGATTATTACAGGATTTCTGGTGATCCACACTCCTAGTCGTTGCAGGCCAATCATGCCAATAAAACCTTCCATCCGGATTTTGTAGAACGATCCGAATAAGCGCAAAATACTTAAACTTTGTGATAGATCAGATCTGTGTGAACGATGAAGAAATGCTGGCGCTAAGGAAGCCCATCATTGACGCATGCATCAAATCCGCAAAAAAAATTGGGTGGAGCGATGCGATGGGAATACTCAGGGGCACTCTATTCCTGGAGAGCGAACCGTTGTCCATTGATGCGCTGGCCGAGAAGACCGGTTACAGCAAAACGACAGTACGCACCAATATGAGCTACCTGGAAAACATCGGCCTGGCCCGTCGTGTGGTAGGTCCGGTTGGCAAGCAGCACCGCTATAAGCAGCATCGCTATGCCCTCGAGACGGACACGGAAGCAAGGAGGCCGGTGGTTCTGTCTGCTGCGAAGGAGGAAGTCCATTCGGTCTTACAGGCCCTTAATCAAATCGAGAAAAATTTTGAAGGCCACCAGGTGGAAGCGGATAAAATGAGCGCAATAATGGCCAAAACAAGACAATTTTATGAGGAAATGGATAGAATTTTGCATCTCATGGACCAGTACACTCTGAAAGAGCTGATTGAGCTATTAGAGAGAAATAAAAAATGAATAGCTAACGCCGATAGTATGACCGATCGCGCCAAAGAGCTTGAGACGGCAGCAAATGAAATTGTTCCCGCATCCCTGCAAGCGGCCAAAGCTGCCATCGTTGTGAACTGCCAGGAATACATGCGCTGGGCGGAGCTATTCTCCCGCCGCCTGGAGACCGTGCAGGCGGCGGAGCTGCACAAGTTTGCCCGCGCTTTGAGCCTCACATTGCTGGGCCACCTGCCCACCCGGCCCGCCACCTGTCCATTTTGCATCCAGTACGGACATGATAAGAGCTGCAAAGGATGTGGGTACGCAACAACGCACGGACGCTGCGATGCTGATGATTCGGCTTTCAGCCTTTTTATAGAGGCATTCCAGGAGCTGGGAAGGGCGATCTACCAGGATACGACTGCAAGCCAATCCTCATGCCTTCCAGTCGAGACAAAGAGACTATTATTTGCGCTCCTGCAAGCTTCCCAAGAACTGGCAAGAGAGATGCAAGAAGATCTTCCATTTCACTCAACCTTACAGCTCATGAGGCAAAAGCAAGTCTACATAGATCGCATGGTTTTGCAGCTGCCGTTATGCCTCTTCTCGGAAGATGTGCAAAAGCAGCGCTGCAATTTGCAGCATCGTCTAGAAAGATACTGGTGAGGATTAAAAAAAAGTGTGGAGGGAAAAGTCAAAAAAAGGAGGGAGATCTGGGAGCAATCCATCATATTGTCCCTCGATCCCTCTTCAGTCAGCTTCTTCCAGATAGGCTCCCACCTCCACTGATTCGGTAGCTTCAAAGCTAAGGTTAATTACAGACTCATAGCCTGCTTTGGCCAAGCTCAATTCCCATGATCCGGGTGTTCCGCTGATGACCGCAGCCCCGTCAGCATCTGTTGTAGTGCTTATTTCGCCGCCGGCGGCATCTCGGCCAGTAATCTGAACTCCGGAAAGCTCTGTTCCATTCAGGCTTCCCTCATAAACGTAGACGGTCAGAGTTATTGGCTGCGAAGATACCGTTTTTTCCAGATAAGCGGCAACTTCCTCGGTCTGCAGAGCATCATAAGACAGCTCGATAGGCTGGTAGTCTGATTTTTCAAAGTCCAACTTCCAGGTTCCGGGCATGCCTTTGACAACAGCTATACCGTCACCGTCCGTTGTTGCAGTTAGAGCGTTTCCCTTTTCATCCTGACCCGTAACCTGGACATTGGACAGCATTGTTCCATTGAGGTTGCCCTCGTGAACATAAATGCTCAGAGCAATCTCTTCCTGGGCGGACGCTGTTAGCGCCACAATGAAGCCAGTGAACAATAACGCTGCCAGCAAGCAAAGCATTTTCATGTCAATGCTCCTTTAATCCCAGTGGTCCATAATCGACTTCATGGGCGGCAATTTCGGGAAATCATTGTGCTTCAAATGCCTCAGATTCTTTTTAAGCTTCTTTTCGTGCTTCTTTTCCATCAGAGATTTCTTGGGATACGTTTTTGGGTGATCATGGGCCATTATCGACCGGGATGGGGCATGTTTGTCAGAACCCATGAAGCCGAAAAGGGCACCATCATGCTGCCCGACGTCCTGTCCGAGATGCGACCAGGTAGCCGGTTCGTCATGCGATACTCCTTGCGGGCCTAATCCGTTCTCTAATCCATTAGGCGTATTGGAAGGAGGTTTGATGGGCTCTTTGGCAAACATCTTCTGTAGGCGTGTATTGCAGCCATTGAATCTGGGCGCGTCAGGTGCCAGACCTTGTTCGATCTCGCCGTCTTGACCAAAAGGCGCATCATTTGGACCGGACCTCATTGCGTTATCCTGTGCCGGTCCCATATTGCTTCCATGATTGCCATTCCGTCCATCTCGCTCGCCGCCTTGGGAAAAGGCAGGCGTGATGAGAATGCACATGGCAACCATTGCTAAAATACACTTTGCTTTTGTTTCCATTTTTCCACCACTCTCCTAAGATATGCTCTCCTTAAGGGGACGCATATCACCATTTACAACTGCCACTGAACGATATATCAAATTATAACAAAACGAACGATAAATTGCGCAGCAGGCAAGAATCGCAATATCAAAGGCAATCTTATCAAGGTAATTCTAAAAAAAGGCTCCTCGCTATTTTCTGTGGGTAGCTGGGTAAACCTTTATAGTAACTCC
>CAZWHG010000011.1:0-57549 GCA_964633785.1 uncultured Methanotrichaceae archaeon
TAGGAGTTACTATAAAGGTTTACCCAGCTACCCACAGAAAATAGCGAGGAGCCTGCTTCTTCCATCCCACATCGTATCTTGCCCCGCACTCCGGGCAGATGAGGATGATCCGATAGCCCTCCTCCGCCTGCAGAAAATAGCTGTGAAAGCCCAGCTCATAGCCGCATTGGGGACAGATGCGAAACTCTTCTGCCAGTTCAACCTTGACAATATCGCGAGAAGACTTCATGGGAGACGCATTATCCTTGTGATCTATTCTATTTTTCCTAAGGCCCCTCATCATCCGGCTTGACAGAACAGCCAAGATCGCCGATATACCGTCCGCAGTGCGGAC
Source organism: uncultured Methanotrichaceae archaeon (assembly GCA_964633785.1). Lineage (GTDB taxonomy): Archaea > Halobacteriota > Methanosarcinia > Methanotrichales > Methanotrichaceae > Methanothrix. The sequence continues at coordinate 335 of CAZWHG010000011.1, forward strand.
ATCTATATTTGTGCATCATCTTCTCCTCTTTTCTCCTGGCCAGCACCTCGGCAAAGCCAGAGGCCAGAACGCCCGTAGGCAGGGCAAAGAGGCCTATTCCCAGAAGCACTACTATCGAGCCGATGAACTTGCCCCAGGGCGTGATTGGAAAGACATCCCCGTAGCCAACGGTGGCCAGAGTCACAATGCCCCACCACATGGCCGCAGGAATTGAGGAGAAGGCCTCAGGCTGGGCGGCATTCTCCGCCTCGTACATCAGGCTAGAGGAGATAACTAGCAGGATCATGATGGCAAAGAGCATAAGCAGAAGCTCTTCCTTTTTCAGCCGCAGCACATCCACAAAAGTTTGCAGCGAATCGGAGTAGCGGGCCAGCTTCAGCACTCTAAAGAGGCGGAAGAGGCGCATGGCTCGCATGAACCTCATATCGGGGAAGATGAAGGGCAGATAGAAAGGCAAAACTGCCATGAGATCGACGAGGGCCATGGGTGTAACCAGGAATCGCAGTCTGCCGCGCACCGGATCCTTGTATCTGGCATCCACTGTAGTGCTCCAGACGCGCAGAATGTATTCAATTGTGAACACCGCCACGGAAAACACATCGAAAATGTGAAAGAATCGCGCGTAAGGGGTGTAGATCGCATCCACCGTCTCCAGCACCACGGCTGCCACGTTTAATAATATCAGGCCCATGATGAACGGGTCGAAATACTTGCTGTCCTCATCTCCCGGCTCCAGTATGCCGAAGATGCGTGTCTTGAGGTCCTGATTCATTGCCAGGAATTATGGAATGCCGCTTTGCATTTAAAATCTTTCCAGTACAATTTTTAAGGGCCGTTTTCTAGGCTTTCTTTCGCTGCGGCTTCTTTCTCCTCCCGGCGTCTCTCTAGCTCATCCACAAAGCCGGAGGTGAGAATAGACGTGGGCAGGGCGAAGGTGGCCACGCCCAAAATTATGATCAGTCCGCCAGCCAGCTTTCCCAGTGGGGTTATGGGATAAAAATTGTCTCCGACGGTGGTCATGGTCAGAACCGCCCACCACATTGTGGCGGGTATGTCCGGAAAACGCTGCGGCTGAGCCTCATGCTCCAGGAAATAAATCAAAGTCGAAGAAAGCACCATGAAGAACATGATGGCCGAGAAACTCATGGCCAGCTCGCGCTGTTGGGCGCGAACCACATCCATAATGGTCTGCAGGGACTCTGAGTATCGGCTTAACTTGAGCAGCCGGAAGGTCCAGAGCACGCGAAGGCTTCGCAGGAGCATATGATCCGTGGGAAAGGCCAGCGCGGCGTAGGTCGGCAATATTACCAGAAGGTCTATCAGCGCCAAAGGAGTCATGGCGAAGCGAAGTCTTCCTGAAAAGGGACGCCGGTATTTGGGGTCCACATCGCAAGACCAGAGGCGCAAAATGTACTCTATGGTGAATACTATTACGGATATGTTTGCGAAGTGATGGAATAGATCCTTATGGGCCGCATAGATGCTCTCCACCGTTTCCAAGACCACGGCGGTGACATTGAGTACCACCAGTACCAGCATAAAGAGGTTCACTGCTTCCGCTGTTTTGTCATCTGCATTGGTCGACTCCAGGATATCGTAAACGCGCCGCTTGCAGCTCTTGGCCATTCAACCTCGGCTATATTTGACCAGGTATGTCTTTAATATATACGAACTTGCCCTATTTTTAATATGCGAGCCGCCTGCCTCCAGCTACAAGTTGAGCCCTGTAAAACCGAAGAGAACCGCTCTCGCGCATTGCAGATGGCTGGCGCTGCCCTGGCCAAAGGTGCAGAGATTTTGGTCCTTCCTGAGCTCTTCCTGACCGGCTTTTGCTATGAGACCTCCTTGCAGTCTTCCTCATCTGCCGGGGATTGTTCGCCTTATACCTCGCTTGATATCTTCCAGGCGCTGGCAGAGGAACACGACTGCCTGATCATAGGTTCGTTGAGAAGCGACCGGCAGAACCTGGGCTTTTGTATTGACAAAGACCGTTTGCAGATTCGTCCCAAGATTCACCCATTCGGTGGGGAGAAGGAGCACTTCGATGGCGCAGACTTCATATCGCCCATAACCACGCGTTGGGGCCTGGCGGGTTTAGAGATCTGCTACGACCTGCGTTTTCCTGAGGTGGCGCGCTCCCTTGCCCTGCAGGGCGCAGAAATCCTCGTCACCGTGGCCCAGTTTCCCGCGTCGCGGCGAGAGCAGTGGCGCACGCTGGCCATGGCCCGGGCCATCGAAAATCAGATGCCCCATCTGGCCTGCAACTGGGCCTCTGGCGGGAGATCTCTGATCATTGACGCTCGCGGCCGGGTTTTGGCCGAAGCCGGCTCTGAGGAAGCTTTGATATGGGCCGATATCGACCTGGATGATCGGGATCTATTCCGTCGCGAGGTTTCCTGTTTTGCCGATCGGCGGCCAGAGGTCTACGGAAGGTGGGAGGCTGAACGCTCTAACCCATAATTTCCTGGTCTCCAAGTTCCGGGGCTATTACATTGAATCCTCCCTGGACGCCCCACCTAGCCTTGCTTCTCGCGAGTGGGGCTTTCTCTTCTTTGACGACTTTGGTATGCGCCGGCACAAGTCATTCTTTTCGCGCGGCGAGCTGGTCGATTATGTGCGGGCCATGGTGCCGCGCCACGTCTATCACTCTGCTGCTTACTACCAGCGGCCAGGCGCGCCCACGATGAAGGAGAAGCTCTGGGAGAGTGCGGACCTCATCTTCGATCTGGATGCCGATCACTTGAGAAATGCGCCCCACAGCTACAGCGAGATGCTAGGACTGGTGAAGAAGGAGACGCAAAAGCTGCTGGATTTTCTTATCGCGGACTTTGGTTTCTCTGAAAAGATGATCAGCATAGCATTTTCTGGCGGGAGAGGATATCATATCCACATTCGCGATCCAAGAGTTTTTGCTTTGGGGGGCGACGAGCGACGGGAAATTGTGGACTATCTAACTGGCAGAGGCCTTGATATCGATATGCTGATGTTCAAAGTAGCAATATCTGGAGATGTAGGAGATAAAAATGTGCGTTCCCTCAGATGTCCTACCGAAAAATCTCCTGGTTGGGGTGGCAGGTTCAATGAGGCAGTTGTGAGGTTCGCCGAAGAGATTCGAAATATGGACGAAAAAAGTGCATTGAAAAAGCTAACTGGGATAAAAGGTATCGGAGACTCCCGTGCTATTGAATTCTATACAAGAATCATTAGCAATCGGGTTTTAAACGATATACGTTCTGGTAACTTGGATAGTTTGAAAAATGTTCAAGGAATTTGGCCATATGTCATCAATAACTATCTCGCTGACCAGTTTGTAGAAGTCCTAGGAGGCGAGACGGACGAGCCGGTGACGGCCGACGTGCGCCGGTTGATTCGCTGTCCCGGCAGCCTGCACGGCGGCTCGGGAATGCGAGTGACGCCCCTTACCCTGCGCGACCTGGAGGACTTCGATCCTCTGCAAGATGCCGTGGTCTTCGGGGAAGAGGCTGTGCCACTGCAAATAATAAAACCCTTCAAAACTCAGATGAAGGGCGAAAGCTTTCATCTGGAAGAAGGGCCGACGGAGCTGCCTGCCTGTGTCGCCGTCTTTCTCATGGCGCGGGGCGTGGCGGAAGCTCGTACAAAGCATTAATCTATATATTATTTGATCTCAGATAACAGGCCCGCACAGGGCATGAAGGTGTAAGGATTGGATCTGGCCAATGCGCTTCGAGAGGAACGCAAATCCGCGGAGCTTCAGCATCTGGATAAAAACTTTTACCAGCAGGTGGGTGTTTATCTGGCTGGCCTGGGGCAGGAGCTCTCTAAGGTAGAAGACTCCTTCAGCGTAGAGGCTCAGATTCTGCAAGATACTCTCAAGAGCGAGAAGAATAGCGTTAACAAGCTCATCGACCAGAGGGTGAAAAAGATCGTCCGCAGGGCGCTGCGTAGTGCCAGATCTGCTTCTCGGGAAGAGGCCCTCCCCGGCATGACCGAGGAAGAGGAGGAGATCTACCGGCAGATGCTCTCAGCCATTGCCTCTGGACGCGAGGCCATCTTGGCCCATGTGGCTCACACCGAAAGGCCTTTAACGGGCAAGAAAGATATATCTCGGGAATACGAAATTGTGCGGTTGCTGGATAGTGTTCCTCTGTTCGTGGGAGTTGACGGGAGAAATTACCTTCTCGGGAAGGATGATGTGGCAGTGCTCCCGGCCGTTCACGCCAGAAATCTGCGCAACAAAAAATTAGCTTCTGAAGTGAAGATTGAGAGATGATGCGTTGTGAAGATGCCAAAAAAGCTTAACGCTTATTGTCCGTTCTGTAAAAAGCATACCCCCCAAACGGTGGAGAGGGTGAGAAAAGGCCGTGCTTCCTCGATGACTCATATCACGAGGCAGAAGGCGCGGGCCAATGGTATAGGAAATCAGGGCAAGTTCTCTAAAGTACCGGGCGGCGACAAGCCCGTCAAGAGGCTGAACCTGCGCTACCGCTGCAACACTTGCAAGAAGGCCCATAACCGTCCGGGCTTTAGGGCAGGCAAGTTCGATCTGGTGGAGGGATAAATTTGCCATCTAAGTTCGTCAAGGTAAAGTGCAACGACTGCGAGAATGAGCAGGTCATATTCGCCCATGCCTCTACGGTTGTCAAATGCCTGGTCTGCGGGCGTACTTTAGCTGAGCCCACGGGCGGCAAGGCTGAGATCAAGACCACCGTCGTAGAAGTATTAGAGTGATCTATAATGCAACGTGAGGGCTGGCCAGAGCTCGGATCTCTAGTCGTCTGCACCGTGACTCAGGTAGTGGACTTCGGAGCTTTCGTCTCCATGGACGAGTATTCCGGTAAGCAGGGCCTGATTCACATCTCGGAAGTGGCCAGCGGATGGATCAAATACATTCGCGACCACGTGCGAGAGGGGCAGAAGATCGTCTGCAAGGTATTAAATGTAGACACGTCCAGGCACCACATAGATCTATCTCTAAAAGATGTGAATGAGCATCAGCGTCGCGAGAAGATTCAGGAGTGGAAGGCAGACCAGAAAGCCTGGAAATGGCTGGAGATGGCTTATAAGGATCGGCCCGAGGACGTTAAGCGTGTTGCTGATATTCTTGTATCGGCGTACGACAGCCTCTATCTGGCCATGGAAGAGGCGGCTATAAGCGGTGTGGAAGCACTGGCTGATGAGCGCCTGACGGAGGAAGACCTGAAGATGCTGGAGAGCCTCTCCAAGGATAATGTCAAGATACCCTCCGTTGATATCAGCGGTTATGTTGATATCACCTCTCCTGCTCCTGACGGCGTGGATGTCATCAGGAAGGCCCTCAAGCAGGCCAAGCGCATAAAAGACAAAGATGCTACGCTCTTTATCACTTATATTGGAGCTCCGCGCTATCGCATTCATGTAACCGCGCCGGACTACAAGCATGCGGAGTCTGTTCTCAAGAAGTCTGCTCAGGCTGTGGTAAAATATATAGAACAGCACGGCGGAGAAGGCACTTTCCTTAGAGAGGCATGAGATCCAAAATCCTGAGGTGTACGGCTTGTCGCCGCTACACCCTTAAGGATGTCTGTCCCGTTTGTGGGGGCCATACTGCTATTACTAAGCCCGCCAGATTCTCTCCAGACGACCCTTACGGCAAGTATCGGAGAGCTCTAGGCCAGGAGGCAAAATGAAGGAGACCCTGGTTTCCCGTATCAAAGAAGTAACCCTTAAGGACCCAATTCTTATTGAGGGTCTGCCGGGCGTGGGCCACGTGGGAAAGCTGGTGGCCGATCACATGGTGGAAGAGCTGAAGGCTGAGAAGATCATCGAGATCTACTCACCACATTTTCCGCCCCAGGTGATGGTAAAAGGGGACGGCACCATCAAGCAGGTCCGAAATGAGATTTATGCCTATCATGGCAAGAACGATGAGCCGGATCTGCTCATCCTCATAGGCGACTATCAGAGTGCCACCAATGAGGGGCACTACGAGCTTTGCGACATCTTCCTGGACATCGCCCAGAGCTTCCATGTAAAGAGGATCTATGCTCTGGGAGGTTACGGTACGGGCCAGTTCGTGGACAAGCCCACCGTCATGGGCGCTGCCACAAGTATCGAGCTTGTGGATGAGATGAAACAAAAAGAGGTCGTCTTTCATGAGAATGAGCCAGGCGGGGGCATAATCGGTGTCTCAGGACTGCTCCTGGGGATGGGAGCCCTACGGGGTATCGATGTCGTCTGCCTTATGGGTGTGACCTCCGGCTATCTGGTTGATCCCAAAGCCGCTTCCGAGGTTCTGCGCATTCTATCCGGCATTCTGGGTATTGTTGTGGGTATGCAGGCTCTGGAAGAGAGGGCCAAGGAGATGGAGAAGATCATAGGCAAGCTGCAGGAGATGGAGCGAGCCCAGGCTCCTTATGAGGCGATCGGGGATGAAGATCTCAGATACATCGGATAGCGTCGATGCTCTCCTGAATTACGGACATAAGCTTATCTCCCTGGCCTTGCAGGAGGGCGCGGAGCAGGCGGAAGTTTACGGCATGATTGGCCGCTCTGTGGACATTGATCTGCGCCGGGATGCCGTGGAGCTGGCCAGTGAGAGCTTCCATCGTGGCCTGGGGCTTCGGGCGGTGCTCGCCGGAGGCGTGGGTTTTTCCAGTACCAGCGACATGTCGCTATTGCAGTATGTGGCCAATAGCGCTGTTCTATCCGCTCGGGCCAGAGGTAGGGACGAATCCTGGCGCTCTCTACCCCTGCCAGAGAAGGTGGTGCATCCGGAGGGCATCTTCGATTTTCGTTTGCAGCAAATCGGCCCTGAGGAATGCCTTGATGCTGCAAAAAGCATGATTTCCGGCTGCAGGACCGTCAAGGGAGCTGAGCCTGTAGCCGGCAGCGTGGCCTCTATTTGCGGCACACATTTTGTTATAAACTCGCTGGGTATGGAACTCTTGGAGGACGCTACTCACATGCATGCCTCTCTGGAAACCATTGCCAAGGGGACGGATGTGGCCACGGGAAGCGATTTTTATATATCTCGATGCTATCAGCCCTCGCTGGAGGAGGTCGGTCGCGCCGCGGCTGAGCAGGCTCGCTCCTCTCTGGGCGGGATAAAGGCAGAGAGCGGAACCTTTGATGTGCTCTTAAAGCCTCTGGCGGTAGCCGAGCTGCTCGGTTATACCTTGCTGCCCGCTCTTACAGCCGACAATGTGCAAAAGGGCCGTTCATCTCTTCGGGGCCGGGTGGGCGAGAAGATATCAGCCGAAAGCCTCGCAATCGCCGATGATGGCCTTCTCTCCGGGGGGATGGATTCTTCGGCCTTTGATGGCGAAGGTGTGCCATCTCAAAGGACTGTCCTGATTGATGGGGGCATCTTAAGGGGCTATCTTTATGACAGCTACACGGCTGGAAAAGAGGGCCTCGCGTCCACGGGCAATGCCGAACGATCCGGCTACTCCGGCGTTCCCGGTGTGGGAATTCGAAATATCATTGTCGGATCTCCTCAGCCCCAGGATCTTCTGGGGGAGACGAAAGGCCTTCTGGTGGGCGGCCTCATTGGAGCTCATACCGCCAATCCTATCTCTGGCGACTTCTCTGTGGAGGCAAAAAATGCCTTCCTTATCGCGCCGGGTGAAGAGGCGAGGCCCATTCGCTCTTTGATGCTGGCCGGAAATTTCTTCGAGCTCTTAAAGGATATCGAGGTTGGCAGAGATGTGCGGGCCGTGGGGGCCATCGTCACGCCCACCGTGAAGGTCAGAATGATGGTAGTAGGAAGCTAAAGGTGATTTTTGATGATTATTGGAGGGCCTGCCTCCCAGCTTCTCGCTGGCCGGGTGGCCACAACCTTAAATGAAACGCTTGCTCTTTGTGATTACAAGACATTTCCCGATGGCGAGTCATACACGCAAATTGTAACGCCTCTTGATGATGAGATCATAATAATCCAGTCTACACCCTCTGACCAGGATCTAGTCTATCTCCTTCAACTGTTGGACATCTGCCGGGACCGGCGTGTCTCTTTGGTCATACCCTACTTCGGATATGCTCGCCAGGATAAGATCTTCAAGCCGGGCGAGCCCATGACCGCCCGTGCAGTGGCTACCGCCTTGAATCCATTTTTGCAGAATGGTCGTGTCCATCTGGTAAACATTCATGCCCCTTCCATTATGGCCCATTTCCAGTGCCCCATTGAGAATCTGGATGCAACGAGCCTGCTGGCGGAGGGGATCGATAGCCTGGGGCTGAAGGACACGGTAGTCATCTCTCCCGACAAGGGTGCGATGACCATGGCCAAAACTGCCGCGGCCTGCCTGGGCTGTGACTCCGACTACCTGCAAAAGACCCGGCTATCGGGAACAGAGGTCTCCATGGCCCCCAAAGAGGTGGCAGTCAAAGGCAGGGATGTGGTCATCTTCGACGACATGATCGCCACGGGCGGCACCATGGCTACCGCAATCACCATGTTGCGCCAGCAGGGCGCCAGTCGTGTATTCTTGGCAGCAGTGCATCCCGTCCTCACCGGATCGGCGATACTCAAGCTCTATCGCTCCGGAGTGGAGGCGGTGCTGGCCACGGATACCCTGGACAAGGGCGTGAGCACGATATCGGTGGCGCCACTGATTGCGAAGGCACTGAGGGCCTAGAAAAAACATTTACGGGATTTCGTGGCTTTTCGCGTGAATTGGGTCTGGCGTGAAGCCGCGAATAGAACGAAGAAGTTAAAAGTGCCGGGATGTGGTCATCTTCGACAACATGATCGGCACGGTTGGCACCATGGCTATCGCCATCACCCTTCTGATAGCCAGACAGATGTGGTTGCCAAAGGCCGGGATATGATGGCTAATTAGAACCATTAGATGAAGGCATTCTACCGAAATGCTATATATTAATGGTGCAACTTTATTAGAAAAAAGGAGATCATCTTATGAAAATAGTAATATCTATATCATTGATATTTTTGGCAGTACTACTTGCCTCGTCCTTGGCTGGCCTAGCCCTCGCTAAAGAGGCCCAGGCAGATGATACGGGCGTGATGTATGGCCTAGTCCTCGGCAACAGGATACCCTACGAGTACTTCGTCACCATGGGCCATAACGACACCGATTTGGGCCCCGGCGACGATCCCTGGGAAACGGGGTCCTACGACCTGGCCTTGATGGATGCAAGCATTGAGAACTTCAACGTGCTGAAGTATACTTCGGTGCTGCCCCCCGAATCGAGGGAGATCAACTTGAGCCAAGCCCGAGAGTACTTCCACCACGGTGCAGCCATTGAAACCATCATGTCTGATCTCAATGGCGTGAAGGGCGATACTCTGTGTACCGGGGTAGGCAGGATATGGGTGAGAACCCAGGAAGGAGCACTGATCGGCGGGTTTGCTGCTGAGTACAAGGAGAAGTATAATCAGACTGTGCCTGAAGAGCAGGCCAGAGCAGCTGCAAAAGAGGCTTTGCACACTTCCCTGATGGGAGAGGTGAATAGAAGGTACAATGCCAGTGAGTATCAATTCTCTGAGCCAACCTACGCCATCGACTATCTCCAGGTGCAGAAAAATTATGGGACATCTCTGGTGGCCCTCTGTTGGGTAAACTACATCTTTCCCCAGACAGAGATTGCCGGTGATGCATCGGCGGAAGAGTGACCCGGGAAAGTGATCGGCTGAGAAGGGTTGACGCTTAATGGTACAACCGTCACGCTAATCTCTTTTTTACATCTTATTATAAAAGCCTCGGGCAGATGAAATACTGCCTGCACGATCACCGGGGGCGGGGCCGGGCCTCAGCCCTGGAGACGATGGACTGCGTGGCAGGAGTGGTCAAAACCAAGAGGCGTATCAATTATCAACAGAGTATATAACTAATCACTTGTAGATTATATGCAAATGAAGCTGCAAGCCAAGATACTGGGAAGCAAGGTCCACGAGGTCGGTTATCGAGTCTTTTTGCTCCACAAAGCAATTGAGCTTGGATGTCGCCGGTTTTCCGCATACAATCGATTTGAGCAGGGATTTCAAATGGTTGTAGCTCTGATAGAGGGCGATGAAAAGCAGCTCAAAGGTTTCAGGAGCTTTGTCGATGAGAGCCGACCGGAGGGTTCTGAAGTTTCATGCACTCTCTTCGAAGAGTATCTTGGCTATGTGATGTCTGTAGAAGATTTTATGCATGTCTCTATGGTGGAGCAACTCAACAAAGGCATTCCTGCCCTTCTGCGCATTGATAGGAAGCAGGACAAAATGCTCGAAAAACAAGATTCAACAATTGCTAAAATGGAGGAGACCAGAGTCGATATAGTCTCGGAGATACGGACCTCACGAGAAGAAGTAACATCCAAGTTGGACGAGAATCGCGAGGCGATTATTGATGAGATTAGTGAGCAGAAGGAGACCCTGGATGATCGCTTGAAGCGGATCGAAAGCGATATCTCCAAGCTTAAGGCAAAAGTAGGCATCTGAGAATCAATTATGTCCGGAAACACCTTTGGCACCATATTTCGCATCACCACCTGGGGCGAGTCGCACGGCAGAGCTGTGGGCGTGGTCATGGACGGCTGTCCGGCAGGCATGGCCCTGGCAGCGGAGGATATTCAGAAGGAGCTGGACCGCAGGCGTCCCGGCCAGAGCCGCGCCTCCACATCCCGTAAGGAAGCGGACCGGGTTGAAATCCTCTCCGGCATCTTCGAAGGCCGGACGACGGGCACGCCCATCTCCCTGCTCGTCTGGAACAAGGATGCGGACTCGTCCGCCTACGATCTTCTGCGCGACAAACCCCGGCCTGGGCACGCCGACTATGCCTATCAGATGAAATACGGCCTGCGTGATCACCGGGGCGGGGGCCGGGCCTCGGCGCGCGAGACGGTGGGCCGGGTTGCTGCCGGGGCCGTCGCCAAGAAGCTGCTGGCAGAGGCAGGTATTTTGGTCGTGGCTTATGTTACGGAGCTGGGCGGAATAACTGCGAAAATTGCGTCATCAGATCTGATGCAGCTTCAGGCCCAGGCCGAGTCCAATGCGGTTCGCTGCCCCGATGCCGCTGCAGCGCAGAAGATGCTGGAGCGTCTGGACAGCGTGCGAGCGCAGGGCGACAGCCTGGGCGGAGTAGTTGTAGTAACCGCCACGGGTGTGCCTGCCGGTTTAGGCGAGCCGGTCTTCGACAAGCTGGACGCAGACCTCGCTAAGGCGCTCATGAGCATCGGTGCAGTGAAAGCGGTGGAGATAGGCGCGGGCCGGGAGTGCGCTGCTCTGCGCGGCAGCGAGATGAACGACCCGCTGCTCTGGCGGGAGGGCAAGGTTGATTTTGGGAGCAACAACGCCGGTGGCATACTGGGCGGCATTTCCACGGGCGGGCCCATCGTCTGCAAAATCGCCGTAAAGCCCACGCCCTCCATCGCCCATAGGCAGAAAACAGTTGATATGGCTCGCAGCGAAGATGCAGAGATCGAGATTAAGGGCAGGCACGACCCGGCCATCCCGCCCCGAATTGTGCCCGTGGCCGAGGCCATGGTGGCCCTGGTGCTGGCCGATCACCTGCTCCGCCAGAGGGCAGCGAGGCTGTAGATTTTATATCTTCTTGGTCCAATAAGATCCTCATGCGTAAGGAGTTTCGAAGCCTCATCTCGCTGGAAGAAGCCCAATCGATAGTTCAGAGCCGCCTTCCCCGCACGGCAACGGAGGCTGTGCCGCTGTCAGAGGCCCGGGGCCGCATCCTGGCCGAGAAGGTCGTCTCCACCCAGGATGTGCCGGGCTTCTCCCGCGCCTCCATGGACGGCTTTGCCGTGCTGGCGGAGGAAACCCTGGCGGCCAGGGAGGACCGGCCTGTCTGCCTGCGCCTGGCTGGCACTGTGCCCATGGGCGCACTCCCTCAGTTGCGCATAGCGCGGGGCCAGGCTGCGGAGGTGTCCACCGGTTCCATGATGCCCCCCGGCGCGGACGCGGTGGTCATGATCGAATACAGCCAGGCCCAAGGAGATAGGGTCCTGATCAGAAGGCCAGTTTTCAGCAGCGAGAACGTGCAGGCAGCGGGAAGCGATATCTCTTTTGGCGAAGTCGTGCTCTTTCCCGGCACCCGGCTGCAGCCGCGCGAGATGGGTGTTCTGGCGGCCCTGGGCCGGACGGAAGTTGCGGTGCGCTGCCTCAAAGTGGGTGTGGCCTCCACCGGCAATGAGCTGGTGCCGCCCGGACGGCCATTGGCCGCGGGCCAAATCTACGACATTAACACCTACACCATCTCAGCCGCCGTGGCCGACTGCACTGCTAGCGCCATCCCCTACGGCATCCTTCCCGATGAAAAGGATGCCCTTGCAAGGGTGCTGCAAAAGATGGCTGAAGAATGCGATATGATTCTGGTGAGCGGCAGCACCTCCGCTGGCACGGGAGACATGATCTTTCAGGTCATCGACGAGGTCGGCGAGCTGATATTTCATGGCGTGAACCTCAAGCCAGGCAAGCCCACCATCTTCGGCCTGATCAACGGCAAGCCCTGCCTGGGACTGCCCGGCTATCCCGCCAGCGCGCTTACCGTTTTCTCCTGCCTGGCAGCGCCTACCATTCGCGCTGCTTTGGGGCAAAAGCATACGGGAAAAAAAGTGACAGGACGGCTTTCCGGGCCGCTTCGCACCGATGGCCGCCGCCAGATGCTGGCCGTAGGCCTATCGGGCAAGCTGGTCTATCCTGTGGACAAAGGCAGCGGCTCCATCACCACACTGGCCGGAGCGGATGGCATTATCGACATCCCTGTGGGAGTGGAGTATCTGGAGAAGGGCGAGAAGGTAGAGGTGGAGCTTTTCGGGGAGGCGGAGCCTGCCGATCTGGTAGTGGCGGGCGAAAACGCACTCCTCCTTGAGCAGTTGGCAGAAAGGGCGCCATGGCGCATAATGCTCCTGAATTGCGGCTTCGTGCGGGCCGGGCTCTACCTGAAGGACGGTGTGGCAGACCTGGCCTGCATCTCTGGTCCGCAAGCGGCGGCGCCGGAAGGCATAGCGATGATCGGGTGCTTCAAGAGAGAACTAGGCCTGGTCTTCCGGGATGCTGGCGCTTTGTCGAACCTTGCCGGGCAACGCATCGTGGGCTGGCACCGCGACTTTGCCATGCACGGCGCATTTGAACAACACCTGTCGGCTTTAGGTCTCACTCATCCCAGCTATGTACGAATGGCCCGGACACATTCGGCGGTGGCGGCAGCCATCGCCTCCGGGCGGGCGGATGTGGGCTTTGCCGAAAGCCAGGCCGCAGCGCAGGCGGGCCTGGGCTTTAAGCACATGGACAATGATGAAATAATGCTGCTGGCCAGACCAGAGAGTGTTGATGATGCCCGAATCAAGTCCCTTGTTTTTGCTCTTTTTCGGGCAAGAGGGGCTTGAAGAGCCTCATCCTTCGCTCGTAGTAGCTGAGGGGATGTCTAATCTTGCGGCAAAGCTCATCTTCGCCAGGACAGTTGCCATAGGTGGCCATGGTGGCACAGGCGGGAGGCTTGTAGCGAGTCCCGGTGGCTCCGGCGATGTGTTCCACCTGGTAGCGTGTCCTATCCTCATCGAAGTCCGGACTGGTATTGAAGAGAGACACGACCTCCTCCGCGGTCATATTGATCTGCAAAAGAAAGCTGACCAGAGCAAAGCGGGCACTGTGGGCCAGGTTGGTGCCTTTGGCAACATCGGATAGCATCTTCTTGATGCAGGGCGGAAAAGCCCCCTCCTCCACATGCCCCAGGTCCACCCTGTCGCGGGCTCTTATAATATCAAGCTGCTCTTTGAGCGGCCCCAGGTATTCCTGGAGGGAGGCGCAAATCTTCTCGTCCACGGCTAAAGGCAGCCCTTTTAGGATCTTCTCCCGGGCAGCTTCTTCCATAATTCGTTTCAACTCTTCTTCCGTAATGGTGAGGTGGCCCTGCTGGAGATCTCGGTTCGTCAGCTTCCACTTAGAGCTGTGCATGCGGTGTGCCGCCCGAATGTATTCGGAAAAATGAATCGTGTAGGGCCCCGGTCCCTGAGGATGTAGCCCCAGATCGTCAGCGATGGCTGCCAGCCCTTCTTTCTCATTTTGCATCCTTTTATAGGCCAGCTTCGACTCGGCCAGGGCATAGCGGCGCAGCAAAATGGAGTCGCCCAGGCATGAGACCATGACTCTGGCCAGAGGATAAGAGAGAAGCTCAGCCAGAAGCTCAGCATCCGTATTGGCCGAGCTTTCGGAAATTGTGCCGTCAATAGCCCCTGCTACCCTTTGTGCAGCCCGGCCCCGTACCGTCTTAAAAGAGGTTTTTCCAAGAAGGCTTTCTAAAGAGTATCCAGCCGCGCGCACCTGGGATGCAGCCGCTTCCGTAAAAGGGTAATCGGAGATCCTCATTCCTGTTCGATTCGCGGAGCTAAGAGGTAATTGATCTCCACATACTGACCGAGTTTGAGATGAATGCGCAGCGGATAGTCTATGCCCATCTCCAGTGTGACCTCGCCCGCTTTGCTTATGGATTTCGACATGTCTTCCAGATAGTCCAGAGAGAAGAGGCTCCTGGCTTCGCCGGGCTTCATGCCCAAGAGTTCTGTGCTGGGAATCTTTAGCTTGAGCGAATCGATATCTCCCTTGGCTTCCATGTAAAAGCCTTCATCAGAGACGCCCAGTATTACATGATCGCTGACCTTTTCGGCTGCTTTTACCGCCCGGCGCAGCTCCACTCCCGTGAGTATAACATGGGCCGGCAGATCCAGCTCGGGTATGCGCGGCTCTTTCCTGATGGCTGTAGGATCTATCAGGCTTAAGGTGTAAGAGAGGGACCCCACACCGATCTTCAGTTTGTGGCTCTCTTCTTCCAGTTCCAGTTGAACATTCTCACCCTTATCGGCCATGCTCAGTACATCGCTGAGCCGAACCAAATCTATACCGATTTCACAAGCATCGGCTTTGAAGTATTCGAAGGCCTGATTGCCAATTTTAAGCGATACCATAGCCACGTTCGCAGGATCTACAGCCTTCAGTTCCAGGCCATTTTCCGATATGGAGAACTTGACCTCATCCACTAGAGAAGAGACTGAATCGATTGCATCGCGCAGAGTTTCTGCGTTGATTACTGCCTTGAACATTCCTTGAGCCTCCTCCATGAGAACCGTTTAATATTTAATATAGTTGATGCTTAGTCATACTCTCGCCATGTTCTGCTACATTTGGTGCAGCGGAAGAAGCGAACCTCGCTCTCATCTGCGGAACGAAGCTGGCGAAGCCACCAGTATGCGATATTATTACCGCATTCCGGACATCGGCAATTGGTGGTAGGCAGGCCGGACGACTCCTGCTCCAATACCGGAACTACGCGATCCAGCTGTTTGGTCTTGCTGAGCATGGATTCGCCTATGGCCTTCGGTATCTTGTGGCCGCACTTTCTGCAGACCATCATGCCGTCCTTGGGCATCATCATGCTCTTACATTGGGGACAAAAATCCATCGACATAAAGTAAACCACTCGTCATATTAAAGTTTCCCAGCACGCCTGGTGAAAATGAGGTACGATATGAGCACAGCGATTAATGTGATCTGTTTGGATCGCCCGGGAATGCTGCGCGACATCGCGGGAGCGGTGGCCAAAAGGGGCGGCAACATAGTCTACACTCAACAGTTTGTTGTGGAAAGAGGAATGAACCGGGGCAAGGCTTCGGTTTATATGGAGATCGACTGCCCGGCAGAGGATATCTTGGGAATTGTGGAAGAGCTGAGCTCTTCTGATTCCATCTTTGAGGTCTCCATTCACGAGCCTTTCGAGAAGATCTACGGCTCTCGGGTGATCATCATAGGCGGCGGTGCCCAGGTGGCACAGGTCGCGGTGGGCGCTGTAAGCGAGGCTGACCGGCATAATTTACGAGGAGAACGTATCAGTGTGGATACCATTCCCCTGGTGGGAGAAGATGCTATTGCCGATGCAGTGAGCGCTGTGCGCCGACTGCCCCGTGCCTCAATACTGGTATTGGCCGGAGCCCTCATGGGCGGACGTATCACCAATGAGGTGAAAAGGCTACAGTCGGAAGGTATACCGGTTATTGCCCTGAAGATGGCCGGCTCTGTTCCCGAACAGGCGGATCTGGTGGTAACTGATCCCATTCAAGCCGGCACCTTCGCAGTTATGCATGTAGCCAGCACAGCTGTCTTTGATATTAGTCGTGTGCGTGGCAGGGAGTTTTAGCTCTTCAGGATCTCGGCCAGATTCACAAGCTTCTCGCCGGAGAATAGATCCTCTACGGTGTAGAACCTATCCTCTGCCTGAAGCACAGGCGCAGAGAGTGTGAATACCCCGTTTATGCGCAGCTCCGTAAGGGCCTCGGGTGTGCTCATATCCTGGTTCTCAAAAGAGATGCCTGCCTTTCCCAGCGCCTCTTTGAGCTGTTCACATTTGGGGCAGGACCGTGTGAAATATACTCTGTACTTCAATGCAATACCTCTTGATTTTTAGCGCAGTGCTCGTGGATAGGATTTCTTGGCATAGCTCGCATATCCTTCTTCTACTGCTTTATCAGCACACTCCGAGCAGCAGGAGAAGTTGGCCATGTACTCTATGCCATCCATCTCATGCTCAAAGACGTTATTGCAGGAGAATCCCGAGGTTCTCCTGAAATCGAAGCCCTTGCAGAATTCGTCATACTCTGCCTGGGGGGGGCGCTCCACTACGACCCAGTCTCTGGGAAGAAGTACGGGCAGCGTGGCCAGGTTCATGCCGCATCCACAGGGGCCATAAACATCTTCTAGATCTTTATAGATAATCGCCTTACATACCTGCTCGCTCATCGTCTGCTCCTCTCTTGCTAATGGTATTAGTGGCGCCTTAAATAACATTTCCCATCAGCTTTTTGGATTTTTCCGGTCTTCAGGCTTTATTTTTCAAATAAACCCATAATGTTCGTGCGATTTTTCAATAGGTTCTAATAATGGAAAACATTGCCCAACAAAAATTATATATGGAATTGCAGGAGGATAGGCAGCTTATTCTGGCTTGTAGCACTCGAAGGAATAAATTTTGTCTCTTCTGGCTGCAAAATCCGGATTTATGAGGTGTATGAAAAATGCCGATACTTCCTGTTGCCCCTGTGAGCAGACTCATCCGCGAGGCAGGGGCCAATAGAGTGAGCGAAGGCGCGAGGGATGCGCTGGCAGAGGTTCTGGAGAGCTATGGCTTAGAGGTAGCCCGTGAGGCAGTCGGCTGGGCAAATCATGCCAAGAGAAAAACGGTCAAGTCCGAGGATATAAGAGAAGCAGTCAAAAGAGTTAAACCTCCCCTGGTCTCTGAAAGGTAGATCGATGGCATTAGATTATCGTGCTCTAGGCCTGATATGCGGCATTGAGATCCATCAGCAGCTTGACACAGCCAGCAAGCTATTCTGCGGCTGCCCCACCAAACATCGGGAGGTGGAGGAGTCCAATTTCGAGTTCTTCCGGTATCTGCGACCCTCGCGAAGCGAGCTTGGCGAGATCGATCGTGCCGCCCTGGAAGAGGTCTTGGTTACGAGGAGGTTTCATTACAAGTCCTATGACAGCACCTGTCTGGTAGAGGCAGATGAGGAGCCACCCCGCGAGATAAATGCAGAGGCTCTCGAGATATCTCTGGTCATTGCCCGTTTGCTCAATATGAAAATCGTGGATGAGCTGCAGACCATGCGCAAGATGGTGATAGATGGCTCCAATACCTCCGGCTTTCAGCGCACCGGTTATATTGGCTCGGACGGCAGCATCGAGACCGCCGAAGGTGTTGTGGGCATAAGCATCCTCAGCCTGGAGGAGGAAGCGGCGCGCATCATTGAGGATAAGGGGGACAGTGTGGTCTACTCACTGGACCGGCTGGGAATACCTCTGGTGGAGATCGGCACTGCTCCGGATATCGTCTCACCCGCTCACGCCCGGGAGGTTGCCTCCTATCTGGGAATGATCCTGCGTTCTACCGGTCGCGTGAAGAGGGGCCTTGGCACCATCCGTCAGGATGTAAATGTCTCCATCAAAGGTGGAGCGCGCGTGGAGATCAAGGGCGTGCAGGCCCTGAACCTGGTCGATAAGGTGGTGGAGTTTGAGGCTCTTCGCCAGGTGCGATTGCTGGAAATAAGAGATGAGTTGGTCCGTCGCGGGGCATCAGTTGATGCTGCTGTTTGGGATGTATCCGAAATCTTCGCGGCCACCGGCTCTAAGGTACTTGCCCGTTCTATCAAGAATGGCGGCGTGGTCCTGGCCTGCTGGCTGGCGGGCTTTGCCGGTCTGGTGGGCCGGGAGATTCAGCCCGACCGCCGCCTGGGCTCCGAGATGTCGGACAGAGCCAAAAGAGCAGGCGTGGGCGGGATCTTCCATACAGATGAGCTTCCCGCTTACGGCGTCACGGCTGAGGAGGTCGAGACCGTGCGTGCCCTGCTTGCGGCGGCGGAGAGCGACGCTGTGATCATGGTCACCGGGCCGCGCGAGAGGGCGGAGAAGGCGCTTGCGGCCGTGCTGGTTCGAGCCCATGAGGCTATCGCCTTCGTGCCTGAGGAGACGCGCCGGGCTTTGCCCAACGGCTGCTCGGAGTACATGCGGCCCCTGCCCGGCTCGGCCCGTATGTATCCGGAGACTGATGTGCCCGCGGTGGTGATCACAGAGGAGATGCTGGAGGGTCTGCATATGCCCGAGCTTTTCGCAGATAGATCGAAACGCTATCAGAAGGATTTTGATCTGTCCGCAGAACAGGCTTGCGTCATGGCTGCTTCTCCCAACTATCCGCTCTTTGAGGAAATTATGAAAACGAGTATTTCTGCCTCCATTGCCGTCAGAGCTTTGGAGACCATTCCCATTGAGCTGGCCCGAGAGGGGGTAGCCGTTTCCAATCTGACGGAACAGCATTTCAAGGACTGCTTTGCTCTGGTCCGCCAGGGCAGCGTGGCCAAGGAGGGCCTGACGGATCTGCTGGGCGCTCTGGCCGTGCATCCGGAAATGACTGCCGATGAGGCGGCGGCTGCGGCGGGCCTGGCAGGCGTGGATGAGGCCGAAGTGGAGACGGCCGTGCGGGCAATTGTAGCGAGCAAGGTCGATCTGGTGCGCTCCAAGAGAGAGAGGGCCGCAGCACCGCTGATGGGCCTTGTTATGAAGGAATTGAGGGGCAAAGCCGATGGCAGCATTGTGAGCGCCATATTGAAGAAGGAAATACAAAATATACTCAATCAGTGAGCCCAGAAAAACCCGATATGCTCCTCTGGGAGGAGACGCTCTTCAAGGAAAGGGATTTGTTCGAGTTAGATCATCTGCCCGAGCACTTCCTGCACCGAGAAGATCAAATGAACAGCCTCAAATTCTGCATCCGTCCCGCTCTGCAAGGGGGCCGTCCCGTCAATGCCCTGTGCCTCGGCCCACCCGGCACGGGCAAGACCACGGCACTTTTCAAGCTCTTTGAGGAGATCGAGGCCCATTCTACAAAGGTCATTCCGGTTCATGTCAACTGCCAGATGGACTCCACCCGGTATTCCGTATTTTATCAGATTTACAAAAAGGTCTTCGATCATGCTCCTCCCTCCAGCGGCATATCCTTCAAACGCATCTTCGAGAAGGTAGCCGCTGCCGCCGCCGACCAGGATAAGGTGCTGGTGGTGGCTTTAGACGATATAAATTATCTATTTCACGAAAAAGAGGTGGATCACGTATTATATTCCCTCTTACGGGCCCATGAGACCTGCCCCGGTGCCAGGATGGGTGTGATAGGGGTTATGAGTGAGCTTGCCTTGAACTATGTTCTTGATCCGCGCGTGGTCTCCGTCTTCCAGCCGGAAGAAATCATATTCCCTCACTACACACGATCAGAGTTAAGCGACATATTGTGCCGCCGGGCTCAGATGGGCTTTTATCCCGGGGTGATGGCCGATGATGTCCTGGAGGCAGTTGTGGACTGCACAGAGAGGTCGGGGGATTTGCGGGTGGGAATTGACCTTCTAAAGAGGTCCGGCCTGTCCGCGGAAAAGCGTGCCTCTAAAAGCGTCTCTCTGGTTGATGTGGCAGGCTCCTGCGATCGCTCTCGCCTGGTTCATCTCACCTATGCCCTGAAATCCCTGAAAGACGATGAACTGGCTGTGCTGCGCCTGGCTGCGGAGCAGAAAAGCTGGCGCGCGGGCGAACTGTTTGTTCGCTTTCATGAGCAGACTGATGCGGGATACACCCGTTTTCATGAGATTCTCAATAAGCTTGATTCCATCCGACTGATAAATGCCGATTTTACCGGGGCTGGGGAGCGGGGCCGAAGCCGCATCATCAGCGTGCGTTATGATCCGGAAGAGATATTAAGCCGGCTTGAGTCCACGAATGCCTGACTTATGAATATTTGCGAAAGCAGTCTCTATAAAATATCAATTTAGTATGATCTCTATATAGATTCTATAGGCAAGGGCTTTAACCCGCCAATACGTTCAATCTCGGCGTATGGACCGGCCCAGGATAAAGATGCCTCGCAAATACGGGGAGATGTTCGTAGAGGCTCTGCTATTTATGTTTGCCATCGCCTCCATCCTCATAATGCTTCTCATCTTCTACTTCCTCATTCATGAAAGCCTCCCTGCTTTTTCACAACTTGGCATCTTCTCTCTGCTATTCGGTTCGAAATGGCATCCTTCTGGCGAGATTTATGGATTACTGCCAATTATCGCTTCCTCACTGATTATCACTCTTTTGGCACTCTTTATAAATATCATGATTGGTTTTCCTCTGGCCATTTACCTGGCGGAGCTGGCCGGTCCCCGGAGTAAGGCCATATTGAAACCGTCCATTGAGCTCTTGGCCGGCGTCCCCTCCATTGTCTATGGCTTCTTAGGAGTGATAATTCTAGTATCCTACCTGCAGGAAAGCTTTGATATGCTCACCGGCAGGTCGATCCTGGCCGGATCGATCCTTCTTGGCGTCATGTTCATTCCCCGCCTTACCACTATCTGCGAGGATTCTCTGCGGGCTGTGCCCAGCGAATTCAAGGAGGGCTCACTTGCTCTGGGGGCCAATCGCTGGCAGACGCTTCGAAATGTGACCATACCTGCTGCGTCGTCAGGAATTACTGCAGCCATTCTCCTCAACATTGGAAGCATAATCGGAGAAACCATGGCCGTGCTCTTGGTGGTGGGAAACGTTGCTCGACTGGCCTCCCCTCCTTACGATATCTTTGATCAGGGTGCATCCTTCACCTCGATCATCGCCGGAGAGATGGGCGAAGTGGCCAGAGGTTCAATGCATTACCATGTCCTTTTTGCAGTTGGATTCGTTCTTCTTATAGTAGTTACCCTATTCAGTCTGGTCGCCGATTATGCCCGGGCTCGTATCAGACGAAAATTCGGGGGGTACTAATGAAGACCAAGCTTGTTCTGGGGGCATCTCTTGCCATATCGGTGTTTTTGTTCGTCTCCTCGCTAACATGCCTCCTTCTTCAACCCAACCTGGAAAAGCTGACGCCGATATGGCAGGCCAGCCTTTTCGTGAGCCTCCTACTGATTCTTGCATCGTATGCTCTCGGCAAAGCTGTTTCTCTGAAGACGGCACCTTTCCTGGTCCTGGACACTCTTATCTGTTCAGCCATCCTTTTTCTGGTATATTCCGGGATCCTTCATGCTGGATTTGTCATCCGCCGGCCTCTTGGGGTGGGTGCCTCCTTCGATTATGCTTTTATTCTTCCTCTTCTGATATTTTTCGCCAGCTTGCTGTGCATAAAGGATGCACTTAATATCCTCTACGAATACAGTGCTCGAGGTCGGGAGGCCCTTGCATTTCTGGCAGTCAAGCTCTCTGCAGTACTATCCCTCTTCTTGTTGGGCGGAATATTATTCATAATAATCTACAAAGGAATTGGGGTCATCAGCTGGGATTTCTTGACCACACCCCACAGGCGTCTGGGCCAGGCGGGCGGGATCAGTACAGCCATATTGGGCTCGTTATGGATGGTTTTGGGTGCCATGATCATATCTTCGCCTCTGGGAATCGGTGCGGCCATCTATCTTCATGAATATTCCAAAAGCCAGAGGCTTAACCGTCTTATCACCATCGCCGTGAGCTGCCTAAACGGTGTTCCCTCTGTGGTATTCGGACTTTTCGGCCTGGCTTTTTTGGTGACATTCTTCGGAGTATCTCTCTTATCCGGCTCCATAATCCTGGGGCTCATAAATATCCCTACCATAATCCTGACCTGTCAGGAGGCCCTGAAGAGCGTTCCCAACTCCCTGAGGGAGGGAAGCATGGCTTTGGGGGCTACCAAGTGGCAGACCATAAGAAAGGTGGTGTTGCCCTCGGCCATGCCCGGCAT
Organism: uncultured Methanotrichaceae archaeon; assembly: GCA_964633785.1. Taxonomy (GTDB): domain Archaea; phylum Halobacteriota; class Methanosarcinia; order Methanotrichales; family Methanotrichaceae; genus Methanothrix. The sequence continues at coordinate 22,531 of CAZWHG010000011.1, forward strand.
ACTTACGGGCGTGATCATTGGGGTAGCCAAGGCTTCGGGAGAGACGGCGCCCATCATGTGGACGGCAGTGACCTTTACGGCCACGCCCGTGCAGATGATTTACGGCGTAATCCCCAATGTATTTCAGCCCGTTAATAATCTGGATTACCATCTCTTGAACCTGATCTACTTCCTGGGGGCGTGGGATGTGGAAGCCAGGGCCTGGGGCACGGCTCTTGTGCTCATTGCTTTAGTGCTGGGCACCAATATGCTGGCCATAGTAGTAAGAAATCACTATCGAAAGAAGATATCCTGGTAGGCCGGCCGGAAATCTATCTTGGTACTGGTGCTGTATCTCCTGCAAGAAGCTATTGCCAAAATGTTTGCTTATATAGAAGTTCATAGACAGGGAGCAAAACCCTGTTCCTTCCGTGAGGCAAATTCTTCCATTACCAGGTTGAGCAGATTGTGAATTCGGGGCACTTCATCCTTCTTGAGGTCGCGAGGCATTAGCGGCAGAGCAAACATCACCGTGATGTCCAGTTGCATTGAGTTGATTGGACTGCAATTATGCGGTATATTTTGGGCGTTTTCTCGAACGGCAGCGATGCAGCTATGCATTGTCCTAATCTCCTCTTCACCTTGCACAGACATCCGGTCATTGCCGTTCATCTCCCAGCTGCTCAAGACTGAGGCGATCAAATTGGACTTTAAATCCTCTTCGATATTTACCATTTTCAATAGGTCTAGGGTCAATCCCAATTTGAGGGATCTGATTTCACCTATTCTGGCCACCAGCCCTTTTCTCTCCAAAATCGCCTCGTAATAGCCCAGAAGGCCAAGCAAGCTCTCGCTTTTCCGAGAACCCTCACATCCGATAGCCTCAAACATCTTATCTTCTCCCACTTATAAAAGTGTACCTATTTAGTGTAGATGAATGCATATGAGCCTGCCACGCAATTGTGTGGCCCATCCTTCACTACTAATTCGTTGCCTATTCCACGAGATAAAGGGCCTAACACTAAATTCACTCATTTAATCCGTCCAATATATTCCTTCTCTCATTAAAACATATATCTCTATTTTGTGAATATATTCTATATACTATTTGTATCATAACTAAAAATTTGCGATATAGAGGGGTTAATTGAATCCAGACGAGATTTTCTATATAGACTATATATATTACGACCATATAATATACATAAGGAGAGACTATATTTTATTTAGGTTATCTTTACATATCATTCAAGCCTGCCTATGGCTGGTGAATTCGTTGAGAAAGTTATTTGGTGTTCTAATAATTGCTTTAATCGCAGGTGCTATAGACACCTCTGCGGTCATGGCTAAGGAGACGGTTCGTGTCTCCGGATCGACAACTGTATTGCCTCTGGCAGAAGGCGGAGCGGAGGCCTTCAATAGCGAGCAGTCCGATTTCCAGGTGCTCATAACTGGGGGCGGCACCGGAGTGGGCATGAAGAATATTGCCGAAGGCAACTCTGATATAGCAATGGCTTCACGCGAGGTTACTGACGAAGAGATGAGTAATTTCGGAGATAAATTCCAGGAGAATCTGGTGGGCTACGACGGCATTGTTATCGGCGTGAGCAAGCAGATCTATGATAGCGGCGTGACCGCTCTTCGCAAGGATCAGGTTAAGAAGATTTACTCCGGAGAGACCACTAATTGGAGAGATATCGGTGGCCCGGATTCGGAAATACTGGTCGTTGCCCGGGAGCAGGGCTCCGGCACCAGAGACACCTTCAACGAAGATATCATGAACAATAAGAAGGCCGAAACACCTGGCGTGAGCACCGTCGCTGGCAGCAATGCCGAGGTCAGGACGGCCCTTACCGGCAGCAATAAGGCCATAGGGTACCTGGGATTTTCCTATGCCGAGGATGGAGCTATCGGTGCCATCACACTGGACGGCATCAAGCCCACGGCAGAAACCATCAAGGACGGAAGATACGAGCTTGCCCGTAAATTGTACTTCTACACCTTTGGCGATGCCTTGCCGGGAGCCGAGGCATTCATAGATTTCATGGTTGGGTCCGCAGGCCAGAAGGTTGCTGAGGAGTACGGCTTCGTGCCACTCTAAAAACTAAATATTATCTATATTTTTAAATTTTTATGCTTTAAAAACTTTTAGTCTCATTTTTTGCTGCGGCCATTTTTTTACTGCATCAGCCTTCGTACTGATATTCCTCCAATCCGTCCATTTTTATGGTCATCAGGAAGTAGGCCAGGCAATCTCTCTGGAAGCTGTCCTCCTCTTGGGGTAAACTGACTCCCGTTACATTGCATATCTGCTCTGCTTCCCCAATTTCTCCCATCATGCGGCGCAGCCACACAAAGAGCTTTATCTGTAGGGCTTGCAGCCTCTCCTCCTGCCCGGTGAGGCTCTCTATATCCTTTTGCACCTGCGGATCGTATCTCTTTGCCTGTAGCATTTTCACAAATTTTGCTGTTCCCCGGCAGTCAGAATAAAAGCTTATTATTTCCTCTGCCTCCGTATCTGCATTAAGCATGGGAAATGTCCGGCAGATTCGGGGCCTATGGCTGTAGATCATGCACCGTTTTGCCTGTTGATCAAGAAGACAGCAGCTTCTATCCGGCCCCATGCTCTTCAGGATCCGGCACCCTTGATTTTTCCCTGGGTCAGGGTCCGTAAACCTGGCCCGGGCCTGGAATGGGCTGATGCGAAGCGTTCCTGCAATCTCTTGTACATCCGCCTCATCAACCAGCGCGTAGCCTTCCCCTTTACAGCATTCTCCACAATTCTCGCAGCAGAAGAGGACCTGGGCGGCAATCTGGGGAAAGAGGGTTTCAGGAATTTCGCTGGAAAACCACTGCATAAATGATTCTTTCTCCATTCAATCAAGCGCCTACCATCGCCTTGTATAGATTCCAGACCCCTGTAGCCACAAAGCTCACGGCCACCGCACCTAAAATCAGACCCATGATTCTGGTCATGACCATTATCCCTGTAATTCCCAGGGCTCGATCAATATACTGCGAGAATTTAAGGACAAAGAAAGTGGCCAGAAAAGTCAGGCTGATCGCGAGCAGCACCAGGCCCTTTTTCGCCAGACTGTCGGCTGCGCCCATTAAAACCACTACGGTGGTTATAGCCCCGGGACCTGTGAGTAGCGGTATGGCCAGGGGAAATATGGAGACATCCTCTCGCGAATTCGCATCCATCAGCTCCGCCTCAGTAACCTTGTTTTGCTGGCGAATGCCCCGCAGCATATCTATGGCCACTAGGAAAAGCAGTATGCCTCCTGCCACGCGCAAGCTGTCGATGGTGATGCCGAAGATGCGTAAGACCGCATCCCCTGCCAGTGAGAATAGGATGGCAATAGCAAAGGCAACCATAGTTGTGCGCCGGTAGATGTGCCTCCTCTCTTTTGAGTTCAGGCTGGCAGTAAGGGTGACATAGACCAGGGTGGCTTCTACGGGGTTGACTATGATGAATATCGTGGTGAAGGCATACACAAAGTAGAGCAGCAATTCGCTAATTTCCATTTTCATATCCTTTTAGCTAAGTTACCTTTTATGACCATTGCTTATAGAAATAAAGGCAGAAGACCCCATCCTTCAAGGGAGGGTATGAATGCCGTACGCTCTTCATATTACTTTCGCTTCGCTCAAGATCCGACCACTACTGTGGACTTCGGTTCAAAGCATGCCGGATCGATGACGTAGGAAGCCCTGCCTCTTGGGGGCGGGGAGAAAGTCACCAGGATAATGAAGGAATGGCATTTTATACCGTTGAGTGGGTTATAAGGTTGTATGAAGAGTATGCCAGAGCAGCCGCTAAAAATCCTCATCATAATGTTTGCGTTCATCCTGTTGGCCAATTGCGCGAATGCAGTCGTCGTAGTTATGCCGGGTGAGCGAGTCCAGGCGGCCATAGATGCCGCAAAATATGGTGAAACCATTGAGGTTTCCAGCGGCATTTACAGGGAGAGTCTGGTTATCGACCGATTTCTCATCCTCAAAGGCATAAGCTCCGGAAAGGACCTGCCTCGCGTGGAATCGGAAGACGGTCCGGCCATAACCATCAAAGCAAATGGTGTTATTGTGGAAAGCTTAGGGGCCAAGAGCGCAAGCGGATGGACGGGGGATGCAGGCATATTGGTGCTCTCCAATGACAATATCATTAGAAACAATATGGCTAGTGGCAGCGGTAATGCGGGGATCCTACTTCAAAAGTGCAGCAATAATACAGTCTTTGGCAATGCCATTCAGGGAAACGGCAACGAGGGGCTATTGCTGGAGAACAGCAGTCGAAATTTGCTGGAAAAAAATGTAGTAAGCGATAATCGTAATGGCTGCAAACTGGTAGGCAGCCGGGAAAACCAAATTATAGGAAATACTTTCTTGCAGAACAGATTTGATGCCATCAATTTGCAGGAAAGCCAGGCCAATCTCGTAGAAGGAAATTATGTCGCAGGAAGCGATAGCGCACTGGTTGTGGATAGCAGCCGCGACAACATCGTGCGAAAGAACGATTTCTCAGGAAATGAAAAGGGAATCTATCTTTCCTACCTCGGCACGGGCAAAGATGTGCAGTCCAAGGGAAAGGGGGTGGTCATATCCTACAATAGCATGCCCTCTTCGGAGACCGTCTCCACCAATAATTCCATTTATCTGAATAATCTCTCCAACAAGGAAAATGCACGCGATGATAGCCTCAATAACTGGGATAACGGTAAAGTGGGCAACAACTACAGCGATTTCAACGATCCAGTTGAAGGCTGCAAAGGCATCAAGATTTGCGACCAGGAGATGTCGGTCTCCGGGGGCCCCAGCGTAGACCGCTACCCAATGGCCTCTCCAGTTCCCATTTCGGGTCGATTTACGGGTCCTGGTGGGGCGGTTATGCAGCTTTCCGGCAAGAGCTATCTTCCTGGAAGCAGGATGGATCTGAACTTCACAGCACCCGTAAGCCAGGAGGTTTGGGTAGGGCTGGCTGCAGCCACGGCTCCGGGCCAGAATGATTCGCAAGAGGATCTCTATTTAGGGCAGAATACCTCGGGGAATGCCTGGCTCACTGCTCCGCAAGAGGAGGGCACTTATCAACTGCACATGATCGATCGGAACGGCACAACGATTCTGTCCCTGCCCTTCAATGTAACTATGCCCGCTATTTCCGCGAGCCCCGTATCGGTTTACACCTGCGAGAAGATCATCGTCGCCTTCCAGGGAGCTCTGGGCCGTAAGGATGACTGGATCGGCATATACCGGGATGGCGGTTCGAACCCTGCCGCGAGGCAGGTGCTGGGCGGCCGGGATCGAGGAAATGCCACATTCTCCGCTCCTGAAGCGGGCAGCTACCTGTTCAAAATGTTTGCAGGCGGAGCTGATATCGCTCTGGCCTCAAGCAATGCCGTTGAGGTGAAGCCGAATGCCGGCCATAAGGTGATTGCGGAGCCTTCCCGGGTAGCTCCGGGCGGAACGGTAACCATCACCTTTTGGGGCGCGGCCCCAGCCAGTGTGATCGGCATGTATGGCATGACCAGGCCGGACAGGTTTGATCTGGGGAAAATATCCACGGGTGGGCGAAGCTGCGGCACCATGGTCAGGCGGCTTCCCGCCGCGCGAGGCCAGTACGATTTCCGCTTGTTCCAGGATGACATCAACCGGCCGCTTCTGGCTCAGAGCAATGTGGTGACTGTGGCTTAGGGAAGAGGGCTTCTCGGCAATCTTTGCCGCAAGGATTATGGCTTTAAGGCAAGAGCCCGAATGAGTGGTTATGGATCTTGAGACCAAGGCGCTTCTCCTCTCCGTGGGGACTGTGCAGCTGGCCGGTCCCCACGCGAGCGGGCGGGCATCCACGGCGGGACCCGGTGCCGGGGGCCAGTCCGTCTTTTTTCAGTCCGGCTCCCACCTGGTCCGCCTATCGGTAGCGGAAAGCTCGCCCTTGCGTCTGGTGAGTTGCGAGGAGGGTGTGGCCATTTTAAAAGATGGTCGGGAGATCGCCTGCGGCCGACTGGCGGAGCCGCTCTTGCACTGCCCGGAGCAGGCCTACATCACTGTCTCGGAGCGCTGCATCTTTGACTGCAAGTTTTGCGCAGTTCCAAAATTAGCAGGCGGCATAAAGTCACACCAGACTGTTTTGCAGATGGTAGAGGAAGCGGCCCGGACGGGCCATTTGCAGGCCATCTCCCTGACCAGCGGCGTGGAGGTCTCGCCCCGGCATGAGGCAGAGCGAGTGGCCAGGATTGTGACGGATCTCAAGCGTTTTGGCGTCCCGGTGGGGGTTTCCATCAGTCCCTTTCCCTGTGTAAATCAGATTCTCAAAGATGCCGGGGCGGACGAGGTCAAGTACAACCTGGAGTGCGTCGACCGTCATCTGTTTTCGCAGGTCTGCCCGGGCATATCTTACCAGGAGATCATGGATGCTCTGCAGGAGGCAGTGGCCATCTTCGGCAAGAACCGGGTCTTTACTAATATTATCGTCGGCCTGGGCGAGTCCGATGAAATCTTGCGCCGCAGCATCGATGAGCTGACCGGGATGGGCGTAATCCCTGTCTTGCGGGCTGTTTTCCCTCACCCACTGCGGGCAGGCGAGGTGTGGATGCAGCGGCCTTCGGCGGAGAAGCTGCTGGATCTGGCCCGCTACCTGAAGAGGGCTCTGGAGAAGAATGGCCTGGACGGGAGCGCGGCTCTCACCGGCTGCTACCGCTGCACGGGATGCGATCTCACGCCGGGCCGGGATCTTTAGGTTTAGGGCGCTCAGAACTCAATATCCTCATCATGATAGTCAGACCAGGCCAGATCATCATTGCGCCTGGAACTGCTTGGGGTGCAAAGGTAAAAATGTAGCTGAGACCGAACACTTCTTGTCTTTTTCGTGAATTATATAATTTATGCGAGCAAAAAATCTATAATGATCAAGCTGGTAACAATAATTTGTGAAAGCCCAACGAGTATTAGCCCTTCTAATCGTTGCACTTATCTTAGTCATCAGTGGAGCACATGGCGGAAATATATTAAATATGCATCAAACGGCAAACGATGAACTGTATGTAAATGCCAGCGACATTCAAGGAGAGATCGAGCGAGGGGAGCCGGTGAACTATGTAGGCAAGATAATCGTGGGCGACATTGACATTGGTCCTCTAGAACTTTTTGAGGTTTCCTCTGATCGGGACCCTGATATTATGGTATTCTTGGGCTTTCAAAGAACATGAAAGTGGTCTTCTCTCCTTTAATCCTCCAAGACTGCTCGATAGAGGGTTGTATCAATCTTTCCAATGCTCGAATACTGGCGCCTGCTTCATTTAAAGGTAGTAATATATCAAAGGAAGCCAATTTTCATGGTTCACAGTTCAACAAATCATCAGATTTCAGTTACTCTCGATTCAACAAATCATCCGACTTCACCGGTTCTCAATTTCGCGAGACTGCCAACTTTCGTGGGTCTCAATTCATCAAGAACGCCAAATTCATTGGGTCTCAATTCAACGAGTTTGCTAACTTTCGCGGATCTAGATTTAGCGAGTCTGCCTACTTTAGTTCGTGTCAATTTAACGAGTCAGCCGACTTTAGTCTGTGCCAATTCAATAAGTCCGCCGATTTCAACCAGACCAAATTTTTAGGAGACCTTTCCTTCGAAGGCACCCAAATAAAAGAAATCCTGGGCCTAAGCCACGCTGAATTTGGCAAGATCTTCCTCCGATGGAAGAGCATTGGCCATCTGGCATACGATGAAACCGCATATTTATCATTAATGGGCAATTTTAAAAACCTCAACTTCATCGATGACGCCAACCAATGCTACTACGATTACCGGGACGATCGCAGGTCCGATTCGCAATGGCTAAAGGACAACTGGTTCCTCCAGCCAGTGGACTACGCTCTCATGCTCTTTTACGGCTACGGCGTGAAGCCGGAGAGGCCCGTCCTATGGTCCCTCTTCTTCATGGCATTCTTCGCCGCACTCTTCTGGTGGCGGCAAGGGATACTGCCGGTACGGGAAGGTGAGCCTGCAGAGGAGGCAAACGCTTCAGCTTGCTGGAGGCTGCGGCCTTCAGCGCCATGACCTTCCTCTCCGGAGGCAAGCTGGTCTTCGATCCGCCCGAGTACAGAATAGCTTCTGGAAGACCGTGGCGGGATGTGCAGATCTCAAAAGCCCTCTATATTTTGGAGAGGCTTTTGGGCATGGTGTTGATCATCATGTTCGCCATCGCCGTCGGCAAGACGATAATTCTGGGCGGCGGCTGAAGGCCAGCCCGCGAGAGGAAAGAGCTTAATGCCTCTCGCGAAGAAAATTATGAACAAGATGAAAATAGCCCTCTTGCAGCTTAATCCCACCGTTGGAGATCTACGGGGCAACAGCCATCTCATCGCCCACGCCCTGCGCCGCGCAAAAGGCGCCGACTTAGCCGTCACCTCCGAGCTGGCACTGCTCGGCTATCCGCCTCGCGACCTGCTCCTTAATGCCGATTTTGTTGAGCGCAGTTGGGCAGCTTTGCGCGAGCTGGCCCAAGAACTGACCGATCTTCCGCCTGTACTGGTGGGTCTGGCCGAGCCCAATCCCTCTGAGGAAGGCCGTCCTCTCTTCAACTCAGCCGCGCTGCTTCGCCGGGGCAGGGTGGAGAGGACCTTTAAAAAGACGCTGCTCCCCACTTACGATGTCTTTGATGAGGACCGCTACTTTGAGCCGGCGACTGAATCGCAGATCCTGAAGCTTCAGGATGCAATCCTGGGCATCTCCATCTGCGAGGATATCTGGAACGATCGCGACTTCTGGAAGCGGCGTCGCTATCACACCGATCCGGTGCAGGAGCTGGTGGCAGCGGGAGCCCAGGCGGTTATCAACCTTTCGGCGTCTCCCTTCACGGTAGGCAAGCAAAAACACCGTGAGGCCATGCTGGCTGACCTTGCCAAAAAGTACAGTATTCCTTTTTTCTATGTCAATCAGGTGGGCGGCAACGACGATCTGGTCTTCGATGGCAGAAGCAGTGTCTTCGATGGCAACGGTCACCTGGTGGCACGGGCGCGGGGCTTCGAGGAGGATCTGTTAATTGCGGATCTGGATGTGGCGAACCAGAACAGTGGGACGACGGCGGTCGCCAAGGACGATTTTACACCAGAGTCTGAGATCTGGCGGGCTCTGGTCCTGGGCACCCGTGACTACGTGCACAAGTGCGGTTTTTCCGGTGTATTGCTGGGTCTTTCCGGAGGAATAGACTCGAGTCTTGTCGCGGCCATAGCCGCCCAGGCCCTGGGCCCGAAAAACGTCCTGGGGGTGCTCATGCCATCTCCCTACACCAGCCTGCCGAGCATGCGGGACGCATGCGAATTGGCGCAAAACCTGGGAATTAAGACGATTACTATGAGCATCACCGATATCATGAAGTCCTACGACCTGGAGCTTGCCAAGCCCTTCTTGGACCGGCCAAAAGATGTGACAGAAGAGAACATTCAGGCCCGCATCCGGGGCAACCTTCTCATGGCCCTCTCCAACAAGTTTGGCCTGGTGCTTCTCACTACCGGAAACAAGTCGGAGCTGGCCGTAGGCTACTGCACCATCTACGGAGACATGTCCGGGGGCCTGGCCGTCATCTCCGATGTTCCCAAGACCACAGTTTACCGGCTGGCAAAATGGCTGAATGCCCGGGGTAGTGAGATCATCCCGACGGCGGTCCTGCACAAAGCGCCCACGGCAGAGCTTCGATTCGACCAGACCGACCAGGACAACCTGCCTCCCTACGGGGTACTGGATGATATTCTAGAGAGATATATCGAGTTGCATCAGTCAAAAGAGGAGATCTTCGCCCTGGGCTATGAAAAAGCCGTTGTGGAAAAGGTGCTCAGTCTGGTGAAGAGTGCCGAATTCAAGAGGCAGCAGGCTGCGCCGGGACTGAAGGTGACGGATCGGGCCTTTGGAAGCGGCTGGAGGATGCCAGTGGCCAGCCGGGCCTGGTAACAGGAAGGCCGCGCTCGTAGTTAACGAGGTCGGGTCCATCAGGCGGGGATTTCCGATTGGTCTTCGCCATCCTACATGTTAAATAGATTCAGGCTAAAGAATGGTCTTGATATGAAGGTCAGCGACAAGTGGGGCAGGATAGCGCACTTCAAAACGGCAGTTTCAATTGTTTTTGTAGCTGCCTTTCTCGTTATGTCGGCTCACACCCAGGAATCCGACTCTCCTCTTGGGCAGAGTCTGATTCTCAATGTCTACCTCGATAACGCCGGCAAAGCTCTGGTGACTGGCTATGCCGAAGATGTTAATGGTCTTGCTTTTCTCAACGATTCGCAATTTCGTTTCGAGAATGATTCTCATCAGCTCTATGCCCTCACGGATAGATTGACGGCAAAGACCGGCGATCTCTGGACCTTAAGCTTTGATGCCAAAGGCAGTTTCGATGATTATCGGGTTACCTTCTATCTGCCCAGCGAGACAAGTCTGGGTGAGATCAACGCCTCTCAGGGTCTCGGATATCTGCTCTCCGCTTCTAACGAGTCTCTGGTGGCGGATGTACAGGGATATGAGGTTTCCAACCCCATTATCACCATTCAGTATCGCCAGATCCTTGCGGCCAACGGCAGCAGCCTGCCGCCTCTTCCACCGACCTATCCGAGCGAAGGTGCGGCATTAATCATGCTTCTCATTGCTGCAGCTCTCCTAATGGCAGGTTTTGGCCTTGCAGTTTTCATGCAGAGAAAGAGGCGCGAATCAATGACGAGTCCAATCGAGAACGGGGTGGAGGGAACGATTACGGCTGCATTGGCTAAAGATACTGCAACAGCTTCGCTGCCTGAGAAGCCTGATACCGCGGGACCGGAAGATTTGCCGTCTAGAGCCGCAAATGCCTCATCTTCCTTCGCCTTGGATCCGGGTATTCCCTCTTCTCCTGAAGATGATGGTGTTTTTCTTTCCGAGGCACCAGCAGAAAACATCGCGAATGGGCCCGACCGTATGGAGCCCTTCTCTTCTCCCGTCAATGATCAGGCCATTATCCAGAAAGATATCCAGGCAGGCGTCTCCCTTTCACCGGCATCTGAAAAAGACAAGGAGATTGCGGATGCGAGATTGCTGCCTGCAAATCCGTCCACGAAAAACGCCATCGTGGTCAGCTCTGAGATGGAAGCAGTCATGCAGACGCTCACCGCTCGAGAGCGAGCCGTGATGAGCACATTAATTGATCATGGCGGCAGAATGACACAGGCAGATATCCGATATGATACTGGAACGCCTAAATCGTCCTTAACTGGAATTTTGATATCTTTAGAGCGCAGAAAACTTGTAAGCAAGAAGGAATGGGGTCGAACCAATATAATCGAACTTTCTGATTGGTTCTTATCAAAAAAGGAACATTCATGAACCTTTTTTCATGCGGACCGCAGACGGGTTACCTTCATTTCGGATCGTTCGTTCGGCACTTACCTTTTCTATCGTTCATTGATTATAACCAATTCGAGGTTGATTACATATGAAATTGGCGAAAATTTCAAGAAAGATCGCTTTGATCGTTCTGGCCGCGGTCACTCTTAGAATATACGGCAAATGGCCAAGATTCTGGAGGGTTTAGGCTTCGGAATCCACATCAAGGCTTATAACCAATGAATTGCGAATGCTGGGAAAGCTGTTGGGCCGTTTGGCAGGCGAATCTTGATGATGAATAATTGCAGAAGAATCTTATGCATGGGGCTGGCGAGTTTGCTCTTTATCGGTCTCTCCGGCATGTCTCTAGCTGAGCTCAATGATAATCGTGACATGGATCAGCCTTGTGAGGGGATGTGTCTTCCGGATGGGGAGATGATGCCGCCCCAAAATGCGGGCTTTCCCATGGGCGTTCCTGTGGAGGTCCTGTTTAGTGGTCATGGTTTTGCTCTAGCGGGCAATGAATCTCATCTCCTCCGGCTGAAGGTTGAGTCAATCATGCCTTTGGAGCCAGGTCAGATCCAAGGACTCCTGGCATCCAACAAGAGCCTGGAGGAGATCAGGGATGAGATCCGGGCAAAAGAGGGCGAGAAGACCAATCGCGGCAGCGTGATCTTTGATCGCAGCATTTATCCCCTTATCAACATAGTCATATCACCTTTTGGCAATAATTCGACCGTCCTAAAGGCTGATCTGGCCGATTCAGGTCCGTTATCTACTGCCGATGATACGGCGATATTGGGCAGCATCTCCATGATCATCTCACTATCCGACGGGGGCACGATCGGAAAGGGCGAGCTATATATCGAGAAGGGCCTACCTGAGGCTAGCTATTCTCTCCTGCTCGACATGGAGCCGCCCCGGCATGGCCGAGAAAAGATGATGAGGAGATGAGTCGATAGCTTCCTATAATCACGACAATGCGGTGGTGCTTTGATGGCTCCCCTGAAGGCGGCATACGTGGTTGTGGCACTGCTTCTCCTCTTTTCGCCGGCGGCCCTGGGCCAGGGCGGACAGCTCTTTTTGAATGTCTATGTGGATGGCACCCCCGGAAAAGCGCTGGTCGTGGGCAATGTGGACGATGTATCCGGCCTCGCCTTCCTGAACACCCCAGACAAAATTTACGAAGACAACGGCCAGCTTTACGCAGTTTGCGATTCTCTGGTCGAGAAAGACGGGAACGGCTGGAAGCTGTCGTTTCCCGCCAGCGGCTATTATGATGAGTATCATGCCGTATTCTTCGTCTCGGGAGGCTTTGCCTTCCAGGAGATCAACTGCACAAAGGGACTGGAGATCCTCTCGACTGCCCACAACGGCTCAATAGTGCTGGATGTGCAGGGATTTGGGCTGACCGATCCCGCGGTCCATTTCAGCTATGCGGCTGCATGAATTCCAGAACGCCGGAGCAACATCCGCCTATGCCTGTTGCCCGAATTGTGCAGCAAATTATAGTATGCTCGGAAGTATAGGTGACTGCAGGTCTTTGTGATGCCAATGGAAGAGAAGAGCGATTGAATTATGGTCGGCTAGGCCCACGTCACGACCACATCGTCCGTCCTGTACCCCGGCCGCACCTTCGACTCCGCGATCGGCGTTGCAGCCCCGCTTTTTAGCATGACCAGTCCTGTGTAGGCTATCATGCTGCCGTTGTCTCCCATGAATTTTCGCGGCGGCAAAAAGAATCTCGCGCCCCTCTCCTCGCACATGATGTTCAACATCTCGCCCAGACGCTTGTTGGCACCCACGCCTCCCACCAGCATGGCCTCTTTTTTTCCGGCATGGGCCATGGCTCGCTCCGTGACCTCCACCAGCATGGCAAAGGCCGTCTCTTGCAAGCTGTAGCAGACATCATTCAGATCGTACTTCTTGGCCGCCTCTGTAGCTGCCGTGGACAGGCCTGAGAAGGAGAGGTCCATGCCCTTCACAGTATACGGCAGGGGGATGTACTGCTTTGCTTCGCGGGCCAGCTCCTCCACCTTGGGCCCGCCCGGATGGGCAAGTCCCACAGAGCGGGCGAACTTGTCTATGGCATTTCCCACGCTGATGTCCAGGGTCTCGCCGAAGATGCGGTAGTGGCCCTGGCGCAGCGCCAGCACCTGCGAGTTGGCTCCGCTCACGTAAATCACAGCCGGATCACGGGCGCCGGATTGCCATTTGCCCACTTCGATATGTGCCACGCAGTGGTTGACGCCCACGAGAGGAAGCTCAAACTGAAGGGAGAGCGTGCGCGCCGCGGTAGCCACTGTTCTCAGACACGGCCCCAGTCCCGGACCCTGGGAGAAGGCAATGGCATCTATCTTCAATCCCTGCTCGCGGGAGTGAGCCAGCACCTCGCCTACTACCTTAGCCATGTACTCGGCATGATGCTGGGCCGCTTCGCGTGGGTGGATGCCGCCTTTGGCCGGGGTGTAAGTGGCGCTCTTCTCGTAGATCACACCCTGCTCGTCCACCAGGGCGGCGCTGAGGTTCCAGGCCGTTCCTTCCAGGCCGAACATAATCATAGATAGCCCAGTCCTATGTCTTTTCGGTAGCGCATTCCATTGAAACGAATCCGCTTGATGTTGTCATAGGCCTTGATCCTGGCATCGGCCAGGCTGCGGCCGCGTGCGACCAGGGTCAGCACCCGGCCTCCCGTGGTAAACAGCCTTCTCTTGCCGGTAGCATCCTGGCCAAAGGCAGTTCCGTTGTGATAGACCAGAACCTCGGGGTCCACTTTTTCCAGGCCGGTGATGGGCATGTTGGTATAATGATCACCCGGATAGCCGGGCCGCTCCCCGCCTCCGGCTGAAGCCAAGGGCTTGATGGCCCGGCCTGATGTGGCGCAAATGCCCAGGCAGAAGTCGCGCGACCACTGCAGAGCTACTGAGTCCAGCTTTCTGTCCAGAACGGCCTCGGAAAGCTGGAAGAAATCCGTCTCCAGACGGGGCAGAATGACCTGTGTTTCAGGATCTCCCAGGCGCACATTGATCTCCAGCACGGACGGTTCGCGTTCTTCGGATACCATCAGCCCGAAGTAGATCACGCCCACGTATTCGTGCCCCGTAGCCTCATGAAAGCCGCGCACAGTGGGCTCGACTATTCTTTTCATTATTTTCTGCTTCAGCTCCTCGTCCAGCCAGGGATGAGGCGAGAAGCCACCCATGCCGCCTGTATTGGGATTGTTATCTAAATTAGGATTGTTGGAGAGCTTATTGAAGAGCCGGGCAGCTACGGCTTCGTCCGCGGAAAAAGCCTGCTTGTAGTCCAGAGCCGACTCCAGCGGCAAAGCCGTCCTGCCGTCGCTAAGGGCAAAGAACATCAATTCGCGTCCTTCCAGCCGCTTTTCAATCTCGATTCTCTCTCCCGCCTGGCCAAAGAGCTTGGGGCTGATCATAATGCGCTCGATTGTTGACAGGGCTTCCTCTTCCGTAGAGCAAACTACGGAGCCTTTTCCAGCGGCGAGACCGTCGGCCTTGATCACCAGGCCCTGACCGGGATTTTCCGAGCAGAACTGATGGGCGTACTCACTGGCAAGAGCCGGGTTATCGAAATTTTTGTAGGGCGGCACGGGAACATTTAGGCTCTTAAGAAGATCCTTGGCCCTGCACTTGCTGTTCTCCAGGATGGCAGCTTCCTTCTTGGGTCCCAGGATTCTCTGGCCTTCTTCCTGGAATATATTGACAATGCCATCGGATAGGTAACCTTCCGGCCCGACGAAGGTCAAGTCTATCTTTTCTTGTTCTGCAAAAGCCAGCATTTCAAGAATGGTCTTGGGAGGCTTGCCTTGCACGGTTGCCAGGCGGCACTTATCGATCATCTCGCTGCCAGCATTGCCGGGAGATACAAATACCGTCTCCACGTCGCCGCTTCGGGCAAAGGCATGGGCTATGGCATTTCCCCTGCCACCCGCGTCCACTACGAAAACTCTTTTGCCGGACATCAAATCCCTTATGAATAGTATGATCCTAGATAAGCATAATTGCTGCCGCAAGAATTGCGACGCCGGAGTTAATGGCCGGAATGGCTTTTCCCATCGGATAGTTATTTAAAACACCAGGTTGAGCCAGGATCGTAAACATAAATCACGCCCCAGCATATGGGCTTCAGGTTTCACTCACGCGGATTCCTATCTATGAATGATCCGCGGGTCGCGCAGGAGATGATAATACAATGTACTCTCAGGAGCAGGTGCTTAAAATTGTTCAGGAGAAGAACGTGGAGTTCCTCCGACTACAGTTCACGGATATATCGGGGATTGTGAAGAACGTGGCCATTCCCGCCACCCAGATAGGAAAAGCCTTGAAGAGCGGCATATCTTTTGATGGCTCTTCCATTGAGGGGTTTGCCAGAATTCAGGAGTCGGATATGGTCCTGCAACCAGATCTTTCCACTTTCAGCATCCTGCCCTGGCGCACCAAGGATGGATCTAATGAGGCCCGGTTAATATGCGATGTGCATTTGCCGAGTGGACAAGCCTTCGATGGCGATCCCCGTCGTGTCCTTCGCCAGCAGCTCGAAAAAGCCCGAGAGATGGGCTTTAGTATGAATGTCGGACCGGAGCTGGAGTTCTTCCTATTTGAAAAGCAGAATGGAGGCTCAGCAACCATCCCGCACGACTCTGGAGGCTACTTCGATCTCGGTCCCGTAGACCTGGCCGAGGATGTGCGCCGCGAGATCATCAGGGCGCTGACGCAGATGGGCTTTACCATCGAGGCCTCCCATCACGAGGTTGCCAAGGGTCAGCACGAGATAGACTTTGTTTATGACGATGCCCTGAAGAACGCCGACAAGGTAGTGACCTTCAAGTATGTCACCAAGACTATCGCCATGAGGGAGGGCCTGCGCGCTACTTTCATGCCCAAGCCAATTTATGGTGCAGCCGGCACGGGAATGCATGCTAATATCTCGCTATTTAGAGGTGGGGAGAATGCGTTCTTCGATCCCGAGACAAAAACAGGCATAAGCGATCTGGCCCGGTTCTTCGTAGGGGGCTTGATCGAGCACGCCTGTGCCATAACCGCCATTGCTAATCCCCTTATTAACTCGTATAAGCGACTGGTTTCGGGTTTTGAAGCACCTGTCTATATCACCTGGTCCGGGCCGAACCGCTCCTCTCTCATTCGCATTCCTGCCGGTCGGGGTCTATCCACGCGCGTGGAGTTCCGCTCGCCTGATCCGACCTGCAATCCCTATCTGACCTTTGCCGTAATTCTGGCGGCAGGTATGGACGGAATCAAGAGGGGCATCGATCCGGGAGAGCCGGTTGATCTGAATGTCTATCATCTCAGTCCTGCCGAGCGCAAAGCGTTGGGCATCAAGACCCTGCCTGCTAATCTCAAGGAAGCCTTGGACTATCTGGAGGCAGACAGTGTCATACGTGGGGCTTTGGGAGAGCATGTCTTTGAGAATATCATGCGCCTGGGCCTCCTGGAGTGGGAGGCTTACAACACCTACGTTCACCCATGGGAGATTGAGCGGTATATCAATGCATTTTGAGGGGCACTTACAGCTCCTTTCATATCTTTTTCCCGGGCCTTTTTCCGAGTTTTGGCTGTTATCTTTTCCTTTGCATTTATTGTTAAATGCATGCGCCGGGGCTCTCAGGCAGACCGTCACCCGAAACGTATATATATGGCATCAACCTTGGAGGAGTCCGGGCCGGTAGCTTAGTCAGGCAGAGCGAAAGGCTCTTAACCTTTAGGTCGGGGGTTCAAATCCCTCTCGGCCCGCTTTAAAACAACCGGGGCTGTGGCCTAGTCAGGTAGGGCGATGGGCTCCAGCGGTATAATTTGATGATGAGCAACGGGTCTACTGAGATCTCTCGACGGGGAGATCGTTGATGATCCGTTGGAGCACTGAAATGAGCTGTTAGCAGCCACCGATTTCCGGCTGTACACACTTCAGTATCGGAGATACCCGTCGATCGTGAGTTCGAATCTCACCAGCCCCACCTTTTTATTTTATATTCTTTATTTTGCTATCCACAGCGTTTAAATATCCACTCTGCGATCCTCTTTAGGGTGCCAAGATGTATAGGGATATCCTCACCATATGCTGGTCAATCAAGGAGGTAAATAAGAACCTCACCGACAGGAAGTCAACATCCGACTTCTCCATAAGATATCTGAAAAATGCCTGCTCTGTTCTGGCAGAACAGATGCGAAAGATAAGCAAATCCATGCCTAATGAAGTCCTCAATGTTGTCGATAAGATGGGCGGGAAAAGGAGCATTGCAATGCATGAGGTGGCAGATATGCTTTACGACCCTCGAAAGATAGTGGAATTAAATCTGATCGACAATATTAGCCTATGGGCAAAAGCTCGCCTGACCGCCTGATGCTCAAAACGAACGAAAAGACAGGAAGCGTTTTTCTTTTAACTTTTCTAATTAACCAATATTTTAGTACGCCTCAGAACTCATAGGGCTCATCGTGGCATCAGAGCATGCTGTATCATCATCGGCGTCGCTATCCGGGCCTCGTGCCCTTTTTTTACATCGGTATCGGCTTTAATCAATTTATCCATGGTCCTACCATCTCAGGATAAATTTGATCCGATAAGCACTCTAGAGCGCATGGATATGGTGCGGTTAGGCGTGCACGTTTCAGTCGCAGGTGGCGTGGATCGGGCAGTATCTCGTGCTCGCGAAAAAGGTTGTGATGCATTTCAGATCTTTTCTTCCAATCCGCGCAAATGGAGATCAAATCCCATTCCCCGCGAATGCGCAAAGCGATTTATTGACCTGCAAAGGCAGTCCAGCCTCTCTTTGGCAGTAGACCACATGCCCTATTTGCCCAACCTTGCCTCAGCTAAGGAAGATGTTTATGCCAAATCGGTACAGTCCCTCGCGAAGGAGCTAGAGCGATGCCAGGCTCTGGGCATACCATATCTTGTAACTCATATGGGAAGTCACATGGGCGAGGGCCGAGAGAGTGGGCTTGCGAAGATTGTAAGCGCATTGCAGACTGTCTTTTCCGAGTGCAATAGCGATACCGTTCTACTCTTGGAGAACAGCGCCGGTGCACAGAACAGTATGGGTAGCACTTTTTCGGATATTGCAGCCGTCCTAGAATCCCTGCCGATGAACCGTCGTCGGTTGGGTGTGTGCCTGGACACATGTCATCTTCATGCCGCGGGATATGATTTGCGTACCTCTGCAGCTTTGCAGGCGACGCTGGATCAGTTTCAGGATTGCATCGGACGAGAAAAGCTCATGCTCATTCATCTCAACGATTGCAAGGGCACCATTGGTTCTCATCTGGATAGGCATGAGCATATTGGCCTGGGGCAGATCGGTATGGAAGGTTTTCGTGCCATTCTCTGCCATCCTGCTCTTGCCGATTTGGCCATGATCCTTGAGACGCCGATGGATGATCGCCGGGATGATAGCGGGAATCTGGAAGTAGCGAGGCGTCTCGCCTCAGGGATAAAATAGCTTCTCAATGACCAGCATCAAAGCTTTATTGGAGATGGGTTTTACCAGGTAGCTGCCGGCTCCCAGATCGTAGCTCTTCTGAATATCTTGATCCTCATTGGACCCGGTAAGAATGACCACTGGTATGCCCCGGAGATTATCATCTTTCTTTATGCTGGTAAGAAGATCTATGCCGCTGATATCGGGCAGATTAATGTCCAGCAAGATTAGTTGGGGCAAATCTGCTTTAGGTTTATCTTGCAGAGCTGCAAGGGCTTCTTTACCAGTGGTAGCAATAATTAGACCATCATTCAGCTTATTGTGCAATAATACGCGCTTTGTTACAGCGGCGTCCTCAAAATTGTCCTCTACCAGCAGGATCTTTATTTTAAAGTCCATAGATTCACCTGGAGCTTTTTGCCCACTTTCCCCTTAACATCTTTAAGGCTGAGGAGTTGTTGCAGCTACCCACAAAAATAGTTTTCCCACTGAGCAGAACATGTCTCTCTCAAAGAGCTCTCCTCCTGATCAATCCTGTATCTTAATCCAGGGCGTGCAACCATCGTTGTTTAAAATCCTTCTTTTTTATGAATCCACGAATATTCAACGTCTTCAGTAATACTGATTTAAATCAGGGATGTGCCTTTAATCGAGTATGATCATCGTGCATTTTTATCTTATTTTGAGTGAGATTGAATCTCTCTTCACTTCCCTCCAGGCTTTGCCTTCTTTTAGGTTTTATCCACCAAGCATCTCTTTACGCGCCCGCTGGAGAGAAGGGCAACCCGGCTCAAGGGCACGTCCGCCTCCAATTCGTAGCCCAAGGCCTCGCCTAAGTTTCGGGCAAATTCCAGGATCTCGTAATGCTGCGGCATGGCCTCTCTTGTCAGGCGGCCTCGAGAGCGGCCCAGGTGCATATAAGACTTGATCTCAACAAAGTCCGGCTCGGCCCTCGCGATGAGACGAGCGTAGTCCTCTGTCCTTTCCATATTCAGGCCGCGGACCATGGTCATGCGGATCACGCTGCGGCTGCGGTGCTGTTTGATGATCTCCAGGCTCTCCTGAATTCTTTGCCAGAGCGCTGCTGCAGGCCGGCAGACGCGATGGTACATTTGCTCATCAGGAGCATTAAGGCTGAGGTAGAGCTGCGTCGGCTGCAGCTTTGCCAGTACCTCTGGATTGGTGGCGTTGCTCACCACAAATGATGTCATGCCTCTCTTGTGGATAAGATCGAGAAGCTCTTTCAGATAAGGGTAAAGGGTCGGCTCGCCCATGAGGGAGAGTGCCACGTGCCTGGGCTCACGCGCCTCGGCCAGCCTGGCCGGGTCCGTGGTCTTGGCCCCGCCATAACCGGAGAGAAACTTCTTCTGGCCGAGCAGAATGCCATCCAGCAGCTCTGCCGGTTCCATTGGCGCCGTTCCCGGCACAGGATCGTCTATCGGCCTCCAGCAGTGCAGGCATTGATGGTTGCACTCCAGTGTGGGCGTCATCTGCACGCAGCAATGGCTGGAGATGCCGTAGAAGTGGTGCTTGTAGCACTGGTCGCCGCCCCGCATGGCACGGCGAAGCCACAGGCAGGGCTTGACGGCTCCGCCACCCACCAGGTGGTAACCCTGGCGAGCGAGGGTCTCTGCGGCCTGATTTTGTGGTAGCATGACAAGAGCGGAAAGAATAGCCGGAGATATATAGCTACGCCTGAGGTTCCTAATTTCGTGATGGGTACTCGTGCTGAGCTTAAAAATTGTTGTCAGTATCTCATTGCCTTTCGCAGTTGGCTCTTTGTGACATAGTTACGCAAAGAATATGACCCGGAAGCTGCAAAGGCGCTACTAGATGCTCTGGCGATCTCTTGCATTGATGACTGTCCTGGCGATCGTTTCAGTCTCCACTTCCTGTGCCCAGCAAGTTGTCCCTGCCCAGGAAATATTGGCCAAAGTAGCCGACAAAGAGCCCGTTTACTATGATGGCGTTCGCATCTCCGGCGATCTGGATCTCAGCTCTCTTCCTGCGGCTCTGGTTTCCGACTATTTCGTGCTTACCAACTCATCCCTCGCTAACGCCTCTTTTTCCGGCGTCACCTTCGCGAAAGACGCAGTCTTCTGGGGGACCACCTTTAGCAATGCCGGCTTTGAGAAGGCCAGCTTTCTGGGCCGGGCCGACTTCGCCAACGCTAGCTTTGCCAACGCCAGCTTTTCCGCTGCCTCCTTCGCCGAGCCGGTGTTCTTCAATGGCGCGCTCTTTAGGGATAACGTGAGCTTCGAAGATGCACTGTTCGCCAAGGACGCCTTCTTTAGCGAGGCCCTCTTCATGGGCAATGCCAATTTCAATTACTCCGATTTCGCCTCTTACTCCTATTTCGCAACCACGCAGTTTCTGGGCGACGCCCTCTTCTCGGACGTCGATTTCTCGGGAGCCCTGGACTTTTCCGCGACGACGATCGCCGGAAAGGCCAACTTCTTCCAGTCCCGCTTCAATAGCGCCGGATTTTCCAATGCGATCTTTTCCGGCCCAGTTCACTTCGGCCTGACCAGCTTCTCCGGCCTTTCCTCTTTTGGCGAAGCAGTCTTTGCGAAGGAGGCAAATTTTAACCTGGCTCGCTTTTCCCAGGCAGCCTATTTCTCGGGAGCACAGTTTCAGGGGCTTGCCCTCTTCGGCCTGACCAAGTTCGAGGATATCGCCAGCTTGCAGAGCGCCAAGTTCCACGACGATCTTAACTTCAAAGGAGGCTCTATCTCCACCATCCATTTAGATAAGGCCGAATTCGCCAAGAATTCTCGCATCATCTTAAACGACACCGACTTTGCTCGTTTCAAGGCCCACTGGAATGAGATCGCTGGGCACGTGGTCTGGGAGCCTGCCGCTTTTTTGGCGCTTGTCAACAATTACCACGGCCTGGGCTGGTCGGCAGACGAAGACGACTGCTACTACCAATATCGCAGCCTCAACCAGGCCGGCAAGGAATGGGGCTGGTCCAAGGCCATCGATCTCCTGGCCTGGCTATCCTGCGGCTATGGGGTGCGCCCCGGCTATGCTGTAGCCTGGTCGCTGCTCACCATTCTGGCCTTTGGGCTGGTATTTTGGAGAGGGGATGGCATCCGTCGCTCCGCCAAGCCGCTCTATGAGCCCGCGGAAGATGACAGCCTGCCTGAACATGTCACAATACGAAACGCCCTATTCTTCAGCACCATGGTCTTTCTCTCCCAGGGGCCCATCGACTTTCTGCCCGTGGGCAAAAACCGGAATTATGTTATCCTGGAAGGAATTTTCGGCTGGCTGCTCTTGGCACTCTTCCTGGTGACACTGGGCCGGGTCATGATCAGGTAATACAAAAACAAAAGTGATAAATCCTGGGCCATCTGTGCATTGGATCATTGATTACCGTTTCCAGATGGCACATGATGCGTTTGGCCTTCTTGCTGCTCCTTTTGCTTGGCGGGGCCTACGCAGAGGTGCCGGACCACGAGGTCCCTTTGCCGGCTTCGTCGGCAATTGCGGCCCAGGATATCCTGGCTCAAATAAGATCCGGCGAGCCTTTGGACTATAAAAACGTCACCATCACGGGTGAGCTGGATCTGAGGCCTGGAGAGGAGCCGGTCAAGCAATCCATAAGAATTACCAACTCACGCTTCCAAGGACCGGTAAGTATTGAAGGAGTTACCTTTGTTGAGGTCCTGGATTTGCGGGGATGTGTCTTTCAAGATGATGCCAGCTTTATCAAATCAAGGTTTCTGGGTGATGCCAAATTTTCCGGAGCAAGATTCCAGAAGCTGGCCGACTTTAGCGAGACCTATTTTCAAGGTTCAGCTTCCTTCATCAGCACACTTTTTCAGAGCGACAGCAGCTTTGGCAATGCCCAGTTCGAGGAGGATGCCGTATTCCTAGATTCCGGTTTTGCCAGTGATGTCGACTTTAATTACGCTAAGTTCCTGCGCTCTGGATCTTTTTTGAATGCAAACTTTGAAGATGTAAGCTTTTTTGAGACTCAATTCGCCGGGCAGGTCACATTTCGATCCGCCCAGTTTCGTGGCAATGCCACCTTTGCCGCCACCCGTTTCGAAAGCGACGTGCTCTTTCGTGCGGCCCACTTCTGGAAAGGAAGCACTTTCGGCCTGTCCAGCTTTGGAGGGCTGGCGGACTATGGCAATGTTGAATTCGATAAGACTGCTTTCTTTGGAGGAGTCAAATTGGCAGACCTGGCATATTTCGCCAATGCCCGGTTTGATGGGGATTTGATCCTGGAAGAGGCCCGGCTGTACAGCATGCAACTGGACAATGCCACATTTAGTGAGAGTTCCAGGATTAACCTGAACAGCACGGACTTTTCCAAGTTCGTGGTCCACTGGAACACCTTACGTGACCGCATAGTGTACAATGGGGCCGCCTACCTGGCACTGGTAAAGAACTACAAGAGTCTGGAATGGTTTGACGAAGCCGATGAATGTTACTATCAATACCGCCGAATCGGTCAGGACCAGGCACCCTGGGGCTGGGGCAAAATTTCGGACATCATTTCCTGGCTCTCCTGCGGATATGGAGTTCGTGTAAGCTACACGGCCTTTTGGTGCCTTTTCACCATTCTCATCTTTGGAGTGATATTCTGGGCGGGAAAGGGCATGAACAAATTCGAAATCGAAGGCGTAGAGCTTCCCGGCTATCAGAGACTAAAGCCCAGCAAGCGCGTCTCTTTCACCGATGCCCTCTATTTCAGCATTGCCATGTTCACCACATCTCAAGCGCCTGTCAATACCTATCCCGTAGGTGTTTATAAGCATCTGGCCATGGCGGAAGGGATCATGGGCTGGTTTTTCCTGGGACTCTTCGTGGTTGTCCTGAGCGCGGTGCTCATTCGCTAAATGGAGCGATAGCTCTGTGTGCAAAGAAATATCGCTAATCTGAAAAACGCGAGAGAGCGCCAATCCGGAAAGGTTGATATACGTGTTGGTTATAGGGAAAAGATCGGGAAAGGGCGCGTGGCCTAGTCTGGATAAGGCGGCAGCCTCCTAAGCTGTAGATCGGGGGTTCGAATCCCCCCGCGCCCGCTAGCTTTTTGTTAAAGAATATATTCTAGTCTGTTCTTGAGATACCTACGCAAGTTTGTAGATGGTTTAAGAACTATATGAGGCGTGAAGCCAGGTTGATCCTCAATTCGCCGCAGCTGCTTGCCATTTCATAGAGAGATCTAAGAACCGCATCTACAAATACTACGATAATAATTAGTGCTAGATAATGTCGTATATCAGGCTGGCCGCCATGAAGTTAATCAAATGTCTTGCGATGAATGCGGAGTTTGAGCGGTTGCGTCCATGGATAACCAGATTTTACATTGACGGGAAGCCTTGTGGAGGGGACTTCGATGCTTTCCACGATGTCCGAATAGAGCAGTTTTTCAAGCATTTCCCTAACGTTAAGACAATCCTGGAGTTGGGGAGTCTGGAAGGGGGTCATACCTTCCAGCTAGCCAACAAAGCAATGGTCCTGGGGCTGGAAGGCCGCCAACAGAACATCGAGAAGGCCCTCTACATGCAAACGCTGCTAGGGATAAAAAACGCAAAATTCATTCTCGCGGACCTTGAAACTGAGGATCTGACTTCCTATGGAAAATTCGATGCCGTGATGTGTTGCGGCATCTTATATCATCTTCCAAAACCCTGGAACCTTCTGCAGCAGATCTCACGGATTACAGATAGTGTCTTTATATGGACTCATTATGTCGAAGAGGCCTCGGAGGAAGTAGAGGGATATCCTGGTTGCTGGCATGTCGAGCTTGGACTGGCCCATCCAATAGCCGGCCTATCGGATCGATCCTATTGGTTGACCATGGACGCATTGCGAGGCATCCTTATGGATCTTGGTTTTACGAAAATAGATATTATTGAATATGGTGAGAATAAAGCAGGCAAATGTGTCACTTTGACCGCGCATAGGCCCATTCGGGTCCTGTAAAAAGTGGCCTAAAAACCGCATCTTTGAGATTTGGCTGTTAATCGGCAAGACTCGAAATGTCCACCTGCAGAAATTCCAATAATGGATAAATACGGCTACCAACGATCTCGGCGATGTTTGCTACCTTACGAAACTCTCCAAAAA
Organism: uncultured Methanotrichaceae archaeon; assembly: GCA_964633785.1. Taxonomy (GTDB): domain Archaea; phylum Halobacteriota; class Methanosarcinia; order Methanotrichales; family Methanotrichaceae; genus Methanothrix. The sequence continues at coordinate 47,391 of CAZWHG010000011.1, forward strand.
GGGATGGATTTAGGGTACGATCTTGGAGATTGCCAGCTCCAGTATATCCTCTGCACCCGATTTTTTCAGTTGGGGTATGAGCAGGTTAACAATGGATCTATCCACCACAGTCTCCACTGCATAGTAGCCGGAGTTGTAGAGCTTGGAGATGGTGGGATTTTTCATGCTGGGCAGCATGGTTATCAGATCTGCAATCGAATCCTCAGGCACATTCATCTTGAGCAAGACCTTTTCTCTCGCTTTTATGACTGCGGAGAGGAGCGTTTGCACGGCGACTATCTCCTCGTGCTTCTCCGGGTCTGCCCAGCTCTTCTTGTTGGCAATCAGCTCCGAGGTGGACCTCAGCATGACATCAATTATCTTCAGGCCGTTCTTCTTCAGGGTGGAGCCGGTCTCCGTGAGATCAACAACTACATCGGTAAGCTCCGGAACCTTGGCTTCGGTAGCTCCAAAAGAGAACTGAATGTCCACCGGTATTCCTAGACTCAAGAAGAAGGCCTGGGTGAGGCTCGGGTACTCTGTGGATACGCGGCTGCCCGGTTTTATCTCGCGAGCTGAGTTTATGTCCAGGCTCTCGGGAACGGCAACTACTAGTTTTACTATGCCCGGCCCCTGTTTGCCGTAGTTGAGTTCGGTCACACGAGACACGACGGCTCCGGACTCCATTATCCAGTCCGTTCCGGAGATGCCTAGGTCGAAATAGCCTTTGGCTACATATCCCGGTATCTCCTGGGGGCGGAGGATCTTCACCTTGCCGATGCGAGGGTCTTGTATGCGGGCGTTGTACTCCCGTTCCGTTCTCTTAACCTCCAGCCCGGCTTGCTCGAAGAGCTGCAATGTCTGATTTTGCAGGCTGCCCTTGGGAATGGCGATGTCTATCATTCTGATGTTCTGCTTTTTTAGAACATATTTTTGTCTTTTGCTCGATCATTTTCTGCCGTTTCTAGGCGGCCGCGACTCACAATATTTATAAATAACAACAGTAATAAACAGTTGTGGGAAGGGTGAAGGCAATTGTCATCTCTGATTATCTCTGATACGCATTTCGGCCTGGATTCATCGACTCTGAAAAGCCCGGCAAAGGTAGACCAATTGATGCGCGAGATATCGGAATTTGAAGGCGGCTGCGACGAGGTCGTGCTCCTGGGCGATATCCTCGATTTCTGGAGGGTGCGCCCAGAGAATGCTGTGAAGGATGCCATCCCTTTTCTAAAACGGCTCTCTTTGGAAAATTTAAAGATACGCTATGTTGTGGGAAATCACGATCATCACCTGGTGGTACAAAAGCAGGAAGCAGAATTCATGGAAAGGGCTGCCCGCGGAGATCTATTTCCGGTTTATATTCCAACAATTCGCTGGCGTCGGACTTTTTGCGACATTGATATCGAGATGCTCTATCCTACTTACCGGGCTCGTTGTTGCCGAAGGACCATACTCTTCACGCACGGCCATCATCTGGATGGTATTCAAAACTTTACTCTGCAGCTGGTAGAGAAGCTGCGCAGACTATCCGGGGAGGAGTTTCTTCCCGCAGACCTGGAGATGATGATGACTTACGCCTACGAGGGACTATACCGTTCTGCTTGCATCGGCGAGATGGTCTCTTTCGAGAATTCTATCTGGAAAGCATCCAGCATCCTGCAGAGGTTCAACGCTGGTGTTTTTTCCAGTGGGCGCCGCGCCTGTGTCGAGGGTCAATACGAGGCCATATTGAATTTCATTCGCGAGAGGGGGCTTGGTAAAATAGATTGCTTCATTTATGGAGATACTCACCGTCCGGGCATATTTCAAAGAAAGGGTGGACCACTGGCTTTGAACGCGGGCAGCTTCACGCACGAGCCGGGAAACGGCTCGCGTCTTGAGACTCCCGATATCTATATGTTCCTGGATGAGGGAGGACTTGCTATAAGGCAGCTGGGCCGGAAAAGGCCTCTCTTTTTGTGCGATCTTCTCTAGATGCCAACCTATTTCATCATGTATCATCTATGTCAAAACATGTTCGAACCAAATGAGGAATCCCTGGTCCTGGAGATCGTTCGTGGCTTCTTTGACATTCCCTCTGAAGAGATGATGAAGATCGGCGATCAATTCAAAATGCTGCTCTTCGATCCCCAGGCCGGCAGTGAGCAGGAAGCAGTGGCAAAGCTTAAGGAAGCGTTAAATGAGATGTCCAAAGAGCAGGTCTTGATGGCCGGCATGTTCGTATCGGGACTACTGCGCTGCAACCTTGCCCAGCAGGTCGAACAGCAGTTTCAACAGGCGAAGGAAGAAGGAAAAATTGAGCATGATTGTGGTTGTGATTGAGGTCCCCTTTGCATTTGCTCTCCTATGAATAAGGCGCTTTTTGCATGCCGGGATGAGAAGGCTCTGGCAATTGAGCTCAGAAGCATAGTCGATTCCATACTGTCTGGCGTTATTAAGACGCAGGCGGATCTGGAGGCTCATAAGAAGGACGCATCATCTCGACTTGCCCTGGCATCCCTGCCAAGCAATGCCGATATACTCAGCTTCGCAACTCCACCGGAGCGCGAGCGTCTCAAGATGCTGGTGCGTAAGCCCACGCGAACCCTCTCCGGCGTGGCGGTCATCGCCGCCATGACCTCTCCCGCTCGTTGCCCGCACGGCACCTGCGTCCCCTGTCCGGGCGGCATTCTTTGCTCCTCAGCGCAAAGTTACACCGGTCGCGAGCCGGCGGCGCTTCGGGCAGCGCAGTACGACTATGATCCTTACCGGCAGGTAACCGCCCGACTGGCTCAACTGGATGAAATTGGCCATCCGCTGGACAAGTCAGAGCTGATCATCATGGGCGGAACGATCACGGCGCGCCCTTTAGGTTATCAGCATTGGTTTGTCAAGCGCTGTCTTCAGGCCATGAATGATTATCCCTCTGCAAAAGCGCCTGGCCAGGAGCACCAGTACAGGTACCAGTCATTTGCCGGTGTGGCTGCAGCCAATGAGACTGCATCGGTTAGAAACATTGGCACCACCTTTGAGACCCGGCCGGACTATTGTGGTCCCCAAGAGACAAAGAACATGCTCCTCCTGGGAGCTACTAAGGTGGAGCTGGGAGTGCAGAGCACCCGCGATGATCTCTTAAAGAAAATGAAGCGCGGCCATACGGTTGAAGATACAGTTTCTGCTAATCGTGCTCTGCGTGAGGTGGGCCTGAAGGTGGGCTTTCACATGATGCCGGGGCTGCCCGGCTCCTCTCCACAGGTGGATCTGGAGGTCTTCCGGGAGCTTTTCTCGGATAGCCGCTTTCGCCCGGACTACCTCAAAATATATCCCACTTTAGTGGTGGAAGGAACCGAGCTTTACCGGCAATACCAGATAGGCGAGTACATCCCCTTGGGCGACGCTGCTGCGGCAGAGCTGGTATCTTGCATAAAAGAGATTTTGCCGGCCTACGTTCGATTGCAGCGTGTGCAGCGAGACATTCCTGCTCAGCTCATCGTGGCTGGTGTCAAGAAATCCAATTTGCGTCAGCTTGCCCAGCAGTTGCTGCTGGCCCGCGGCGCTCGTTGCCACTGTATTCGTTGTCGTGAAGCGGGTCTTCGCCAGTTCTCTGCCGGGGAGGTAGCGCTAAAACACGAGGTTTATGAGGCATGCGGTGGCACTGAGCATTTTCTGTCTTTTGAGGGAGAGGACGAGACAATCGTCGGCTTCCTGCGTCTACGACTTTCCGTCCGCGCCCGGGTGAGGGAGCTGCATGTCTACGGGCCAATGCTTCCCATTGGCAGCAGAGCGGAAGGCTGGCAGCACCGTGGTTACGGGGCAAAACTGGTGCAAGCGGCAGAAACCCTGGCAGAAGAGGCGGGTTACAAAACTCTGGAAATTACCAGCGGCATAGGAGCCAGAGGCTACTATAGGCGGCTGGGATATGAGCTGTGCGGGCCTTACATGGCCAAGCGATTTGAATCCATCTCAAAGCACCACAACCATTAAATACCGTGCACCAAAGATCATTTTCGATCTGAGGAATCATAATATGCGTTGGCAAGGCAAATATGGAAGGAAGCCCACCGGGGGAAAATTGATTCCCGCCAGGGGTAAGAGAAAGTCTGAGATTGGCAGAGAGCAGAGCGATACCACCATTGCCGCGGTCCGGGTTAAGAAGATCGAGACAAAAGGCGGAGACATAAAGATGCGCATGCTGCGTGGCGATATGGCCACAGTTGCCGATCCCGTGACAGGCAAGTCCAAGATGGTAAAGATTGAGACCGTAAAGGAAAACAAGGCCAATTTGCACTACATGAGAAGGAACATCCTCACCAAGGGTGCTGTCATCAAGACGGAAATGGGAGAAGCCAGGATAACCAGTCGGCCCGGTCAGGATGGCGTTATCAATGCCATACTGCTGCCCGCAGCCTAAACCCCACCTCTTTTAGATGTTCGTCGTCTTCCGGTGTAGTTGTGGTCGCCACCTCTACGCCTCGAAGGACGCCAAGACCAGGGCCTGCCCCTGTGGAAAGAGAACTATCCTTAGCAAGGTGAGGGTCTTGGCCCAGGCAGAGGACGCCTATGCTGCCGGGGAGATGGTGAGAATGTTGCAGCTTGAGGGGCATGACATGACCGGATTCAAGCAGGCCGGGCTCTAGCCAGATCTTTGGGTTTTCCGCAGGCTATGGATTCATCACAAAGGGTGGTAAAGATGCCGCCTTGCAGCCAGCCCACGCCGTTATGCATATCGGGCCGCAGCAGCATAAATCAAAGGTTTCGGGACTATACCTGGAAGGCACACGAGCGATAAGATCTAATATGACGAGGAGATAGTGAAAGGAGCAGGGCCCGTGGTCTAGCTGGTTATGACATCGCCCTTACACGGCGGGGATCACGCGTTCGAATCGCGTCGGGCCCATGATTTTCAAAATCATTTACGATGTGCCTATTTTTTAACAATTCTGACCCAATTCAGAGCAAAAAAAGGGCAACGAGCCCTATCAGTACCGTTGGCAGGAAGATCACAGCCATCTTATTGCCAAACTCTCTTGTTCCCAGCACATAGGCTATGCAGAGCTTGACAAGAGTATTGGTTATGGCGGCCAGGCTTATGGTGGTTACGGCCACAGCGGGAACGACTGTCGACTTGGCCAGGGAAGCCATGGTGAGAGCAATGGCGTCGACATCAGCCAGACCGGAGACTATGCCTGTAGCATAAATTCCTGCATCGCCGAAGTAAACATTGGCCAGCTTGGAGATGATGAGTACAAAGGCAAAGAACGCTCCAAACTTCAGGGCCGGTATGATGCGAAATGGGTCTTTCACCTTGACATCTTTTCCCAGCCGGGCGTTCTTTCTTACCAGCATATAGGCCAGTGTTGAGCCTACCAGGGTCATGAGCATCAGATAAGGCAGAAGGTCGAAGAAGATTTCCTTGTTTACTATCAGTACTATGAAGAGGATTCGGGGGAACATGGTGCAGCTCGCGATGGCTGTGGCGAAGACGGCGGAGGGCAATATATGGGGGTTCTCTCTAACTTCCGCGGCCATTGATGAGGTGACGGCAGTGCTGGAAACCAGGCCGCCCAGGATACCCGTGAGGCTTAAGCCCCTCTCAGCACCCAGAATGCGGATCGCGATGTAGCCCGCGTATCCTATGAGGCTGACCAGCACCACGAAGAGCCAGATCTGGCGGGGGTTGAGTACGCCCCAGGGGCCCAGGGGTGTCTCAGGCAAGAGCGGATAAATGACCAGGGCGATTATGCCCATCTTGAGGGTATCGAGCAGATCCGTCTCGCTCAGCACTTCTACATAATGATGGGAGATATTTCGCGTGGCCAGGACCCAGGTAGTGATAATGGAGAGGGCCACCGCCAATTGCATGCTTTCGGGAAACCCTGCCAGCATTCCCAGGGCAAAGGTGACTACTGCCGCCACTGCTGCCGTGAAATCGACTCTACCCAGAGTGCTGATGGAAGACGCATATCCTACGGCCACGAGAATGGTGAAGGTGGCCATGGATGCCATGGCAAAGCCGGGGCCAAAATGGACGGCGAGAGCTGAGCACAATGATCCCAGCAGAGCGATCAAGACGAAGGTGCGTAGCCCCGCCACGCCCCGCACCTTATCCTCAACCAGCCGACGCTGGCGCTCCGTGCCGATGAGGGCGCCAATGAGCAGGGCGATGAGAAAAGGGTAGGTATCGGCAAAGTCCATTACATGGTTTTTTGTTTTCTTTGGTTAATAGCCTTTGCCGGGTTGATGACGACTGAGAAAATCCTTCATTTCCTATCTAGACTTGCACATTGACAAAGCGTTTAAAGCGATGCACATCATTCTCCGATCAATATGGATAGGCAAAGAGTTGCGACCTGCATTTCCCTTTTGGAGGAGCAATACGGCATACCCCACGCGGATGAAAGAGAACCGGTGGATCTACTGGTTATGACTATCCTCTCCCAGAACACCAGGGATACCAACAGCCTGCGAGCCTTTGCCCTTCTGAAAAGCGCGTTTTGCGATTATGAGATGGTCTTGGTCGCCTCGGATGAAGCTGTGGCTAACGCGATTCGCGCAGGTGGCCTGGCAGAGATAAAGGCCCGGCGTATAAAGGCAGCGCTATTCAAGATTAAGCAAGATGCTGGAATGATCTCCCTCACCTTCCTTGCTGATATGCAAAAGGAAAATGCTATGGCATATCTGCTATCCCTGCCCGGCGTGGGGCCCAAGACGGCGTCCGTGGTTCTGCTCTTTGCCTTTTCCATGCCTTTCCTGCCAGTGGACACGCATGTCTATCGCGTCTCGCGCCGACTGGGGCTGCTATGTGAGGATGTCAGGCTGGAGAAGGCGCAGCCTATTTTGGAGCGGATCGTTCCTGTGGAGAAGTATCTTTCTCTGCATCTCAACATGATAACGCACGGCAGACTCATTTGCCGGGCACGAGGTCCCAGGCACGAAGAGTGCGTCCTGCGCAGTTGCTGCGACTATTACTTGCAGGGGCCAAAAGCCTTAAATGATAGTAAAAACCACCCCCAATCCGCGCTCCTGTAGTGTAGCTCGGCCAATCATGAAGGACTCTCACTCCTTCGACTCGGGTTCAAATCCCGACGGGAGCATATAATTACTAAGTAAGGCAATAAGTCTTTTAGTTGAGGAAATTATTCATTGTCATTTACTTGCACCACAAGAAATGACTCAGGGATTAAGCGGAGGCCTCACAAGGGTTTCCGCTTTTCTCTAGTTCTGCTTCATGCCTGTCTAGGTATTCTTTAATTGCTTCAACAGCTACTTCGCTTTGACCGCGAAACTGGCCTGTCTTCTTATAGACATAATCCTTCAGCCGCTTTTCGACCTCATCGGGTAAGTATATTCCAAGTCGTCCCATGCTTCTTTATCTTGTCCTTGATAGTTTAAAAGCGTTATGGTGCATATGTACCAAAGCCTTGATATACTCATCTAGTGTATTAGTGTATTGGTGCAAGTAAATGTTGGACAGAACTTTAGCAGCAAGCCTGGTCACTCAGAGCCGGGAAGCCGTAAAGCAGTTGATAACCTTCCATAACCATGGAGTAAAGCCACAGGAGATGCCTGATTTTCACCGGCTCACGGGCGAAATGGTGCTGGTCCTCAATAACAAGAAGGATGCCTATTATGTCACCAAGCCCAAAACGTGCTCCTGCCCATCGGCCGCATACCGGCCCGGCCAGCTCTGCAAGCATGCCCGGAAGTACTTCCCGGAGTCCATGAGGGAGAAGGCCACCGTGGAGAGCAATCGGCCCAATACAAAAGCTTTCAGGCCTTTTGATAGCCTTCCATCCGAGGAGAAGGCCGCGGCGGGGATGGCTTAGATGGCCGCCGCTATCACATCCGTGGAAGCCATGACCAGCCTAAAGGCAGCTCTCCAGGAAATAATCGCGAATTTGTGCAATGCACTCGGAGACTTTGAAGGATTAGCCGGGCAGATCACCGGCTTGAAGCAGGAAACTCAGGAAAGGGAATCCCAGGTCCTGAAGGCGATCCTCTACCGGATAACGCCTCTTGTTTCCGTACTTAGCCGGGATTTTGAGTCATATTACCGGCGCGAGTTGGTCATTCTCACCGAACGCGAAGAGGTACGACTTGAGAATAACACAGCATTTTACAGCGAGTACAAACTGGTCCTTTATGAAAACGGCCTCTTATGGAGGATCCACCGCTATGGCGAATTCTCAGAAGGACCACGCACCAATTGGGAGTTGGCCGACGAAGAGGAATTTACCCCGCGGGCTGCAATAATCGCTTTCGGCCTTCCAGCCATCGCTGAGGGCCTCATAAAGGCGTTTGAGTGGGCTAACTCCTCTATCATCCTCAAGGAGGAGCTGGAGGCAAAGCTAGCGGCATTATCCGGTGTTCTGGAGGCTCTGACATGCACAGCATAGGCCAGCGCAAGCGCCGGAGAGCTGCAGCCCAACGCCGCGAGATCGTGAGACGGTGGAGACAGGCTGTTATCCTGGCCACCCTCTCTATTTGGGATCCCACATGCCATCAGAGGATCAGATCTTAGCTGAGCTGATAGCTTTGCGGGCCGAAGTGCAGGGACTCCGAAATGAGCTAACCGACCTGCAGAATGACCTCAAGAAGCTGCATATATGGAGCTCTCCTTCCAGGGTTGATGATTTGTGGGATTGGGTGGAAGAGATAGATTCCCTCCAGGCAAAGACCAACCCGGCCATAATACCTCAAGGAGGGAAGACTGCCGCCAGGATAGCGAAGCTCAAGGAGATCCTAAAGGCTCGTGGCGGCTCTCAGACCTTCAAGAAACTTCAGGAGGACCTCGATCTGAGTCCCTCAGAGTTCACCTATCTGGTGGGCTGCCTGGATAAGCGCAGCTTCGAAGTCTCTCGTCGCCCCGGAACGAAGCGAGGAGAAAAGGTTCTGAGCCTCAGAGTAAGGATTATGGAGGCAGTCGTTTTCAAATGAAATCTGAATACTCACCGGAGGATAAAGCCCAGCAGATGCTAGAATCTTGATCGGACCTTAAATCTAAGCCCGATTTGGCTTATATTTCATATGGCTTTAGCTTATGATGTAAAAACGAGGAGGTCAAGAGGAGGTCAAGAAATAGCACCTGGCGGTTGTTCCTTCCGAGAGATTTGAGATTTCAGATTTGATTTGAAAACGACTTATGCAGAACGATTTCAATTGAGATCATAGAAGAAGGATTCTGCAAGTTGCACGCACCGGCCTATCCATCCATCCCGGCCTGGCTGAAATCGGTCCGAATCCTCTTCTGGCAAAGCCGTCATTCCATATACTTTGGAATTTTGCGCAAGTTAACTTGATCGATCTTCACATATCGGTTTATTCAGGCTACAGATAACGATTCTTGCAAGGGCCTTTTACGTAGCGCACCATAATGGAGTTTGAGCTGGAAAGATATCTTATAAAAATATGGGTCCGTTAGCAATAAATTAAATAAAAAGAGAAAGAATTAAATGTTATATGTACTATAACGCAAAAAAGGGATTAGCTCGCCTTTGCCACGTGGAGGGTTTTCAGCAATTCATCATACGGATGGAACGATGTTATCACCACAATCAAGCGGGGGTTGGGGGAATAAATGGTGAGATAATTATCATAGCCACCATATGTTTTTCCTGATGCGAAGGCACCGATTACACCGTCAACTCGCAAGTTAGTCGCTTGGGCATCATGATTTGGTGATAGGTCGGATACCGTACTTTTCGCGAGAGATGTTAGTTGGCTTGGTGTAAAGAAGTGATCTTCAGGGAATTCGCTCACGGTGACATGTGCCGTACTATTCGTCAACGTGTTTTTAATCACTATTTGGCAGTTCGATTCTGGTGCATACTCGTTTGAGATCTCTGCTGAGTAGGCTTCTCTGGGTATGCCTAAATCAAACGAAATATTATATTGTCCCGCAGTCACACTATCTGGAACAGCCGAAGCCAATACGGGCAGAAACATCAATGCCGCAAGAATCATGCTTATTATCTTCATCAAATCCCACCGTTATCTTCTTTCAAGATTGGAGGATCTAACGAAAAAGGTTTGGGTTGAAGAGCCTCAAGCTTTTAGTTTTTCGAGCAGAGCCAATTGCTTCGGTGGCGTAACACCACAGACATGCTTTCGTCCTGCAAACAGCTCTAAGTAGTCGTAACGAAATAACCTAGTGCTCTGTAACGAAAGTTTTAAATTTTATAGCTTGTCATATGAAAAA
>CAZWHG010000012.1:0-57003 GCA_964633785.1 uncultured Methanotrichaceae archaeon
TTTTTCATATGACAAGCCATAAAATTTAAAACTTTCGTTACAGAGCACTAGTATTCTCGAGGAGCAAGATACCCCCTTGCGTTAGGGACTCTATAGGCATCTCTTGCGCAAGAGCCGAATAGGTCGTCCTCATAGGACACCTTGCGACCCAGAAGCTTTGTTGCCACCTTTGCATGAGCTTCCAGATTAGAATAGTCCTTCAAACCATTCTTGGATCATCCAGAATGTTCCCATTCCTATCCATGGGCGAGTTAAAGTCGACCTCACGAGCACTCTTTTATTTTCCAATGCAACGTCACTCATCGTTAGGTAATTCTTCGACACATCTACTCCCTCGCTTAGAAACCGCCAATTTTGTATTATCAAAAAATTAAACTTGATTTAGAGCGAGAACGGGATGCCAATCATGGCCATGCACGATATCAAACTCGCCAAAAGCGTTTTGGGTTTTGAGAAAACGCTCATACATGGCGGCACTCATTCTGTCCATTTCTTCGATAAGGTTCTCCGATTTATCGAAGTCCACTCTCTTTGTTTTAATGGTTCATTAAAGATACAGGGACCGATATGGTTTTTTTGATCAAAATATTCAATCTTTTTAGAATTTTAGTTTGCACCGATTTTTCTACTTCGACTTTAAATCATGATGCCGCCCATGATTAGGCCCAAGACCACTACAATTGCACTCGTATTTAGGAGTCATATTTCAGAAGATTATGCGAAAGTTTGATTTCCCATGGGCTCTATTGACATACTTGATGTTGCCTCATTCCGACCTCAATCTGCCTGCCGGCCTGGAAGGTCTGGCCGATCTGGCTCTGGATCTGCGCTGGACTGTGCGACAGACCACAGATAAGATCTGGGAGCTGCTTGACGCCGATACCTGGGAGAAGACCAAGAATCCCTACTTGATTTTGCAAAATGTTTCTCAAGCTCGATTACAGGAGGCGACTAAAGACGACAACCTGATTAACGAGATCTCGTCCTGGAAAGAGAAAAGGTCCAGGCTTCTGGGATTGGCGGATCTGGATGGAAAAAATTATCCCCACTCCATTGCCTATTTCAGCATGGAATTTGGTCCCTCCGAGGCGCTACCCATATATTCAGGTGGTTTGGGAATTCTGGCCGGCGATTACCTCAAGACCGCCAGCGATATGGCCGTTCCTGTTACGGGAATTGGGCTGCTCTACCAGCAGGGATATTTCCGCCAGCTATTGGCTCAAGACGGATCTCAGGTAGAGGCCTTCCCATATAACGATCCGGATACAATGCCGCTTATTCCGGCCCGTGATAGAGACGATTCGAGGCTGCGAGTCAAGATACGCCTCCCTGGAAGATCTCTGCTGCTTCGTGTCTGGCAGGCCAATGTCTGCCGCGTCAATCTTTATCTTCTCGATTCCAATGATCCCATGAACAGCCCCTGGGATAGGGCCATTACTGCCAACCTCTATGCTCCTGGCCAGGAGCGGCGGCTGATCCAGGAGATAGTGCTTGGTATCGGTGGCTGGCAGGTCTTAGAGAAGTTGGGGATAGAGCCTGAGGTCTGCCATTTGAATGAGGGGCATGCGGCCTTCGTGGTCCTGGCGAGAGCCAACAGCTTCATGAAGAAGATGGGCTGCACGCTGGCTGCAGCCCTGTGGGCGACCAGAGCGGGAAATGTCTTTACCACCCATACGCCGATAGAAGCGGGCTTTGACCGTTTTAACCGGGCTCTGGTGGAAAAGTATGCTAAATTTTATGCGAATGTTATGGGCCTATCTCAACTTGACCTGCTGGCTCTGGGCGCCAGCCGGCCGGAAGATGAATCCAGTCCTTTTAGCATGCCGCACCTGGCTTTGAAAGGATGCAGCCATGTCAATGGTGTATCCCGCCTGCATGGTAGGGTGAGTCGAATGATCTTTCAGCCTCACTTTGCACGCTGGCCAGAGATTGAGGTGCCGGTAGGATATGTTACCAATGGCATCCACATCCCTACCTGGGACTCGCCTGCTGCGCAGAAGCTCTGGGCGCAGGCATGCCCCGGCGACTGCGGGCCGGAGGGCATCGATTATCAGAAGGATGACATCACCAGGCTCAGTGATTCGGAGATCTGGTCTTTCAGGGCTGAGGCGCGAAGAGATCTAGTGGATTATGTTCGCAGGAGGAATGGCCGGCAGCTTCAAGAACGGGGGGCAGGACAGGAGGAGTTGAAGCTTGCGCGGCATATTTTGAATCCCAATATTCTAACTCTGGGCTTTGCCCGAAGAGCTACGGCTTACAAGCGCACCGATCTTCTCTTGCGCGATCCGGAGAGATTGATTCGAAAATTCTCACCAACATCCGGCGTCCCGTGCAGTTGGTCATGGCAGCCAAGGCACATCCCTCTGACGAACAGGGAAAAGATATGGTAAGGAAGATGGCCGCCTTCGCATCTCGAAGGGAGATTTCCGATCGAGCCGTCTTCCTGGCGGACTATGACATCGACCTGGCCCAGCATCTGCAGCCTGGTGTGGACGTCTGGATCAACACTCCTCTGCGGCCTAACGAGGCCTGCGGCACGAGCGGCATGAAGGTGCTGGCCAACGGCGGTCTCAATATCTCCAACCTGGATGGCTGGTGGGACGAAGCCTATGACCCGCAGGTGGGTTGGTGCCTGGGAGACGAGCAGGAACACGGCGAGCCGGGCCGGGATGAGGAGGATGCAGAGGAACTCTACCGCCTGCTGGAAGAGAAAGTTGTGCCTCTCTTTTATGAAAGGGATGTTGAGGGCATACCAAAAGGCTGGATAGCTATGGTTAAGGCGAGCATGTCCCGCCTCACACCGCACTACAACAGCGCCAGGATGATGAAGGAATATTTGGAAAAGATCTATCAGCCAGCTGCCGCTGCTTTTAGGAAGAGGTCGGCTGATGGAGCAAAACTGGCCGAGGAGCTGGCGGCATGGCAGGGAAGGTTGAAAGAGAACTGGAAGGATCTGAGATTCGGAAGGCTTACGGTGGCCAAAGCCGGAGAGTCCTGGAGCCTTTCTGTCGAGGTATATTTGGGAGAGCTGCTTCCGGATGATGTACGGGTAGAGCTTTATGCCGATCCGATGCCTACGGCAGGAGAAAAGACAGGCGCTAAGAAGGGGCAATGTCGAGGAGATGAAGGACGAGGCGCACAAAGCGGCCCGGAAAAGATTACCATGGAGCGGAAGGGGCCGCTGGCGGGCGCGGTGAACGGATTTATCTATGTGGCAAGAGTCCCGACAAAAAGGTCAACGGAGGACTACACCCCGCGAATTGTGCCCTATCACGAGAATGCTTTCATTCCCATGGAAGAGGCACATATTCTCTGGCAAAGGTGACTTATAAAGAGAACTCCAGAAGAGAACTAGGAGAGATCAGATCAATTTGAAATGATGCACGATAAAAAGGGATAGCAAAAACCCGACTCACGGACGAAAACCACAAGCACATAAGGCTCACAAAGAACGCACAAAGGTAAATCAAATGCCATTTGACCTCAAAGCAGGGATCGTTAGAATACTGGCGGCAGACGGCACGACTACCTCTAGAACCTGTTTAATTGTTCTAATACACCTCTTTGTGAGTTCCCACTGAAACCAGCAAAAATGCCTCCTCGCCCGTCTCTGGATTGGGTAAAAACATGAAGAGGATTCGGCGATAATAATCCACTGTACAGGCCCATAAAGGCGCCAATTTTCCTTTCAGCTTGTGAGAATGTAGTGACGAATCGAAAGGATTTTCTGAAAGAAGTCGCAGTCTCAACTCTCGGCCGCAGGTCAGGTCTTGCTGAATATGTCTCTTAGGGCTGGACGAAAGGCTCTTGCATAAATAAGTTTCTTCAATCTCTCAGATCCTCGTCCAGATCTCTTGAGAGATCCTCCACGTTCCTATTCGAACCTCGCCCTTCTTGTAAGCTTCCAGCGATTCTTCCATATCAGCGACCAGTTCTTCGCGTCTTTGCTCAATGATGCGTTTGTTGATGATCTCGATGAGGATTTGTCGGTCGCCAAGGGGCAAAGCTTCTACAGATCGATAAGCTCCTGAAAACTTGATTTCGCTTCAACTTCGGTCATAGTATTATCTCTTGATCATGTTTACGTCCATATTTAAATAAGTTCGTAGTATTTCTATTGAGAATATCATTATCCTCGTTCACACTTCGTCTATCATCTCTCGTATCTTACTCTCCATCTCCCTCACCCGCTCCCGCCTCTCCCCGGCTGCGGCCCCCAGGGTCGCCAGCCCGAAAGCCATGGGACCGGGCGTGCTCGCCGCCTTCACAATAACCTCGATCTCGCCGCAGGCCAGGCCTCGCAGCACCTCCTTAATATTTTCCACCTCAAACCGGTCCTCGATGATCTCCCGGAAGCTCTCCCGAAGCACAGCAAACTCATCCAGCCTGCCGGCAAAGCCGATGAGCATGTCCGCATCCAGTTGCTGCTGCCGGGCGCCCTTCTTCCGTCCTTTGTAGCTTTTCAGGATCATAAGGGAGCGGGTGGCATTGATGCGAAAGACGCTCTTTAGAAGGCTTGAATTTTGCACTGCACGGTAGAGAAGCTGCTCGCAGTTCTCCGCCCGTATAGATCCAATGATGGCCGGCAGGTTCACTTTGCCGGACGCAGGAATAGCGAGCACAAAGCCCGAGTCCGCGGTGGTGATGCAGATATCGCTCACCCGCTGCCGGGCCAGAAGGTAAGCCACCATTCTGGCAAAGCCCTCATTAAAACGCAGGCCGTAACCGGAGAGGAAATAGAAGATCCTGCGGCCCGCCTCCCGGTCGAGGCACCCCTGCACCACAATTCTGCAGTTTGTGGGAACTGCGTCTTCTCCCAGGAAGCCGATCTGCCGGCGAAAGATCTCGCAGATGGAGCGGGCGCTGTTCTGGTCGACGGGGTACTGGCCCTGCAGCCAGCGAACTATGGAGATACTATTATCATTATCGCCACGACCTTTTTGCCTATGGCTTTTCATCATCCAGAGCATGTCGTTTTTGAAGGACAGAATGCTCCTGGCCAGGTCAAAGGATAAGGGCAGCCTTTCCGAGGACCAGGTGGGAATATTGGGCCGGCCGGCTGCCGCGTCCACATAGATCTTCCCGCCTCGCCGGTAGCAGAAGGAATAGGCCCCTCCGCCGATGGAAAAGATATCGCCCTTATCCAGCTTTTCAATATACTTTTCATCCAGCCTTCCCAAGAAGCGGCCTTTCCGGGTGATCACATCGCAGGTGAACTGGTCGGGTATCATGCCCGAATTGGTGTAGTAGATCATGCGAGAGCTGCCGCCCCGCGTTCCTATCATCCTCTTCTCAGGATCGTAGCTAATCTTGGGGTAGATCTGCCTCTCCTGCATGCCCGCGTGTCCTGCGGAGAGGTAGAGCACAGCGCTCATCAGTTCCTCTTCGCTCAGGTTCCTGCAGCAGTAGGATCTCCTCACCACTTTCAGGACCTCCTCTATAGTCCAGTCTTTCTCCAGCGTCATTCCCAGCAAGTGCTGGCAGAGGGCGTCCAGGGCATTTCGGGGAATATGAATTCGGTCCACATCGCCGGTTTTGGCCTTCTCCAGCATCACAGCACACTCCATCAGCTCCTCACTGTCCAGGACGATTATCCGGCCTTTTACGGCCCTGTCCAGGCTGTGGCCGCCTCTGCCAAAGCGCTGCAAGAGAGCAGCCACGGACTTGGGCGAGCCGATCTGCAAGACGAGATCGATGTAAGGCATATCGATGCCCAGCTCCAGGGAAGTGGAGGAGCAGACTGCCTTGAGGAGTCCTTCTTTAAGACGGCTCTCCGTGTTCATCCTTCCTTCCCGGCCCATAGAGCCGTGGTGACAGGCAGAGTTCTCACTGCTATAGAATTGGGGGTAACGCAGCTTGAGGCTCTGGAGCACCCGCTCTGCGCCATTGCGGCTGTTAGTGAAGATGAGGGTGCTCCTGTGCTCCTGGATATGGCGGTGGAGCAGACCGTAGAGGCGGTCGGACAGCTCCTCTTGATCGGCAAGTATGAGATCAGGAACCGGACAGATCAGGCGCAGGTCAAGACGGCGGGAGAAGCGGCAGTCGATCACCGAAATCGGCCGGTAGTTTCCTGCCAGAAAGTCAGCCACCTCTTGCAGCGGCTCCACAGTGGCCGAGCAGCCGATGCGAACGAAGCTTCCCGATGCGGGATCAGCAGGCTCCCCTTGTCGGCATCTTTTCCCCTCTTTGCTAAATTTATCCTGGCCGTTCAGCTCATCGCTTCCTTGTAGCTCCTTTTTCAATTCCTCCAGCCGTTCCAGGCTGAGGGAGAGGTGCACGCCCCTCTTTGACGACGCCAGGGAATGGATCTCGTCGACAATTACCCAGCGAACGCTCCTTAGCTTCTCTCGAAAGCGGGGAGAGCTGAGGAGGATGGCCAGGGACTCAGGAGTGGTGTTGAGGATATGCGGCGGCGTCCTCAGCATGCGGGCCTTCTCCCGGGCGGAGACGTCTCCATGGCGGATGGCGTGCCTGATCTCCTGCACTTTCAGACCTCGTTCTTCGGCCAGGGTCTGCATCTGCCGGAGAGGCTGCTCCAGGTTTTTGTGAATGTCATTGGCCAGAGACTTGAGGGGAGAGATGTAGAGGCAGTAAACCGTGTTTTCCAGCTCACCCTTTGTTGCCATTATGAAGAGCTGATTGATGATGGAGATGAAGGCAGAGAGGGTCTTGCCCGAGCCGGTGGGCGAGCTGATAAGCACATTCTTGCCCTGGGCGATGAGGGGCACGCCCTGCCGCTGGGGTGGGGTGAAGAGGCCTTCAGCCGAGCGGAAAGAGGAGAGCCACCAGTCCTGCACGACGGGATGAAAGAGAGAGAGAAGAGCGGCGTCTTCGGGGGAGACTGGCGAGGCGGCGGGAGGAAGGGCGGGCATTTGGGGGGGATGGTAATAGGTGCGAAATAGATCTTTTCAATTCCCGTCTTCCAGCAGCGGATCTTTTCGCCCGTTCAGGGCAAAAGCCTCCTCCCTCTCGATGCAGGTGGGACAGGTCCGGCAGGGACGCTCTTCCCCCCGGTAGCAGGACCAGGTTAGCTCGTATGGCACCCGCAAAGCAAGCCCCATCCTCACGATCTCCGCCTTGTTCATATCCACAAGCGGAGCCTGCAGCTCCACGGGATGCCAGGCAGTAGCCAGGCGGATGGCAGGGCGCAGCGCCTCCACAAACTCCGGCCGGCAGTCGGGATAGATGGTGCAGTCATTTTTGTGAGCCGCATAAAAGACCTCAGGAATCTCGTGAGCCTCGGCGTAGCCTGCCCCCACAGAGAGCATGATCATATTGCGATTGGGCACCACCGTTTTCTTAGCAGCCTCCTCGGTGTAGTGGCAGCTAGGCACCTGCATTCCCCCCAGCAGCGCGCTGTCGCCTAAAAGTGAGGCCATAGAGCTGAGATCGATGATGTGGTGAACGAGATCCAGCCTTTTCGCAATAGCTTTTGCACAGTCTATCTCCTTTTTGTGCCTCTGGGCATAGTTGAAGGTAAGAGCATCTACCTCATAGCCCTCTGAAAGCATCTTGTAGAGCAATGTGGTTGAATCCACCCCACCGGAAAGAATCAGAACTCCTCTCATTTATTCTCCAAATAATTTTGCTCCTAAGCCTCGTATCCCGTCGAGGATTTATAAAGCGCTCTGATTTTATCAGCATCTTCTCCTGGCAGCTTCTCTTCCAGCATATCAATGAATATACCGGCAGATTCCGGAGATATGCAGAGCAGACATTCCGTACCGTCCAGAATGCGTCCGACAAGATAGCTCAACTCCGGGCCGTCCAGCCGCTCCAGCCTTTGCCGGAAGTCTTCCCCATCCTCGGCAAAATGCATTGATACCGGTGGTAGAATTGAGCGGTATTCCATGCGCGTTTTGCCCTCGATCTCCGGTGCCATCTTCTTCAAGATCGATATGTCTTTCTCGCTAAGCTTTCTCATAATGCCCTCTATTCGTACAATCTCAGCGCTGCTGCCAGCTCTTCTATTCTGACCGGTTTTCGGATATAATCATCCATGCCGGCTTCAATGCACATCTCCCTGTCGCTCTTAAAAGCGGCAGCAGTCATGGCAATGATCTTGGGGCCGTCTGACCACCTCTTTCGAATCGCCCTGGTAGTCTCCAGGCCATCCATTCCTGGCATCTGCACATCCATCAATATCATGTTGTAGCTCTGGTTTTCCATGGCCTGCAGGACTTCATAGCCATTGCAGGCCACATCCGCCATCAGCCCCAGCTTGGCAAGCATGTATAGAGCAACTCTCTGATTAATCGGGTTGTCTTCAGCCAGCAGTATGCTTAAGGATGGATTTTGGTTTTTATGAGAAAAGGGATTGATACAAGAGGCTCTCTTATCTTCATAAGCGGGAGCAATTTGCGTGGGTTGCGCATCGATTGTAAAATGAAATGTCGAACCCTGTCCAGGCTGGCTTTCAGCCCAAATCTTTCCTTTCATCATTTCCACAAGCTTCTTGCTTATCGCCAGACCCAGGCCGGTGCCTCCATATCTGCGTGCCGTTGAGGCATCAACCTGACTGAAGAGCTGAAATAGGCGGTCAGCTTTATCATCCGGAATTCCGATGCCCGTATCTTTAACTGCAAAATGAATCTCATAGCTGCCATTATCGTTCTCTCTTCCGGAGACAACTATTGATATGCAGCCTTTTTCGGTAAATTTTACCGCGTTACCTATCAAATTAACCAAGACCTGGCGAAGACGGGCATAGTCGCCCAGAACCACATCAGGAATATCGGGCTCAATTCTATATTCCATCTCGATTCCTTTTTTTGCGGCATTTTCGGCTCCAAGACCTATCGATTCCTCAATGCACCTTTGCAGGCTGAAGGGCAGATGCTCCATATCCATCATCCCTCCCTCTATCTTGGAAATATCCAAAATATCGTTAATAATGTCCATCAGAGCTTCCCCACTGCTGCGTATGGTTTCTACGTATTCTTTCTGCTTATTCGTGAGTTCCTCGTCTAATAGCATGCGGGTCATGCCTATCACTGCATTCATGGGGGTACGAATTTCGTGGCTCATGTTTGCCAGGAAATCCGATTTGGATTTTGTTGCGGCCTCTGCTGCATCCTTGGCCGTTCGAAGCACATCTTCTGCTCGTTTGCGTTTTGTAATATCTTCAACTGTACCGTCATAGTGCAATCCGTCTTCATCTTGCACTATTCTGGTGTTCATGGAGACCCAAAACTTCGTGCCATCTCTTCGCTGCACCTCAAGTTCGAATCCTTCCAGGTAGCCTTGTTCAATGATTTGCTTTATGGCCCGCTCCCGATCTTTGGGATTGAAATAGAGCTGCTGGCCAATGTCCGTAACACAAGCGATCATCTCTTCCGGGCTGCTATATCCAAAGAGCCGTGCAAAGGCTGGATTCACACTCAGGTATCTGCCTTCAGGTATGCTCTGGTATAAACCAAGTATCGAGTTTTCAAAGATATTATGATATTTCTCACGGCTTCTTCTGAGCTCTTCTTCAGCAAGCTTGCGCTCAGTGATGTCGCGTATGGATTCTATCACTCCTATTATATTTCCGGATGAGTTATAAAGAGGCGCGGCTTTTCCCCAGATGTAAGAGCCACCCTTTCCGAGAGAGGCGACATATGTTTCACCGCTAATGCTATTGCCCTCCCTTCGAAGATTCGAATATTTTGCTTCATTTTCGGAATCCGGTTTTAGGGCTAGATCGGCCAGAGTGGGTCGTCTGATCCCATAGATCTGCAATGCATACTCATAATTGCCTTTGCCCAGAATATCAAAGGCCAAGGTCCCGGTCAGCTCTTCCATAGCTTTATTCCAGGCGATCACGATGCCATTAAGATCTATGGCAAGGATGGCATCGGGAATAAAGTCAATGATTTCCGCTGGTCGGACTTTTTCAATATCCGTGTCTTTTCCTATCATAATCTTCTATCAAATTCATATCCTATTTACTGATCCTGTTTTCCAATTTGTGTTACCAGAACCTTATCAACTCTGCGTTCATCCATATCCACCACTTCAAAACGGTAACCTCCCCACTCGAAGTGATCTCCTGCTGTAGGTATCTTCTCCAAATGCGTCATCACAAATCCGCCTAATGTTATGTATTGGCTTTCCTCCTCCTCGGGCAACCCTTCCGGGTCTACCATCTCCCGGAAGTCATCCACCGGAAGAGAGCCGTCCACCAGCCAGGAGCCGTCCTGCCTCTTTATTACTTGTGGTTCTGCCAGCTCATCGATGTGCGGTATATCACCCACCAGCCCCTCCAGAAGATCTACCAGGGCGACTATTCCCTGCACCGATGCATATTCATCTAAGACTATGGCCAGGTGAATTCCCGTCTGCTTGAACCTTTCCAGCACCTTAAGAGCTCTCATGCTCTCCGGCACAAAGAGCGGCGGCAGGAGAGATGCCTTCAGGTTAACCATTTGATCGGCCAGGTTGCAGCTGAGCAGATCCTTGGATTGCACCACTCCCAGGACGTTATCGAGCTTCTTATGACAGACCGGAAACATGGAATAGGCACCGCCTGCAATCTTTCGAGAAATCTCTGCCGCTGAATCGTCGATGTCCAACCAGACGATCTCACCTCTGGGGGTCATGATGGAGTTTACCCTTCTATCACCCAGGGAGAAGACCCTCTCCATTATATCCTGTTCCTCCTCTTCGAACACTCCGGCCGTCGTTCCCTGGTCGATCATGATCCGTATCTCTTCCTCGGTTACAGCGGGTTCAGTGTAGGCTTTCACTCCCAGCACCCTCAGCACCAGATCTGTGCAAAAGCTTAGCAGGATAATTGCGGGAGAGACAAGACGGGAGAACGCAGCCAAAGGAGCGGCAGAAAGAGAGGCGATGCGCTCCGGATTGCTGAGTGCGATTCTCTTGGGGACCAGCTCACCTATGACCAGACTGAAAAATGTGATCATCAGTACGACAGCCACCAGGGCCAGGCCACTGCTGTATGGGGTTAGAGCCGGAATAGTTCTGATATAGAAAGCCAGCTCATCAGCAATTGTTGCACCTCCGTAGGCTCCCGTCAAGGTAGTTATGAGCGTTATGCCGGTCTGCACGGCGGAGAGGAGGCGATTGGGATCTTCAGCCAGCTCGAGGGCTGCTTTTGCACCACCATGGCCCTCTTCTGCCAGGACCCTGAGCCGGGCCTTGCTGGAGGAGACCACGGCCAT
The DNA here is from genome assembly GCA_964633785.1 of uncultured Methanotrichaceae archaeon. Taxonomy (GTDB): domain Archaea; phylum Halobacteriota; class Methanosarcinia; order Methanotrichales; family Methanotrichaceae; genus Methanothrix. The sequence continues at coordinate 11,166 of CAZWHG010000012.1, forward strand.
CTCTGCCATGGAAAATGCGCCGTTGGCCAGGAACAGGAGAAAAATGATCAGAAATTCAGTGAACATGGTCTTGTGCCCTCGCGATCCATTTTCCTGCATTTCCTTGATAAAATCCCTGACGGTCCATTTATAAGCTAAAATACATGGGAGATATTAATAGCTTCGCTGGGATGAAGATAAAGAGAAGGCCCTGGGCCAGTACATGAAATTTGGATCAGATTGGCCCGGGCATTTTCTCGACCACCATTCATGTCTCTCCGTCTAGGCACCAGTTGTGGAGTTGGTGGAATCTTGGATGCAATTCAGACATTTATTGCCTTTCTGAACGGTGACGTTAAGTATCGATTCCGTTGCTACCTCTCCGGTCTTATCGCAACTGGGACAATTGGGTATAACCCCAACATCAGTTGCATTTGCAGACATATTGCCGTTATTCGACATAGCTATGGCACCGATATGACTTCCTTTCTTCCTGGCCGCAGCCATATCTACAAGCTGCAATGTGGTTACAAATGCGGCTTCCCTGAAGAGCGCATATCCAATAAATTTCTTATAAGCATCAAGGTAATCGCCGCCGCCTGAGACCAGATTGCTGAAGATTACCACCATGGGATCTCCGTTTTCTGAGCTTTCATTGAGCTTTTTCACCAGTAGATCATACCACTGTGACCCGCTCAACTTCTTCTCCTTCAAGTAACGATCAGAAAGATACACACGCTCATCGTTGATCTGATAGGTGCTCACCGGAACTGCATATAGATTATATCCCTCAATAGCATATGGCCAGGTGGCGTTCTCATATCCGGGACGATAAATGACTCCTGCCTGGAATCCGGCATCATAAATTATCCCCAGCTTCTCCAGAATCTTTAGTGTCTCCTCGTTCTGATCAAATCCTTGGGGCAGAAATCCCTTTATGGCCACATGCTCGCCTCCGCAGACATAACAGCGATAAAGCATATCCCTGGCGGCAGTCAATAAATTCTCTTGATCGGAGGCGGAAAGATGAGAGAGCCCCTCATCGGTTCTATTGTCTTGAAGAGCAAGTTCATGATTTTTCTTCGTGCCCTGATAGGTTACTCCCAGCCGATCCACCCGCATCATATCTTCTGTCACAAAGATCGTAGCGCCCAGACCTTTTGGGTCGAGCTGGTTGGTGAGGTTGATCAAGGAATCCTCTGCCATCTTTATTTGCTCAGGTGTTGAGAGCGGATCTATATCTGCATCTACCAATAAATTTACAACTACAATGCTCTCTTTAGATACTGCCAGTCCAATTAAAATTAGTAGAAAAATGCCGATGAAGCATCCCATTGTGGCTATTTCCTTCCTATTTGACATTAATTTATCTCCCCAATTCTCTTGAATCGATGAATTTGTCTATCCGACGAATAATGCGTCTGCATGGCTATTATAGATAGCGGTCAATAGTTTTCTACGATTACATCAATATATAAAAATATATAATCATACATAATTGAACGTAAGGTGCGGCAGATAAATTAACTATTATTATTAGATGCTGAAGTAAAATAGAGTCTAAATTTAATTGACAATAAAGTATAAATATTGTTAAGCGCATTGATCATTAGGTGATCTAGATTATGTCATTTTATCGAAGCAAGATTGCACTAGTTATTTTGATGTGCTTGTTGTTCTTTTTGGCAAATGGAATGACAACTGCAGTTGCTGTGGTTGACTCTTGTCCATTTTCCAATAAGAATGTAGCTCCTGATGATACTATTGTGGTCTCAGGTCCCGCACCGGATGCTACACAGACCCTATTGGGAATCACCTGGAAATATAAATGGATCACAACGGACAGTACAGGGACTGTTGTGGATCAAACTACAGAGATTGAAGGAGAGCTCGGACGCACCTATCGATATACCGTTCCTAGAATTAATTATGCCGAGTGGTATTCCGTAGAATTGTATGTCACCGCTGTACAGGCGGATACATGCATTAATCAGGCATGCACGAAGTTCAGAGTATTGAAGCCGAACGATTGCTCGATGCAGTCAACACCTACCGAGGCCATCATCTGTACGGAAGATGACCTAAGCTATACATACAGTACGAGCAGCACCCCTCCAGAGGTCCGGCAGCGATGGTGGATCTTCCCAGAGGCAGATTTCCCTGGTGCAAACCTGGTTACCTGGGGTGGATATGGCAGCTATAAAGTGCCGGGTCCCGATACGAACTCAATTACCACTAGCTGGTATAATATGCCGACAGGAAAATATGTAGTATTCACGGGATATTACCCCAAGACAGGAAACGACAAGACTCCCTTGGGCTCATGCCAGATGGTGATTACGGTTGTTGCCAAGCCGACCAATACGATCACGGAGGCATTCTAAAGTCATTTAGGCAAGGGAACAAAGAGGCGACCTTCTTGAATGAAGGGAGCCTTCGTTTCTTCTTTTTGGCAATAGTGATCATACTTGATGCGGGCAAAATTTTGCCGGGAGCGGATGACTAAATGCTGCGGTTGCACCTCATCACTATCCGAAAAATTATTAAATTTGCGCTATCTGTATTGGCTTTGATAATTATATTAATAAATATATTTAATAATGCAGTTGCTGCAGACTGGCCGGACTGCAAATTCCAATGCAGGGCAGGGGATGTAAGCGTTCTTGAGGCCTACCTGGGTGATAGCAATGGCAATCACCTGCAAGATTGTACCTTTGGCAATTATGCAACCGCCCATCTCTGGATCAGAATAAATAATAATGCCAATTCCGAGAGAAGAGCACTTATATTGCTTGCTGACATTTATATAAATAATTTGCTTGTGCGTTCCCTCTGGGCGGAAGAAGGAGTATACGTTCTAGATGTGGTTACACCCGGCACATCGCTATTTGACATCTATAATTTTTCATATATATGTGGCCAGAGGATTGAGCTAAGAAATCTAGTAATGAGTTGGGATACAAATGGCAATACAAATAAAAAATGCGCCGAAAGAACTACGCAGTGCTATCGAGCCTCAACCATAGATGTCCAGACATCTTTAAACCCACCCAATGTTCAAATCCAGGGGGATAACATCACCTGCATAGCTATTCCTTCCATCTACACCCCTCAGTTAACAGGTCAATTCATTCCAAGATATCGGGCTAGCTGGAGTATCGATGGATCCGAGATTGTGATGCAATCCTCTGATAATAGCATTGAAGTAGACTGGGAGCACTATGGAGAGGGTTATCACCTATTGCAGCTTACGGTAAATTTCGTCGACGAATTTGGGCGAGTGTGGTACATCGACCACAGCCTGATGAACGTCCTGGTGGTCGATGTTCCCCAAGCCGACATTGAATCAATCTGAATAACATTTCAAAGGATGAATCTCATATGGCTACAGGTATCTCCCCAAGGAAACAAAATCATATTGTTTCAATATTAATAATAATATTTTTGATCATCATTCCATTTGGTGAGAGCAAGCAGTATGAGGCAGGCAAAATCTATACCTTTATTGGTCCAACACCGCCCGCTGGCGAAACCTATAGTTATATGTGGATTGCAACGGATGGTTTCCCCACAACCTCCCGTGATATATTCTTCCTGTGGACGGCCCCGATGGTGATGCAGCCTACGAAGGTGACGATCAGCCTTCTGATAGATAATGGATGCACCAGCCAGAATGAGACGGAGCTTATCGTTGTCCCTCCGTCGGAGCCGAGCTGCTCATTTATGGCAGATACGCCTGTCTGCGCAAGTTCAACAAGAAACTATGCATCGGTCACAAACTCCACAACAGGCGCATCTTATGCCTGGTCGATCAGCGAAAGCCCCGGTGCTTCTATAGCCGCCGATCCTGTAGACAGCTCCAAGGCTCTATGGTCCGCCGGGACAGGAACCCAGGCCGTAATCTTTGTCAATTCCACTTTAGACGGTTATACCAGCAATTGCAGCAAGACGGTCACGATCCAATCCGGCCCGACTGCAGAGGCAGGACCTGATCAGACCATCTGCAATGGCAGCAGCGTTCAGCTGGCCGGATCGGCAGCAAATGCGCTCAGCACAACCTGGACTGCATCCAATGACGGCTCATTCGATGATGCCAGAAAGCCGGATGCAATCTATACTCCTGGTCCTATTGATATAGCATCTGGAACCGTCACTCTAACTCTGAGCGCCGCTGGCGATTCTGTCTGTGAGCAAAAAGCTATATCAGACCTAGTTATCACCATCCAGGAGTGCACCGGGCTTGGAGTTACAGTTGCAGATGTGGTGATATGCCCGGGTGCAATCGCCACCTTAAATGCAGTAGCAAGCGGCTGCACTGTAGCTTCATACCAGTGGTACATCGGTGATTCGCCCTCCGGTGAAATGATCCCCGATACAGACTCACCAACTTATCAGACCACCAATGAGGGGGCTTATACTTGTGAGGTCACATGCGATGATAAGAGAAAAACCTACGGCTCTGCATCTGTATCCTTTAAGCAATGCGGGTCCCCTGTAGGCTCCATCTCCGGCACGAAGTTCGAAGACAAAAATGGCAACCGAGTAAGGGATGCAGACGAGCCGGGCCTCGGAGAGTGGGTAATCAATCTGAAAAACCAAGATGGTGAAGTAGTAGAGAGTGCGATAACGTCTGCCAGTCCTGCGGCTTTGGGCTCCTACGGCATTAACAATATTTCTCCTGGAGCCTACACCCTTGAGGAGGTGCTGGTTTTCTCGGATGACTGGACTCAGACCTATCCGGCAGGCAATATTTATACCGTAGTGGTTTCCGAAACCGGTGTGGTCACAGTGACCAAGTCTGACCGGACCGATGTTCCGTCTACAAGTGTCGACTTCGGAAACAAGTTTACGCAATCGGGTGAACTGGTGATCACGAAGACTGCGACAGTCGAGACCTTAATTCCAAATATGGAGACCACCTTCGCCATCACCGTGCAGAATACGGGAAAAATGGAAATCCATGATATTAAAATCATTGACGAACTAAGTCCAATGCTGGAATTCATTCCCTATGCTCAATATGGTGATATATTGATCCAGCACTCCACTACAGGTGGCAAGTTGAAATTTGATCTGGCACCTCTCGGCTCTTTGCAGCCAGGCAATTCCTGGACAATAACTTATAATGCAAAATTGAGTCAGGAAGCCTGTAATGCAGCAACCGTCTCGTCTCCGGTCATAATTGCTGGGGAGACAAAGTTGAATGTCATGGCCGCAGGAAGTGACAGCACCAGTATACTGCAGATCATTGATTCTCTATCCAGGAATAGGACGAAGCTGGAAGCGAAGCTGGAAAGCATCAAAAAGCAGCTGGGCAAATTCGATAAGGGCAACGCATCTCTGGAATCAAGCGCAAAGTGCATTGCTGGGACGAACTACACACGCTGCAACTATACGAATATCTCGATCGGAGAGAGCCTGAGCGAGCTGATTAATGCCACAGGATTCCTGTTATCGTCTGATTATACCAGGTCGAACAAGTTCGATCTCCTGACCACGACATACGGTAAGAATGGCGAGGTTCTCTCGTACTTCTATATCTTCTTGCCGACCAATGAGACTCTGCTCATAGAGTACGACAAGCCGGGAAAAGGTTATAGAACCTACACAGTCAGGCATTATGCCACAGGAGACACTCTAATTATAACGGTCGACTCCTACGGCAGCGTAGTGAGCAGAGAATACAGAAAGACTCCAGGAATCGCGGTACCGGAATATCTCACGAATTGCGCCACCGCATATGGGAACGCTGGTGAACGAGATATACCTGCCGAGAGCAATAGAGCTTGTGTTAATGTGGGATGGAGATGCATGGACGCCGTAGGCTCTATCTCCGGCACAAAGTTCGAAGATAAAAATGGCAATAACGAATGGGATGCAAATGAGCCGGGCCTCGGAGAGTGGATAATCAATCTGAAAAACCAAGATGGTGAGATCGTCAAGGTCGCCATAACATCCTCCCGTCCTGGGGCTTTAGGCTCTTACAGCATTAACAGCATTTCTCCCGGAACCTACACGCTGGAGGAGATGCCATCTCTTTCGCCTGACTGGACCGAGACCTATCCGGTTGGCAATATTTATACCGTAGTGGTTTCCGAAACCGGTCAGGTTACAGCGACTAAGTCCGACCGGACCGATGTACCATCGACTCAGGCGAATTTTGGAAATAAGTTTACTCAGTCGGGTGAACTGGAGATCACGAAGACGGCGCCCACCGAAACCTTAAATCCGAATTCGGAATCCACCTTCATCATTACTGTGAAGAATACGGGAATAATTGAAATCCATGATATCAAAGTCGTAGACGAGCTAAGTCCAATGCTGGAATTTATTCCCTATGCATATTCTGGAAATACAATAATCCAACACGCAATTGAAAATAGTAATCTGATATTTGATCTGAGCCCTCTCGGCTCTCTGCAACCAGGAGACTCCTGGACAATCACTTATAATGTTAAATTGAGTCCGGATGCCTGTAGCGTAGCTTCGACCTTAACCACCTCACCACCCAACATAAATGCTGGAGAGACAAAGCTAAGAGTCATGGCAGGAAGCAGCCCTGACAACTTGCTGCAGATGATTGAAGCTCTATCCAGGAATAAGACCAAACTGGAGGCCAAGCTGAGGAGCATCAAGAAGCAGCGAGACATATTCGATATAGCCAACTCAACACTGGAATCAGGCATAAAAAGGATTGCCGGGACGAATTTTGCTCTCAACAACTACACAAACATATCGACCGGAGAGACTCTGAATGAGCAGCTTAATGCTTCAGGCTTCCTAGTACTTTCTGAGTATACCCGGCCGGAAAAGTACGACATCCTTTTCACATCATACCGCATGAAAGGCGAGGTGCTTTCTGACTTTTATACCTTCTTGCCTACCAAGGAGACTCTAAAGATTGAGTACGATAAACCGGAAAAGGGCTATAGAACCTACACGGTGAGGTACTATGCCACAGGAGACACCTTGATCATTACGGTTGACTCCTATGGCAACGTGATCAGCAGAGAGTACAGAAGGACTCCAGGATTGGCAATACTGGAATATCTTACAAATTGTGCTACTGCACACGGCCGCGCGGGTGATCAAGATGGACCGGTGGAGAGCAATCGGGCCTGTGTCAATTTGGGATGGAGCTGCCAGACCCCTCAGCCATTGTTGGGTTTGCGGGTCTTCAAGGAGGCGGACCGGGCGGTCGCCAAACCTGACGATATTATCAAATACAAGTACACGGTGGTGAACATCGGCACCATAGCGCTTACCTACCTGACCCTCAACGATGACAAGCTGGGCATTATAGTGCTAAACGATCCATATCCCTTGGATCCGGGTGAGTCACGCACCTACTATGCGTATTACACAGTGAATGCTACAGATGCACCGATATTAAAGAATACAGTCGTAGCTACAGCATTAGATCCGGATGGAAACGAGGTGACTGCGAAGGCAACAGAAAATGTGAAAATTATTGCTGCTTGCCTGACTAAGATCGCCTCGCCAAAAGTGGCTCGGCCAGGGGACTATGTGACATATAACATAACCTGGTATGTCTCAGGAGATCAGATTGTAGATGACTATCCTGGAGGGGTGTCCTTCGTATCTGCGTCCCCATCACCGATTGATGACGGCAAAAACAACAGATGGAATATTGACGGCCTCGTTCCAGGAACCATTACAATCTTGGTTCAGGTAGCGCAGGACATCGGCAATACCTCTTTTGACATGGACCAGGGAGTGACTGGAACAGGATTTGTGAATGTTCATAATGACATCCGCACCAATCCGGTAATATTGAAAAACAAAGCAACATTGTTTGAGAATGCGGTAGAGAAATGCACAGCGTACGCCGACGTCAACGTCGGCCCGCCCCAGACCTATGTCGCCCTCAAGGAGCACGGTAGTGGTGACTACGCCAGCGAGGACGTGATCCGCTACCATAACTCCAACCGTTCCATTCAGTTGACCAAGGGCCTGATGGCAACGCATAAGCCAACTACTTTTTCCCTGCCCAACAATCAGGATATCAATTTCAAAAGCAAGTGGGTCGAAAAGACCAAGTCCAAGAATTACGCCACGGGTGGCTCCACGAATGAGGAGTACACCTACGCGAGCCGCATAAGTCGCAACAGCTCACTCAAACTGGACGAGAATGGCAGCACCATGAAGAGCGAAACCGACTTCGAGGGCATGGGTCATATCGGCCTCGCCAAGAAAGATGCTGATGAGAATAGAACCTGGAACGCGAGCCAAATCTTCGAGTCCCAGGAAGACTATGTGGGCAGCTTCAAGATCAGTCAGAAGTTCGATGAATCCGGCAAAAATGTGGAGTACGAGAAGTCTGTTAACGGCACGGGTTATGTCTCTGCGAGTAGAGATCTTGGAAAAGCTCAGTGGTCCTACGAGTCGGGCACGGGTAATTACCAGAGTGACGAGAAGATCAGCTCGGTGGTCAACTATATCGCCAAGGATATGAACCTCACTCATGAGCCGACCAGCTACAATTATACGCCCACCTTCTCCGCATCCAGCGATATAAAGTGGAGTGAAGGCATAGGGTCCAAGACACCCACCAGCCTGATCAGCGAGCAATTTTCCTCAGCAACGGACCTGAATCTGCGGTCTATTGCCAGGGGCCTCAATGAGATGGTAACCGAGGCTGGCGTGACCGGCCAGGCCGATTTTCGCACGGTCTACAAAGAAAAATATCCAATTAGCTCAACGGCATTGCCTGCCTATTTTGAAAAATTCCGGACGTTGCGCATGAACAGTTCTCCAAGTAGCACCGATGAGATCGATCAATATGAGATGTATATCGGAGATTTCGAAATCTATAGAAAGACGAACCTGGGTGGCGTGGCCAAGTATGACCGACCGCATCTTTCTTTGAGCAAGATGGCCAAAGTAGACCTGCTCAGCACAACTTTTGCAGACTATCGGATCATCATTGAGAATAACGGCAACCGGGCTTTAGGGCCCGTTTATGTGAAAGACGTCTTCCCGACGGGAACCGAGTATATAACCTCGTCTCTGCGGCCCGTAGAGCTGACGCCAATCTACGCCAACTGGTCGCTACCAACTATGGGCATCGGCAGCAAGATAATCATCGATTTGCGGCTGAACATCACCGAGGAGTCATCCAACCTGGTTAACCAGGTAGAAGCGGCAGGCAAGTACGGCGAAAGATGGACGCTGGCCAGAAACTTCTCCGCAGTCCACTTGAACTGGTTGACCTGTTGCCCGCCCCAGATCTCCGCTTCCAAGACCGCCAGGATCGATGCTCTGGATCCGAAGGTGGTCTGGTACGCCCTAAACCTCAAGAACCGGGAGAAATACACCATGGTGGCTTTCTTGATGGACCAGCTACCCCTATCCATGAAGCTGCTTAACTCATCTCTGGAGCCTTCTGAGAACAGGTCTAACCTAATCACTTGGACTATCCTCGATCTGGCTCCGGGAGAAGACAGGACCATCATATACAGGGCTCGGGCTGAGAAAGATGGCACCTATGTCAATGCGGCTCATATCGAGGCCTTCTCAGTGGACGGGCCGGAGGGGGCCGCCGCTGATGTTGAGGCGCGAATCGATCTGGGCGCCGGAGGAGCATTGCCTTCGTCCATATCTTCAGACTGGCAGCCGCCCACGTGCTTCGGTCTTAATTGCAGCGGCCTGATCTACAGTGAGGACTGGGTACCCTGCTACACTTGCACAGCCGGGGAACCGGAGAACGCAGTAGTCCTGCCGCCCTGCGCTTCTTGCATGAGTACTGGAGACGACAGTCTGCCTTGAAAAGCGCCTTGATCGGGTGCGGGGGGAACAAAGAGGTGAGCAACTAAACCTTATCACTTTTTCGACGAAATTCTTTCCGATGCGGCCATGATCCAACAGACCCTCGAAATTATTGCTTTCGTTTATTGTCAATAATTACTATTGGAGAAAGAGTAACCTTTATATGGTAATATTGGTAATATACCAATGCAATAAAGAATCACTAAGGAGGATAGCTGAGTAATATGAGCAATAGCTTGGATCTTGACGAAGTGGACCGGGCCATTCTTCGCAGTCTTCGGGAAAATGCGCGCATAAGCCTGCAAGAGATGTCAAGAAGATCCGGCATCTCCGACGCGACCATACAGTTTCGCCTCAAGCGCATGAAAGCCAATGGGGTCATAGAGCGATTCACTATTATAACCAATCCCGCAGCTACGGGCTATTCAGTGACCGCGATTATGCTTGTGCAAACCGATAATGTTAGACAGGATCAGGCCGTCAAGGCACTAGCTAAGCTTCCAGAGATTACTGAGGTCTATGAGATACTGGGAGAGTACGACCTCTTCCTCAAGGTCTGGTCCAAAAGTCTCGAGGAGCTGAATTCCCTCATAAACGATCGCATACGGTCAATTGACGGCATTGAAGACTTGCATGAGATAGTGGTTGTAGAGCGAGCAAAAGAAGAGACATCTCCGGTTTAGAGGTTGCAGATGCGCACATCCAAAAGCATCGCCGATAAAATCAAAGCATCAGGTCCTTTATGGGTCAAAGAGCCGGCAACAAACGGCACGAATAGAGTGAGCTTCTTCAGCCAGCTGCAGGGCAGGAAGATCGTGGATAAAGAAGGGAAAGCCGTAGGAAAGCTCACCAACCTGTCCCTGAGGCCAGGTGAAACGCTTCTGGAGATCTCCCGCATTGTCTACACCTCAAATATCCTGGGCGAAAAGGTCATCTTGCCCATGTCCAGCGTCAGTTCTATCAATGGAGATATACGGCTGGATGTAGCCAGGGATGAGATCCCTCCAGGGAAGCTATCCCATAAGGAACTATTGGTAACAGAGACCATTTTGGATAGACAAATCGTGGACATAGACGGACTGAAGGTTGTGAGGGTAAACGACGTTCTACTGGCTCAGTTAAAGAAGTCGCTTTGCCTGGTGGCAGTGGATGTCGGCTTCAAGGGAATACTGAGGCGGCTAGGATTTTCCGGGCTAACATCACGTTTTTTAGACAGGTTTCCCAGTCACATCATACCCTGGTCATATATTGATCCACTCGATCCAAGTCTTCGCAGCATTCATCTCAAGATTTCAAGAAAGACTATCAATGATCTGCATCCCGCGGATATCGCCGATATTCTCGAAGATCTGAACAATAAAGATCGGCTTTTAATACTAGACTCCTTGGGCGACGAAACTGCAGCCGAGACCATGGAGGAGATGGACCCAGAGGTACAGGCCACCATGGTGAAGCAAATGGATAGCGATGATGTGGCCGATATCCTGGAAAATATGAATCCAGACGACGCAGCGGACCTGCTAGGAATCATGTCGGAAAATAGAGCTAGCGAAGTCCTTAAACTCATGAATGAGGAGGTGGCAGAGGAGGTCAAGGAGCTGATGCGATACAGCGATCGTTCTGCCGGAAGCCTCATGACAACTGAATATATTGCTGTTTCATCCGTCTCCCGCGTATCGGAAATTTTTTCCAGGCTTCGCAAGTCCGGGCAGGAGATCGATATGATCTACTACGTATATGTCCAAAACGAAGGAGGACAGCTTTTAGGCGTAATGTCGCTACGCGACCTTATTCTGGCGGATCCTACCATGCAGGTTGGAGACGTAATGAAGAAAGATGTCTTGAGCGTGCTTCCCACTGCGACCATCGAGGAGGTCACAAACCTTCTCTCCAAGTATGACTTCCTCTGCGTCCCTGTAGTAGATCATGACGGCAAGATCCTGGGGATAGTAACCTTTGACGACGCACTGGACGATGTCATCCCTGAGGATCTGCGCAAGCGCATGCCCTGGAATTATCATAAGCTGCGCCGGGTTAGAGGGGCTGCCTGATGAATCCCCGTTCATTCCAGTGGCTCAATTTGAAGGGCAGAATTCCAAAGATCTCTCTGGCCCAACTGGCCATTTTCTTTGGTGTCCTGGGCCCGGGGATAATTACCGCAAATGTGGACAACGATGCAGGAGGCATCACAACTTACAGCATCGCCGGCGCCCATTTCGGATATTCTTTACTATGGACGCTAATACCCATCACAATAGCCCTTTTTGTGGTGCAGGAGATGTGCGCTCGCATGGGTGTGGTGACCGGTAAGGGGCTTGCAGATCTCATTCGGGAACACTTCGGGGTTAAGCCTACCGTAATACTGCTTTTAGGAATCATAATAGCTAATCTTTGTACCACAACTGCGGAGTTCGCAGGAATTGCGGCAAGCATGGAGATCTTCGGCGTAAGCAAGTATATCTCGGTGCCCGTAGCCGCTGCCATGGTTTGGTTGGCCGTTGTCAAGGGCAACCGCCGCTCCCTGGAGAAGATTTTTCTTCTTGCCAGTTCAGTCTATGTCACTTATATTATCTCTGGAATGATGCTTCATCCCGACTGGAAGTTTCTTCTCACCCAGACGGTTACTCCGAGCATAAGCCTGGAGTCCGGATATCTCTATATGGTCATCGGAGTCGTTGGAACAACTATCACTCCCTGGATGCAATTTTACCTGCAATCTACTATTGTCGAGAAAGGTGTGAAATTATCTGAATACAAGTATACGAAATGGGATGTCTACGTCGGATGCATTATAACCGACGTAGTATCATACTTCATAATATTCACCTGCGCCGCTACCATCTTTGTCAACGGTATACATATTGAGACGGCAAAAGACGCAGCTTTGGCGCTCTTTCCCCTGGCAGGCAGCTATTCAGCCTGGCTATTCGCCTTTGGGCTCCTTAATGCCTCTCTCTTTGCCGCATCGGTACTGCCGTTATCCACAGCCTATTTCCTATGCGAGGGAATGGGCTGGGATTCAGGTTTAAACAAGAGATTTCGGGATGCGCCTCAATTCTACCTGCTCTATACGTTACTTATCGCCTTTGGAGCAATTATCATCATGTTTCCTGATGCACCGCTGTTGACGATAATGGTCCTATCCCAGGTAATTAACGGATCTCTGTTGCCGTTGGTGCTGATATTCATGCTAATGCTTGTCAACAACAAGAAGCTGATGGGCGACTATGTGAACGGCAAGCTCTTTAACATCATTGCCTGGACTACTACAATTATCATGAGCATTCTCACTCTGTTGTTGGTAGTGACTGCCTTGTTTCCCAGCCTTGGGAAATAGATATAAATATTTAAAAATGCATTAAATTGCGCATTCGAGCAATTGGAGCATACCTGGTGCAATCCATTAAAGAAGCGGGCATAATAGATAATACGGCCACAGATCTACCTTTGGTCAGCCGTGCGCTGCCGGATATGCCCAGGATCACTGTCATAGACTTCGATGAGCAACACTATCAAGAGACTGAGTTAAAACAAGTTGCTGAGGCCTTTGTATTCCGAGAGAAGCCCACAGTTACCTGGATAAACATAGAGGGCCTGCACCAGGCGGATGTTCTGGAGAAACTTGGATCTTGCTATGGAATTCATCCACTGGTACTTGAAGACATACTGACCGATCAGCGCCCCAAGATAGAGGATTATGACGATTATATCTTCATTGTGCTCAAGATGCTTTACTATGATGAAGAGGGGGATGCTGAGCCGGCCGATACCAAGCTCGATATGGATCAGGTCAGCATAATCCTCGGCAAAAATTTTATAATATCCTTTAAGGAGAAGGAAGTAGACATATTCAATTCGCTCCGAGAAAGGCTACGAACAGCCAAAGGCAAAATAAGGAAGCAGGGCGCGGATTATCTTGCTTACTCCATGATGGACTCTATCGTTGACCATTATTTTGTAATCATGGAGAAACTTGGGGACAGGTTTGAGGATCTGGAGGATGCGGTGGTATCAAATCCTGAGCCCGGCATTCTTCCCACCATTTACAATCTGAAACGAGACATGCTGTTTCTACGAAAGTCCGTCTGGCCTTTACGGGAATCCATCAGCAGGCTGCAAAGAACGGATTCGCCACTGATCTCAGAACTTACAAAGATATACCTGCGAGATGTTTACGACCATACCATCCAGGTGATCGAGAACATCGAGACCTTCCGCGATATGTCGGCCTCGCTGCTGGAAACATACCTCTCCAGCCTGAGCAACAAGCTCAACGAGGTGATCAAGCTCCTAACCATCATCTCCACCATATTCATCCCTCTCACCTTCCTGGCTGGGCTGTACGGAATGAACTTTCGGTTCATGCCGGAGCTGGAGTCTCCTTTGGGTTATCCGGCGGTTTTAATACTGATGCTGATGGTAGTAGTGACAATGATGGTCTATTTCCGGAAGAAAGGATGGATTTGATTCATCAAGCCTTTCCGCCCAGGATCTTGTCGTAGCGCTGCACAATTCTCTCCAGAATGTCCATATCGTAAGGCTGGTGGGCCGGCACCAGGATATCCGCATCTATTCCCGCCGAGTCGGGCGCAACCGTCAGGCCGCTCTCCTGTGTAATCAGGCGCAGGTCACGGGCCATCTCTTCGATCATGGGTGTGAGAGGCTTGATTGCCCGGGCGGTTTTGGCCTTTTGCCGAAATCTCTTGAGCAGCGAGTCGACCTCCGCCGCCATGGGCTCGACGTCTCCACATCCCGATTCCTGGCAAATTCTCTCCGCGCTCTCTTTTAGCTGGGAAAGCGTGGCCACGCCTGCCTCCAGCATCTGGCCGGAGTAGTGCTGCTTGACCCTTTCCGCATAGCCGGGGGCGAGCACGAGAAGTTCGATCTCTTTCAAGCGCTCCAGGTCCTCGGCTTGAGGCTTATAGGGATTTACTACGATGTAGTCCAGGGCAAGACGGAGTGCCAGGCTCTCATACATGGGTGAGACGCCCACCAGTTTCTTGTCTTTGAGAAGGGCTCTTCTGATGGCCTGGGGATCGGCAGAGCTGATGCCGAAGTAGTCGGCAAAGCCACGTGTGGTGGTAAGAAGCTTGGTGCGGCTGAATTTCTCTACGTTGATGAGTCCTCTTTCCTCCAGCTCCCTTACGTGATCGTAGCTCTTGTTGCCCCGGATCTCCACCAGATGGCTTTGCTTGATGGGCTGCTTGTAAGCGATAATGGCTAATGTTCTGATGAGCGGGGCCTCGATCTCTTTGGGGGCAAAGGAGAGGACCCGTCCGGCCAGGCCGAAGCGAACCTGCATGGAATAGCCCTCCCCAATGCTCTTGATCTCTAGCCCCGAATCGCGGGCGGCGTACTGGGCTGCCAGGTCGTCCGCCAGGGCCCGCGCCCGCTCCTCGGAGAGGCCGGAAAGATCGGCCAGCTCCCGTGGTGCGAGGGTTCGGCCCGAGGCGAATAGGGCGGCTTCGATAACGGCTTTGGCATAGGAATCTGCAGTCAAGACAATCCTGGGTGTAATGCTCATCAAAGGTTTAAGTTTACGCTTACGTTTGCGCCACGGCTACGCTAGGGCATCAAGGAGAATTATAATGAAAAAGGATGCTAAGCCTTTCTCGCCAGCTCCCCCGCGAACTTAAGATAGTTGCAGGCAGGGCTTCCCACAGGAATTATATTGCCCCGCACGTTTCCGTCTTCGACCTCCAGCTCAGCAACAGAAGGCGCAGACATACGGGGAAGCGTGGTGCTGCCCGGACAGATGAGCAGAAGCTCGCTCTTCTCGATAAGTGGTCGATGGATATGCCCGAAGACCAAAACCTGCACATCCATCTCCCTGGCCATCATCTCTGCACCTACCAGGTCGGAGCCGTGCGAAGCCATGTGCACCAGGCCTATTCTAACCCCCTCCACTTCTATTACCCTTCTCTCCGGCAATAGCCTCTTCAGCTCGATGCAGTCGGAGTTTCCATAAACTGCCTCCAGACGGCCATAGGCCGCCAGGGCAGCGTGACACTTCGCTGAGACGAAGTCGCCGGCATGAAGGATGATGTCCGCGCCGCTGGCAAGCACGGCTACAGCGGCAGGGAGAGACTCATTCTCCAGGTGAGTATCGGATAAAGCAATTATTCGGGTCATTCTTCTCTGATTCTGGCGAAGCAGCTATTTCATATTTAGCATTGTTGTTGGACGGCATGAAGCTACTTTGCCTTTCCAGTCGTTTTTGCGCCCTTCTTTCCAGCGGATTTCGCTCCCAGCTCACTGCCACCCACTCTTGATTTTAAATACCGGCCCGTATGGCTTTCCTCTACCGCTGCCACTTCTTCCGGCGTGCCTGCTGCCACGATTCGCCCGCCCGCATTGCCGCCTTCCGGTCCCAGGTCGATGATGTAGTCGGCGCACTTGATGACGTCCAGGTTATGCTCGATGACCACCACGCTGTTTCCCTTGGCCACCAGGTCGTCCAGGACAGAGATGAGCTTCTTGACATCAGCGAAGTGCAGCCCGGTAGTTGGCTCATCCAGAAGGTAAATGGTCTTTCCTGTGCCCCGCTTGGCCAGCTCCCGGGTGAGCTTGATCCTCTGCGCCTCGCCGCCCGAGAGCGTGGTCGAGCTCTGCCCCAGCTTGATGTAGCCTAAACCCACACCCAAAAGTGTATCGAGCTTGCTTCGAATAGCCGGAACATTCTGGAAATGCTCTCTGGCTTCTTCCACAGTCATATCCAGCACCTGCGCTATGGATTTGCCCTTGTACTTGACATCCAGGGTTTCCCGGTTGTAGCGGGTGCCCTTGCACTCCTCGCATTCGATGTAAACGTCGGGCAGAAAGTTCATTTCAATCTTGATCAGCCCGTCTCCCTGGCAGGCCTCACAGCGACCGCCCCTTACGTTGAAGGAGAAGCGGCCCGCTTTGTAGCCGCGCACCTTTGCCTCTTTAGCCTCGGCAAAGGCCTGCCGGATGGGATCGAAGATCTTGGTGTAAGTAGCCGGATTGGAGCGAGGCGTTCGGCCGATGGGGCTCTGGTCGATGACGATGACTTTGTCTACATCGGAGTCGAAGATAATCTCGTCGTACACCCCTGGCTCCGTACTTGACTTGTAGATCTTCTTCATGAGGGCCCGGTAGAGAGTGTCGTAGATGAGGGTGGATTTGCCTGAGCCCGAGACGCCGGTGACCACTGTCAGGACGCCTAAGGGGATTGATGCATCTATGTTTTTGAGATTATTCTCCCGGCATCCTTTGAGGCGAATGAAAGTATTGCTCTTCCTGCGGCTTACCGGAACGTCGATGCTCTGTTTCCCGGAGAGGTACTGGCCGGTGAGTGAATCTGCGTTCTTTTCAATCTGCAGGGGCGTACCCTGCGCTACGACGTAGCCGCCGTGAATTCCTGCTCCCGGCCCGATGTCCAGCACATGGTCAGCGCTGCGGATGGTCTCTTCATCGTGCTCTACTACGATGAGTGTGTTGCCTAAGTCCCGCAGCTTTTTTAGCGTCTCAATGAGCCGGGCGTTATCCCGCTGATGAAGTCCGATAGAGGGCTCATCCAGCACATAGAGAACGCCCGTCAGATTAGAGCCGATCTGCGTAGCTAGCCGAATGCGCTGCGCTTCGCCTCCGGAGAGGGTGCCGGCGTTCCGGGAGAGAGTAAGGTAGGCAAGGCCCACGTGCTCCAAAAAGCCCAGGCGAGAGGAGATCTCTTTTAGGATCTGGCGGGCGATTTCCTTATCTTTTTCCGAGAGCCTGGGGGCGAGCTTAGCGAAGAAATCGAGGCTATCACCGACGGACAGATCGGTCACATCCACAATGGATTTTTTCCCTACCGTTACGGCCAGCACCTTCTCCTTCAGCCTGCGGCCGCCGCATTTCGGGCAGGGTAGCACGCGCATGAACTTCTCCAGTTCCTCGCGCCTATAATCGGACGCAGTCTGGCCATAGAGGCGGATACTTTGCGGAATTAAGCCTTCCCACTGGCCGTTATGCATCCAATAAGCATCACCATTTTTCATGCTCATGCTGAACTGAATACGTTCATCCGAGCCGTACATCAGGGCGTTGTACTGCTCTTCGGAGAGGTCTTTCATGGGAGTGAAGACGTCAAAGCCAAAGTGCTTGGCAACAGCCGCCAGATGCTGGCCCCGCCAGCCGTCGATGGCATTTCGGTACAGAGCCACCGCTCCATCGGCTATGCATAGCTCTCTGTCCGGTATTATCAGGTCCGGGTCAAACTCCATGCGAATGCCCAGACCATTGCAGGACTCGCAGGCTCCAAAGGGGCTGTTAAAAGAGAACATGCGCGGCTGCAGCTCCTCGAAGGCCATACCGCAGACAGGACAGGCCATTGTAGCGGAGTAGAGCCGCTCCCTGCCTTCGGCAAAAAGCACGATGACCAGGCCCTCCGCCTTTTTAAGAGCATTCTCGATGGCCTCCACCAGTCGTGATCTGTCCAGGACGGGATCCAGCCGGTCCATGACCACGTCAATGTCATGCATTTTGTAGCGGTCCAGTTCGATTGTCTCATCCGTTCGGCGTATCTCTCCGTTGACCCGAACCCTTGTGAAGCCCTCTGCATTCAGGTCGGTGAAGAGCTGGCCATAGGTTCCCTTCTTCTGGCGGACGATTGGAGCTAGAATCGTCACCTGGCTGCTGCCGCCGGCGTCCTCGTCGCCCCCAGCTTTACCTTCTGCCCTGTTTTTCGCGTTGTCTTCCGGTTTTGCGGCTTGCGCTCTCGTCTCCTGCAGAATGCTCTGCGCTATTCTCTCCGGCGACGAAGACTCTATCTTTATGCCATGAACCGGGCAGTGGGGCACGCCGATTCTGGCAAAGAGGAGACGCAGGTAGTCATAGATCTCGGTTACCGTTCCCACTGTGCTGCGGGGGTTCTTGGAGGTGGTCTTCTGCTCGATGGAGATGGCCGGGGACAGGCCTTCGATGGAGTCGACATCGGGCTTGTCCATCTGGCCCAGGAACTGTCGAGCGTAAGCGGAAAGCGATTCTACGTAGCGGCGCTGGCCCTCGGCGTAAATGGTATCAAAGGCCAGAGTGGATTTGCCTGAACCGGAGACGCCGGTGATGACGATGAACTTATCACGGGGAAGCGTTACGGTTATATCCTTGAGGTTGTGCTCGCGGGCACCTTTTATTATGATTGATTTCATTTCGTTTGTCTCACAAGATTTTCCAGTTGATTGATGCGTTAATTGAGATCAGGAAGAACTTAATCCTTTTCAGACCTATTTGGTCAGGATTCATTAATAAGCCTTTTATCTTGTCCGGCAGATCTCCTCACTCATGCCATCCCTTTCTATCCATGCCGGAGGCCTGCAGCTCAATAATCCGATCCTGCTGGCGGCAGGCATCCTGGGCACCACCGGTGCCTCTCTCTGTCGCAGCGCGAGAGCCGGCGCAGGCGGCGTGGTCACCAAATCCGTGGGATCGTTGCCGCGAGAGGGCCATCCCGGCCCCACCATTGTTCATGTGGATGGAGGCCTTCTCAATGCCATGGGCCTGCCCAATCCTTCCTACAGAGACTTTCAGGACGAGATCGACAAGGCACGCGCTGGCGGGGTGCCTGTCATCGCCAGCATCTTCGGTTCTTTTGCAGCAGAGTTCGCCCAGATCGCCCGCAGCCTGAAGGCCGACGCCTTCGAGCTAAACCTCTCCTGCCCTCATGCTGAAAAATATGGTAGCGAATTGGGCCGCTATCCCGATCTGGTGGAATCCGTTACAGGAGCCGTGAAAGCTGCCTCAAATGTGCCGGTCTGGGTCAAGCTGACTCCCAACACGGCCGATATCGTCGAGCTGGGCCTGGCGGCGCAGCGGGGCGGGGCCGACGGCGTGGTAGCTATAAACACACTCAAGGCCATGGCCATTGATATCGAGACTGGCTATCCCATCCTTGGCAACCGCTTTGGCGGCCTGTCCGGTCCGGCCATCAAACCCGTGGCAGTACGCTGCGTCTACGAGCTGGCTGGCCGCTTGGAGATTCCGGTGATCGGCGTAGGCGGAGTCTCCACCTGGGAGGATGCCGTGGAGATGATCATGGCCGGAGCTTCGGCTGTGCAGGTGGGAACAGCTCTTCTCAGGGGCTACGGCGTCTTCGAGGAGATTACAACCGGCCTGTCCCGTTACCTGGAAAGAAAATCGCTGACACTGGAGGAATTGCGCGGCCTGGCCGGGAAGGAGAGGCTTCAATGAGACCCATAAACTGTGTCATGGAAGAAGTGCGATCGGAGGCACCCCTCATCAGGACCTTCCGGATGGATAGAAACCTAGACCCGGCACCAGGGCAGTACGTCATGGTTTGGATCAGAGGTGTGGATGAGATTCCCATGAGCTTCTCGGGCCCTGATACCATAACGGTGCAGTCGGTTGGCGAGGCTTCCGGCACGCTCTTTGGCCTATGCGCAGGAAGCAGCGTGGGTCTGCGCGGCCCTCTGGGCAACGGCTTTGTTCTACGGGGCAAGAGAATTCTGCTCATAGGCGGTGGGGTGGGCACTGCCCCTCTCGCTTTCCTGGGCGAGCAGGCTAAAGGGGCGGGCTATGAAGTGGTCTCCTTGCTAGGCTTTCGATCAAAAGACGACTTAATCTTCCAGGATAGATTTGAGGCTCTGGGAGATACT
This sequence comes from uncultured Methanotrichaceae archaeon, assembly GCA_964633785.1. GTDB lineage: Archaea > Halobacteriota > Methanosarcinia > Methanotrichales > Methanotrichaceae > Methanothrix. Next base: position 31,547 of record CAZWHG010000012.1, read on the forward strand.
ATTATCACCACCGATGACGGCTCGCTGGGCATACAGGGGCACGCTGCTGCCGGACTAAAAGAGCTAAACTTATTTGATTATGATCAGATCTACCTTTGCGGTCCGGAGATGATGATGTGGGACATAATCTCCAGAACAAAAGAGCATGCTAAAAAGACGCAGGCCTGCATCAACCGCTACTTCAAGTGCGCGGCAGGCATCTGCGGCTCCTGCTGCCTGGACCCGGATGGCCTGCGAGTCTGCGTAGAAGGGCCGGTGGTCATGGCCGACCGGCTGCTGGAGAGCGAATTTGGGCGATACCGACGTGGTCCGACCGGCAGCAAGGGTCCATGCCGGGGATGAAAGGCAAACAATTGGCCATAACCAGTGAGTGACGAACTAACAAATCAAGAGCCAAAAGAAAGGAGAGAAGGTTGGAAATGATAATCCGTTTTATGAAGGATGGCATAATTCGAGGGGGATCGTACAGCAAGGAGAATGACATAATCTCCGGTGGAGAGGTGCTGGGATTGGAGGAAGTATTCCTTTTGCCACCCTGTCAGCCTACAAAGATCGTCTGCGTGGGCCTGAATTACGTAAAGCATGCCGAGGAGCTGAAGATGCCGCTTCCCGAGGAGCCCATCCTCTTCTTAAAGCCGCCTTCCTCCGTCCTGGACCCGGAGGGTCATATCGTCTATCCCTCATCCAGCTCGCAGGTGGACTACGAAGGTGAGCTGGCTGTGGTCATTGGAAAGCGCTGCAAGAATATCAAGGCCGCAGAAGCGGAGCAGTACGTCATGGGCTACACCTGCTTTAATGATGTGACGGCCCGCGATCTGCAACGAAAAGACGGCCAGTGGACGCGCGCCAAGAGCTTCGACACCTTTGCCCCATTCGGCCCCTGGATCGGAAGAATCGATCCCTCCAACGCGGATATTCAGACACGCATCAATGGAAAGGTGGTGCAAAAGTCGAACACATCCGACCTGATCTTCGACGTGCCGAAGTTAGTGCAGTTTATAAGCGGCGTCATGACCCTTGAGCCGGGGGATGTGATTGCCACGGGCACGCCTCCTGGAGTGGGGGCGCTGAAGAAAGGAGATGCTGTGGAAGTGGAGATCGAAGGGATAGGAGTTCTGAGGAACTTTGTGGTGTAGGTGAGAGACAGTGCCTTGAGGGCAGGCAAAGCGCCTCTCAAGGCAAACGGCGACAGCGTATATGTACATGCAGACTAACAGGGTATTATTTTGACGAATATCCCGCAGCTTGCCGTGCGGGTGCGCCGCCGCAGTTTCACCGTAGATCCTATGGCTACCGCTCTGGCGAACCAGAAAGTAGCCTGCTTTCTCCAGCGCCTGGATTGTCTCAGATGCGCTGATCCTTGGAGCTTGTTCGTCATACAGCGACTTCCAGAGATGTCAGGCTGACAGATTACGGTTGAGGAACTTCTTCGCCGTTATCCAGTCGATCCTCTACATGGATGCGGATGGCGTCCCTGATATTCTCTAATACTTCCTCATGGGAGTTGTACTGGGCCAGTTCATCCTGGATGTCCGGCAACTCACATCAGTTCGCATCTCGCCTCGCATTCTCGTGCGCCGTCGCAAGCGAGGCCGTTCGACCGCGTGCTGGCGCGCCCAGGTGGGCCTGCGCCCTCAGGCCAGTTTCCAAGATTATTGATCTAAATCTGGTCGTTATAGATCTCTGCAATAACGCTGGCGCTCTCCCATTCACCTGGCCTCTTTGCCAATCTCTTCTTGAATCTTCGAGATCTTCGCCTTCAGATCTGGAAAATCCACTGTTGCCGCTCGCCATACTGACTCAAGATCTACTCCAAAAATACTGATGGACTGCAATTATCCCTCATTCCCGCCATGTCTCTCCAGGGAACCTCGGGATGATCCGTTCTCATGTCAACTCATCGCAGCGGTGACCCTGGTAGAGAGCATCTACTTTGCTGCCATATCCTTCAGCGACCTAAGAAAAGTAATGGCCGCGCAGGGTACAGAGGCGAATCTTCGCATCCTGCTCTTCGTCAGCCCCATCATCCTCTGGCTGGTCTGCCTCTTCTTTGCCGTGCAGGTCTTCATGACGAGCTGAAGAAAGGGACACTGAATGGAATCCTAAAACTGGCCGGATTGAATATAGAAGATCTGCAAAAATAGTCGCAAAAAAAAATTGGGCGTAAGAATTCTTACTCGATATCATCACTTGCAGTGGCACTCTGCGAATGTAACTTCGTAGGTCTTGGGATCCCGGTATATCGTATTCAACTGGCACTTTTTGCCAGCAGAGCAGCCGCCCACGCATTTTCCCTGGTTGTAGTCGTACCAGCACCGCACCGGTTCAGGCGTCTTGAAACAGTATCTGTTATCGGCATCAATTGCGCCGCAGACAATGGGATTGCCATTGGCATCCAGACAGTTGTCCTTGAGGCCTTTTGCCAGCGCCTCTTCTTTGCTCAGGCAGACACATCCCGTGGGACAGACGGCGACCGGAATCTGATAGCAGAATTTCGGGTATCCGCGGGGATCTTTGCCGCATTCCTTCCTTTGGTTCCCGCAGAATTTATCGTACCCCAGACTCTTGGCTTCTTCTTCGGTCAAGCATCTGCACTCTGCCGGGCACAGGCTGGCAGGTGAGAAGCAATACAACGGTCTTTTAAATTCGTCAAAGCCGCAGGATATTTTCTGACCGTTGCAGGGACTGTATCCCATTTCTTTGGCCTTTTCCTCAGTCATGCAACTACAGCCCTGAGGGCATTTGGCCTTGAAGCAATACTTAAGAAGCATAACCCCGGTTGGTGACCTTTCTTCACCACAGGGATTCGTCTGGCACATATCAAAATTTCCTTCGCCGAATAGCTCGTTTGCATTGGCCACTGTGAGGCACCGGCAGCCTTCGGGGCAGTTCTGAGCACATGCCGACCACGGGATAAGTGCAAGAGTGGCCAAGAATACGAAAAGCAAAGATGCTCCAAACCATTTTCTGATTTGCATTTTATTCATCTCCTATTGGATCGAGCGGTAAACGCCCTTATAGATTGATCATACTATTATCTCGATCATTTATCAAGGTAATCCATGTTTCACACTAATAATGATATTAATTACAGGGAAAGATCATAGATCCAGTTAGACATTCAGCGCGATGAAAGAAAAGGAAAATCAGATCGCCTTGATCGCGACCATCTCAAATAGGGATAAACCCGTTCTCTTCTGCTATCTTCTGACCTACGGGGCTGAGAATATAATCAATAAAGGCCTTGGCACCTGGTGAGGGCTCCCCTAAAGTGACAAAGAAGAGCTTTCTGGCTAGCGGATAAGCCCCGCTTTTTATGCTCTCAATCGAGGGCTGGACTCCGTCCAGAGCGATCACCTTGGTGTCTCCCATCATGATGAAGCTGTATCCCATATAGCCGATGGCGTTGTCGCTGCGCTGTGTGCTGAACTTTACCTCAGAACTTTCACCGGCATCATAAGACACTGCAGGGGTTTCCGCTTCTTTGCTTCCCATTATGATCTCATTGAAGGTGTCTCTTGTTCCTGATCCGGCCCTTCGGCCGATGACGAATATTTCCGTATCTGGCCCGCCCAGCTCTTCCCAGTTGGTTATGTCCCCGGCATAGATCTGCCTAATTTCATCCTTGGTGAGCGATGTTACTCCCTCATCATAAACATCCGGACTGATCACCAGGCATATGGCATCAAATCCCACCGGATATTCAATAAAACGTACCGTTGGCGTCTCATATCTCTGCCTCTCTGCCAGTTGAATATCTCGGGAGCTCATAGCAATATCCGATCTTCCTTCGGCTACATCCACGATGCCTACACCGCTACCTCCCGATTTTACATTTACGGTGTAATTGTCCTGCAGCATATTGAACTCCTCGGCAGCGAGCTCTGCCATGGGCATGACCGTGCTGGACCCTGAAACAGCAACCGTTACCTCTCTGGCATCTCCCACCGCTCCGGCCATGATAAAAAACAGCAACAATACCAACAGCATGCTTTTAGCTCTCATCAGATATGATTTGCCATACTATTATGTAAGGTTGATGTTTATGTAGGGTCTAAGCGGTAAGGATTTAGACGGGTATGAAACCCTCTTGGGCAGCAATCTTCCGGCCTTGTGGCCCTTGCACGAAATCTATGAATGCTTGTGCTCCGCTCACAGGCTTTTCGAATGTGTAAAAGTAGAGATGCCGGTGCAGCTCATAAATATCTAATTTAATATTTTCGTAGCTTGGAGCGACTCCATTAAAAGCTATGCCTGCAACGCCGTTCCCCAGGTAATTGAAACCGAGATAGCCTATTGCCTTGTCGCTACCTGATATGGCGGTCTTGACCTCAGCCCCTCCAAAGGCCACGGTATCAACGCCCGGCATCTCGGCATCTCCGCTACCCAAGACGACCTCATTGAAGCTGTCACGGGTCCCGGAACCCTCTTCTCGAGATATCACGTAGATTTCTGCATCTGGACCGCCCAGTTCCTTCCAGTTGGTGATGTTTCCAGAATAGATATCTCTGACCTGCTGGCGGCTTAATCCCTTCACACCTGCCTGATAAACCTCGTCACTTACCGCCAGGCTGATGCCGTCAAGCCCGACCAGGAACTCCTGAAAAGAATCTCCAAATCTTTGCCGTTCATCCTCGGTTATTTTCCGCGAGGCCATAGCTATGTCATTCTTGCGCTCGGCGATACCCAGAATTCCTGCTCCCGTTCCTCCAGCGGAAACCGTCACCACACAATCCTTCTGCTGGGCATTGAATTCCTCTGCCGCAACCTCGGCCAGAGGCATCACGGTTGATGATCCCGAGACGGTAACATCCCTGGCCGATACCGACCAGATGGTGACGAAAGCAAGCAAAGCGATTAACATGATGACTATTATTTTTCTAATGATCTCCACCATCAGAAAGTGTATCGTCAAAATATGTAAAGCTTATCGTCGCATTTTGCTATCATATTAATAAATCAAGACCAGTTATACAGACCGGGAGACTATACTATTTCGTATAGGGTAGTCCTCTGTACCGCCTTCTTTCCCCGCCCTTCTATTACTTCAATCAGCTCCGTCGCAGAAATACTCGGCGCCTCCCGGGAATTGCGGGCGATTCCCTCATCCATGAGCGTCCCACCCAGGTCGTTGGCCCCCCAATCCAAAGCAGCAGCGGCGGCTTCGCGGCCCAATTTGGTCCAGCTAGCCTGGATGTTGGTGATCTTGGGATAAAGAGCAACCCTGGCCAGAGCATGCATCTTCAGACGATCTAAGAGATCGGCGCCTTTGGCGATCTTGCCGAGCATATTATTATCGGGAATAAAGGGAAGCAGAACCGTCTCTGTAAATCCTCCGCTTTCACACTGAATCTCTTTTAAGATTTGCAGGTGCTGCAGGCGGTCTTCTAAACTTTCCACATGGCCAAAGAGCATGGTGGAGGTGGTGGGAATTCCCAGCATATGCGCCGACGTGATTATCTGCCGCCACATCTCTACATTCAGCTTATCCGGGCATATCTTCCGGCGCACGGAGTCGACAAGAATCTCAGCGGCAGTTCCCGGCATGGAACCCAGACCACTTCTTTTTAACTCCCGCAGAGTCTCATTTACCTCAACACTGGAGTTTTGTGACATATGCAGTACCTCCATGGGAGAGTAGGCATGCAGATGCATCCTGGGAAAGTCGCGATGTATAAGCTCCAGGATCTGGCAGTAGTCCTCCAGATGCATTTTTGGGGCAAGCCCCCCTTGCAGGCAGATCTCCGTTGCGCCTAATTGCTCTGCCTCGCCGGTGCGCTGCAAAATTTGCTCCGCGGTGAGGCGATAAATATTGCCGTGCTTGAAAGAGCAAAAATTGCAGGTCCCGGTGCATTCATTGGTGAAGTTGATATTTCGATTTATGACAAATGAGACGGCATCCCGGCAGCTTTTTTCACGTAGCGCATTGGATAAGCGAAAGAGGCGCAAGGGCTGTTTCCACAGCTTTTTCAGTTCACCTTGATCGGAATATGGTTTTGCAGGAAATGCAACTGTCTCCGCAGTATCCGAGACTTCCGAGATCATCTGGATTTCACTCTCCCCAAGCTTCACATTCGGCGCTTTTGACAGTGCTTGCCATTCTTCTTTCTTTGGGAATTTGGGAGACAAGCTTGCCGTGTGAGTATAGACCGCACCCAAGCACATCCCCTCTATAAAAAACCACCACATAACCTATCTCGCATTCCGATTCGAAGACCTGGCTGCCCCCTTCCAGGAAGATCATAGCTTCTTTTGAATTAAGATGAACAATATTCTTGGTAGCATATCTGCCGAAGATTTGCAGAGCCGAGGTGGTGGGCTTCCATGGCCGGTCTTTGCAGCTCATGATACGCATTCCAATGGTCTCGTAGCTGAGCAGGGGAAGATCGACATCGTTGACGACCCAGACGCTGTTAGCTTTCCGGAAGAATTTGGCGGCAGAAAAGGCCTGCTCTGAGATGCCGAACCGCTCTTGCCACATCTTCTCTATGAGAGACTTGTCCAGCGGCTCGAATACATTCCTAATTCTTGATGATCTTGGCGACATAAAAACCTCCTGTGTCGTTGATATGTGGATAATAGCGGGCGGTGCACGACAATTGATCATCTAGCTTTTTGCCGTTCCACTCAGTTATTCCCGGACATTCCTGAAGACCAGGAATGCAGACCTTCTCCAGCCGCAGCTCCTCTGCTCCCTCCAGTACCTCCTGCACGACCAGCTCGTTTTCTTCCGGGGCATAAGTACAGGTGGAGTAGACCACGATGCCTCCTGGCCTGGTCAGGCGCAGAGCGTTCTTGAGAAGGCCGATCTGCAGTACACTCAGATCGAGTGATCTTTCACAGCTACATCTGGATAGGACCCCAGGCCCTCTTCTCTCTCTGCCCTCGCTGGAGCAGGGGGCATCCACCAGAACCCTGTCGAATGGGCCACGAGGAAAATTGCGGCCGTCATAACGGGTGACTGCGACGTTGATGGCCCCGAGCCGCTCGCAGTTCGAGCGCAGGGGGGCGACTCTTGCCAAAGAGGGCTCATTGGCGATTACGAGACCCCGATTTTCCATCATCTGCGAGATTTGAGTGGTCTTGCTGCCTGGAGAGGCGCACATGTCCAGTACACACTCTCCGGGCTGCGGATCAAGCACCAGGGGCGGGACCATGGACAGCTCCTCCTGGATGTGAATATAGCCCAGAAGGTTTTCCAGCAGCTTGCCGGGGCTCTCGATATCCAGCTTCAGGCCCAGAGGGTACCATGGCAGACTCTGATATCCTGCGCTCTCCTCTTCCAGCCTTTCCAGGAGCTTTTCTCTCTCTATCTTCAGAGTATTGATGCGAGCAGAATTGGGGAGGGGCAGGCATTGAATGGCCCGGAAGGCAACATAATCCGGTACAATTTCCCTGTATCTATCCAGGCAGTCCATATAAGCAAGAGTGACATCCTAGCAGAAATAAATTGGCCTTGCAAGAGCAAAAGGATTTAATAGTCGGATAACGAGGAAGCTGATCGCGAAAGATGATTTGTGGCTTATCGCAATGGATGGTGAAGATTTGTTTAATGGCCAGCAAGGGTCTTCAACGGGAGGGTCCGATCCAACTGCACCAATAGACGTTGGAAAAGAGTACGATGTCAATATTGAGGACATTGCCCGGGAAGGCGACGGCATTGCTCGAGTGGAAGGTTTTGTGATCTTCGTAGCCGATACCAAGATAGGCGACGCAGTCAAGATCCAAATCGATAAGGTAATGAGGCGCTTCGCCATCGGCCATAAAATTTGATTGCTTTTTCTAAGGACGGTGATATATTTTGGCAAATTACGATGCAGATCGATCCTCCATGGGCACCCCTGCCCCGGTAGAGGTCGGAAAAGAGTACGATGTCAATATTGAGGACATTGCTCGGGAAGGCGACGGCATTGCCCGGGTAGAGGGTTTTGTGATCTTCGTGGCCGATACCAAAGTAGGCGACGCAGTCAAGATCCAGATCGATAAAGTAATGAGACGCTTTGCCATCGGTCATAAGGTCTAATATTTGTATCTAAGGGTCTATTTGGTTTCACTGGTTATTCCAACCAGTACATATTTGTTTTAGCAGGTACCGTAATAATTAGAAATGCATAGGTTTAATTAATAGGCAGTATGAAACCCCTCAATCTTTAATGCCAAATTTGTTAAAGGTTAAATGATTCGGAGAATTGATGATGTCTGAGAAATACGACGTTTTCATCTCCTATGCAAGCAAAGACCGAGATTGGTAAATAGTCTGGTTGGAGCACTATCTAATAAGGGCCTTTGTGTTTGGTATGATGATACCAACATCAATTTGGTAATTCGATACTGAGTAGGCTGGAAGAAGGTTTGAGAGATAGCAAATACACTATAATGCTATTGACTCCAGATACAGTGAATTCAAATTGGGCTGCGGCTGAATTAGGTGCTGCCTTGGCCATGAAAAAAATAATCATACCTATTGTTTCAGAGGATATGTTGATAAAAGACCTTCCTGGGCCAGTAAGATCGAGAAGATTTCTGCGAAAAGGAGACCCCAACTCGACCGCTAAGGAGATAGCGAGAAGCATTGTCTCAGTTCCTCAAGAAAGCAGGTCTGGTAAAATGAAATCCGTCCTTGCAGAAGTTAGCAATTCTCTGCACCCCTGCGGTTAATTCAAATATAAATTTGAGTTAATCTATTTTTGTTCTCAATGTTTCTTAGATTCTTTAGGGCTTGTCTGAGAGGCTTCGTTTCGAGCTAAATCCGTTTTCGACAAACTTCTTGCAGATCCTCCAGAAACAGATCTATATTCTCCAGTGTCATATGCTTCATCAGTATCAGGCGCAGGGCTCTATTGGGCTCGCGAGTCATGGAGACATGCCAGCCCCGCTTCATCAGATCCTCGCGCACCTTCGCGGGAGTGGGGACTTGCAGCGCAACCACATTCATAATGGGCTCGATCGCTGGCAAAATGCCTATTTCTCTTGCGCCTTTTACCAGATGATGGGTCAGGTCCATGCAGTAGTCAACGATCTCTTTGAATCCTTCCCGGCCCAGATGCATCATCACGGCGTAGGTGGCCGCGGCTGCAGCTCCGCTTCTCGTACCTGTTAGAGAAGCCTGCTTGGCTCGGGTAAGATAATGGGTCTCCGTCTCCAGGGCACTGAGGCACTGCTGACCCCGGAAGAGCAGCCCGCCGGCGGGAATGGTGCTCATGCCCATCTTATGCGGATCGATGGTGATGGAGGATACAGCCGGCACCGAAAAGTCCCAGGCAACCTTTTTCTCCAGGAAAGGCAGGACAAAACCACCGAACGCGGCGTCCACATGAAGGTGTATGCCCCGCTCCGTGGCCAGCTTGGCCAGCCCCTCAATGGGGTCCACCTGGCCGAATTCGGTTGTCCCGGCTATGCCCACCAGGGCTACAGTCCTCTCGTCCAGCAGAGACTCGACCGACGATAAATCAACCTTGAGGCTCTCATCCAGTTTCGCCTTTCGCACCTCCAGACAGAGGAGGTCTCCGATCTTGTCAAAAGAGAAGTGGGCCGAGGCGGGAACGACGATATTGCCGTCTTTTCTTCCTGCCTCATTCCTGGCCGCCCGTATGGCCTGAATGTTGGACTCTGTGCCGCCCGTGGAAACATAGCCGGAGGCGTCCGGGCATCCCAGCATCTCGCCCAGCATGGCCACCACGCGCCCTTCCAGTTCAGCCACACCCGGAAACAATCCCGGGTCTCCCAGGTTTGTCTCCAAGAACATGTCGTGAGCCCTTACCGCAATAGGATGGGGCAGGGTGCACATGGTGGATAAGAAGCGGTCATAGCTGTAGTCATGTGCTCTAGTTTCCGCCAGGATGCGCATTACCTCATCTTCGGGAAGGGCTTTGTCTCTCATTTTGATCCCATTCTTTATTTCTGGTTTCTCAGGGCATTGAGCATAAGAATCTTCTCGCTTCTAGCCACCGTCTCTCGAACCGTGGCCACAGCATCGATGTTAGCTGATATGCTGGTGATGCCTATCTCCACGAGCCTCTTGGCCATCTCCGGGTATGATCCGGCCTGGCCGCAGATGGAGGTCTTGACACCTGCAACATTACAGCGCTCCACCACGTACTCGATGAGCTTGAGAATGGCGGGATGCAGCTCGGAATAAAGCCCGGCCACGTTCTCGTTATTGCGGTCTACCGCCAGGGTGTACTGGGTCAGATCATTGGTGCCGAATGAGATAAAATCAATTCCATCCTCTATGAAATCCTCAATGGTGAGCGCGGCGCCGGGCGTCTCCACCATGATGCCTACATCAATCTTCTCCAGGTCCAGGCCCTCATCAACCATGATGGCCTTAGCCTTCTGAAACTCGCGAACATGCTGTACCATGGGCAGCATGATGCCAACATTGGTAAGGCCCATCTCGTGCAGCCTTTTAAAAGCCTTTATCTCCAGACGGAAGTGATCAGTTTCCGTCAGATCGCGCCGAATGCCGCGCCAGCCGAGCATGGGATTGTGCTCGTGAGGCTCGCCCTCGCCGCCCTCCATGGCCCGGAACTCGTCAGTGGGCGCATCCAGGGTGCGCACCCATACCGGTTTGGGGAAGAAGGCATCGGCCACTATTTTGATGTTCTTGACCAGCTCGTCGATGTATTCCTCGGTCTTGCCGTTCTTTATGTACCAGTTAGGTGTCTTGCCCAGTCCCAGGATCATATGCTCTATGCGGAGCAGCCCCACGCCATCAGCCATTGTTTCAGCCGCAGCTGCGGCCCGGTCCGGTTCGCTGACATTTACTTTGATCTCGGTGGCCGTTATGGGTTTGGTGAACACAATGCCTCCGCCGCTGGCCGCAGAGGCTGGCTTGGCTGGTGCTGCCAGGGCAACGCGGCCCTCGTAGACTATGCCTTTGCCTCCATCTACGGTGATCTCCATGCCTTCTTTCAAAATCGTTGTGGCCTTCTTAGTTCCCACCACTGCCGGGCAACCCAGCTCGCGGCTCACAATAGCTGCATGGCAGGCCATGCCGCCCTCATCGGTGACGATAGCACCGGCGCGCTTCATGCCCGGAACCATGTCCGGCATGGTCATCTTGGTGACCATGATATCTCCCTGCTTGACCTTATCCAGCTCTCTGCCGCTGGCAATCAATCGCACGACGCCTGTGGCCACTCCCGGAGCAGCGCCCAGGCCCGTGAGGATCACCTTGCCGCTGGCTGATGGCGCCGGCCCGGTCTTTTTGCCGTTGTTGATGGTGGTGATCGGGCGCGACTGGAGGATATAGATCTTGCCTTTCTCTACGCCCCACTCGATATCCTGGGGTATGCCGTAATGCTTCTCCAGAATCTCGGCGTATTTGGCGAGCTCAATTGCCTCGTTGTCTGTGAGAACGATGGCGTCTTTCTTCTCGTCCGGGACCGGGACTGTGACCGTCTTCTGGGTCTTGGGGTCCCTGATGATCATGATCTCCTTGGTGGCGATGTACTTGCTTAAGATATTCTTCGTCTTTCTGTCCACCACGAAGTTATCAGGAGAGACGCTGCCGCTAACGACGGACTCGCCCAGTCCCCAGGCACCTTCTAAGACCACCAGGGGCTCGCCTGTGGAAGGTTGTGAGCTGAACATGACTCCCGACTTCTCAGAATCCACCATTTTTTGCACAATGGCGGAGAGATTGACCTTATCATGCTCGAAGCCCTGCTCCACTCTATAGAAGATAGCGCGTGCTCCATATAGAGATGCCCAGCACTTGCGAACTGCGTTAAAGACATCCTCAGCTCCGCGCATGTTGAGGAAGGTCTCCTGCTGGCCTGCGAAGCTGGCATCGGGGAGATCCTCCGCTGTGGCACTGGACCGCACGGCCACGAAGACCTGCTTACCCTCGCGCTTGCATAACTCCTCGTAGCGGGATTTTATGGCCATCTCGATGTCCTCGGGCACCTTGGCCTCCATGATGAGCTTCTTGGCAGTCTTCTCGGCCTGGTGCAACTCAGACTCTTGATTCACATCGACATTGAGGGCTTCAAATAGCTTATTGGCAATGCCTGCTCGGTTAAGGAAATCCCGAAAAGCTTGAGCCGTGACTGCGAATCCGCCAGGTACGGGAACGCCGATATTTATCATCTCACCCAGGCTTGCACCCTTGCCGCCCACTACGGAAAGATCATTCTTTCCCACTTCTTCCAGCCATACAACAGCATCCATTAAATCATCCATCCACCGTCATGATTCTTCATTATATCTTCAGTATCTGCCCAGCTCTTCCTCTTTACATTATATGAAGCTTTCACATGATATGCAGAAAATATACAAAAGCATATATCCAGGAAATGGCTGACAAGACTTTTGCATGTTTAAACGCTTTCGCGGGGCAGCAGCCGCAAAAGATATGCTTCTCGATCGCTGCTTGCCCTTACAGCGGACAGAACACCTGCCAAGCGCGCAGGCATCAGGCCGGGTTTTGTCGCAGGATATCTTATCTCCCGTGAGCCTGCCGGGCTTTAACCGGGCAGCAATGGACGGATTTGCCGTGCGGTCTGCGGACACAAGAGGCGCAAAGCCCAATGCTCCAGTTTTTCTGGATAATTTTTGGCCTGTACGTACTGGCATGCCCGTTCCGGGAGATTATGACGGTGTAGTGATGCTGGAGGATGCCAATTTGCGCGGCTGTATTCTGGAGATCACAACCCAGCTACACGCTTACAAGAATGTCTCTCGCATCGGTGAGGATATCCACCAGGGGGAGACGGTTTTTTCTGAGAGCCACACCCTTCGGCCACCTGATGTGGCAATGCTTTCGGCGCTGGGAATTGACGATTTGTGGGTTTATAAACGGCCTAAAGTTGCCATCATCCCCACGGGAGGAGAACTGGTGGCCATCGGGGCGCGCGCTCTTTGCGCCGGCGAAGCATATGAGATCAACGGGCTCATGGCCCGGCTCTACGCAGAAAAATGGGGTGCTCTGGCTGAGAAGACCGGGATCGTTCCCGATGACGAAGGACTCATTCGCGAGGCTATCTTATCTAATACGAATGCTGATATGATCATAATAATAGGCGGGACTTCCGTGGGTGAAAAGGACTATGCTCCCAAAGTGCTGGAAGAGATGGGAGAGCTCTTCGTTCACGGCGTGCGTCTGCAGCCGGGAAAGCCTACTGCTTTCGGAGTTGTGGCCGGCAAGCCTGTTGTCTGTCTGCCCGGCTATCCCGTAGCGGCACTATCCGATCTCTATCTTTTCGTGCGGCCGGCTCTGCAAAAGATAGGTCATCGCTCCGACCAGCAGCCGAAAGTATCAACGCGCTTGGCGAGAAAGATTCCTTCGCGACCGAACTATTTGAGCATGGTCAGAGTGACCCTCAAGGGTGGCGAGGCCAAGCCCATCATGATCTCGGGGGCGGGTATCCTCAGCTCTGTGGCAAGGGCGGACGGCTTCGTGCTGGTGCCCGAGGAGCGGGAAGGGATAGAAGAGGGAGAGACGGTAGAAGTGATGATGTTTGAATAGTCTTTATATAGAAGTTCAAACAACATCTAGTTGTTAAATTAATATCTGTTGAGGTAATTAATGTCAGGACAATTCAGTGGCACACCCATATATATTCTCAGAGAAGGCAGCCAGAGGACAGCCGGAAGAGATGCACAGAGATCGAACATCATGGCAGCTAAGGCTGTTGCCGGCGCTGTGAGAACCACTCTCGGCCCCAAGGGCATGGACAAGATGCTGGTAGACACTATGGGCGACGTTGTGATCACCAATGACGGCGTAACCATTCTAAAAGAGATGGATATCGAGCATCCTGCAGCCAAGATGATGGTGGAGATTGCCAAGACCCAGGACCAGGAAGTAGGGGATGGCACGACCACTGCCGTGGTGCTGGCCGGAGAATTGCTTAAGCAAGCCGAGGAACTGCTAGAGCAGGAGATTCATCCTACTGTAATTGCAGCAGGCTACAGAGCTGCTGCAGACAAGTCAATGGAGATCCTCAAGGGGCTGGCGGTAAAGGTTTCGGCAAAAGATGAAGATCTTCTCAAGAAGATAGCCGTCACTGCCATGACCGGTAAGGGCTCTCAATCGGCTCGCGATGAACTGGCTGAAATGGCGGTTAAAGCTGTTCAGTCGGTAGTGGACGAAGACGGGACAGTCGACACCGATAACATCACTGTGGAGAAGAAGGTCGGGGGCGGAATCACCGATTCCATGATGGTGAGCGGAGTGGTCATTGATAAAGACCGGCTTCACCCCAACATGCCCAAGTCCGTCACCGCTGCCAGGATTGCTCTCCTCAACGCTGCCGTGGAGATTGAGAAGACAGAGGTTGATGCCAAGATTCAGATCACCTCCCCTGATCAGCTACAGGCTTTTCTGGATCAAGAGGAGAACATGCTCAAGGGCATGGTCGATAGGATCGCAGCCACCGGAGCCAATGTACTGTTCGTCCAGAAGGGTATCGATGACCTGGCCCAGCACTTCCTGGCCAAGGCCGGTATTTACACCGTGCGCCGTGTCAAGAAGAGCGACATGGAAAAGCTTGCGCGTGCAACGGGCGGAAGGGTCGTCACCAGTATCCACGAGATCTCCAAGGATGACCTGGGCAAGGCTGGCCTGGTTGAGGAGAGGAAGGTATCAGATGAGAAGATGACCTTCGTGGAAGACTGCGAGAATCCCAAGTCCGTGTCCATCATTCTGCGAGGCGGAACTGAGCACGTGGTAGATGAACTGGACAGGGCCATGGAGGACGCACTGCGGGTTGTCGGCGTGGCCGTGCAGGACAAACTCCTGGTTGCCGGCGGCGGCGCACCTGAGGTAGAGCTGGCTCTCCGGCTTCGAGCTTACGCTTCCACAGTGGGAGGACGCGAGCAGCTGGCCATTGAGGCCTTTGCCAATGCCATGGAAGTCATACCCAAGACCCTGGCCGAGAATGCAGGCTTGGACCAGATCGATTCCCTGGTCTCGCTGAGAAGCCAGCACGAGAAGGGCATGAAGAGCGCTGGTCTGGATATGGACACCGGCAAGCCTGTGGATATGCTGAAGCTGGGAGTTGTCGAGCCCCTGCGGGTCAAGACCCAGGCCATCAACTCGGCTGCCGAGGCCGCCATCATGATTCTGAGAATCGATGATGTCATTGCCTCCAAGTCCGGCGGACCGGGCGGCATGCCTGGCGGCGCTGGCGGCATGCCCGGCGGAATGGGTGGCGAGGACTTCGAGTAGGTCCTTAACCCCATTTTAACATCCTTTTTTTTGGCAGATCCACATTCATTCATGCCTCCAAATGGACGTTGTTCACGGCAGTTGCGCTGCCCCACGAGACAGCAGTCTGATTTTTGACGAGGACATTTTGAATATCCAGAGTTTCCAACTTATGAAATTTGAGGGGGAATGTTATCGCATCTGCAATGACCGGCGGATCATAGACCATAGGGGTCTCATCGTCATCATCCTCGTTAACTCGGGCGACAAAGATCTCCTGTGCTGTTGCCGTATTATTTGCCGGATCAACAGAGACCTTAAGATACCCCAGCTCTCTCGTCTGTCCGAACCTGTACCAAACCGAATGGTTCCCGCCGGTAAGGTCAGAGAACCTACCTCCGGCATTGCCGACAATGAAATATGGAATCCCCTTCACCTGATATCTCTGGTAATTATGGGTATGACCTGCAAAATTTGCGCTGATATTGTAGGTATGATAAAGGGTTTCCCATGGCCCGAGATTCGGATCGATTGTTGTCCTGTTATAATCCCAGATAGGATGGTGATGTATGGTAAATGTTCCTAACGTGGCATTGTCCAGCTGCTCTTGAAGCCAGGATTCCTGACTCATGGTAAGGGCCAGAGAGGTATGTGGATCATCGCCACGGGCATTATTCGGATCAGGAGTGTCCAAAATGATAAACCGGACACCCGCACAGTTAAAAGAATAGTTCAAGGGAATGTTGAACGCCCAATGGTATTGATCAGCCGCCGTAGGTGTCTCACCGGATGAATTATGGTATTCATGGTTTCCGATTGTGGGAAAGACGGCAAATCTCGCTAGCATTTCCTCGCCGGCCTGCATGAATTTGCCCCATAAATCCTTACTATCATGCCCGGCATAATCGCCGCCATGGAGGATAAAAAGCACATCCTTCTCTTTTGCAACCGCCTCTGCTACGTATCTGAACCGCATCATCTCAGTATAATTATGGCCTTCCTGCGAGTCGCTGATCACAATAAAGGAAAACGGACCACTGATTGGCATAGTTTGAAAGGTTCGGTCTGCAAATTCGTTCTCGTTGCCTGACGGTCTAACCCGGTAGGTGTAGGATGTATTCGGCTTAAGGCCGTTAAGCTCTACATGTTGATACTGGGCAATTACATGAGACTCAATTGTATTTTCAAATTTGTGATGCTTATTGAAGTAATCAGATGTGGCATATTCTATTGAGCCCGACCCGCCGCTCTCTCCCCGCCAGTTGATGATCGCAGAATTTGTCGTCGTTTTTGTTACCCAAGGTGCCCAATAGACATTCGACGCTTCCGCAATGATAGGAGCCATAAAGATGAAGCTAATAAGATTGAGAAGCATCAATACCCGTAAATACCCGCAGGATTTTTCGGTCATATTTCCTTCATATATTATCAACGGCTTTCTCTTAAACGGCTTTCGGTTGCAGAAAAATCAAATTCTGGCCAGCCCCTGGGCGAAATCGGCCATGATGTCCTCTTTGTCCTCAATGCCCACCGAGACTCTCACCAGGCCATCGGAGATTCCCATCTTCGTTCGCATCTCTTTTGGCATAACAGCATGGGTCATAGAGGCGGGATGCTCAACCAGTGTGTCCACCGATCCCAGGCTGACCGCCAGGCTGCACAAATTGAGGTTGTTCATAAGAATACGACCCGCCTCCACCCCGCCTTTTACCTCAAAGGAGAGCATTCCGCCCCAGCCGCTCATTTGCTTTGCGGCCAGGGAATGCTGCGGATGGACGGCCAGGCCGGGGTAGTTGACCTTTTCTACGGCGGGATGCGACTGCAAAAACTCTGCCAGCTGCAGAGCATTCTCTGCGTGTCTTTCCATCCTCAGATGCAGGGTCTTACAGCCCCTGAGGCAGAGCCAGGCCTCATGCGTGCCCATGGTGCCGCCTGCCAGGAGGGCCGTGCGCCTCATGGCAGAGATCAGTTCTTCTGAGCCCACGGCTACGCCTCCCAGAAGATCGCCATGACCGCCGATGTACTTGGTGCAGCTCTCCACGATGGCGTCCGCGCCCAGCTGCAGAGGCCTCTGGAAGTAGGGAGTGGCAAAGGTGTTGTCCACAGCTAGCAGGGCTCCAGCCTCATGGGCTATTTTGGCAATCTCGCCGATGTCGCTCACGGCCATGGTGGGATTGGCGGGCGACTCCAAAAAGACCAGGCGGGTGTTCTTTTGCAGACCGGAGAGCACCCTCTCCAGGTCGGTCGTGTCCACAAAGCTGACCTCAATTCCGAATTTAGGGAGAAGTGAAGAGAATAGCCCATAGGTTCCGCCGTAGATGACGTCTGTGGTGAGCAGGTGGTCGCCCTTCTGGAGCATTGAGAGCACGAGCGCCATCTCTGCGGCCATGCCTGAGGAGAAGGCGAGACCGGCAGGTCCACCCTCTAAAGAGCAGATCTTATCGAGGAAGGCGGCATGAGTGGGCGTGTTGGGCGTGGAGCGAATGTACCTGTAACCTGGGCCCCCGGAGAAAGCCGCAGCAGCCTGCTCGGCGTTTTCAAATACGTATGTGGATGTCTGGTAGATGGGTGTCGCGTGAGCACCAAACGGATTGTGCCCCTCACCGGCATGAACGCACCGAGTGCCAAAGCTCAACTCTTTCTCCATGATCTTTCACCTGCCTGGGAATTAAGGTGCTGAAATGAAATAAATTTTGCTATATCTATCCGTTCATCTTTTGCCCTTTTTGGACGATATAAATTCTGTCCAGAAACTCCGCTACATCTTCAGGATCTTCTGCCTGGAAAGCGCCGCAAATCTCCCAGCCGTTAAGACTTATGACCGGCTTTTTCGTCTTCATGGCCAGGGCCATCTCGGAAAAAGAGGGCCCAGTTCTCCGGGGAGAGCAATTATCACATCGGCGCTTTTTACTATTATCACATTTCGGGCGTGAGCCATGCCTGTAGCAATCGTCACGTCAAGACACGAGTTGGCCTCTTGTTTCTCGTCGGGAAGTATGCCCAAACAGAGGCCTCCTGGCTTCTCGCGCTCCGCGGCAGGCCGCCTCCATCACACCGCCCAGGCCCCCGCAAATGAGAACATGGCCATGAGACGCAATGATCTGACCCAGTCTTTTGGCCTTCTCTCTCACCTCTGAGCTGCATGCTCCCCCGCCTACAACTGCAATTTGCATTTTTTTTCCCTTAGAGGCTAGGCTGAAATAATAGTATCGGCATAAACATAAAGAGATATAAAACTGCACGATCAGAAAGGAAGATCATTATGGATAAAAGATCGGTTCTAAGAGCATTCTTCCGGTTTATCAACCGATTTATTGTAGTCCCGGCGTTTCAGATCGGCTGGGGGCGGATCATATCCAATTCCTTCACAGGGGACGTCATGGTTCTTGGCATCACGGGCAGAAGAACGGGAAAGATTCGCTATACTCCAGTAAGTTTTGCTCGTATCGGATCGAATATCTTTTGCTACCAGGGAAAAGAGATGAAAGGACAATGGTACCTGAACCTTCTGGCAAATCCCAAGATTGAAGTGCTCCTGCCGGAAGGCCGCTTTTCCGGGCACGGTGAAGAGATTCATAACTGCGCGGAGAAGCTAAAGGCAATTAGGCAGATCCTGCTGGGCAGCGGCCTGAATCGCACTATGTACGGATTTGATCCAAAGGCGGCAAGCGATGAGGTAGTGCTGGAGAAGACAAGAGGCATGCCCGTGATCCGAATTAAACTCGATTCGAGGATTTTGGTAGAATAACAGGATGCGAACTGAGCCGAAAATGCGAAAGCTATAACTTTAATCCATCCCGAGTAGAATTGTGGATTGGTTCTTCCTCTCTCTAGTGGGCGCGTCTGCTCTGGCCGTTACTGGGGTTATCGACAAGTTCATCCTGAGCAAGTATGTGCATAATCCTCTCGCTTACCTGGCCGCACTGGTGGTAATGCAGCAGATGCTTATCGCAGCCATCCCGGTCTATTTGGGATGGGGATTTGTCTACCCCCAGACCCTTTACGCCATGGCGGCAGGCGGCTTTCAGGTGGTCCTCTGGTCGGCCTACCTTCTGGCTCTTCATGTTGAGGAGACGAGCCGAGTAGCCGCCATGGTATTCGTCTTTCCTGTATTCGTCTTCTTGGGCGCATTTCTCTTATTAGGGGAGACTCTTGCTGCCAAAGATTATGCAGGAGGCGCCCTGCTGGTCTGCAGCGCCTTATTGATATCCTACCGGCCTGCACCGCAAGGCGGTCCCGCTATCATCTCTCCCGCTCTAAAGTACATGTCCGTCTTCTGGATCTTCACTGCTGTTTATGCCCTGGCTGCCAAGTACCTCCTCGCCTACATGAATGAATGGCATTTGATTCTCTGGTCGTCCCTGGGCAGTCTGCTGGCCGTGTTGCCGTTTCTCTGTCACGAGCCGGTGCGCAGGGAGTTTGTCGCATATTTTCATCGCGGACCGTTTCTGCTCTCCGCTCTCCTGGTTGACGAACTCTTCGACTTTCTGGGAAGAGGTGCCTTCATCTTCGCCTATGCCGTCGGCTCTGTAGCCCTGGTCTCCAGCGTGGCCGCTCTTCAGCCCTTTATAACTCTTGTCTACGTCATCCTCCTGGGACTGTTTGTTCCGGGAATCTTGCAAGAAGAGCTGGACAGGAAGACTATGGCCCTGAAGACGGTGGCCATTCTCTTGATTGTGGCAGGAGTTTATCTGGTCTCTTGATTTCTCAGATCTTGCATAGGCAAAGGAAAGTGAAAATGCCAATACCACGCAAAATGAGTCTGGAAAAGGTTCCCATCTCGAATGTAAAGGCAACGCACAGGCATTTTAAAAACGGCGAGGCCAGAGTGAGTAAGGCGCACCAGGAAGAGGTGTTACGATTCCATTGCAGTTTGCTCCTGTATTTGTCGCGTCTTCTGCATAAGCTGACTGTATTCCTGCTTCTATCGCCAGCACCGTTGAAATATTCCAATTAAAAAGTCGGGCATCATAGTACAGATTCAGTAGAGCACCGCCCTTCGTGCCGGCTTCCCCCACCGTGTCCAAGAATTCTTCAACATATTCTTTGTGCACTCCATGACGCGATGCAAACCCCTCAATCTCCATTGTTGACAAAGAATGCAAACATGCCACCTCCCTTTGAAATGAGAAAACAATTATCGAGTCTCGAGCATGGCCAACATCGATCCACAGTGCCCTTTGCAGAGGAGCCAAATCACCTCGTGATAGGCCTGACCACGCCCAAGATATTCGACCTCGTGCCGAGGGTGAAGCGGTACAGCACTGGACTATTACACAGTGTCCGTCTCACGGGAATCCAAGGCATCGCCAGATGTCGGATCTGTAATTCGTCTCTATCTCAGCAAGATTTTGCCACTCCATGCCCCGACCGTGTATTGGCGCGAGATCTCCAGCAGATTACTGTGCCAATCACAGCACGCAACTTTTTCTTCCTGCCTTTAATCTCACAGGCCCGTAGCCGAATGCAGTGCCACGAAGGCAAACATCTCCTGGAACAAGGATGCAAATCATGCACGTTGCCCTGCACGTTGCCCTGCACGTTGCCCTGCATGTTGTCCTGCATGTTGCCCTTTTGGGACAGTTCTCCTTGCCATCAGAGCTTTATCGGATACGTCTTAGCCCACGGCTCGCCCGCCAACCCTCGCATGAAGCGGCAAACTACTATTATAGTCATTATTGATACTTATAGTTTATGGTTGACTGGTGATAAAGGGCAAGCTCAATGTCGCCAATTAAGCTGGCACAGTCAACCCAGGGCGAATAGATGGAATTGACTCTGACCACCGAACTTAAGAATGCCTGCTCACAAACAGGTCTCCGAAGATCTCCTCCTGCTCCAGCCACACCTGCTTTCTCTGGGCCATGAAGAGCAGAGAGACGTAATTGGTAACCCCATCCTCAGTCTTGCTGTTTTTACTATTTATTTCCTGGAAGGTGACGGTCTTCGTTTCCATGAACATGTCGTCCAGGATGGGGCCGAGCGCTTTGATTCTATCCTCGATCCCCTCGTCGTGGGAGACATCCAGAGTTTTTTCCTCGATAATGGGCCACCTCTCCCGCATGGCCTTCCTTCTGCCCACCATCTCCGCCTTTTTCAACTCCGATATCAGCTCGTCCAATGTTACAGGCCGCTTGGTGTGTCGCCGCACAGGCGGACGGGGCAGATTCTCTTCAATCTCCTCCTCCAGGCTGTCTGCAATCTCCTCAATCTCCGGCTCGGGCTCTTCCTCCTTTTGCCCTTCCATGGAGTCGGACTTCATGCGTAAGAGGATGCTGGCGTAAAGCAGAGTTCGGGCAGGGATACGCAGGTCCCTCTTCTCCAAAGAGTCTATGTACTGCAAGAACTTCTCGGTGGCCATAGCGATATCGATATCCCAGGGATCGATCTCACCACTTTTGGCCAGCTCCACCAAAACCTCAGCCGGCTCTCCGAATTCGAACTCATGGATAGATGGATCGTCGCTCATTTTCGCCTCAGCTTGTACATATGCCGGTCACAGTGGTGATGTTGTTCTCCTGCATGGTCACTCCCAGGGTGTACTTGGACTGCAGTATCATGGGTTTACGTAAGGATACTACTATGAACTGGGCCTTGGAAGAGATCTTCTTGATCAGTTTGGCTACCCGTTCCACATTGGCCCCATCCAGGAACATATCGATCTCATCCATGGCATAGAAGGGAGCAGGTCGGTACATCTGAATGGAGAATATGAATGAGAGAGCAGTAAGGCTCTTCTCCCCGCCGGACATGGCCTCCAGACGGTGCAGGGACTTGCCGGCGGGCCGCGCCTTGATGGTCATGCCTGCTGCCAGGGGATCTTCTGCATTTTCCAGGACCAGATCACCCTCTCCCTTGGAAAGCTCCTGGAAGATCTGCTTGAAGTTCTTGTTGATCTCGGTGAAGCTGGCCAGAAATGCCTCCTTCTTCATCTGATCGTACTTTTCCAGCTTGTCGATGATCGCCTCGCGCTCCTCAGAGAGTGTGGTCCTCCTCTCTGCCAAGAAGTCATAGCGCGTCTTGACATGATCGTATTCCTGGATAGCCAGCATGTTCACCGGCTCCAGATCCCGCATGGCCTGCTCCAGAGCTTTGATCTTCTCGGCCACGGTCTCGCTGTTGGGCGGCTCCTGGGAGGAGTCGACTCCCCGGCTCTCAATTTGTGTGCGCAGATCATTGACTTTGGACAAAATGGCGTCTCTGGCGTATGTTGTGGCATTCTTGCGAGCCTCAATTCTGTCCCTCTCCCTTTCTGCAAGGTCTATCTCTCTTTGCAGGGCCAGCGTCTTTTCCAGAAGCTCTCCGCGTACTCCCTTCAAGCCGTGCAGCTCTCCTTCTATCTCCGCCTCACGCGCCTGGGAGAGCAAGAGCTTTTCATTCAGCCCCACAATTTGCGCCGCTGCTGCATCCTTTCTGGCCAATGCCTCAGCCTTCTGGCCGTCCAGTGATTCTCTTCTGGCCGCAATCTCCGCCAGCTTCTCTTGGCCGCCCTCTTCCCTGATCTTATCCTTGAGAATCTCGGCATCAATTCCGGTAAGCCGATCTTGCAGACGCTTGATCTCTAAACCGGCAGCATCTGCTTTTTTGTTCAGTCCAGGAATTTCCGAGCCCTTCAGCTCGCCATCCAGTTTGTCGATCTTCAGCTGCACATCAGCCAATGTATCTTCCGAGACCCTGATCTCGCCCTCCAAAAGGCCAAGCTGCTCCTTGAAGCTTGTGGACTCGCCTTCCATGGCTAGGAGACGCTCGCGCTTTTCTAAAATCGACTTATCCAGGCGCGGCCGCGACGATACAATCTCGTCTATCTGGAAGGTCTTCTTGGATATTACCCTGTTCAGCTCCTCCACCTCACGGGAGAGGCGGGATATCTGCTCTTCAATTCTATCCAGCTTATCGAGCCTTGTGCTGCGCTCGCTTTCGGCATTGGCGATCTTCTCAGAGAGCTCCAAAAGCTTCGTCTTCTCTTCAGCCGCAAACTTCATCTTGGAGCGATAGTGGCCGCCGGTCATAGCTCCCGACTTTTCCACCAGGTCTCCTTCCAATGTGACCATGCGATAGCGGCCCATGAGCGGGCGGGCAAAAACGAGGCTCTCTACCACCAGGGTATCCCGGAAGACATACCAGAACGCGCCCTGGAACTTGGGGTCGAAGTCTACCAGGTTGAGGGCGTAATCTACCACTCCGGCATGATTGGGCCGGGTGGAGAGACTGCCTTTGTCCAGTTTGTTCAAAGGCAAAAAGGTGGCCCGCCCGATCTGTGACCTCTTCAGATACTCAATGGCAGCAGAGGCATCCAGGTCATTGTCGGCCACGATGCTCTGCAGGCGCGCTCCGGCAGCCACTTCAAGAGCAGAAGAGTAGCGCGATGCCACGTTACCCAGCTCAGCAATGGTTCCATAAAGGCCTTGCAGCATCTGCCTCTTGATGGCAGATCGGACTGCTTCCACCGCCCGGCTGTATCCGGCTTTGTCCTCGGCGGCCCTCATGCGCCCGTCGCTCTTGGCAAACTCTCCCTGCAGTCTTTGCAGCTCTCTTTCCGCCTCGGAGATCTCCCGACGCAGTCGCAGGCGCCCGCTCTCCAGGTCGTCCCGGTCCCGCTCCATGCCCATGGCCTGACTGTTAAAGGCAGCCAGCTCCGCTTTCAGCTTTTCAGTCTCATGATCCAGGCCGGCGAGCTTGTCAAGCGCCTCTTTGATGCCGGAGGAAAGCTCCTCCCTTTCCAGGCCGCCCCTCCGCGTAGCATCCAGCAGCCTGTCCCTCTCCCGCACCAGGTCGCCAAGCTTTGATTTGGCCTCCTCACGAATCAGCCGAACGCGGGAGAGTTCATCCCGGAGCAGGGCAAATTTTGCATCCGCTTGGGAGAGGCTGGACTTTGCAGCAGCCTGTAGCTCAGTCTGATCATCAAGTTCCCCTCGCAGGCCGGCGGCGCGCAGTCCCGCATCTCTTATCTTTTCGGCTAATGATTCCAGCTCGGCGGATAGGCTGCCCATCTGAATGAAGCAGCTCTTTTGCTGCCCATCCATCTCAGAGATGGCCTTTTCGGTCATCTCAATGCGAGCGGCCTCGCGAGAGATCTCTCCTTTCAGTTCCTCGATCCTGCGTTTTACGGAGATCTGCTCATCCTCTCCTTTGTGTGTGATCTCCGAGCTTATGGACTGCAGCTTCTCATCAAGTGTCAAAAGCTCTGTTTTCTTGCTCTCCGACCGCTCCAGAAGCGTCTGATTCTTGACATCAAGAGAATTAATCTCATCATCCAGACCGGCCAGCTCCATTGATGCCTCTTTCAGCCTGGCCAGGAGCAGAAAAGCCCCCTGTCTGGAAAGCTCCTCCCGGTGCGCCTGGTAGGAGTGGGCACGATCCCGCTCTGCCTTAAGCCTGGCAAGCTGGGAGGCAACCTCCTCTAGGATCACATCGACGCGACCGATGCGCTCACGCACCACATCCAGCTCTTCCATAGCCTTCTTCTTCTTTTCATCAAACTCAGCGACACCGGCAATCTCATCTATGATCTTTCGGCGCTCTACCGGTGTCATCTCGATGATGCGCGTCACATCACCCTGCATGACGATGTTGTAGCTCTCCGGGGTTATGCCTGCCTTGGCCAAGAGATCCAGTAATTCTGCCTGACCGCAGGTCTTTCCATTAAAATAATAAGAAGAAGCATATTTTTCCCCTTTAACCTTTATCTTCCTGGACACCTCAATCAGATCTTGATCCAGGGGAAAGAGGCGGCTGGTATTGTCCAGCTTAACGGTAACCTGGGCAAAATCCGGATTCTTGCCGTTATCGCCCCGGTAGATGAGATCGGGCAGCCTCTCCGCTCGCATGGCTCGCGAGCTGGAGAGGCACAGGGCGAAGAGCAGAGCATCAACGATATTGGACTTACCGCTACCGTTGGGCCCGGTGACGGTCACAAAATCGTTCTTCAGAGGAACCCGGACGCTCTTGCCGAATGACTTGAAGTTCTTGAGTTCGACCTCTTTAATATGCAAGGGTTACCTCCGACCACATCACTTTTCTTGGCAATCTGCCGTCTTATGGTGTTGAAAGTTTCGCTCCATTTCATTCAATACTAACTTAAGTATGTATTTGAGGATGTATATATTGCTTTCCCAATTGTGGCATGTTCTTAGGCTTGGCGGCATCATATCCCTTGACCAATATCTTTCATAAGATTATTAGTCTCATTGCTGCAATTCGGTCCGACACGCACCGGCAGAGGGCAAGCGCTCGGACCTAAACTCCGGCCCTTTTAATAACCAGATTTGCCTCGACAGGAATTCCAATCTTCATCTTCTCCAGG
>CAZWHG010000013.1:0-56403 GCA_964633785.1 uncultured Methanotrichaceae archaeon
GCGACCTATTGATTACAAGTCAATCGCTCTGGACCAGCTGAGCTACCGAGGCGCTATGGTTCGATCATTTTCCATCTTTACTTAAAGGCTTTGCCCTTGTCGGCCCCTTGATGTGCCGGACCTTTTTCCTGGCCGCGAAGCAAGGAATAATTAGTGCCGGGATGCCGGCAGTCAAAGTCGCAAAGCAGCCTCTTTGCAACCCGGCGCAGGGCATCGGTATTGGGCATCTCGTCGGCATCATCAAACCCTAGATCGTGTCCGATGGCATAAAGCCGCACCTCCTTTTCGGGAATACGTCGCAGCGGCTTTATCCAGGTGACACTGTGCTCTTTTCTATCAGAGCCTTCCCATACGGCTGCATCGACATCGCCTTGCAGTAAGCTCACGAAGATATCTCGCGCCTCATCATCCAGGGTCTCGCCGGTGGCGAGAATGCCTGCCCCATTCTCCTCAGCGGTGCTGAAAAGGAGCTCCTTCTTCCGGGCAGAGTGAACTGTGCCGGGCGTTTCATCGGGCAGAAGCGGCAAGATCTTTACCCTATAGGAGAGACTCAATTGCTCTGCCACATGGCAGGCCAGGGCAGCAGTGGGGCTCGTTTTTTCCCCTTCATCGATGATGATGGCCAATAGGTCAATGTCCCTTCGATGGATAAAGAGATTCTTGAGAACAAATGCTAACGCAGCGCTCTTTCTCCCACCATCCAAGCCCAAAGCTATGCGCGAGCCTTGGCCAAATTGACCGGTTTTGCGCAGTGCCTCCCTGATCTTACGGTGCACATCCTCTTCAAAATGCTCACGGCAAAGATGCTTTCCCGAGTACCTTTGATAGATGATGGCAGAGCACTGGCATTTGTCGCACTTGGTCATTTTTGGTTTCGCACCCTTTCACTGCCCGTAAACATCAGGCGATCTTGAATCGAAGCAGTGCCGCCACGCCGCCCAGAGAACGCAGCCGATCCCCCGGCTCAAACTCCGAGCTGAAGATCACTACTTTCCCCCGTGCTTCGGCCACTTCGCGCATGATCTCATCCACTCTTCCCCGACGGGCCAGCTCATCCAATACCAGCAGCTTTTCAATCGCACCGTAATTCCTGGCGGTCTCCACCTCTTTTATGCCGTAGGCGGCTTTGCCGTTCGTGGCGATCTCCCGGAAGAGATCTTCAATGAGCAATGCTTCGCGGGCGATGCGGCTGGATTCGAGTACGCTCTTTACCGACCCGCGGCGCAAAACCTCCTGAAATCCGGATCTTCCGATGGACGAGGTATCATCCATGGCTATTCTCTTGGCCAAATCGGGAAGGCTGGAGTCGATAACCTTCTTTAAATCCTCTTTGGTAAACCCTGGTCCCGCCAGAATTACCTCTGCGCCATCCTTTGCCGTCGCATCAATCGCTTGCGCCACATCTCGCATAAAGCCGGCGCGCGTGTCTTCGCCGCTCCCCTTGCCACTGCCCTGGCGCAGCTCCGCGGCCATCTGCACCCCGAACTGGCGCAAAACACCGATGGTGGCCTCGCCCTCCTCCACCAGCGCAATGATCACTCGCGGTCTCTGCGACTCGGCTACCGCCTCATCTATGCGCGCCAGAAGGTCCGGCCTCCAATGGTATTTGAGAATGGACAGATCCGTCCCCACCTCGATATTCAGAGTATGATATGCTCCCACATCCATGCCCGACTTGATAATACCGTGCAGGCGAAGCCAGTTGGAATACATATGAAACTCGATGTCTTCCACCTTGACCCCCAGACGCACCGTCTTTCTCTCCATCTTCTCCGGGCGCGCCTTGTCGGCAATGGCTGGAACCTTCCTGTGCGTGAGAGCAAAGACCAGATCTCCCCGAGAAATCAAGTGCTGTAGATGCCATAGATCATCCAGCGATTCGGGGAGCAGGGCAATCTCCCCTTCGTCGCCTCGCAGATTCTTCTTCAGGACGCGCATGAAATCTACCTTCTAATCAAAAGGCTTAAATCATTGTGCATCGAGGGAGGGTGTCGAGCCGCCATAACTCAGTTGGTAGAGTGTCTGGCTGTTAATTGCTTAGGAGCAGTAACCAGAATGTCACAGGTTCGAGCCCTGTTGGCGGCGCATTTCTTTTGGGCCTGTAGCTCAGTCCGGTTAGAGCGCTCGGCTCATAACCGAGTGGTCGCCGGTTCAAATCCGGCCAGGCCCATGCCGGTCAAATTTCAGAGATGAGTATCCGTCTTGACCTCATAGCGCAGCCATACAACATCGCCTTTTAGCTGCTCCACCTGCATCAGTTTGAGTGAGATCGCGTTCCTCAGGCCAGTCAGCAGATCAGCCGTAACCGGCAGGTCGGGAGTGCTAATGATGCCGCTCTGTTTTTCTCCACCCACAAGGCTGGGATATATGAGCAGGCTCACCTCGGCGACCAGGCCCTGGCGAAGAAGAAGGCCGTTCAGGGTGCCTCCTGCGTCCACGCGCACGACTTTTACGCCGTAGCGAGAGTTCATCTCCCGCAAAGCAGCCCGGAGGTCAACGTGATCCTGGCCTGCGATTATGCAGTCAATGTGTCTCTCTTTGAGGTAATGCAGGTATTCCTGCGGTGTGGACTGTGAGCACAGGGCCACAAAGCCGCGCCAGTAGGGCAGGCTTCTCAGATAATGCCAGGTGCGTATCCGTCCGCGGCTGTCGGGTATAGCCAGAAGTGGACGCCTGTCGCTGGAATCGACATCTGGCGGAAGAAGGACGCTCTTATCTTCAGCAGGGGCCTCGCTTGCCGCCTTGAGAAATGTGTCTGAGCCGGCAAGTGTTGCATCCTCCTTCCAGGTAGCAGCCAGCCCATAGTATTGGTATAGATCAACAGGAAAGCCGTCAATCTTTCCATCCAGGCTGACAGCGTTATGCAGAATTACTCTGGGGAGCATGAATCGCCCTCATTTGCTCTTCTATTTGATCTTTTTTTCAGGTTTTTTCAGCCATCGGGAAAGCCGCCTTCGCCAATTGAAGTTCTATATTTAGCCATCGCCTCCCGTCCCAGGATGAGAACTGCCAGCCAGAAAGACCCCTCACCCAGAATGATCAACGCGGTAGAAAGCGCAATCATTCTTTCTGCAGAGAATGAGGTGAAGGGCACGAGCAAAAGGCATCCATAAAAGGCAAAGGAGGCCGCGACCAGAGCTATGCCGAGCCATCTCTTCAGGCTTTGAATATCTTTTTTCATTGGAGGAAAGATTTTTTGCATTATCAAGCGGAAATAACTGTATTGTAAAGAAGATGGCGATTACCAGGCCAACGCCAGATCACCTGCTCTTGCCCCATGGGCAGGCCCGCAGGTTGCGCGAGGGGCTTTATTTTAAAAATGAATACCCCGCAGCTTGCTGCGCGAGTGCGCCGCTGCTGTTTCACTCGGATATTATGATTGTCGATGGCTTCTGCTTCGTATCAGGTGGATTCAATTTTCCTTTTGCCTGCGACCAGAAAAAATCCTTCTGGAGAAACACGGCGGATCTGCATAAGATCATTCAAAGACGGATGAAGATGCTCGACAATTCGGGCCCGGATATGGAATACTTCAATCCAACGCTTATTGATGCTTTTTTCAACTTAGCCCCATATATAAAGAACGTTCCGAATGCATTCAACAAGACTGAGAATCTTTCGGCCTTTGCCAGCGATAAAAAGAACGCGGCACTTAAGATCTCCAATGATATCGTATCCAAGCTTCCAGGCTTGACGACTACTAACCTTGGGCGTTTGGATTTTTCTGAGGTCTATGGGAACCTTCGACTTGTTCCATATAATTTTTCTTAAGAATATAAGTTGCACGTACTTGGATCTAGTGCACCTCCTAACCAGAATCAGATCCTACGATAGCTTTTTAAACATGCTTTCGCCCCCACAAGATCTAATGTTGCGCGACGGATTCTACTGCGCTTCCATGATTTCGCCGATGCCGGTAATTCGATATCGGGCAATTGTCGAAAATTCATTCCATAAAGTATAGTATGGTCAGATAGCAAAAGCGATTTAGGTCTTGTCTGAAGAGGGATGAATAAAGATGTAGTCTTTGCAGGTTATACGTACTCAAAGAACTAAAATAGCCCGAGTATCGCGGTTTAGCTCTGAAGCAGGGACAAGAAGCCGCAAAACCCGCAGGGCGCTTTCATCGCTACCTCTCGATCTCCCCAGCACGTCGAGTGTCTCCACCGTAGTGTCTTGCCGCCACTTTCATGATCCGCTTGATGGAGAAATCAGCTCATGGCGCTGGCGGCTTCTTGCCAGGCCACGATCTTCTTGGCGCTGATGCCTGTCATCTTCGCCAGGCTGCCAGCCTTTGCCCCTGCCAAATCCGCAGCCGTTTTAATTCCGGCCAGAGCCAACTTCTCCAGGGTCTTGGGGCCTATTCCCGGCACATCCACCAGGCCGTCGCCCTTTGCCTGAGCAGCTGTGGTTGACTTTTTCTTTGCCGTTGCCGCGCTCGCGGCTTTCTTGGCCTTCGGTTTCGCTTCTTCTCCTGTCTTTGCAGGATCGGCCTTTTCTGAAGCTTTCTTGGCCTGCCACTCCAGGAAGTTGCAGTGCGGGCATCCCAGATCCCAAGGCCTCTTGCCCTTGTTGATAATGCGGGTATGGAACATGCCGTGCTCATCACACAGCTTGTCGGTTACAATCAACGTTCCAAACCTGGGAAGAGGCAGAGTAAACCGGCATTCTGGATAGCCGGAGCAGCCGATGAACCGGGTGCCCCGGTGGCCGCGCCTGATGATGAGATCCGATTTGCATTTTTGACAGGTGCCCACAATCTTGTCGGTGCGCAGACCGTCCTTGAGCGATTGGCCGATCCCGTCCTGGTTAGAGGTCAGCTCATCAAAGACTGATGTGAGCATGACTCGTGACTTCTCAATGACCTCATCCTCCTTGATATTTCGCTCCGAAATGAGGGTCATATCGTTCTCTAAAGTCTGGGTCATCTCCGGCTTGGTAATGGTGGGCGCATATTTTTGCAGCGTATCCACCACGGCATAAGCGGTATTTGTGGGGCGCATGGGATTGCCCTGCACGTAAGCGCGGGCATAGAGTTTGCTGATGATATCGTGTCTTGTGGACTTCGTTCCCAGCCCAAGATCGTCCATAATCTTGATGAGTTTGCCCTGACCGAAGCGAGCCGGAGGCTGCGTCTCTTTGGCGTCAACATTGTGGCCCAGCACCCGCAGACGCTCTCCTTCCACCAGCTTCGGCAGGATATGCTCCTCCGCCTTGCTGTAGGGATAGTAATATCTCCAGCCCGCTTCCACCAGCCGCGCTCCGTTGGCCCGGAAGGGCTCGGGTCCAATGTCCACCTTGAGGCTGGTGGCTTCCCAGACGCACTCCTCGGCTAAGGTGGCGAAGAAGCGACGAACTACCAGCTCATAAATGCGCCATTGATCATCCTTCAGTTCACTCTTCTCTGCAGGAACAGTGGGGTAGATTGGCGGGTGGTCGGTTGTGGACCTCTTGCCGCGCGTGGGCAGCATCTTTCCTTTGAGCAGCCGCTCCGCTTCACCGGAAAAAGCGCCTTTCAGGAAGAGTCGGGTTAGGGCTACCAGGTCAATAGATGGCGGATAAACGGTATTGTCCGTTCTGGGATAGGAAATGAAGCCGTTGATGTAAAGCCATTCGGCCAAACGCATGGCATTGGCGGCGGAAAAGCCTATACCGCTGGCGGCAGAGATGAAGCTGGTGGTGTCAAAGGGCGCCGGCGGCTTATCGATACGCGGTTTTGTCTCGATAGACTTAATTATGGCAACAGGGGCAAGCCGGGCTATTATCTTGTCAACCTCGGACTTCTCCCAGATGCGCCCGCTGGCATGTTGCACGCGAAGCTCTTTTTCCAGATCCGCATAGATCTCCCAGTAGGCTTTGGGAACAAATGATTGAATCTCTCGCTCTCTATCTACGATGAGGGCCAGGGTGGGAGATTGGACCCGGCCTACGGAGAGAAACTCTTTGCCAAGCCGCCCAGAGGTAAGGGAGATGTATCTGGTCAAAGCCGCACCCCATACTAAATCTATGATCTGCCTGGCCTCGCCTGAGGCCGCCAGGTCAAAGTCAACCTTTCCCGAATCCTTAAAGGCCTTTAATATCTCTTCTTTGACGATAGCGCTGTACCGGATGCGATCAGCATGCAGGCCGGGATTTACCTCTCTGACTATCTTTAATGCCTCAACTCCGATCAGCTCTCCTTCGCGATCGTAATCCGTGGCAATGGTGATGCGATCAGCCTTCTTTCCCAGGCTTTGCAGAGCGGCGATGATCTTTTCCTGGATGGGACGAACAACTATTTCCGCCCTTATTAGATCTTTGCAGTCCACCTTCTGCCAGTTGTTGTATCCTTGGGGATAGTCCACGCCCACGATGTGGCCGGAAAGGCCCATGACCACCTTGTCGTCAAAGCAATAGGTATCTACACCTGCTACTCGCTTGGAGCTGGGCTTGCTGCCTGCCAGGATCTGGGCAATCCTCTTGGCGGCATCGTGCTTCTCCGCTATTATGAGATGCATTCCAGAGAGCCAAATATGGCAGTTGATTTAAGTTTTTCCGTAAAAAGTCTTCTCTTACCTCTAATGCAAAATTATGCGCAGAATTAGTTTCATGATATTCAACATGATTATTTGATAAATTTCAATTGTTACTACTTGTGCTTCTCGGAAGAATCGCATTTTGTAGATCATTTTACTTAACGGATAGATTCGATACGTACCCAAATGCAGATTGTACAGTAACAAATTTTTACATAACCATATACTATTTAATTAATCTCATGAAATAATATCTCTCCACTTTATAGGCAACAATCTATTGTCGCGATGGTTGGAATTGGGTTGGCTTTGTCAGTAAAGCAATGGGATTGATAGGGTCTTAATGAATGGAATTGCACAATTATAATTAATACTAATAATATAAATTATATCAAAAAAAGTTTTTATTTTATGGCTAAATGGCTTACAGATCCCTATAAATTGGGTAGTTCTGGGTGGATCACGCAAAAACTTTAAGTAGCTATTAAGCATTACAGAACGCGGCGAGAGATTGTAACGAATTATGGTGGTGCCGGATATGATACCTTTTAGCTTGGGCACTCATATCATCGCTTCGGCATGGCCATCGTTGCAGTTTTTGCTGCTAAAAAGGTAAAGGAGGATAAAGAACGTGTCTGACAAGATAGACCTATATAGCGACCGCGGAGTTCTTTTGAAGAGCGACGTCGACCTGAGTGCCGTCAGCCCTCTCAAGAACGCGGCCATGCAGAGACTCATTTCTCTTACAAAGCGAACCGTAGCCGTCAACCTGGCCGGCATCGAAGGCGCTCTTAAGACTGGAAAGGTCGCAGGAGGCCGCAGGCAAATCAAGGGACGCGAGCTCAACTACGATGTTGTTGCCAACGCTGGCGTTCTTGCCGATAAGATCAAGTCACTGCTGCAGGTTACCGCAGGCGACGACACCAATGTTCAGGTGCTCGGCGGCGGCAAGCAGCTGCTCGTCCAGATCCCAACAATGAGGATGAACGCAGCCTCTGAGTTCGTGGTCGGATTGACCGCAGCAGCCGCAGCAGCAACTGAGGCACTTATCCAGACGTTCAAGGCCGGTATGGTTGAGGCCCCCATGGTCCACGCCGCTGTCTGGGGCGAGTACCCGCAGACTGTAGGCATGTCCGGCGGAAACGTCGCATCTGTTCTCAACATCCCCCAGAACGATGAAGGTCTGGGCTTTGCCCTCAGGAACGTCATGGCCAACCACCTTGCCACTATTACCAAGAGGAACGCCATGAACGCCGCAGCTCTCGCATCTATTTACGAGCAGATCGGCGAGTTCGAGATGGGCAACGCAATGGGCATATTCGAGCGCCACCAGCTCCTGGGCATGGCTTACCAGGGTCTGAACGCCAACAACATGGTCTACAATTGCGTTAAGGCTAACGGCAAGACCGGAACCATCGGCACAGTAGTTCAGAGCACAGTCGCTGCAGCCCTTGAAGACAAGGTCATCAAGGCCGGCAAGAAGCTGCCCTCCGGCTATGTACTGTACGAGGCCAATGATGTATCCAAGTGGAACGCCTACACCGCTGCCGGCGTATTGGCTGCCACCATGGTTAACTGCGGCTCCCTGAGGGGCGCGCAGGCTGTGTCCTCGACACTTCTGTACTTCAACGATATCATTGAGAAAGAAACCGCACTGCCCGGATGCGATTTCGGCAGAGTAATGGGAACTGCTGTCGGATTCTCGTTCTTCAGCCACTCCATCTACGGCGGCGGCGGCCCCGGTGTATTCAACGGCAACCACGTGGTAACCAGGCACTCCAGAGGATTTGCCATACCTTGCGTGGCTGCAGCAGTAGCACTGGATGCCGGTACTCAGATGTTCACACCTGAGATGACATCTGGACTGGTCGGTGCCATATACGGCGAGATCAAAGAATTCCGTGAGCCGATCGTATCGGTTGCGGAGGCTGTGTAAAGGCGGAAGAAATGGTCACTGAATCAGACACGGAATCGATACAAGTGGAAATAGTCCCTAGCAGGTTCCTTATGCCGGCATCGGCTCAGAAGCTGCTAAACGAGATCTATGGGAATGGTGGCCTCATCAGGATAATGATCCACGGCCCCAACCTTCCTAGAAGCGTGCCCTATGGCCCCGGTCGGGGTGCCCCTATCGAAGAGAATAGAGATCTTCTCATTGAGGTGGGCGGGCAGGCATTTGAGCTATGCGTCAAAGTTGGGAGGATCAGGCTCGAACTGGAGAGCGCAAAATTCTTCGACGGGCTGAAAGCAGCGTGTGAGCGAGCGCTGCCCATATCCTTCCAGATCAGGCAAGGTAAGTTCTTCCACACCCGGCAAACTATAACGGACTATGCCAAGTTTGGCAATGTGGAGGACAAGCGCATCCTGGGACTGATCGATCCAAGGGCCAAGAAAGATAGGATGGCCATATTGTCTGAAGAGAAAGTGACTATTGACGATGAGGAGAGATAAAATATGGCATACAAACCACAATTCTATCCCGGAAGCACCTCTGTTGGCATCAACAGAAGAAAGCACATGTCCGGCAACCTCGAGAAGCTCAGAGATATTCCTGAGGCAGATGTCACGGCGATCATGGGCCACAGGGCTCCAGGCGCCGATTACTCAAGCACTCACCCACCCCTCAAAGAGATGGGCGAGCCCGACTGCCCAGTAAGGCAGATCGTTGCACCCACCGCTGGTGCAGCCGCTGGTGACCGTGTAAGGTACTCTCAGTGGACCGATTCTATGTATTTCGCCCCATCCACTCCATACTGGAGATCATATTGGGGAGCCATCAACTGTAAGGGCTGCGACCCAGGCACCCTGTCCGGCAGACAGATCATCGAGGCCAGGGAGAGGGATATCGAGGCCTACACCAAGTCTCAGTACGACAGCGAGATGACCGATGTTGCTCTCTGTTCCATGAGGGGCTGCACTGTGCACGGCCACTCCTTGAGGCTGGAAGAGAACGGCATGCAGTTCGATATGCTAGCCAGAACCGAGATGGGCAAGGACGGAAACGTCTATGCAGTCAAGGATCAGGTCGGCATTCCCTTGGATAAGAAGGTCAACCTGGGCAAGCCCATGACCGAGGCCGAGGCCAAGAAGAGAACCACTATTTTCAGGGCGGACGGCGTTCCAATGTGCGGAGCAGTCGGCGCCAGGAAATACGACGAAGCAGTCGAAGCTCTGCACCATATGTGGGAGCTGCGCAGCAAGTGGGGATTCAGGCCGGAGTAAATGGGGTGATATAAAATGGCAGTTAAACACACCAAAAAACTATTCATTAAGGCTCTTAACAAGAAGTTCGGAAAGGATTTCGACCTTGCAGGCCAGAAGGTAGAGTATAAGAGACTGGGCATCGAGCAGAGCGCCCGTAAGAGAGAGTTCATGGAGTACGCTAAGAAGGTCGAGGGCAAGCGCGGCATGACCGGCTACAACCCTATGGTCCACGCTGGCGGCATTCCCATGGGCCAGAGGCAGCTCGTACCCTACAAGCTCTCCGGAACCGAGTATGTTGTAGAGGGCGACGATCTGCACTTCGTCAATAATCCAGCCATTCAGCAGATGTGGGATGATGTCAGGAGGACCATTGTAGTAGGTCTGGACATGGCCCATGAGGTTCTGCAGAAGAGGCTCGGCAAGGAAGTCACACCCGAGACCATCAACAACTACCTCGAGATCCTCAACCACGCCATGCCCGGCGCAGCCGTGGTTCAGGAGCACATGGTGGAGACTCACCCCGGCCTTGTCGATGACTGCAACGTTCGCGTTTTCACCGGCGACGATGCCTTGGCTGACGAAATTGATGACCAGTATCTGATCGACATCAACAAGATGTTCCCAGCAGAGCAGGCAGAGGCCCTCAAGGCCGCTATCGGCAAGACCAGCTGGCAGGCCATCCATGTTCCAACCATTGTCGTCAGGTCCTGCGACGGCGGCACCACCTCCAGGTGGAGCGCCATGCAGCTGTGTATGACCTTCATCGACGCCTACAACATGTGCGCTGGTGAGGCCGCTGTGGCTGATCTGGCCTACGCCGCTAAGCACGCTGCCGTTCTGCAGATGTCCGAGATGCTGCCCGCAAGGCGCGCACGCGGACCCAACAACCCCGGCGGTCTTTCCTTCGGCTTCCTGGCCGATATGGTCCAGACCTCCCGTGTAGCTGCAGCCGATCCAGTGAAGGTCTCCCTGAACGTAGTCGCCGCAGGCGCTGCGCTCTACGACCAGATTTGGCTCGGAAGCTACATGTCCGGTGGTGTCGGATTCACCCAGTACGCCACTGCAGCTTACACCAACGATATCCTGGACGACTTCTGCTACTACGGCGTCGACTTTGCCGCCGATAAGTTCGGAGGATTCGCCAAGGCACCCAAGACTCTGGAGCTCGCCAAGGAGCTGGCCACTGAGGTCAACGCCTACGGCATGGAGCAGTACGAGTTGTTCCCGACAGTTCTCGAGGATCACTTCGGTGGGTCCCAGAGAGCATCCGTTCTGGCAGCCGCATCCGCTATCACCTCGGCTATCGCCTCTGGCCACAGCCAGGTAGGCCTCGCCGGCTGGTACCTGTCTATGCTCCTGCACAAGGAAGGCTGGGGACGCCTGGGATTCTTCGGCTACGACTTGCAGGATCAATGCGGTCCAACCAACGTATTCTCCTACCAGTCCGACGAGGGCGCACCCCTCGAGCTGAGGGGAGCTAACTACCCCAACTACGCAATGAACGTAGGTCACCAGGGCGAGTACGCAGGCATCTCCAGCGCCGCACACGCCGGCCGCATGGACGCCTTCGCATGCAACCCCTTGATCAAGGTTACCTTCGCCAACCCCGGCATGGTATTCGACTGGGCAGATGTCCGCGCTTGCTTCGGCAAGGGTGGAGCCCGCGAGTTCCGTGCTGCAGGCGAAAGAAGCCTGGTCATGCCCGCAGTGTAGGCCCAAAGCCTACAACTCTTTTCTTTTTTTTACTGTTTCGTGATATTACCATTATCTGATGCCCATACCTATTGGCAATGACAAATCCTAATGAAAAATCGGGAGCCAACTCGCTCCCTATTGATTTTGGATGGCGAGCCAGGTCTTAGCCTTCTTAATTCACTCAATATGGCTTTGACTTCAGGTCGCCCTAGTCAGGGTCATGATGCCCTCGCCATAGGCGACATCGTGCTTGATGCCTATATCCGGACTTTTGGACAATGCCCAAATTATCGATACTGCCTGCCCGGGCGAGAAAACTTTGTCGAATTTGTCCCCAGTGTTCAGCTTTCTTTTCAGCTCTACGACCGTGCGACCGGCTCCTTTGCTGCCACCAAATTCCAGGATGTCATCTGTGCCTCCCAGCAACGTATCCTCGATGTGCGGCCCGTAGTTGCCTGTGCAATACTCATCCAATACAGTTGCCTTGCCTCCCTGTACCGAACCCATGATTATGTCGGCATCCTTCATCCACTCCAGGGGCTCGAAGCCGATGGCTGCCCAGCCTTCAGTGCTGCCGTTCAGGGCCAGATAGAGATATTCCGGATCATTCTTCCAGGAGACCACCATATCCCCGCCGCTGTAACCCTGCTGGGCTGAGCTCTGCAGGAGCATGTTGCGAGAGTATTCGTTCGCTCCCACTATCCCATCTGCTTTCCACTCCTCTATGGCTGCCTTCTCCGCCACAACCGGATCTTCTTTGGGCTGAATGCAGCCGGAGGAGAAGAGCAGCAGACCTAAAAATAGAGCAACAAGAATTGGCCTCATACCTACCATATTGGTCTGGTGAATATATCAGATTATCGAATCAGTTCGCTCTTAAACGGACAAAGACTGCAAAGACTTAGGCCTCAGTTGGAGGACAGCTTTCTGACAAGCGGCATGATGGCCGGCCTTGTGCCCGTCACGGACGTAGCCGGAGATAGGCCCATCTCCAGTCCCAGGGATCCCATCATCTCCTGGTTGAATCGATCTCCTATCTCATCGAAGATCCTCTTATAGGCTCTGCAATGGGGATCGACGCCTCTAATCTCGCCGTTCGTGGGCGCTATAGCGTTGTAGGGACAGCCTCCCCGGCAGTAGCGGATATGCTTGCAGCCCTTACATTCCCTGTCCACGTATTCCCTGAAGGCGCGCATGCGTACTCCAGCTGGCGAATCTGCCAGCTCCATCTGGCTGGGACGGTCGCGGACATTGCCCATGACGTACTCAGGCATGCCTACGAAGCGATAGCATGGATAGATGCAGCCGTCCGGGCCAACCGCAAAGGTATTCTCCATGCAATCTACAAACGTACAAACAGTACCCCTCCCGGTGAAGACGCATCTGCAGTAGTCGTTGATGTTTCGCACCTCTATCCGGTCCATATTTTCCAGATACTTATCCAGCAGATATATGAGCAGCTCACCGTACTTTTCCGGTGATAGTGCCCATTTGTCCGGCTCGTCGCTTCGCAGCGACGGCAACGCAGGATGCAGCTTGAGTGTAAGATCATTTTCCAGGAAGAAATTGAAGATATCTTCTTTGAACTGCACGGAGTGGGAGGTAAATGTGCATATGAACTGCACCTGCAGGCCGTGCATCTTTGCCAGTTCATATCCTTTCATGGTTCTTTCGTAGTAGCCCTCCGACCTCTGTTGGTCATTTAGCTCCTGGGGCCCGTCCAGGCTGGAACCGATGGGGATACTGTACTGTGCCAGGACATCGGCTAATTCTGGTGTCAGCTTCCAGAGGTTGGTTTGCAGGGCAAAGTTGGGCTCTAAATGCGTCAGCTCGTCGGTTAACAGGGGAAGAGCTTGCCTGTAGAAATCGGCCCCTGCCAGGAGGGGTTCGCCCCCATGAAATGTGAAGGTCACGGGATCACTGCGAAAGTCCTTGAGCCAGGCAACGATATCTTTAACAGTCTCTATGCTCATTATGGGAGAGCCCACCTCTGAACTCCAGCAGTAGGCGCATTTGGATGGACAGCCCAGGGTGGGGATGATCATGACGTGAAAAGGCCTTTTTTGTTTCAACTTTTGTCGCATCATTTTTTGCCCTTCTTTATTTCAAATCGTAAATCTCGAATTCGTGGCGCATTATTTAATCTATTCTCTATTCCTTAGTTATCCTCTCAACACCCACGTGGGCGCGCCGCAAGGGGGGCAGCTCCTTCCATAATGCCATTTCCTCGCCCCGTATTACCAGGGCGCCGTCGATTCCAGGTCGATCAATCGCCTGGAAGCAATCTTGCAGCGGCCCCTCCGCAGTTACGGCATTTCCGAGAGCCGTGGCCGCTGCGTCTGCCAGAGCCACATCCTGCGCTATCACCACCGCCGCATCAGCAAAGCCAAAGGAGATGGACGGGCCGACGCTGCCCGAGCTGGTGCAGATGCCCAAAGGGGCCCGCCGGGCGGCAAGCTGGAAGGCCAGGTCTTTGATGGGCGAGCCGCCCGCATATATTCCTACTACTATGGGCTGATCATTTAAGATGCAAATATCCCCGCCGTTATCCACCACCGCATAGGTTGCACCTTCATCGATCATGGCCTGCAAGGCATTTCCGGCAATGGCGCCGGCGACTGCCGCCATGGGGCCTATGCCAAAGACAGAGCTCATCTCGATCATCTGCTTGACGATTCGCGGAGCATCATCCACCATAGAATCGTAAGGCTCTAAGGTTATCTGAAAGAAGGGATCTTTTCGTATAAAATCCTCTAGATGGCAGCGCTGCTCTCTAATGGATTCTCTGGCTGCATCTATGTGCCTCTCCTCTCGGGCGAAAATGGTAACAATTGTCTCTTTGAGCTGGAAATGCTCCCGCAAAATTTCAGGCATGGCCTCTCATAGTCGGCGCGCTCCTGACAGCCCGGCCCTAGCTATCGTCTCTTCCTTTCCACGCAGCCGGACAATCAAATCCTCTTCATAGCTCACGGACAATAGCTCACAGGTCTCGTAGAGCCGGGAAAGCTCAGAGAGGCCCTCTGTCGTGTAAGGCAGACTGAGTTTGTACTCCTGCAAGGGCAGCAAACGCTGAGATATGCACTCTTCCAGCACACCCAGACCCTGGCCGGTAATGGCTGAGGTTAAAACAGGATAGGGTGCCAAATCGCGGATCAGTTCCACCAACTCCTCAGCCTTGCCATCTTCCAGCCGGTCCGCCTTGTTCAGGAGGGTGACTATGGGTGCTGAGACCTCGCAGTCCCAGAGTGCCTTGTGAGATGCCGCCAGTTTGCGCCGCAATAATTCAGGCGGATCGCTAGCATCCGCCACGAGGAGCACCAGATCAGCTTCAGAGATCTCGGAAAGAGTGGAACGGAAGGCCTTTATGAGAAAGTGGGGCAGATCGTCGATGAAGCCCACTGTGTCTGTGAGAAGAACCTTTCTGCCTAAAACCTCCAGCGCCCGGGTTGTGGGCGAAAGTGTGGTAAATGGCTGGTCCTTAGCTTCTACCTCAGAGCCGGTGAGGGCGTTGAGCAACGTTGACTTGCCGGCATTAGTATAGCCGGCCAAGGCCACAAGATCAAAGCCCTGCTCTCTGCGCCGCTGCCGTCTATCTTCGCCCATGTTCTCCACATTTGCCAGCTCGGCCTTGATCTTGGACATTCTTCCCCGGATGTCATGGTACATGGACTGCTCATAAGCGCCGGCGCCGCGAAAGCCCGGCTGCTCGCCACGCTTTTTCAGGGCGAGGGCACTTTTTACCTGGGGCGCATCGTAGCTGAGCTTTGCCAGTTCAACCTGCAATTTTGCCTCACGGGTGGAGGCGCGGGTGGAAAAGATCTCTAAAATGAGGTTGAACCGGTCCAGCACCTGGGCGGAAAACTCGCTTCTGATATTGAAGACCTGGTTGGGACTGAGTGCATTGTAAAAAATCAGCTTTTCCGGATTGTAGCTCAAAGCCTCTTCGATCTTTACCCTTCCCATTTGGAAGCGAAAGTCCCGGCTCCTACGCTGGAAAACCTCCGCCAAAACCCGATACCCGGCTGCGTTTGCCAGGCCCCGCAGCTCTATTATCTTGTAGGGGTCTGGTGACTTGATCGGGTTCTCTCGTATAAGCAGGACGGCGGTCTTTTCTTCATTCATCCGTATCGTCTTCGCGTGCATCAATGATAAGCCTTCGTCCCGCCACCGAGATATGATGGGCCATTTCAATCGCGGTCCTTTCTGCAATGGTCTCAGGATACTTGAAGTCCCTACCCAATATGCTCTTCACCCTCCAGATCTCCAGGTTGTAGAGGTCTCCAGATTCAGCTACAATTGTCCCGGGAAGGCACGTGCAAGCCCTGCTTATGAAGTCGGCCACAACATTGAGGTCTAACTCCCTAGCCATATGAGGTATCTGTCTCACCGAGTAAATTTTTTCTATATAATTGGGCGATATGCGTGCGGAGACGACAGCGCATACCATCATATATCTGCCATTCACGGCATGCCTGCCGGAAATATCAATTGCCACTATGTCTATCGATTCAACCCCTTCTGATAATGGCGTGCTCTCTTACTATGGCGGTAGCCTCCTCGCGAGTCAGGCCTGCTCCCATAGCGATCTCTATGGCACGTTCGCTGTTTATGAGATCTCGGGGAGCGTGGCTGTCGGTGTCTACCACCATTTTTGCACCGGCCAGCTTTGCCATGCGCACCACATGGCCGTTGGTGATATTGTGGCCAGAGCGGGATGTGATCTCCAGACAGACATTGTTCTCGCGGGCCAGCTCAGCTTCCTCCAGACTGATGAAACCGGGATGGGCCAGGATATCCACCCTTGCCTCGATAGCCGCCCGGTTCGTGCCCGGCCGGACGGGCTCCACCGGCGTTTCGCCGTGCACAACCACGATCTCAGCCCCCAGCTGGCGGGCAAGCGAAGCTAGCGGCCCGATCTTGGCCGGTGGAACATGGGTCAGCTCAGCTCCCACCAGGATTCTGATGTCCAATACGTCTTCTAGGTATTTGACTTTGGACACACAGGATAAGATGTGCTCAATATTGGTATAGTCCGCATGATCGGTTATGCCGATGGTCGTGTATCCCAATACCTCCGCCCGGCGAACCAGCTCGGAGGGAATAAGCTCGCCATCACTGAAGGTAGTATGAGTATGCAGATCGATCATATTAGTGACTCTTCTTCTTGTATTTTGCTTTCATGGAGCCGGCGATTCTCTTCAAGACGGCGGATTTTGAGCCGTTCTTGGAAAGCA
The DNA here is from genome assembly GCA_964633785.1 of uncultured Methanotrichaceae archaeon. Lineage (GTDB taxonomy): Archaea > Halobacteriota > Methanosarcinia > Methanotrichales > Methanotrichaceae > Methanothrix. The sequence goes on from CAZWHG010000013.1 coordinate 16,649, forward strand.
GTATCCTCCCGGAAGCCTCTTCCAGGTGCCAGGTTTTGGGGTGCTTCTTCTCGCGTTCAATTTCCGGCTTGAAGCCGGATTTCAGTGAGGCTGTGATCAACATATCCAGGTTCGGCTCATTGACGGCATCTTGACGGGAAACCATTCTGCCTTCTGACCTGGTGCGATCTATGTCGAAGTAGATGGGCCATATGACAAGCTTGTCCTTCTCGGGCATAGTCTGTCATATTGCTACCTCATTAAAGTATTCTCCGGCACGAAAAGTCTTTAGCCATGTTCGGCCATAGTTAATTGGAGCTTTCAATAATGAGCGAAGAGACTTTTCCAGTTGCCAATGTCGGTGGAAAGGATATCCCATACGACCCGGATCAGCTCAGAAGGATCCAGCAGCACCCATGTTTCAGTGAAAAGGCCTGCCATACCTTTGGCAGGATGCACCTGGCTGTAGCCCCCAAGTGCAACATTCAGTGCAAGTACTGTGTGCGGGACTTCGACTGTGTTAACGAGTCCCGGCCAGGGGTGACTTCTCAAGTTCTGAAACCAGAGGAAGCGCTGGAGCGCGTGGACCAGGTATTGGAAAAGTACCACTACATCAAAGTGGTAGCCATTGCTGGGCCTGGCGAGCCTTTGGCCAATGAAGAGACATTTGAGACCCTGCGCCTGGTGGGCGAAAAGTATCCGGGCGTCATTCTCTGCCTCAGCACCAACGGCTTGCTTTTGCCGGACAGAATCAAGGAGCTGGATGCCTTAGGCGTCTCCAACATCACGGTTACTATGAATGCCATAGACCCAGAGATCGGCCAGCAGATTTACGATTATGTAACCTATCAAGGCAAAAGGTACGAAGGCCTGGAGGCGGCAACCATCCTGCGCGACCACCAGCTCAAAGGCATTGAAGAAGCTCTGAAGCTGAAGAAGATCGTGAAGGTTAATACCGTCCTGATTCCCGGCATCAACGACAAACATGTCTTCGACATCGCCCGCAAGATCAAGTCCATGGGTGTTTATATTCATAATGTCATGCCACTCATCCCTCAGTACAAGTTTGCCCACATCAAGCCCCCCTCGCCTGAGGAGAAAAGAAAGATCCAGGAGGAGCTGGGCAAGATCATTAAGCAGATGAAGCATTGCCGGCAGTGTCGCTCTGATGCCATTGGAAAGCTGGGATGCGATGTGCAGCAGGAGTTTCAAAGCAGAACCAAGGAACAGGGATAAGCTATTGTTTCTTTTTTGAAACTCCTTTCACTTTTTTGTAATTCCTTTTTATTGTATTGTAATTATATCTAAATGATGCTACCATTGGGGATATGAAAGGATCAAGGCCAAATATACCCTTTTGAAAGCTTTTCTCTATTAAAAATCCTTATATAGTAATAATCTTAAAATAAATAGTAATTGCAAAAAAATGTTTGGTGGTTATAGGCATGAAAAGAGTCTTGGCATGCATTCTTCTATTATTACTATGGATATGTGTGTACTGTGTAAGCGCAGACACAATCACTGCCCAGATTGATTCATTCGATTTCCCATCTGGTGACTGGTACCGCGGGTCCAACCAGGGTGGTGCCAATGTCTGGATAAAGAATACGGGTGATGTAGGCCATCTTTTTTGGATCTCCTACGAAGTGATGGATCGAAGAGGCCAGTGGTACAGTTCCCCTCCTGAGCCGGTATATGCGGAGCCGGGCGACAGCACTTATTTAGTCAACCCTGTCTGGCATATTCCTGATGATGCGGAGCTGGGCAGCTATCAGGCAGATTTTTACTTGTATAGCTATTATGATAGCCGCACCGGTGATCTGTCTGAACAACTGGATCAGGTTGACCTGGCTGGTGCATTTAGCGTTGTAGGATGAAGAGATCGATACCGCGAAACAAAATTTTTTCAGTTGGCAGAGTTCCTGAAATCTGCTAACTGCCTCAACTTCAATAACTTTTTTTAGAAATGAATAACCATCGCAAGCCTATTTATCTATAAGGAGCAAATATTGATCTATGAGACAGATTGCTTTGCTTCTAGTTGTCTCCATGATCGCATGTACACCGGCGGTATTGGCTCAAGGCTGCGACTGGAGTGGCACCTGGATCACCGGTTGGACAGGCCAAAGCGTTCCGAGCGATGTGATTATGAATCTTCACGAGGTTTCGCCGAACACTTTTACAGGAACCTATGAGCATGATGAGGGACAAATTGTCGATGCGACGGCGAATGGCAATGTGTTGAGCGGCACTTGGATTCAATCGGGAGGTCTGCACACTGGTGGCTTCGAGTTTTACATGAGTGCAGATTGCAGTTCGTTTGCAGGCACCTGGACTTCTGATGAACCTGGTATTGGGGGCGGAGAATGGAATGGTCAAAAGCCGTAGGTGAATGCCATTCAATCGAAATTGTTTTGTCTCCCAGGATGATGCACATTGAAACAGATTAAAACGTGGTTTCGCTACAACAATAAGAACTCCTACAGCATTGCCGCTCTTATGCCGCTGATCGAGGCTGGCATTGCCCGCGGGCCGAAAGAAGGCATCATGCTCTACAGCTTTGCCAGTGCCCAGGCAGAGGAGGTCTACCGTGAAGTATGTAGCGCTGCGGTGGATGCAGTCTACATCGCGGGCGGACCTCATCCCTCGGCTTTGCCCGAGGAGGTGCTGGAGCACTTCGACTTTGTGGTGATAGGTGAGGGAGAGGAGACGCTGCCTGAATTGCTGCAGGCCATAAGAGAAGGCAGCGATCCGGCCGGCGTGAAGGGCATCGCCTACAAACGCCAGGGGCGGGTAATATTTACGGAAAAGAGGTCCTCTGTGGATTTGGACTCCTACCCTCCCTTCGCCAAGATCCTGGCGCCACTGGAGATCTCGCGCGGCTGCCCCTGGGGCTGCACTTACTGCCAGACGCCGCGCCTCTTCGGCACCTGCATGCGCCACCGATCGATTCCGGTCATTGCGAAGTACGCTTCGCGCCACAAGGATATACGTTTTACCTCGCCAAACTCGTTGGCCTATGGCTCAGATGGGCGCACGCCCCGCCTGGAGAAGGTCGAGGCTCTGCTCAAGGTTCTGGCCGAACAGAAAAAGCCCATTTACTTCGGCACATTTCCCTCCGAGGTCCGGCCGGAGTTCGTCACGGCTGCGGCTTTAGAGCTGATAGTCAAGTACTGCGCCAATAAGAGCCTGAGCCTGGGAGGCCAGTCCGGCAGCCCGGCGGTTTTGCGCAGCATTGGCCGGGGCCACGGGCGCACTGAGATCCTGGATGCCTGCGAGCTGGTCCTGGATTATGGACTTGTGCCGCAGGTGGACCTGATATTTGGCCTGCCCACTGAGCATGACGCGGATCAACGTCTGACCCTTGATCTGGTCAGGTGGATTGCGGCAAGGGGCGGCAAAGTGCGGGCGCACCGTTTTACGCCCTTGCCTGGAACGCCCCTGGCGGCAGCGCGGCCCGCGCCGCTAGCGCTGGATGTGGAGGCCTGCCTGGGCAAGATGGCCCTGGAGGGGCGACTGACCGGAAGCTGGTAACTATACACAATCTTTATATTCAATATAGTCCTATAAAGTCATTGGTGGACTTGTGTGGAGCTAAGGTTTGACAATTACATTCTAAAGGCGTTCCTCGCTTCCGGCCTGCTGGCGCTGGTGATGATTGCTCTTGCCCTGGGCCTCATTCAGCTATTTCGCTATGGCTCCTCTTTGCCTTTGTCCATAATTCTCACAATGGCGGCAATATCGTTCGTCCTTTCCGCTTCATTTTTCGAGCGCTACGAGGTGGGTTCCATTATGTGGTCCCTGCTGGTATCGCTCATCGCAACCCTGATGCTCACAATGCTTTCCGGCGGCATAATTTATGGCCTGACGGCGCACCGGCAATCCTGGGAGGAGCTGCTCTCGGGCCTGGCCATCTGCATGATCGTAAGCACGACGCTGCTTTCCTACCTCAAGCGCAGCCTGGGCGAGATTGAGTACTGATATTAATACTAGCAGCAACATCAGCAGTCTTTTAATGCCAGGCATGATGGTGGACTCCTTTGGCCGCACTGTTACAGGCCTGCGGATCGCTCTTACTCCTCGCTGCAATCTCAATTGCATTTACTGCCACCACGAGGGCGAGGCAAGGCCCAATGGAGAAATCTCGGATGAAATGATAGTGAGCGTTGCCTGGGCGGCTGCGGCCCTGGGCGTTCGCTCCCTGAAGTTCACGGGGGGAGAGCCCCTGCTACGCTGCGGTTTAGCAGGACTGATCGCCCAGATGCCCCAAGACCTGGACATATCTTTGACCACAAACGGCATATTTTTAGCCGAGCAGGCCGGGCCGCTGGCGCAGGCGGGGCTGGACCGGGTCAATGTCAGCCTGGACTCGCTGCAGCCGCAAACCTACCGGTCCATCACGGGTGGGCGGGAGGGCGATCTGGAGAAGGTTCTGGCGGGAATTGATGCCGCCCGGGCCGCAGATCTAGCGCCCATCAAGCTGAATGTCGTCGTCTTGAGGGAGAACGAGGCCGAGATTCCTGATCTGATCGATTTTTGCCGGGATAAGGGCCTGATACTGCAGCTTATCGAGCTGCTGGACCTGCGCCACCAGGGCCTTTCCGGAGACATCGACGCCATCGAGCGCCGGCTGGCTGCGCGGGCGGAGCGCGTCCGCGTCCGGGAGATGCACCGGCGCAAGAAGTACTTCTTGGACGGAGCAGAGGTGGAGGTGGTGCGGCCCATGGACAACACCGAGTTTTGCGCCAACTGCACGCGCCTGCGTGTCACCTCTGACGGGAAGATCAAGCCCTGCCTGCTGCGCAGCGACAATCTGGTAGAGATCGGCACCTGCGACTGCGAGAAGATTATGCAGCTGCTGCAAGAGGCGAACGCGAGGAGAGAGCCGTATTTTGGGAAAGAAAGACTGCGGGCTTCACTGGTCATCGGTTAAGGAAAGATGCAACTTCGCGCCCTTCGCGGTTTGCGTGAGATTCAGGAATCATGCGAAGGCGCGAAGCGTATCCTCTCGCCCTCCTTCTCCATCCAGATCCCTCCTCCACCACCTCTCCGATCACCGTCAGCCTGCAAGCCCACCGGGCCGCCTCCAGCTCCCCAGGCCTCACCATGAACACCAGCTCGAAGTCCCCTTCCGCGCTCATCACAAATTCTCGCACTTTTCCCTGCCCCACCATCTCCCCCAGGCCTTCGGACGCCGGCAGCGCCTCCTCCAGCACCAAGAAGCCCCCGGCTCTACCTCTCTGCCAGGTCAGAAAGGGATAGCGTCAGTCCGTCGCTGTTGTCCATCATGCTGTGACCTCCTGGGTTACGGGCAGGTCAGGACATATCGCATTGAATGGCTCCCCTACAAAGGGCGCTGTGGATGCGGCGCCGAGTGCCTGGGACTCGATATATCTTTTCTTGATGATTTCCTTGGTGGAGAAGGCATTCTTTTCTAGCCGGAACCGAAAGCCTTATATTTCGGCAATTGACGTATGGTGTATGGCGAAAGTCGATGGCAATATTCCCTCCTACATCCAATTGACTTTCTCCTCCCTCCTTATTATTCATATTTCATGAGATCCTAGAGCATCCGGTTTCATTCATACTCCGCTTCCTCAAAGAAGACTTATAGCTGACTCGTCCTTCAGTCCTTCAAAAAGAACGCCAGCCATTAGGATCACGGCGAGCCGATTTTCTATTGCGCACCATCATGGGCACCATATAAGAACATAATTATAATATATTGAATAATGATTGGGATCGGAAAAAAGAGAATAGGCCTGAACGTTGTTTGTACCTATTTAATGGGCCCTGTCGCCTTAATTGGGTGCTCAGGCGTTTTCTCGGCTTTTTCAGGCGGTTTTACGCAACTTTTTCCGCAATCATAACAAGGGCAACATCCACCGCACTTGTAGCACCAAGGAAATGGCTTCGCCTTGAAGCAAGCGTTTCGGCAAGTAGTACTCGTGCTGCATTGGCCACTTCCATCTTGCGCGCATGGACAGTCGTCGATCACCATAGTTATATTGCCAAATCTTTTTGGAATCGAAGCATCAACCTTGCTCTTCTGATCCTGGAACCATACAGACTCAAATGAATAATCCTTGAGCAGACTTGCCGTATATGTCAGCGTCCCAGTTGTATCGTTATATTGAGGATTAGTAAGCTCTACTATCACCATATCCGATGTTTCGTTTTCATCAGGGAGTATTATTGCAGCATTAGGTGGATTATTGACCCCAAAGTCGAATCCTTTTAGAAACTTATCCATCTGAGCAAATCCGACATCACGTGCAGGACGATCTGCGAAGAATGTGGTGTAGGGAACTACATCAGTCATGGTCAAGGTGTAGTTGCCTGAATCGTCATTTACAAAGCTGCCACCTGTCCCCTGCTGAATAAATATATGTGTAACGGTCTGATTTTCGGTCACATTTGCCGATTCTGAATTGCATCCGACGCATTCACTTGAATTATTTGTGGCCTGCTCTACACCAGATACTGCGCCTGCCAGGGCCAGGCAAAGAAGTATTGCGGCTATTAAACCTTTCATGGAAAGACCCTCCTATATTCCCGATTCTATGGGATAAAGGTGAATTATTATCAATATGAGCATAAAAACATTGCTGAAAATTAAAAACTGCTTTTCAGGAACATAATATCGCCTGATGCGACCATGCGCCGCCTGCCGCCATTGTCATCCTCTTAGTAAGGACGGGAAAGATGCTTATGACAATGCTCGATGGCCTAAGACAGCCTGCATGATAGACTGATAGCAGGAATATATTAAATAGATTATTATGAAATTTCACGCGGAGTTCTCATTCCCCTTCCCCAAATACTGTGCTAGCACCCCCTCGCCTCCACCCGTCGCCTTTTGCCCCCCGCTCCATCCAGATCCCCTCACCCCCCATTACCGTCAGCTCGCATGCCCGCCGTGCCGCCTCCAGCCCCTCCGGCCTCACGGTGAACACCAGCTCGAAGTTCCCGCCCGCGCCCATCACCATAGCAGTTGCCTGTAATAGAAAGATCAAGGGAAGGCGATTGGCATCATGCCCAGCACCGTTCCCAAGGAACGGTTCCCTGAATTGGTGGCGTGGATGTTCCCGCTGATGGGAAACGACGATCGTGAGAACATGACCCGCATCTGGCAGATGGTGATGCCTGCGCCCATCTTCGCAGGAGTAAGAGAAACCATCAATAAGGCCATGGGCTGCGACTGGGCCTAACTCATGCGCCGTATCCCAACATTATAGACAAATGCAATCGATAAGCCACCAAGAAAAATGAGGACGTCTTTATCGATTGCAGTGGTCAGGCCATCAGGCTCCACCTTACCGAGGCGCGCCAGCCCGCCAGAGTCTCGATATTTCATTCTCTTGATTATTTCTTTGCTGTGAAAGTAATCTTTCTATCCTGAACCGAAAACCTTGACCGAAAGTCATTTGGCTAATCAACTCGTAAAGAAAAAAATCAGAGGAAGAAAAATGAAAAGCAACATATTTATTGGAATAATGCTCGCATTCATTCTCTTAGCACTCTCTTTTGGCGTGGCCTTGGCTGCGAAAGAGAACATGGCAATGCCAGGTAACAAGACTATGTCAGATAACATGACAATGCCGGTTAACAAGACTATGCCAAATAACATGACAATGTCAATTCCTATGAGTATGAGCATGCCGATGTCGATGCCTATGGATATGCCAATGAACCGAACTAAAGAAATGACGAATGATGCCACTAATGTTCTTATACTCCAGAATGTGACCTTGAACATCATTACGATGCAGAACGTGACCTTACTTACGAATTCATCCAATGCCTAGAAGATAGCCAATCTTTTCATGATACCATTGGCATAATGGTTGGGATCAGGCTGAATCTCTCACAGCCTCTCGCACCTTTTTCGCAGTTTAATGGGATATCAATCTCCTCGCTCCAGCTCATTACTAAGTCCAGAATTTTAATGACGATATTACGCCGAAGTGTCTATTAATATTAGGAAATGCATCTTAGAGTCTGGAGTGTAAAATGAGAATTAGAGTAATCAGCGCCAGAAATGAGATCCCCATTTTGAAATCCGAATGAGAAGACAGTTCACCTGGCCTTCCGGGCCAGCAATGTAGATTTCCTTAACTTGATGCAGAGATGCCCCAGGCTGAGGATGATTCAGGTTTCTCCATCCTACCACAAGACTATGTCCAGTGCCATCCAGGTATTCCTGGAGATGCAGGGCGTTGAGATGCTGGAAGGCGACGTGTGGGGACACAGAAAAGACCTGGATGAGTACTTCACCGTGGAAGACGGCACGCTGGAGGAGATTCGCGCCCTGGCAGCCGGCGGCGCCTCCGCGGACGATGTGGCCAATCAGATTCAGAGGAAGGCCAGGATCGGCTCAGAGCTGATCAAGTACATCGCCAAGACCAAGATTACCGCTTGAGCCCGGACGCCAGTCCGGCTCAATTATCCATCTATTTCCAGTAATGGCGGTCCTTGACCGCCAACTACAAATATCTATAACTATTATATATTTAGTTTGCCGCTTCGTACCATTGAATAGGGTGGCGGGCGTGCCGTGGGCTTAACGTATCCGATGATGCTCTGATGACAAGGGTGTTTGCTTCACCATGGAGCAACATGCCGTTAGCTCCTAAGGGCTGGATGATCTTGATCCCTTGGTACAGGAGATGCATGCCGTCGTGGCACTGCATTTGGCTACGGGCCTGTGAGGCAGATATTTCGGCGGGCTGAAAAAGTTGCGCGCTGTAACAGGCGCAGTAATCCGCTGGATCTCACGCTAATACACGGTCGGGGCATGAAACGGCAAAAGTCAAATCAAAAGCAAGAGGGCGGCACGAGGCCCCATGAGAACGGGTTCCCGCAAACGGACGCTGTGCGAGATTCCGGCGCTTGTGCCGCCTTCAAAGCCCGGTTTAAAAGTCGAGCTTCGGCAGGGTCAAGCCATCACTTCGCGGCGATTGGCTCCTTCTAAAAGGACGCTGTGGATTTGGCGCTGGCCTGCCTGAGACTTGATATCTGTTTCTCTTTGGTTATTTCTTCTTGTTGGAGAGAGGTCTTTTCTAACTTGAAGCGAAAACCTTTTATCTCGGCAATTGACGTATAGTATATTGGCGAAAGTCGATGGCCATTTTTCCCTCCTACATCCAATTGACTTTCTCCCCCCTCCTTCTTATCCATCTTTCATGAGATCCACAAGCATCCGGTTTCATTCATGCTCCGCCTTCTCAAGAAAAGACTTATAGCCTGACTCATCCTTCATTCCTCCCAGAACGCCAGCCATTAGGAGGAGAGAGGCAATTAAGTCGGAGCGATTCGGGCTTGAGGACTGGCCAAGCCCGCAGCTCCATTTATCTCATCCAGCATAATCGATATTTTATGGGCTCATCGCTATTCTGAAGATAGTCGATGATATTTTCAATAAATCCTTAAAAAATGACATAGAACTACTGCAAGTTGTACGCACCAGATTGTACAAATCTCGATGTGATGAAAAACAGCTCAAAAGCTATTTTGGGCTACGGTTCTTGCAAGGACATTTTACGTAGCGCACCATAAAGGATAACAAGACTGGATCTGTACTTATAAAATATCGCATGGACCGAAGGACCGCCAAATTTTGGTGCCTATTTGACGAGTTACATATACTAATCGGAGCCGTCTAAAATCACAAAAAGGGGGAGAATAGTGCTTGATGCGTTGGGGACAAGAGCTCTATCCAACGCTCCAATACTAATAAAAAAAAGTTGATCTAATGTGTCTGATGGTCCATTCACAACCGAAGATTTCCTTGGCCGTTTCAGAAGAGTTTAAATCTATATAACGATTAATTCTACAATAAGTATAGGTGGTTTTGACTTTGAATCCTAACGCAATATCAAATTTTGTCATTATGATTTATTTAGCTGACCAAAATAGTAATAAAAAGCCAGCGAATGAAGAAAAGACTGAGAATGGTAATGAAGAAGTTAATTTGGCGATGGAGCACTTTCAATGGATGCAAAACGATAGCATAAGGCTATTTCTAAAAACTTTCGCACTAGCGGTCCTATTCTTTGCTATAGTCGTGTATGTCATGAATCTGGCTGATATTATGTACCTTTCAGGCATTGTAGCCGTAGGGTTGTCTCTTTTGGCCTTTCTAGTCCTGATGCAATTGATCCCTGGAACTTTGCGAAGCCTTTGGAATCTTGGAAATGTTGCTGGAAAGTATGAAAAAAACAAAAAGGAAGGAGCCAGTCTCGCCAAAAATCTAGCACCTTTGGATGAACAGTACCTCACCTTCATAAAAGAGTTTCAGAGCCTTCTCAACCACAAACTAGGTCAATTGCTAATGGGAATCATGTGTGCCATCATCTTCACGATATGGCATCGGTTGTATGGATACTATGAGGATTACGCAGTTTACGCATTAGAATCCTCTGCTTTCTTCGTCGTTGGCCTTATGGCCTGGCGTATGATTGTTGTGGGATGGGAGATCAGAAAACTCACCATAGGGTTCAACCTGAAGGCACAATTGGAACATCCTGATGGATGCGGAGGTTTATCTTCTCTTGGATATTTATGTCTTTGGAATACAATAATCCTTGCAGTCCCAGGAACTTTTTTTGGAGGATGGATCCTCATATGGCCTCGGTTTGGTCCTGATTACGATTTTACAAGATATTTTTATGCTTTATTATTTATAATTACATTATTAGGACTTATGGCATTCTTCTGGCCATTGTATTGTGTACATGGAGTGTTGAAGCATAATCATGACGCTGCAGCCCGAAAGCTATATGGAATCGGAAAATTGATTACCCAGTTAGAGGAGGAACTTCATAAAAAAGGCGAGTTAGATTCTGAGGAGGAAGACAAAAGGAGACAACTAGATATTTTGCGCAAAAAATATGACGTGCTCCTAAATTATCCAACATGGCCATTTAACACCAAAATCCTTAGGCAGCTTGCCTTGTCTGAGATAGTCCCTTTAATGAGCCTAGCGTCTTTGGGACAGCCTTTACAGGATATTGTAAACAATATTGTAAAATTTATAAAGTGAAACGGCGGCGGACCCACGCAGCAAGCTATGGGGTATTCTTTTTTAAAATAAAATTTCGTAAATGCGTTCTTACTTGAAAATCGACATCAAACGACTGATTTACTTAGTAAATTTAGCGCATGCCATCTGTCTGGTTGATAAATTTAGTTTTGTTCTCTCGCAAGTTATACATAGTCATCTAGGCCAGTATAAGTGTCCGGCATATTTTTAGAAACATGCTTTCACCCTCATAAGGTCTGATGTTTCGCTCCAGGTTTTATTTCATATTTTGGAGTTATAGGCTGCGATTTTTCGAGAACGGACAATTGTCGATAAACCATAGCATCCTAGTTTGTTTGTCAGAACCGAATTCATAACCGTCCAGGCCAAGTGAGAAATGAGCGGAAGACTAGCAGGTTATACAAGCATAACTTCCAATCGAGCCGCTTTTAGACCCTTGCACTCCCCGGCCCAAATCCATGCAGATAGTAAGCCTCCTTCACCAGGGGCCGGCGCCACGGTGGCGTAGATCTCCGTCGTAGAGAGCCTCTTGTGCCCCACCCGGCTATCTGAATCATAGGCACCGGCACGCCCGCCATGAGCTCATTCACCACATGGCTATGCCTGAGAATGTGTGGCGTGACCTTCCTCCGAGAGATCTTCTGCCGGCACGAAACCTCCTGGACCCCGGCCTCTTCTGCCAGGCGGTCTATGGTCCGGAGCACCGTCTTGTTGCTCATATGTTCGGAGCTCCGGCCGGGGAAGAGCCACACCTGACCCAGGCTCGATGCCCACCCGGACGGCCTGAAAGTTCCCTGACTCGCCCAGGCGGCCCGCTTCACAGATCTATTGCTGGAACAAGCAAGAAGCATAATAATCTTCAAGATGTCTGCCTGAAGTTCAATCCATTCCCCCAATACTGTGCTCGTACCCCCTTTCCTCCACCCGTCGCCTCTGGCCTCCCCGCTCCATCCAGATTCCCTCCTCCACCACCTCTCCGATCACCTTTAGGGCGCAGGCCCGCCGGGCCGCCTCCACCCACCCAGGCCGCACGGTGAATACCAGTTCGAAGTCTCCGCCCGCGCTCATCACCACTTCCAGCGCCTCTTCCTGCCCCACCATCTCCACTAGGCCAGCAGCCACGGGCAGCGCCTCCTCCTGCACCACAAAGCCCGCACAGCTCACCCCGGCGAGGTCGGACAGCGATAGCGCCAGGCCGTCGCTGTTGTCCATCATCGCCGTGACAGCCCGGCTCTGGGCCAGCGCGCGGCCTTCGGCGAGGCGAGGCTCGGGCTCCAGCAGCCGCGTGATCAACGGGCTATCAAGCCTGCCCTGCTGCCAGGCCCACAGCCCCCCGCCCGCGCCGCCCAAGGCACCGGTGGTGCAGAGCAGGTCGCCCGGACGCGCGCCGTGCCGTCGCAGCACCAGATCCTTTTCCACAAAGCCCAGGGCCGTTCCCGTGATGGTCAGCTCCTCATGCGAGTCGGTGTCGCCTCCAATGATGCGCGTGCCGTAGTAAGCGGCGCAGTCGCCAAAACCGGAAAAAAGCTCATCGATGAAATAGAGGTCCGCCTCCGGCGGCAGTCCCGTGGCAATGAGCACGCCCGCCGGCTCTGCGCCCATGGCGGCGATATCGCTCAAATTCACAGCTACCGCCATCCAGCCCATCTGCCAGGGATTCATGATATCAGGAAAGTCCGTCTTCCGGTGTAGCATGTCCGTAGTAGCTACCAAATAGCGCTCGCCTGCATCAATCACGGCGCAGTCGTCGTTCTCCACACCGCCCAGAATCTCGGATATGCGCCGGATCAGCTCTCTCTCGCCTAAAACATTTCCCGACATGATTATTTCCTTTGCATTTTCAATTAGAAAGACTATTAAATTTTGAGGGTTTACTATCAAATACCATGCCCGATTACAAAAGATTATTTATTCCTGCCCTGATCGCCCTGTTCGGCCTCATGGCAATCCCCATGCTCTCGCCCTCTCTTGCCGAGACAAGGGTCTGCTCCCAGGGGTGCGATTACACGACAGTCCAGTTCGCGATCGATGCCTCTTCCCCCCGGGATTCGATCGTCGTGGAAAGCGGTATTTACAACGAATCGCTTCTCATCAGCAAGAGTGTGTTCCTGCACGGCCTGGATACGGGCCGGGGCAGGCCCGTTCTCGCGCCGCAAAGCGGCCGGATAATCCTGGCCGGCTACGGCGCATCCTTGCAGGGCTTTAAGATCGGCGGGCCTTCCAGCCCGGATGGCCTGGCCGCCAGCAGCGAGAACTGCACTCTTGAGGTCATCCTTCCCGCAGGCATTTATCTCAACGACTTTGCCGGCAAGAAGAGCGTCTGCCCGGAAGATGCCGCATCCTGGAATTCCAGTGACAGGATTAACTACCAGTACGGCAGCCGGGTGCTTAGAAGTCGTCTGGGCAACTACTGGGCTGATTACAATGAAACTGATGAGAATAACGACGGAATTGGCGATCAGCCCGTGATACTCAACGAAAAGAATATAGATTTTTATCCCCTAATGTATCCTGTGGATAATTACCTAATACCTGATGAAAAGCAGACAGAAGTCGAGCTCATCCGTGCCAGGGTTAACGAACCCTTTACCATCTCCCTTCCCTCCAATCCCACCACGGGCTATGAGTGGAAGGCTGATTACGATTATGTCATGCTCAAACAGGAGAGCGCCCAGTTTGATAGGGCCGCCTCAGGGACGAAGCGGGTGGGCGCAGGGGGAACTTCCGTCTTTGCCTTCCTGCCCATAAAGCTGGGCAAGAGCACAATCTACTTTGTCTACAAAAGGTCCTGGGAGAATATTGTGGCCGACACGAGAGCCTTCCATGTGGAGATATCTGCCTGAGCCCTGACTGGCACTTAAACCTCCAAAATAATTTATAGAAATAAGTCTCAATGTTTACCAAAAGGAAATCTTCCATGGCTCCTAACATGGTGAAGCTCCTTTCTCGAGAGCTTTCCGTTGTGGAGTGGAAGGGCGGATCTTCATGTTTGGCATATTTTCGTTCATAGGCTGGCTGATCATAGGGGCTATCATCGGCTGGATCGCAGGAAAGGCTTGGGTAGGACACGGCTTCGGCCTTGTAGGGAACATAGTGGTCGGCATTGTGGGCTCTGTAATTGGTGGAGCCATCTTTGGCGGTCTCTTGGGCACATCCGGCTTAGGCGGCTGGATTACATCCATCCTGGGGGCCATTGTACTGCTGATCATTGCCGGATTTATTAAGAAATAGAATTTCCCTCGACAAGTGGGCCGGATTTTAAGGCTATCTTAACCAAACGGATGGAATTGAAACGGTTGAGAGTAGCGGACGTTTCTTTTCGCGAGCAGCACGAAGTGGATGCAAAAGGGCGTCCCGAAGGCCTGCGAGGACTCCAGAGACCCGGGGCCAGGACTTTTGCGAACGGTCTCAGGTGAAAGCTGGCAGGTAGCTTGGTCGGGAAGTATTTATATAGTGATCACCATCAATTCCTGGTCATTACAATCCTTAAGGAGATTTCAATTTGGCAAAATCCGATATCAAATCTGAAGCTAGTTCAGAAACAAAAGCCGAGGCGAAGAAGCCTGCGGCCCCTAAACCGGAGGTCAACATCGGCATGGTGGGCCATGTCGATCACGGCAAAACCACCCTTGTAAAATCACTCTCGGGCGTGTGGACCGATCAGCACAGCGAGGAAGTTAAAAGGGGCATCTCCATCCGCCTGGGGTATGCAGATGCAACCTTCCGAAAGTGCCCAAGCTGTCCCGAGCCGGATGCTTACACTGTAGATGAGATTTGCTCGCATTGCGGCAAAGAGACCCAGGTTTTACGCACCGTTTCTTTCGTAGACTCCCCCGGTCACGAGACACTCATGGCCACCATGCTCTGCGGAGCGGCTATCATGGATGGGGCCGTGCTGGTTATATCCGCTAATGAGCCCTGCCCCCAGCCCCAGACCAAAGAGCATCTCATGGCCCTCAACATCACAGGCATCGACAAGATCGTGATAGTGCAAAATAAGATCGATCTCATGTCCCGTGAGCAAGTAATGGAGCACTATCGCCAGATCAAGGATTTCATAAAGGGCACCGTGGCTGAGAATGCGCCAATTGTGCCTATTTCCGCTCAGCAGAATCTCAATGTCGATATGGTCATCGAGTCCATCGAGAAGACTATACCCACCCCCGTCCGAGATATCAAAAAACCGGCTCTTCTGAAGATTGCCCGCTCCTTTGACATAAATCGGCCGGGCGCGACTCCTGAGGCCCTTAAAGGTGGAGTCATCGGCGGTTCTCTCAGTCAGGGCATCTTGCATACGGGCGACAAGATAGAGATCTGTCCGGGTCGTCTCGTAGAGTACGAGGGCAGGAAACAATGGGTTCCAATCCAGACTAAGGTGATAACGCTGCTGGCAGGCAAACAAGTCCAGGATGAGATCACTCCTGGGGGCCTGATGGGCGTGGGCACGTTGCTCGACCCTGTCATGACCAAGAGCGATGCTTTGGTGGGACAGGTGGCTGGAGAGCCTGGCAAACTTCCGCCCGCAAGGAGTGCATTTACCATGAATATGCGGCTTTTGGAGCGTGTCGTGGGCGTCACAGACGAGTCGAGCGTTGAGCCTATTCACTCCAGCGAACCCTTGATGCTCAATGTCGGCACGGCCACAACGGTCGGTGTCGTAACCAGTGCTCGTGAGGGCGGCATTGTCCAGGTGCAGCTCAAGAGGCCTGTATGTGCAGAGAAAGGAGAACGCGTGGCAGTTAGCAGGCGAATTGGCGCCAGATGGCGTCTTATCGGCGTTG
Source organism: uncultured Methanotrichaceae archaeon (assembly GCA_964633785.1). GTDB lineage: Archaea > Halobacteriota > Methanosarcinia > Methanotrichales > Methanotrichaceae > Methanothrix. Next base: position 32,453 of record CAZWHG010000013.1, read on the forward strand.
GCACTATTACCGAGTAGCATGAATGCATACATCGATGCCGGTAGCATAAAGGTCATTCTCGATACCAACGCATTGATGGTACCCGAGCAGTTCAACGTAGACATCTTCAGCGAGCTCCTGCGCTTGGGGTATGCAGAGTGGCTGGTCCCGGCCTGTGTGCTGGGAGAGCTTCGCTCGCTGGCAACGCGGGCCGACAAAGGAAAGGATAAAATTGCCGCCCGCGTGGCACTGAGCCTTGCGAAAGGCTGCCGTGCTGTTGGGGTGGACAATTATAATGCCGATCAGGCAATCATTGAGCTTGCCCTAGAGACGGGTGCGGCTGTCTTTACCAATGACAAAGCTTTAAAGAAAAGGTTATTTAGTAAAGGCATCACCGTAGTATACCTGCGCCAGGGGCAATATCTAGAGGCGTCGAAGAAGGAGTACTAGATGTATAAGAAGATGAAGCTTAAGGGTGTGGCCAAGATAGAACCGGATCATCTGGGTGATCCCCTCGAAGCGGCAGTGGATAAGTCACTGCGCGAAAAATATGAGGCAGTAGTTGACAAGTCACTGGGAACCATCGTGGCCGTACTCGGAGCAGATGACATTGGAGAAGGTCACATCCTGGCAGGTGATGGATCTATTTACTACGAAGTCAATTTTGATGCCCTCGTCTTTAAGCCCGAGATGCAGGAGATCATCGAAGGCGAGGTTGTGGAAATAGTTAAATTCGGAGCTTTTCTCTCATTAGGACCATTCGATGGCCTCCTGCATGTGAGCCAGATCACCAATGAGTATATATCTTATGATGAAAAGAACGCGCGGCTGGTCAGCAAAGAGTCGAGCAAGTCCTTAGGTGAAGGAGATAAGGTTCGAGCCAGGGTTATTGCCGTAAGCCTGAATGAAAAAGAGCCTCGTGAGAGCAAGATTGGGCTCACCATGAGGCAGACGGGCCTGGGAAGGTTGGAGTGGCTAGAGGGCAGTACCGGTGCTGAAGGTACGTGTGAGGCAGAGGCGAAATGACAGAGCAGGCATGTAGAGAATGTCGCAGAATCGTAGAAGGTCAGGTCTGTCCTATCTGTAATTCGGCCTCGCTAAGCAAGGACTGGAGTGGATATGTCGTGATCATCGATCCCAAGGAATCGATCCTCGCGAAAAAGCTGGAGATTACCCTTCCCGGCAGATATGCTTTGAAGGTGCGTTAAAATTGCGTCTCCTCCTTCTCCCCGATAAGCTGCGCACAACGCTTAAAGAGCCGCTCGGCAAGCTATACAAAGGAAACGGCCAAGAGTGCGTAACTGCCATGGAAAAGGAGCTCCATTCTGCCAAGAAAGTTGTTGCGATCGGTGATATGACTGCCTTCTATCTCTTGAAGGCATCCATCGTGCCGGATCTGTTAGTCGTGGACAATAAGACTAAGAGGATGCCGGTTACTGATCAGGTCATAGAGATGCTGGATCACGAAAGCTATAAGACGGTAAGGGTAAAAAATCCGGCGGCAACCATCACCAAAGATCTTATAGACCTGATCCGGGAATCTCTGCATGGCACCAGGCATGTAAAGATTATAGTAGAGGGCGAAGAAGATCTGGCAACGCTTCCTGCCATTCTCTATGCGCCGCTGGGCTCTGTGGTCGTCTACGGCCAGCCCAATGAGGGAAGCGTTCTGGTTGATGTTACTGCGGAAAGGAAGCTGCATATCGAAGAATTCATGAAACAAATGATTGTGGAGGAATGAAGTTTGGATATTCAAGTAATAGAAGCAAAGAACAACACCATCTTGAACCGGCGAGAGCTTGTTTTCAGGGTTATTCACGATGAATCGACGCCTTCTCGAAAGAGCGTCGTGGAGAGGCTGGCGGCAACTCAAAACTCTAAGGTAGGTTTGGTCTATGTGGACAGCCTGAAGACCGAGTTTGGAAAGCGCGAGACAATAGGATATGCCAAGATCTACGAGACTGCTGAGAGGGCCAAGGAAATAGAGAGAGCTCATATCATTGAGCGCAATACTTTCACCAAGCCGCAAGAAGCCAAGACGGAGGCCTAGCTAGATGGCTACCAAAAAGGGTGCCAAGAAAGGCGCGGTTGTGGGCCACTCCAGGTTCTACGAGGTAACCGGCGACTCTATCAAGTCCAAGAGATCGGTCTGTCCCAGGTGCGGAAATGGCGTATTCCTGGCCAGCCATGTCGACAGGCAAAGCTGCGGCAAGTGCGGTTATACTGAGTTCAAGAAATAGACCCGAGGTTGCACGGGTCTAGTTCTTGGACCTGATTTACAATTTATTGATTATTGATGTCGGGGTCAGCCGTAGGTTTCTACGGCAGGGTATCTATTTAAGACAAGAAGTACAATCAGTAATTGGTGTTTATTTGGCTGAAATTGGTCTATCTACTCCAATAGCTCTTCTGGTAGCGTTTATTATTTTATCACAGGCTATAAAGATCGTTCGGGAGTATGAACGAGTTGTTATATTTCGCTTGGGGCGCTTTTCCGGAGTGAAAGGTCCCGGCATATTCTTCATTATCCCCATCATCGATCGCGTCATCCTGCTTGACCTGAGGGTCTTTACTATCGATGTGGCCAAGCAGGTGGTCATTACCAAGGACAATGTGAGCGTGGAAGTGGATGCAGTCATCTACTACCGGGTTGTGGATCCATCTCTGGCCATCATACAGGTGGAAAATTACAAGCTTGCTACCTCTTTGCTGGCACAGACCACCTTGCGGGACGTTCTGGGACAGATTGAACTGGACGATCTGCTCTCCAAGCGCGACGAATTGAACAAGAAACTGCAGGCCATCCTGGACCAGCACACTGATCCCTGGGGGATCAAAGTTACTGCAGTCACACTAAGAGATGTATCTCTGCCCGAGTCTATGAGAAGAGCGATCGCCAAGCAGGCTGAATCGGAAAGAGAAAAGAGGTCGCGCATAATCCTGGCCGACGGCGAGTTCCAGGCCTCCAAGACCATGACCGATGCCGCCCGGCTTTATGAAGAAGTGCCTGCTGCTCTCAAGCTACGGGAGCTGCAGACGCTGGTCGATATCGCCAGGGAGAAGACGCTCATTGTGGTTACACCCAGTGGGGACGCTGGGACCGGTCCGATTGTCGGCCTGACGGCCGCCTTGAACCGGGAGCTTTCTGATAGGGAAACATCCCGAAAAGACGAGGCTAAGAAAGATGCCTTGAGAGAAGCTGAGAGCGAGGCGGCAAGAACCAGGAGATGAAAAAACAGATGGCGAAGAGTCTGTCCTGCTCGGAATTTGTGAAAAGAACGGGCCGACTCTCTTCTCCCGGGAAGCATAGAGATGCCCTATTTTTCCTGTTATCGCTCCTGCTAATGTTATTGTCGGCGCTCCCCATTGCCTATGCCGTTCCCGGACCGGTTTTGGCAGTAGAATTGCAGGGACCGATCACGCCGGCCAGCGATGATATCGTTGCTGCGGCCTTGCTGGAGGCAGAGGCGGGCGGCTTTCAGGCGGTGATGCTCTTATTGGATACACCGGGCGGCGGCCTGACCGAGACCTATGAAATCCTCCGGCTGATGGAGGATACAGAAATCCCAGTCATTGCCTTCGTCTATCCCGCGGGTGCCGCGGCCTGGTCGGCAGGAACAATCATCCTGATGAGTTCCGATGTGGCGGCAATGGCGCCGCACGGCATCATAGGCTCGGCCCAGCCAGTACGCCTCTCTGCGTTGGGCGAAGCTGAGTCCATCAACGACAGCAAGACCACCAATGCCATTGTGGCCTTGATTGAGGAAAAGGCAAGAGCACACGGACGAAACACGACCGCCGCCAAAGAGTTCGTCGTCTCCAATCTGAATCTGAATGCTGATGAGGCTAAGAATTATGGCGTGATCGAGTATATTGCACCTTCTCCCGAGATTCTGGCGAATCAGATTAACGGCAGTCGTGTCAAGAATACTACCCTGCTCACTGCAGCCGTCGAAGTAAAGAATTTTTTGCCGCCCATAAAATTGCAGCTCTTAGTGCTTCTCTCCGATCCGACGATGGCCGGGCTGCTCATGCTGGTTGGCCTTTATGCCCTCATTTTCGGCCTGTCCAGCCCCGGCATTGGATCGGAGGCCTTGGGCGTGGTGGCCCTGGCGTTGGGGTTGATTGGACTGGGCTATAATGTGAATATCAGTGCTGTTTTTCTGTTGCTGCTTGGACTGGGTCTGATTTTGGCGGAGCTGCACAGTCATTCTTTTGGAATACTGGCGACTGCCGGGCTGGTATGCGTGGTCGTGGGCAGCATCCTTCTTATTCCTACCAGCTTTCCCCAGTGGTATGTGCCGGGCGGCTACCAGCGGTCCATGGCCCTAGCCATCATCCTGCCCTCGCTTATTTTGGGAGCATTCCTGGCCTTTGCCATCTATAAGGTAGCACGAGCCCGGTTTTCCGTTCCGGTGCTGGGCCGTATTGTTGGAGAGGAGGCAATGGCCATCGACAGGCTGGACCACGAGGGCTATGTGCTTTTTCAGGGAGAGTACTGGCAGGCAGAAACTGAAGATACCGTAGAGAAGGGCGAGATGGTGGTGATCACCGGCAAGGACGGGGTCAGATTGAAGGTGAAACCACGGTGATATTTTAAATAAATTGTGATTAATACAGATGAAGAGGATGAAAGTAATGAGCAAGATTTGGATAATCGTGGCAATTGCTGTATTATTAACCCTAAATTGTGTCAGCGCTGGTATGGTAAGCTTGACTTATGATGACGGCAGTATAGAAGATGCCGCCTGGATCGATGAACACAGAGGCCACGGCGTGGTCTTCACAGCGCCGTCCGATAATTGGAGCATATCCCAGGTGGCCATTTTAGGAAAGCTGGTTGTGCCGTCCGAATCTGAAATGTTTGTAATCGAGGTTTGGGATCAAAACCTATCTCTTCTGTGCAAGATTACAGATAAAGCAAGTGCATATTTCGATGATAACCTAACCTGGTCATTGGTTGACTTGCCTGATGTCAGGGTCTCCGGCGATTTTCTCATCGCCTTCTTCGAGTTCGCCGGCGTCTGGCAGGGAGTTGATACGTCTCCTTCATCAGGCAGATCTGTTCTGGTCTCCAGAAATCCCAACAGAATATTGAATTGGAGTGTGCAAAATAGTACTCAGAACCAGACCAACTGGATGATTCAGGCCATCGGACACTCTCCAGAACCCAACCTTAGCATTGACGTTGTCTCCGATACGGCAAGCGTCAAGAGCCCCTCGATAATGAAGGTAATGGCTACAGACCCTGACGGCAATCTTAAGAGCGCCACGGAGTACGTTGTGGACAACAAGACCAGGGAGATCGTCTGGGCACGGGTGGTGGAGATGACGGGCCATAGCGCCGAAGCCGAGTTCTCCTGGCCGGCAGCCCAGTTTAGGATTTCAGCAAATGGCCAGGATGGGGGTGCATTATTCGCAATCAATAATCTGGGAGTCATGGCGAATTTAAGCAATTTGTTGACATACTCTGCCCCCTGCATCATTGAGCTGAATAAAAGCGTGAACTTCACCGCAAGTGCTTATTTCGGAGAGGATGGCCAGCTTAATGCATTAATCGATTCGTATGGATTTACTCATTACCTATCGCGGGATGTCCTGAATATCACAGCGCCCGGCACGGATTACCAGAAGTTCGCTACAAATAATATTACTATAATCAAAGGAACGAGCAAGATCGGTTTTATCAATATGATGGTACCCGCCAGTCAAGATGAGGCTGCATCAAAGATAACGGGACCGATGGTGCTCTCTGGCTCTCCATTTTCCCATTACGATCTCAAACTATTGCGATCGAACGCTGGCATGGGTGAATATATCGCCGTAGTCAAGGTTGAAGATCAGGCGTTTAATGTATTGAGCGATATCGCGGACAAGACAATCAAGGTGAAGTGATCGAAGGGAAAACAACTTAAATAGTTCAAGTATCTCTATCAATTTCCTTCTAACTTCCTTTTTTAAGGCCGGACTCGATCTCTCCGAAACTCGCCTTCAATCAGAGATTTATCTATTGTTGCCAGCTTGTTCAACTGTATAACGGAATCCCTTTTTAGCCCTGAGATCTTGAAGCCGGGCATTTCTTAATGGAAAAGGAATAGCAATGATCTTGCCTTTCATTTGTATCTGACTTTCAGGTCTTCCAGGGTGTAGATATCAGCCTCGTCTTCCAAGAACTTACGTAAAGAGATCTGTGCGTCCTCTGTGCGCTCTGTGCTGGGATCGTTAGATATTATGTTATAATTTTCTGCTAATAGTAATGGCAACCGAATGCACTGCTTCCCTAGAATCCAGCTCCCGGAAAAGCAGCCATAACCGGTCTCCATTCCCACCGGACCCATAGGCTGCGACCGGCTTCCTGCCCCCGCACACGAGCGCACGCAGGCGGGCCCCCGAGCCCGAGCCGCACCCCGAAGCGATGCCCGGCCCGGAGGGCAGCCCGCCCTCACTGAGGCAGCCGACGGGCGGGCCAGCAGAGGTCAAGGGATTATCACGTGATTAAGGATTAGGCTATGGGTCAAATATCCAGGTTAATAGTCGTCTCCGTTCGTTCGTCCTCCGTGCGCTCTGCGACTCTGCGGTTTTATTCAGTAACCCCCGGGTTTGATTATTCCGCTACGAATATTAACCGCAGAGACGCAGAGATCGCAGAGACGTGAAATTTTGCCATATCAGCTTTACCTATGATTCAAACTGGTTTTTCATACTCTAGGCATGAACCCTGCTCAGAGGATCATGGGATTTTTGTGGATGGATTCGTTCGTCGTCGCTTTGATGAGAGTTGCTAATGGTAACCGTATATTTAGGCGATGGCATGTAGGTTGGACCGGCAAACATAGGCCAATATCTTCCTTCACCCCATCTATTTAAACCATGAAGAATAACTCTAACTCCGTAACGCGCAAACGTGCGTCCAGGTGAATCTATGGCAGGCATATCCGACGAGCAATACATAATCGATGCTAAAGGCAATAGAAAAGGAGTTATTCTTTCCATAGAACGCTATGAGCAGATGACTGAGGATCTTCACGATCTTGCGGTCGTTGCTGAGCGCAGGAATGAGCAGAACCATTAGCTTAGAAGAGATGAAGCGAAGGCTGAAGCGAGATGGCATCGTTTAGAATTGACTTCAAGCCATCCGTAGAAAAAGACCTGCGTCGCCTGCCTGCCGAGATCATCTCGCGATCGATGGAAAAAATTGAGAAACTTGAATTTGAGCCATTTCCCCCTCAATCGATCAAGTATCTGGGTCAGAAAGACTCTATCGTCTTCGAGTAGGCGATTATCGGATAATTTATGAGGTTGACGCAGTAGAAAAGGTAATTACAGCAGATAGGATTAATTCTTTGGTAAAAATTGATCCGGAGGAACTTGGGGCTCGCCTGGGGGTCTTGGAGAGAGCAGTGGCTACATGGGCGAGGGGTGTGGCTTTTCAGCGTGAGGAAGTGAAATAATGCACAGTGATCCAAAAAATATCCCGATAATAATATCCTGTGGCTCATCATGCAGGCAAAACTTTTCGAAGAAAAAAGAATATGGCTTAAAGGCCACGTGCTATGTACTGAGTTGAAATTATAATTCTATCCCAGTCCAGCGTTGTTAGATTGCCCGGTAGACACTGATTCTCAATTCTCCGTGGTTATCGCTATAGCCTCCTCCATCGAAGACACGGGCTTTAAGCATCTTTCCCTCCCCGAAGACAACTGCCTCATAGACATGGGATGGATTGTATTCAGCCGGTCTTCCAGTATCACTTTCTATGAGATCGCTCAAATGAACCGAAGGGTCGACCAATTCCATCTGACCCCATATTTGCGGTACGTCTCCAATTCGCCATTTTGCATAAACGAAACAAGAATCTACACCATCCGGTTCAGGCGGATTATCCCAGAGGCTGCATGTCCCCTCTCCCACAATGATGTAAGGCCGGCCCTGATCTAGAAAGAGGATATCTTGGGGATCAGTCCAGTTGGCTGGAAGAGATACCGGACCCGTGAGAAGCGCCCCTTTTTGATAACTTGTTCCATTAGCGGCAAGTCTTCCCGTGGTAGGTGTTGTGGCAGTTGTGCCCTGATCTGTCGCTGCCGGTTCTGTTCCAGAACCTGCCTCCAATTGTTGCATATTCCCGCAATCCCCATTCAGGCAGGAATACACGGCTTGCCAGCGACCCAGCTGATTATTGTAGTAATCTATTTGCTCCTTATTGCCACTCTGATCGGCATCCATCAGGTTACGCGTCGTCGACAGCAAATTATTGTATGCCCAATTTCTTAGCGCACCCTTCGTGAGATCCGGAGAACTCAGGATAAGGGATGACAAGGTAGAAGCCGGTTCGGGCAGCTGATACGAGGCAGCTCCAACAAAATTCGAAATGTACTGCTCATAATCTGATTGAGTCAAATCTTCTCCATCTACCAATAAAATTGACGGAAAGGCGGCAAACATGGCAATCATGATAATAGCGACTGCCATTCGATGGGAATTCATATTCTTACCTCCTATGCTGAGCTCCAACTTCCTGGCATCAGCACGTTGAATAACTATAATGAACGCTAATATAATTAAAGATTACTGATTAATGATTACGAAAAACTTTTTCATAAATTGAGGTAAGGGAAGGTCAATGAAAATTGAAAGTCAAATACGATCATCGCTATTCTCTCCGGCTTAAGGACCAAGAATGCCTTCGTTCCCTCGCAAAGGTCAATCTCCTGGAGGGGCTTGAAGACATCACCCTCGTAACCACACGAATCTTCGCATTCCATCAGACATATCATCTTGCATGATTTATTTTAAAATACTCCGCAGCTTGCTGCGCGGGTGCGCCGCCGCAGTTTCGCTTTAGCTTTCGTTACCAGGATTGCCTATTACTACTATTTGCAGGGCGTCATTGAACATCTTTGATCCGCCGGGGTCAGATGCTTCAATTGTTGCATTATAGATGTCTGATTCTACACTGGCATTCCAGATTCCGGAATATCCATTCTCAGATGATGGTCTCAGATTCACCTTGCCAACATCTAATCCGGCTGAGTTCCTGATGTCGGCGTAGACCTTAAGATTGGTCAGATCTATTATTTTCGATGAGTCATCCAGAGTTGTTAAGTTAGAGCTGGCATTCCCGAAAACTGCCATTATTTTGACCTCATCATTGAAATTTGCGGGATTCGGCACAGCGAGTATGTCATTCAGGTCAATGTCGAACGATGCAGTCGAATTATGCATCGGCTTTACTGTTGTATTACCTGTCGCATTTGAAGCTTGACTTGCTTTTTTTCTTGCATCGATTTGTGCATTTAGTAGTCTAGCCTGCTGCGGGCCGCTCAAAGTGGATTGTGTGTCTTGTAAGGGCGTTCCTTCCAAAAAAGAAGTAGCGCTCTGTGTCCAATCAGGTTGTTCTCCCATACAAGCCGGGCAATTCGCCAATGTTGCTTGAGCTGAACTTGATATAAACATAAATGTAATGATAAGTAGGAACCCTGAATTTCTCATAATCAATCCCAGACAATGATTCATATCAATGCCTTCACCTGTCTTTCTTTCAATTCCGTGCTTATCTTCCTGACGCCTTTATAATGCCAAAGCCGATCGTATTTAGAAGGGACAATAGAACTCAGGATGTCATGTAGTGGTACACCACCTTTATCCACACGAACGAGTATGTGCCATGCGAGAAGACCATGAGGTACTGAAATGAGCGAAACATCACACATCTGCTCCTGGAAGATTGCTTTCGCTTTGGACAATCCAATTCGCAGGCTCATCCATAATCCCCAAAAAATTCTGGGTGGGTATATAAAACCGGGACAGTCCGTTGTCGATCTTGGATGCGGGCCAGGTACTTTTTCTATTGCTATGGCAAAGATGGTAGGCGAATCGGGAAGAGTCATAGCCGTTGACGTTCAGGAGGAAATGCTCCAAATCGTGAGGGAAAAAGCAGCCCAGCAGGGACTGGAATCAAGAATAGTCACCCATAAGAGCGGTCTAGACCGAATCGGCTTATCTGAGAAGGCTGATTTTGCTCTGGCTTTCTACATGGTTCATGAAGTGCCCAATGCGAAAGCATTCCTGAAAGAGATATCCTCCGTGCTCAAGCCCAAAGGAAAGCTGCTGGTTGTTGAGCCCATGTTCCATGTTTCGGCATCTGCTTTTGAAAGGACGATCGACATTGCTCGGCAGACAGGCTTAAGTCCCATCTTTGAGCCAAAGATTCGCTTCAGTAGAAGCAAGCTATTATCCCTTTAAAAACATCTGGTTTACAGAAGGTAACGATCTCCTCAACAGCACAAGGTATGAAGAAGCCATAAAATGCTATGAGCAAGCCGTTGCATTAGACCCGCAAAATGCACTGGCTGTAACGGAAAGGGAGCGGCCATAGCTTCAATGGCCGGTACAAATTAGGCTATGGAGTGCTTTGAAAAAGCCATTGAGATTGACTGCGAATTCCCATTGGCCTGGGAAAACAAGGCTTATGCGTTAAAGGGCTCTTGGCAAAATAGCCGAGTCAAATTCTGCTCTTGTCAAAGCCGGGCAGCTAAGTTATACGCGGTGAATACTGGTCAAATTTGCTATGTCGCATATTGATAATGGTAATGACTGGATATGCCTTTGACCATGAGACGATTTCTTCGTCATCGTTTCAGTGGCCGGGCCTTGGTCTAAACATCTGTCCGGGAATATCCGCTAGGTGCCTGCCGGATTCAAGGTGTCGCACCGTGCATTAGGTAAACAGGATCATAATCCTAATGCAGCTAATGGAGCCAGAGTAACAAGACCACACAATAATTATTATTTTACATTATACTCTGCACAACGTGTGAGACAATCCTGAATATACTAAATGCTGTTGAAATGACGAGACAGTCCCTGATCCACAATTTCGTTCTAACCAGAGCGAGAAACGGGGCTCTCGCATGCTTAATTTTTGCAATGTTATCATGCAGGTAGTATAGCCAACTAAGGCTAGATACCAAAAGCTTTTTCGTTAGTTCTTCTACAACGATAGTCAGTGACAAAGATCAATATGTTGGGTTCTGCAAGATGTAATACGCAAATATCTTTTCGCAGCGCTGCTATTCTGGCAACCATAGTCGCGCTGCTTCACCTGACACTGGTGACTTTTGGCGAGACGAGTATGAACCTCCTTCTAGTTAAGGATGGTTTTGTAACATTAACCAGCGGGTTTGCAGCCGCTGCATTGTTCTACGCGGGATGCCGATCTGTGGGCAGGGCCAGAAAAGCCTGGATGATTATTGCGGCTGCCATGTTCTTCAATACATTAGGGGATCTATCCTGGTCGGTGATCGAGTTGGTATTCCATCAGGATCCATTTCCTTCGGTCGCGGATATCGGCTACCTCATGTTCTACCCTCTCTTCGCATTGGGCATATTTTTTCTGCCGGATGCCTCGTTCTCTTCTCAGGAGAAAATTAAGATCCTGCTTGACGCCGCGATCGTTATTCTATCAGTCGCTTTAGTATTTTGGGTCTTGCTCATTGCCCCAATTGTCATTTCCATTGAATCATTTGGTCTGGAATCTTTGGTTTCGCTGGCTTACCCCGTTATGGATCTGCTCCTTTTCATCGCCCTCATAGAGCTGCTCTTCAGAAAGCTCGCCTCTCGTGGACAGGGTCCGATCATCATTTTGGCACTCAGTATCGCGATATTAATATTAGCGGATGCAATCTTCAGCATTCAGACACAGCGGGGAACTTACGTCTCCGGCCGCATCCTTGACAGCGGTTGGGAGGTGAGTTACCTTCTTCTTGGGCTGTCAGGAATTCTGCAGACAAACATTTCACCATTGGATCAGCCTGAAGCTTCGGGCTTTGTTCACAGCAGGAGGGCGAATTGGACCCACAACTTGCCCTTCTTAGGGATCAGTGCCGTTTTCTTGCTCTTCGTCTGGGGCCAGGAATTCTCACATCTCATCAACTATTCTACCGTAACCGCTACATTCGCACTCCTCATCGGTTTTATGTTCATCCGCCAGAAGGTGGTCTTTGATGAAAGCAATCAATTTCTCGCCATGACCATGGCAGAAACATTAGAAAGAGGCAGGGCAGAAGATGCCTTACGCGGATCGGAAAACGAAAAAGGAGCAATTCTAAGCGGCTTGAAAAAAGTAGCAGTACAATATCTCGATACACAGATGCGGATCATTTGGGTTAATTCTTCCGTTAAAGAGCATATAGGCATCCCCGAAGACGAAATCAAGGAAAAACATTGCTTTGAGATCATCCAAGGAATCGATAGGCCCTGTGAAGGCTGCACAGCCATCAAAGCCCTGCAGACCGGTCAATCTCAAGAAGGTGAATTGATCACCCCGGATGGCAAAACCTGGTTATCCCGAAGCAGTCCCGTCAAGAATGAAAAAGATACGGTCACGGGAGTAGTTCAAGTAGCACTTAACATCAGCGATCGCAAGAAGGCTGAGAGCGCTCTAAAAGAGTCCGAGCGTCTTCTTTCAGGCATAATAGACTTTCTCCCCGATGCAACACTTGTCATCGACAAAGAGGGCAGAGTCATATCCTGGAACCAATCAATGGAGAAAATGACAGGTGTCAAGGCCGAACAGATCCTGGGAAAAGGTGACTATGAATATGCTCTGCCTTTTTATGGTGAACGCAGGCCGATACTCATTAATGCAGTCCGCGAATTGTGCCAAAATTTTGAAGAAAGATACAATGCTATAGAAAGGCAAGAAGACGGCACTCTGGCGGCCGAAACCTACATCCCTAATCTTCGCGGAAATGAAACCTATCTCCTGGGTAGTGCATCGGCTCTTTATGACTCGGATGGTAATTACTGGGGTGCAATCGAATCGATTCGTGACATCACAGAACGAAAACGCGCGGAAGAGGATCTTCAGAGGGCAAAAGAGAAAGCAGAATCCGCCACGCGGGCTAAATCCGAATTCCTGGCTAATATGAGCCACGAGATCCGCACGCCCATGAATGCCGTAATAGGCATGACCGGCCTTCTTCTGGATGAGAATCTAACGACGAATCAGAGAGAGGATGTTGAAATCATTCGCCGCAGCGGAGATACCCTTCTCACCATCATCAACAACATACTCGATCTCACTAAGATCGAGTCGAACATGATGGAATTGGAGCACCAGTCATTTGACCTGCGCGACTGCCTCGATGTGTCCCTAGATATGGTAAATGCAGATGCCAAAAGGAAGGGTCTGGAAACAGAGCACACCATTGAAGGCATTGTTCCAACCACTATACTGGGAGATCCCACCAGGATCAATCAGATCTTGATTAACCTACTTAATAATGCAGTGAAGTTCACAGAAAACGGCAAGATCACAATCTCTGTTTCAGGCAAAGCAGTAGATAGCGGCAACTTTGAAATCCATTTTGCTGTAAAAGACACGGGAATCGGCATTCAGGAAGATAAGATGGGACGCCTATTCCAATCGTTTTGTCAGGTCGACGCATCGACAGCACGTCGGTACGGGGGAACCGGTTTGGGACTGGCCATAAGCAAGAAGTTAGCGGAGTTGATGGGAGGAAAGATGTGGGCGGAAAGTGCGGTTGGCAAGGGGTCTACCTTCCATTTCACTATTGTCGCAGAACCGACCTCCTGCGATCCGATTGGAACTGACAGACCTGTTTCGAGGGTCGACGTCCGGGGAAATCTTGATAAAAGTTTGAGCATATTGCTCGCAGAAGATAATTTGGTTAATCAGATTGTTACTCAGAGGATGCTCAGTAAGCTGGGATATCGATCGGATGTGGCTGCCAACGGGTTCGAGGTCTTACAAGCCCTAGAACGCCAGCATTACGATGTGGTGTTGATGGACGTACAGATGCCGGAAATGGATGGACTTGAAGCTACACGGATGATCCGTCAAAGATGGTCGGATGGAGAGACGCCAGTAATCATTGCTATGACGGCTTCTGCTCTAAAGGGTGATCGAGAGGCTTGTTTGGCAGCAGGCATGGATGACTACGTGAGTAAGCCGGTCAAGATAGAGATGCTTCGGGCCGCTCTTGAGGCTTGCGGAAAGGGCCGACATAACCATCAGCTATGATATGGGTTGCGCTCAGGGTTCCTGGCATACCGGAATCGATTCTTGTATGCCACTAAAGTTTACGATCTAGAGGTTGCCTTTGAGCAACTGGTAAACGAAGAAGACCAAAATTGCGAATATAGCCAATCCACCCAGGAACCACATGGTCTTCCAGAGGAAAGCAACGATTACGATTGCAAGAACCAACAAGATCAAGTTCTTAATACTTCTCTCGATCGCCATGAGTTGAATATGGTTCGTCTCCCAATAAAATCGTTTCGACCAGAATTGCAGGCCAATGAAGAATCTTGCCACCCATGAGAACGATAACTATAATTGGGCTGCAATCGGATTAATCTGGGGTGATATATAATGGACACTATCGATTTTGAGATTATTAAAGCAATATCCGACCTCCTGGTTCCTTGCCCAAGAGTTGAGCGAATCAATTCACGGGTAAAAATTGATCCTGAAGAACTTGGGGCACGCCTCGGGGTGTTGGAGATGCAGGGATATGTCAATAACCGAAGCGAAACGGAAGATGAGGGCTCCTGCCTGCCCAACGGCATATGTGCAACCAGACTAACAAATCAGGGGAAACGGGTTTTGACGGGACCGAGATGGTAGAATGATTCGTGCCAGGCGCAGTCTTTATATCGTTGAACGTCGAAAACTTGTATGGCGATAGTCGAGGCATAACGGGTCCCTCCCACTGCCTTGACATCGTCTAATTCTTCACTCTAAGTCAGTTTCAGTTTGTATTATTTTCCTCCGGTTTCGAACGTATAAAAATTAATCAGAAATAGACAGTATTAAATTCCATTAGTGATAACAGGTCTTTGTGAAATCCATGATGTTCAAAATGCATTTGCCGCTTCTAACTATGTTTACCTTATGCTTGCTGATTAGCATGGCATGTGGACAGGAATGGCTTGGTGGAGGATATGTCGGACCTTATGGTGGTGATATCGCCCAATACTTCACAGATCCGATTTTTTCCCCAAACCAACGCCAGACTTGGGAGCAGATTTACTACCCCTACTTTGGCGCTGAGTTTTTCAGAGATTATGCATATCCGTACCAATTCAGGAACGGCACCTACCCAGGACCCTATGGAATATACCCATATTATTCATCGCCTTATTATTCCGACTTTAGATTGAATTCGTTGGCTGGAATGACATGGGAGCCATTCCAAAAGAACTGGGAAAAGACTATGAATTATGCCAAAACGAAGTCGTCCGTAAGAGTATACCCAAGGCCTGCCTCTGCATATCCCGTCTTACAAATTCCTGTACCCATTGCAGCCACGCAGCCTTCTGCTATAGCCACAGGCAACTCCACTGCCATAATAGTCTCTCAAGGCATGAGAGGATATCAGGTATTCCTGGACGAAAATTACATCGGCACAGAAGGAACCGGTGGAGATCCTCTTGATGGAAGGTTTAGCTTCAGTGTGACTGGTGGTCGCAACCATGATATCCGGGTCTACGATGGTCAGTTCAACTATCCGAAGACAATTTTCTTTGAGAGGGGCGGCACAAAGATAATCAATGTGGAGCCAGGAACGGCGGTCTATATCTGACCAAATATCCTAATTTATCAAAAAGAGTTATGCCGCCCAAAGCGGCCTATATGATCTAGTACTGAATCTGTCTGGCCAGAGGATCGACCCACATATTTGCTGCAGGAGCGGTGGAAACGTCATAAGTGGATATGATAGTACCATCAGCATCATGCAGGGATACCAGATTATCGATCCAGAGTGGAGATGTGCTATTGGTATAGATATCGGTCATGCTTCCCACTCCTTCCCCCTCATGAACGCGCACAAAAGCTCCCTCTTCCAGGGTCAGCGCCGGGAAGGTAAAGGTAGTATTTCCGGCAGAGGCCAGTGTCCATCCCATCAGGTCCCAGGATCCAACGGCCTGATTGGTTACCTGGACGTACTTGTCTTCTGCGGTATTTACCTTAGTAATGCTCACCTTTACAGCAGGAGTGGATGCGCCCGCCTCACGGGTGAATACGGTATCTCGGTTTGCTGTCTTGGACACATCCATGTATTCCTGGGCTACATTCTTTCCCAAGACCGTGGTTGCACCCTTAACAAAAGTGGCGAGCTGCTTGAACCTTGATGCAGTCTCCTGAGGGATGGCTCCTGTGGTTTCCACGGTTTCTGTTAGAGGAGCGGCAGCTTCAACATCAGATGCAACGTCTGCAACAGCCGTTTCATTTGTGGTATTCATGTCATTTGTGACATTCAAGGCATCCTGTGCCAGGACGTCCCCCGATGATAAGGCAATTAATAGCGCTAATAGTATCGACGCACTTAAGCTTCTCATATTCATACCTCAAACAATGCTTTTTTCTAAGAAAAATATAAGCCTTTCTAAAAATTCCTTTGTATTAGGAATAATCAATGCGAATATGCTAGTTATGAGAAAAATTATCGGCAGGGAGAACCTGCCCCATTTTCCGCCCAACAGAACGGAATGGCAATCAAGCCTACCTAGGCCTTAACTTCGGCGGTCTCAACGGGCACGATTTCGGTGTCGTTGATGGTAACGTTCTCGGTAGCATTGATGGTTACATTCTCGGTGGCGTTCTCAGTTGTATTTTCAGTTACATTCTCAGCAGCGACAACTTCCTCACCAAAGGCGACTCCCAGAGAGAGAGCCATCAGGAGAGAGAAGAGCACAACTCCACTTGTAATTTTGCTCATAGTTTACACTCCATTTGCGTTATGAGCCTACATGAACATAATCCTGCATTTAAACTTTTCTCTGAAATGGGGCTATATATTTTATAATGCTCGAATAATCAAGGTATTTTCACTAAATAGAAGACGATAAGATACTGTGTATTACATTTAATTAGACCTTCTTCTAAAATATCTAAAAATTATATTTTTCTTTGAAAAGGAAATAAATATGTTTCCCCCTGCAAACAAAATTTAGAGTTAATCTTAATTTAATTATTCAATACTTACAATTCACATTTACAGCCGTACCTTACCTATTCTCCTCATAACCTGGGCTTTATCTTTCGTCAATTATTTTCGCTGGTAGTTTTTGCAGCTCTTCAGGAACCTTTCCACAGAAAAGGAATAGAAATGTGCATGCAAGTATCCAGCCAATGTGTTGTGCTCCACCAGGCCGTCCCAGCCATCCTGGATGCCTTTGCCTCTGCATAACCGGTAAGCAAAGCGAGCGTCACTGTCGCAGTCAAAGCGCGAGTAATGAAACTCGTGCCCGCGAAGGGTTTTGCCCAGCCCTGCAATGGGATTCTGTCCTACCGCCTCTGCCTGGACATACCCTAAAGCTGCAAGCCGTTTCGTCATAATAGTAGAGCCGGGCAGTGCTCCTACCATCTCAAATGAGCCAGTCTCCAGCTCGATGGCGCGCCCTAGATACATCAGGCCGCCGCACTCTCCATAAATGGGCATACCGTCTTCTGATGCCTTCTTAATCTGCCTTCTGGCGGGAGCACTCTCCAGCCGGCCAGCATGCAGCTCCGGATACCCTCCTCCGATGTAAAGGCCGTCTACTTCGGGCAAATCGTCATCTAGCGGGCTAAAGAAAACCAGATCTGCGCCTCGCCTTTCCAGCTCTTGCAGATTCTCATAGTAATAAAAGCAGAAGGCTTCGTCCTGGGCAATGCCTATGCGCACAAATTTCTGCACATTAGCCTTCTCCTCTTGTGCTGGCCCGGCCGGAGCACGAAGCGACAGTATCTCGTCGATTGCAGCATGTTTTTCCAGCAGGGCAGCTAGAGCCGGCACATCATGCTCCTTCTCAAAGCCCATTACCAGCCCCAGGTGACGGCTTTTCATCTCCATCTCCCTCATTCGCGGCAGGGCGGCAAAGACCGGCCGCTCCAGGCAACTCTTCAGCATGTCCAGGTGCCGCGGACTTCCCACCTGATTGAGAATTGTGCCCGCCAGCCGCACACCTCGGTCATATTCTGCAAAGCCCTTCTCCAGAGCAGCAGCACTGCGCGACATGCCGTGCACATTTATGACTAAAAGAACCGGAAGGTCGAGTATCTTGGCCACCTCTGCAGAGCTGGAGATCTCGGTTCCATCCATGCCGTCGTAAAGGCCCATGACCCCCTCCACCACAGCCACATCCGCGCCGGCCAGAGCCGAGCAAAAAGAGCGGCGCACTCCATCTTCACCCATCATGAAGGGATCGAGATTGCGCGATGGCCGCCCGCAGACGGCAGTATGATGAGAGGGATCGATGAAGTCAGGGCCTACCTTGAAGGGCTGCACCTTCAGGCCGCGGGCACGAAGAGCGGCCATGAGGCCCAGAGTAACTGTGGTCTTGCCCACGCCGCTGTGGGTGCCCGCAATGAGGAAGGCCGGTATACTGCCACCAGATCCCCGAGGAGGTCCTAATTCGATCATTGTTTTGCATAATGCAACTGCTTTGATATAATATCATGCCAGCTTGAGTTAGATAGAAATGCCTGACCTCATTCGCGAGGATATGCAAAATGGAGACAGGACACAATGAGGAGAATCGTATAAACAGTAGAAAAGTCTAATCTCGGTCGATGAATAAGAAAGATCAAAACGAAGGCCCTCAATTGTCCAAGCAATTGGTGGCAAACATCGGTTTATTCCATTCCTGCTATGAGCTTTCGAAAAATGAGATGGAAAAACATCTAACTGGTTATCGCCTGGATCTTATGAAGGGCATAAAGATTGCTGGGATAAAATCCAAAAATGAATCAACTCTTAATAGACATCTTTTTTGATTTCCCGGCAAATCTCTATTAACACCTGCATTCATGCAATGATTCATGCTGGTTGGCGTAGTTAAAAGAGGAAAGTACGGCGAGCGCCTTTTGGAGACCATCAAGACCAGAACGGACTTTGCAGTCGTCTCCGTCGAAGTTCCCCAGGTGCTGCCCGGCTTCATCGAGGACCCGGAAGAGTTTGTTAAAGAGCTAAACCTTGATCCCAGAATCTTCCAGGCAGACCTGCTCATTCTCTACACATTTCATCCAGACCTAACTCCGGAGATCGTGCGACTGGCGGCGAAAGCTGGAGTCAAAGCGGCTATAATTCCAGGCGGCATTGGCCGGGCCGGCTCTATAGGCGAGCTGGAAAGGATTGCCGAGGAATACGGCATTCATATCGAGGTGGATGAGATCTGCTGCACCCTGGAGGAGTGCGGCGTTCCGGTCATCGATGAGTTTGCCAGGAAACTGGGCAAACCTGAGCTGGAGGTGGAGACGAAGGACGGGCGCATCGGCAAAGTGAAAGTCGTGCGCGGCTCGCCCTGCGGAGCTACCTGGCATGCGGCAGCAGGCATAGTAGGCAAGACCGTGGAGGAAGCGGCTTCCATGACCGGCCTTTTCTGCCAGCAGTATCCCTGTCGCGCCGTGCGGGGAACTCCGGGTGGTATTCACACCTCCGGAGACCTGCACAAAGACGCCATGGAAAGAGCTCTGGGAAAGCTGACCAACCTCAAGCTGCCCGAGCAGTCCAAACCCATCAAGATCGAACCTGGCAAGAAGGGGCGAAAGGTATGAGAGATTTGGTGGTGGAGGCCACGGTGCGTGCCCTGCAAAGAGCAGAGATATCTCTGCCTGATTGGGTCTTGCAGAGAATCCAAGAGGCTGCGGACCGGGAGAGCCAGCCACTCGCCAGGCACCATCTGCAGTTCATGCTGGAAAATGTAGCGGTCGCCAACGCCAAAGGCCTGCCCCTTTGCCAGGACACGGGCCTTGCCATTTTTCATGTGTTGATAGGCCGCGATCTGTCCCTGGATTTTAGCCTTTCCGAAGCGATAGCGGAGGGCGTAAGAATCGCCACCCGAGAGATCCCGCTGCGCCCCAATGCAGTCCATCCCCTGACCCGCAAGAACAGCAAGGACAACACCGGCCCAGGAATGCCGGACATTATTCTGGATTATGTAGATGGCCGGGGCTTGTCTCTCACTGCCTTTCCCAAGGGTGCCGGCTCGGAGAACATGAGCCTTGTGGGTATGCTTAATCCTGCGGATGATCCCTTTGATTTTATTGTGAGGATGGTTGCCGAGAGGGCCGCTAACGCCTGCCCGCCCCTTTTCCTGGGCATTGGTCTTGGCGGCAGCTTCGACCTGGCAGCCCGCCTGGCCAAGCGTGCTCTGCTGAACATGCCCGGCGAATCCCAGGAGGAGCTGAAGCTCTTGGAGAGAATAAATTCACTTGGCATCGGACCCATGGGCCTGGGCGGGGATACGACAGCTCTTGGCATAAAAATTGAGAAGGCCTTTTGCCACACTGCTTCCCTGCCCGTAGCCATAAACTTTCAGTGCTGGGCCAACCGCAGCGCAACGGAGAGCGTCCAATGACGACGTATCATCTGCAAACTCCCCTTTCGGGCTCGAATGTAAAGAAGCTGGTAGCCGGAGATGTGGTATTCTTAAGCGGGCCGCTCTTTACGGCTCGTGACAAAGCTCATGCCCTGATACGCCGCGTGGGAAGCCCTGTATCCCTTGAGGGGGCCGCCCTTTATCACTGCGGTCCGCTCATCCAGGATAACCGAGTCCTATCCGCCGGACCGACCACTAGCGGACGAATGGCTCGTTACACGGACGATATTCTGGGTCTGGGTGTGCGGGCTGTCATCGGCAAAGGTGGCCTGCCTGGCGAGCCCTTCCGGGACAAAGCCGTCTACCTGGCTTACCCAGGGGGATGCGGCGCGGCAGCGGCAGAGCAGCTGAAGGTATTGGGCGTGCATTTGCCTGAACTGGGCATGGCCGAGTCGCTCTGGGTGTTTGAGGCCAAAGAATTCGGTCCCATGATCGTGGCCGTAGACGTCCACGGAAATGATCTCTACCAGGAGGTGAAAAGGTCGGTCCGGATGCGGGAGTCCGACTGAAGCGAGCGGCCCAAGAGGCCAGATACCTGGTAGATCGCGGCTATCCCAGTGACTCGGCAATTCGCTATGTCTCGGATCATCATCGTCTTCCGGAGGAGCAGAGGTTTGTTCTGCAAAGAATCATCGTTTCTGCTGATACGGCGCTCGCCAGAATGGCCAAGGCCCTGCCACTGCATAATCTGCGCAGCTGTGAGGTGTTTGTGGACGGCTACAACACCTCCATCACCACACATAGCCTCCTAACCGGATATCCTGTTTATCTCTGCGATGACGGCTTCTTGCGGGATACGCGAGGTTTTTTTAGAAACGACAAACCATTGCAGGTGGCCGTTTGCGCCTTCTCTGAGATTTTGGATCTGCTGGCTTATTCCAGGCCGTCTCGCGTGGTTGTGCTCTTGGATCAGCAAATTAGCCGTAGCGGAGAACTGGCCAAAGATGTTAGGTGCATGATGGCGAAGCGGGAGCTGCCGGGAGAAGCCATGACTGCGAGGGATGTCGACCACCAGCTCAAGGTATGCGGCAGCATAATTGCCACAAGTGACGGAAATGTGATTGATGGCGCATCGAGTGTAATAGATCTTCCGAGAGAAATTGCCAGAGGACGGCGCATACGCACGTTATTGATTTAGTAGGTCTCTATAAAAAAAGCATTCACAAGGATTGTTACTGGAATATCCAATCGTCATCTTTTTATGGTACATTAAATTATTATACTATTGGGGTCACAATAAACTTACAGAGTTATAGGTGAGGAGCAATGAAAGAAAGAGTTCTAGCAATAGTTGTTCTGGCGGTTTTGATCATGGGCGGAACAGGACTTGCGTCCCATCCCATGTTCTTTCCGCTTTCCGAACATACCATCGCCAAAGAGATCAGCCAAAACGGCATGCCGCTTTACCGGACGTATACATTTACCTCTGATGATGAACAGGTCGCCTCTTGGCTGCTCATCTGGCGGGACGCAAAGGTGCACAGTGTGGAGTGGAGATGGTACTGGCCGGAGGGCAGGACGTATGCCCGGTCTTTTAGCACCATACCGCCCATCGACGGATTTACGGGAATGTGGGCCGCACCTGTCTGGAGTTGCCTTAAGATCAAGGGAACCGACGTCGCTCGCCTGCCGGGAACCTGGAAGGTGGACGTGATTGTAGACTACAGAAAGGTGCTTACGGAGTACTTCACCATCACCAGCCCAGAGGCCTGCTAAAGCCAGCTGCTGCAAAAAGCCACTCTGATACATCCTAATAAGGAATTGCCACGGCAATTAGTCGACCTAGCTGTGCGCAGGATCTTTTGCCTGAATGAAAGATAGGCAAAAGATGCGATCATATTTATTCCTGAAAATACACAATTTAAATTGGTGGCAGAGAAAATGCAAATGGAGTTTAACGGCAGAATACTGACGCCTGATGTTCGTCGGTTAATCGACATGAAAGAAGTGATCCTGGATCAGAACTGGCTTGCCGGAGCTCAGGACTTTGAACTCTATTACATGTATCGCGACCTTTCCCTAAGCCGGGCAGATAAAGAGAAGCTCCTGCATAATGACCTACGCTATGATATCACTATTATCCCGCCAAATATGCTCGGATGCGAATACGTCAAGACTGCCGGCCATTATCATCCCAATGTGGCCGGCAGCAGTGTCACCTACCCGGAGCTATACGAGGTATTGGAAGGAGAAGCCATCTACCTTTTGCAAAACCAGGACCTTAGCGATGTGGTGGCGGTCTATGCCGGCGCGACTGACAAAGTCCTCGTGCCGCCAGGTTACGGCCATATCACCATAAACCGCTCAAATAAGACACTGAAGATGGCAAACTATGTGGCCAGGAGCTTCTCATCGCTTTATGAACCATACCGAGAGAAGAAGGGTGGAGCTTATTTTTTCACCAAAGACGGCTGGATTAAGAACAATCGATGCTCTGAAGCGGCAGATCTGCGCCGGATGCAAGCGCCGGATAGCTCAAGCCTTCGCAAGCTGGGCCTAGCTAAAGGCAGGGAGATGTATCCGCTGCTAAGGGAGCCGGGTCTTCTGGATTACCTGACAAAGCCGAAGGAGCATCTGGAGCTCTTCGCGGGAATGATCTGAAGGTTTCAGGAGCATTTGCCAATGCATCAAAGCCTTTCCAGATTTCGAGCCCATATCATGCTGCTGCGCCCTCCACTCGCAGCAATGGATCTGGCCATGCCCGCCGCCGCCGCCCTATTAGCCGTTTACGCGGTGCAGGGGGCCCTGCCGCCTCTGCTGCCATTCATCATAGCCTCTATTGGAGCTTACTGTGCCATCACCAGCTCCTATGTCTACAACGACTGCTGCGACATCGATGTGGACAGCATCGCCATGCCTGATCGGCCACTGCCCTCGGCCATGCTGAGCAAGCATGAAGCACAGCTCTGGTCGCTATTTCTTTTTCTTGTGGCTGCGGCAGTGGCCCTGTATCTCAACCCGGAGAGCTTTGTCATCCTTCTCGTCGCCACACTGCTCATCACCATCTACTCCGCCTGGGCCAAGAGAAATACGCCCTTTTCCTGGATCTTTGTGGGACTCTCCTTCGGCCTGGTGCCCCTGGGCGTCTGGCTGGCGCTGGAGCCTGCAGGACTGCTCAACGCGGGACCTGGGCTGCATCCGGCAGCTCTTATCCTGGGAGCCATGATCGTCATCACCGATTGGGGCTTTACCAACTGTGACGCCTCAAGGGATGTAGCCGGTGATAAAGAGAAAGGCATTCCCACTACCCCCGCCACCTACGGCATTGCAGCTACGGCCAAGATGGTGGCCGGCTTTTGGGTCATAGGCATAATTCTCTCCCTGGCTCTGGGACTTTCTGCTAATCTCGGATGGCTCTACCTGGCTGCAGCTGCAGGAGCGGGAGGCTGGCTTCTGCTGCAAAACCTGGACTTCGTGCGCCATCCGACGGCAACGAGGGGCGAAGAGCTGTTCTATCAGTCGGCCAACTATCGCGCTGTGCTCTTTGCGGCCATCATTGCCGATGTGCTGCTGCGAACCGGCCTGTCGATCTAGTGCTCTGTAACGAAAGTTTTAAATTTTATGGCTTGTCATATGAAAAAGAT
>CAZWHG010000014.1:0-28308 GCA_964633785.1 uncultured Methanotrichaceae archaeon
ACTTCAAAGGCATTATTCTAATTTGCACAATTAATGTTACAGAGCACTAGTCTTTTCTCCATCCAGTTGTCAAAAGATCTATTAATGCCGGAGGTTAAAGGTTTCCTATGAACTCTTCTCTGGAGCTAGGAAAGATCATGGGCATACCAGTGCGGCTACACTGGACATTTCTGTTAGTCATCTTATATGTTGCCTGGGCTTTTGCCTCTTTCAGCCAGACCGTCTACGGAAAGACTTATGGTTTCGGTGGCATTGAACCGGCAGAGCTACGATGGCTCTATTCTCTAGTCTTTGCCGTTGTGCTCTTTGCCTGTGTGGCCCTGCATGAGCTGGGCCATTCCTATGTCGCCTACAAGAACGGTATCAGCATAAAGAGCATAACTCTCTACTTCTTCGGCGGGGTGGCTTCCATGGAGGAGATTCCCCGAAATCCCCGCATGGAGCTGCAGATGGCCTTTGCCGGGCCGGCTGTAAGCGGCGCGCTGGGATTAGTCTCGGTTTACCTGGCCGGACCAGCTGCTGCTCTTGGAGGTGCAGGCAATGCTCTGGCCATCATGCTCTGGACGTTAGGTATCATGAATATCATCCTCATGGCCTTCAATCTGCTCCCTGCCTTTCCCATGGATGGAGGGCGCCTCTTGCGAGCCTGGTTTGCCACCCGCATGCCTTATATAAAAGCTACTCGGAGTGCTGCAGATATCGGAAAGATCTTCGCGACTCTCATGTTTCTGCTGGGCCTGTCCACCTTAAATTTCATGCTCCTCTTTGTAGCATTCTTTGTCTATGTGGGTGCATCTGAAGAGGAGAAGGCCACCGAAATAAGCGTCAGCCTGGAGGGAATATCAGTACGAAATATAATGTCCGTCCCGGTACGTAGCGTCGCTTTGGAAATGACGCTAGATGAGCTAAAGGAATTGATGTTCCGGGAAAAACATAGAGGCTATCCGGTGATGTCCGGCGAGGCCCTGACAGGAATTGTCACGTTAACTGATCTGCAGAAGGTCGGCGAAGCGGAGAGGGCCGTAACGCGCGTCGATCAGGTGATGACAAGAAAGTTATATTTGATCGGACCTGAGGAAGAGGCATCGACTGCCATGAAGATGATGAATGATATGCAAATTCGTCGTCTGCCTGTGATCGCAGAGGGTCGATTGGTGGGCATCGTCTCCAGGGAGGACCTGGTCAGGGCCATTGAGCTTTGCAGAGAGCGGGAACATTAAGAGGTAATCAATTTGGAGAATACGACGGAAAATGCTAAAGAAGCCGACGCTTCTTCTTGCCGACTGGTGGAGCCGGGGGAATTGCCCGCTGGCAGCGAATCCCATGAGATCATAATAGTAGGAACTGCCCATGTATCAGAAAAAAGCGTCCAGGAAGTAATCAGCAAAATTGAGGAGACGCGGCCGGATATAGTTGCTGTGGAGCTATGTCCGGCTCGCTATCGGGCTCTTATCGGCCAAGAGGTTGAGAAGGAGATCAAGATCAGTGAGCTCTTGAGTGGCGGAAAGCTCTTTTTCTTCCTGGTGCAGTTGTTCTTGGCCTACATTCAGAGAAAGATCGGCGAGGAGATGGGGGTTAAACCCGGCTCTGAGATGCTAGCTGCTATACAAGCTGCCAAGAAGGCAGGCGCGCGGGTGGCATTGATCGATAGGGACATAGGCATTACCATTCAGCGTTTCTGGTCGGCGATGGGATTTCTCGATAAGATCAGGCTGATCGGATCCCTGATACCTGCAGCTCTTGGCCGGGGCGATGAAGAAGAAATTGATATCGACAGCATAACCCAAGCAGATATCGTCTCCCAGATGATCTCCGAGTTTCGCAAAATCTCTCCCGGGGCGGCGAATGTGCTGGTGGATGAGCGCGACGCCTTCCTGGCTCGCAATCTGCACTTGCTCTCCAAGCAGGGCCGGGTGCTGGCCGTGGTAGGGGCGGGCCACAGAGAAGGAATTCTCAAGCATCTCGAGCATCCCGAGAACATCCCTGCCCTGGATGACTTGAATGAGAAGCCCGGCAAAAAGATCACCTTCGTCAAGATATTTGGGATAGTGGTGAGCCTGCTCATCCTGGCCACCATTGGTCTGGTGCTTATCACGGCCCAGTCCAGCGAGATCATTCTCCGGGCCTGTGTCATCTGGTTCGTAGTAACTGGTGGTCTATCCGCTTTGGGAGTGGTCCTGGCCAGAGGCCATCCGCTCTCCGCCCTGACGGCGCTTATGGTGGCTTGGATGACAACCCTCAATCCCTTTGTGGCGGCGGGCTGGTTTGCAGGAATGGTGGAGGCCTGGAAGCTCAAGCCGACGGTATCCGACCTGAAAACGCTGGCTGCTGCAGATAACTTCAAGCAGATGATGCAAAACCGCCTCTTCAAGGTCATCTTAGTGGCTGCACTCTCAAACGTGGGTGCTATGCTGGGCATGTTCGTAGGGGTCTATCTCATCTGGCATTGGCTGGGACTGAATCTTTCGGCAGATATGATCTGGGAAATGATAAAGAGCGGCTATTCTTTAATCATCAATTCTTTTTAATTTAAATTCTCTTTATTATTTCTCTCGGAAACGACGGTAATTCCCGCATCCTTAATCTTGTTCTTGCGGGCTACATTGAGCAAAAAGGGCGTCAGACTCTCCACCATGGAGGAGACGGCCAGGGGACCGGCATTCAGTGGTCGCAGACTCTTTATCTCGCTGGCCAATTGCGCTGCGATATCTATCGCCTGCGCATCATCGCCACAGATAAAGACATCTGCCTTCATTACCCGACCAATATCCTGCAAGGCCGCGGCACAGATGGTGTGGAATGCAGAGACCACTTTAACGCTTTTTGGGAGCAATGAACTTGCCTGCAGGGCCGCGCTCCCCTCGGTGGGGGTTTGATACTGGAAAAATTTGCCATTGTAGGTCATGGGCACCACGGGCGAAATGACGAGCTGGCTTTTATAGGAGTCCAGTAAACCCGAAGTAACATAAACCAGATGCTCATAGGGCACGCATAGCACGACCACATCAGCCTTCGCAATGGCACTGGCGTTGTCGGTACCCTCCACATTACCAACTGCTCCAAAAAGCTGCATCATCGCGGCCGCGCTCTCCCTGGCTTTATCAACATTACGTGAGCCGATGATAATTTCATGCTTTTGCCCCCAGCGCACGGCAAATCCCGTGCCGATACCGCCGGTTCCGCCAACGAGAGCAATTTTCATGGCTTTGCCTTAACCAAACTATTATTTTACAGTTTTGTGCCGGGAAGTATTTTTTGCAGCAGGAAAGATAGGATCACAAAGAGAGAGACTCCCAGTATCAGGCTCCTCACAATTCCTATTCGATTGACACCCAGGAGAACGACGGTAACATAGCACAGCCAGGGAGGCGTGAAGATAATTAGGCTCTTAGCATACTCTTCCACCGTCTTGCTGCCGCCCTCTGCATAGATCAGCAAAAAGCCGACCATCGTGAGCAAGGGCAGGGTAGTGATAAATGCGGAGAGCATGCCTCTTCCCTGGCTGGCGAAGTAGGCAGTGAGCGCCGTCACCGTCCCGCCCAGGAGAAAATATATCACGAGTCGCAGGTCGGAGCCCGCTAGATAAGTCAAAATAGGTGCAAATTGCATTTTATGACCTGCTAAAATATAACAAGGGATGGCACGAGATGCGAAAGGGAGTAGCAATGAAGGGGGTAATAAACGTCACCTCGTGCCGCGAATTCCTGCATTATCCTTCCATAATGCAGCTATCACTATTAGGTCTCTTCTCCTTTATTAAGTTTTAGGTTGAAAAACGGATATAACATCATTATGAAATCAAGCAGGTCTTATGGCCTCCTCGACCTGCGGCATGCCTGCATCGGTCTTGATGCCTAGTCCCAAAAAATGAGTACGTGACGCCCTGTAACCCCTTGCTTGCAGCCGATCTATTGCATCATCTATCTTACCAGGGGTTATGTGCAGCCTCTCGCAGATACTATGATGATCATAGTACATGGGCACTTCTATTTCGCTCGCACATGTGCTAAGAAGTTTTATTGCCCGTCGGCTCAGTCCATTCCCGCTCAGGACTTTCTCGATTATCTGCGCCTCCTGTATCTCGCCCAGCCACAGAGGGCCAGCTAACGCTGTCTTGCCAAAGCAGTGGCTGCACTCTCCGCCGAGCTGAGGTTTTTCCAGGAGGACAAAGCTGCCGCATCTAGGGCAGTGCTCCACATAGCCCAGTTTTTCCAGGCATCTATCAGCCGCTTTTGCACCCTTGATGACACGCAGGTAAGTTCTTACATAGTGATCGGTAACATGGGTGAGCATGGGCTGCATGGCTTTGTCCAGACGGGCCAGCTCGCGCGCCGCCAGGCCGAGCAGAATTCGAGCCCCCATCTCCCGGTGATAGTCTGTACGCCGCGGTACTGCTAGGTACTTGCGGATACCGCTCATGAGATGGGCACCGCATAGGGGTGCCGTGTCTGTGGCAGTGATGAATAAATAAGAGAGTGCTGACCGGCTGGCCGCCGAAAGATAAGAAGAAGGTGAGCCGAAGGGGTCCAGGTCCACTGCCTGAAAGTGCCGCTCATGCAGGAGGACGTTGGCATCGCAGCAGGTTACCGTGCCGGCCAGACCATTTCTGCTCAGGTTTTGCTCTATCAGCCGGCAAGCCTGAGGGCTGACATCATTTAAGGCCACTTTCTCTACACCTGCTTCCTTAGCTACCCTCAACCCGCGAATGCCGCTGGCAGATAGGGCATCCAGATAGTCGGAGAGGCCCAGGCTACGGGCCATAGCTACGCCGATATCCCGGTTGAGAAGCATCTTGGGATTATAGAAAGCGCCCTCGGTCTCGAAGGTGATGGCGCCCTCCGTTATGAGATTCATTTAGATGCAAACGACGCGCGATGATTATAATCCTTTTCCCTGCAACAGCAGATTCTGATTGTGGAGATGTTTTGTAATTTTAGTCGCGATGTTGATTCGAGATGGAGCTATGCGCGCGTGGCATCTGAAAATACGAGGGCAAGAAAAAACGTTAATGCACTAGAATGAAATTGATCAGGTTCTGCGAAAGATATATATCTCACTCTTGAGAATTGCAGGCAATGTAGGTAGGGATATTATAGTCATGTCATCCAATATAGAATCCTCTTATCTTAGGAGATAATAAAACATATGATAAATATTAAACTATATAGATATTTATTATTCATATTATGCTCAATCTTTATAATTTGCTATGGAGTTGCCTTTGGCCAAAACATTGAATTTTTTGGGTGCGAAGGTGTCCCCTGGGTTAGAGATAGCTTAGTCACGCATGATGGAGATACATCTCTGCGTTCCGGGCCGATAGAGTGCTCCGGGTCCAGTATTCTATGTGGGCACGTCAAAGGTCCGGTTGATATAAGCTTCTGGTGGAAGAATGGAGCCTATCCGAAAATTGGGCAGCTGTTGTTTGAGATAAATGGTACAAAGGTAGTTGAATGTGATTCTCGTGAATGGAAAAGATTCTCGTATCCTCTTAGTGGTAGCAATGTCTACACTCTTAAGTGGACATTCAGACGGATAAGCTCGTATCCAAAGTGGGAAGGATCAGCCTGGCTGGCTGGGATAGATAGCTCCGGACTGCCAACAATTTCATCATTGAACTCTAAAAAAAGCTCTTCCTCATCAGGTCAAGGGACAATTGGTTCTGCGACCATCAATGGGGCAAAAAGCAATCTTAGTCAAAATTTCTCGGCAGATGAAACAGGTGCAAGCTATCTTGCCGGAGATAAGGCGATGATTTTGCAGAATATCACTGTGATTCCAAACATCACTATAATGCCTATACCTTCGATAAATAATCGAGAAAAAGAAAAAGGTAAGAGTCCATTGATTGTAAAGCTTCTTGAGCCAGGAGATGAATCGTTCTTTGATCTGCTCATGCCTATTAAATTTAAATTTAAGGCAATTTTTAATGAAGAGATTCCGATTTGTACATGGTTTATTGATGATGCAGAGATAAATAAATCAAGGACGATATATGATTCAGGATCGACTGCATTCAATCACACGTTTGCAGAACCAGGAATGCATAGCTGGAATGTAAATTGCTGCGACTGCATGGAAAGGTGCAACTCTTCTGAAGAGATTTTCTTTTATATTCGTCCATATAATAATACGACGTATGTTAATAAGCTGCATCCTGATACCAGCAGATTCAAATATTCTAATTTAAAGCAAGCCGTTGAGAACCTTTCACCCGGGGGCGTGGTTATAGTAGAAAATGGAAGTTATGAGGGATCTATCGAAATAAACAAACCCCTAAAACTCAAAGGAAATGATAGCCCGGTGATCGATCTTCTTGGAAAAGAAGAATTTGGAGTCGTAATAAAATCGGATCAAGTTGAAATTAGCGGATTCGTCATAAAGAATAGTCTTATTGGAATTCAAGCCGATGGGAGAAAAGATGCGGATGGTCAACTGCAAGAAATTAATATATCCGGCAATAAAGTACTAAATTGCATGGTTGGAATTAGTCTGATAAATTGCAATAATGCATCCTTAATATCCAATACACTAGATGATTTTAGGCATATAGATATAGAAAATAAGATCAACGGGAAATACTACGACCTCAATGCATTGCATTTTGAAAACGTGAGTAATTTCGTCGTTTTAAATAACACGGTTAACAAAATA
Source organism: uncultured Methanotrichaceae archaeon (assembly GCA_964633785.1). Taxonomy (GTDB): domain Archaea; phylum Halobacteriota; class Methanosarcinia; order Methanotrichales; family Methanotrichaceae; genus Methanothrix. Next base: position 6,655 of record CAZWHG010000014.1, read on the forward strand.
AACAATAATTCGGTCATTATAGAAAACTGCTTGTCTATGAATAAGATAACCAATATAGTTCTGAAAAAGAACAAATTCTATAATAGTACCTTTATTAGTAATTATAAATTTATTGATCAAAGCTTTTTGGTAGATAACGACAATGAGCTTTGTAACATAAAAAACATAATATCTGAAGATGATTGATATGAATATACTGAATAATAACTTGTTATGTGTAATCACTATTATACTTATTATGAACAATGCTTATGGCCAATCCGGAGGGGATAGTGGTAGCGCTAAAGTGCAAACTGATCTCGTTCTGAATGTATCATACAATAAATCATCAGGCTATGATGGTGACAACATCACAATACAATATATATTATCAAATGTGGGAACAAAAAAGAACCAGGAAGCATTGAATATTATAATATCCGAAAATATTCCAATCTATTTTGCAAAGCCAAGTAGAAAATTACTGGTCTCAAATGATAAACTGACAGATTCAGATCCTCAAAATAGATATATATCACTAAATACCAGCAAGGTGGAAGAGGCATCTGAATATAAGCTCTTACTTGACACAAATGGATGTCTTATAATAAACTGTTCTAAACTCGACCCCAATAATGACATAACAATTTACTATTCAACGTATATAAATTATACTGGTAATGAGAATGCTAATTCCTTCAGCAGTGTGAATGTAGGGAAATATTATGAGAATGTCAGAAATTACTCAAATCCACCAACGCCATTCGTTCTCCAAACCAGGCCAATTATAGTCTCTGTACAAGATATATATTACTCTGATGAGAAATATTACATACTAAATAATTCAGAGATAAATATCAATTATTATTTAGGCAACGCAAAAAATAAAAACATATCATATATATACAAAACAAAAAAGGGAAAATATTTTACTGAATTAACTTCAGAAAATCGAATTAATAAGTCAGGTGAGGTTTATTTCGGCCTAAAACTAGATGGAGAAAACCCTAAATATAATCAATCAATATTCATTGTAGAAGATCTAGCTACATATCATAACTTCAAGTGGTTATTACTTTATCTTCTTATTATTTTTGCATCAATTTTAATATATTCTTACGTATTCGAATTGAGCATAACCGATGGCCATTTGATACTAAAAGAAAAATTGTATGTGGAAAAATTTAGATTTTACGGAGCTTATTTGATATTGTCACGAATTTTGCTACAAGGAATTGTGTTACTAATTCTATTTGCCTTGGACAGGACCATCATAGAATATATTTTTGGGTTGTATTATTCAGATGTATTCTTGTGGCAGCTTGGATCCACATTAATATCATATTTTATATTAATTAATCTAGCTAATTTGGTAAGTGAAACATGTCAGAGATCTCACTGCCATTCGATAAAAGGAATATTTACTGTATCTCTTGTTTCCGCACTTACATATTTTTCATTGCCGATCATAATTATTGACTCACCGCCAACGATTTCTGCATTATTGAACTCATATATTAGCCTACAGGGAATTGGTTTTCTAGCCATTATTCTTATATTTTTATTAATAATAATGCGTTACATTTACAATTATATGACTAGAAAAGGTTGGCTGCCGCACCCATTAGAAATAACCTTTTATGTCATAGCTTTAGTTTTATTATTTTTTACTTATAAATTGAAAAAAACCTTCGAATACCCTATACCCGATGAGACATCTGAATATATAAGTTTAATTAGCATGTCAACAGTAATAATTATCGGATTATTGCTTATAGATAAGCCGGGTTTCAGGAAAGCCTGTGATATATGGCCACTTAATGAGATAATAACCAGGATATTTGCCAGAACTCAGCCAAACGACTGCGAAGCAACATCCAGCGATGAAGACGGAAGAGGTGGGGCACCGCCTAAAAAAGAGTAGTTCTAGAAATCATTATCTTTCTGAAAAGGCGGTGCGCTGGCATCAAAGGCCCGGGAGTCCGTCCATTTGGGCGGCGAGCTGGGAGTCCTGCGGGATATCACCATGACGCCATTTTGCTTGCTAATGGTGGGATATTCATCATCAGCAGGCCCGTACACCGCATATTTCTTAACCTCATCTCTTATCTGGGTGCTGTTCAATCCTGCTTCCCGGTAAGGACGGATGAGAGGCCGATAGTCAAAGGAATGCGACTCTGGCCCAGGAAGAGAATAGGGCTTATCGCCAATGCCATCATTATTTCCGTCTTTCCCCTGATAGTCGTTGTAGTAGTTGCCGATAGTGGTATTCCATATATTGAGGCTGAGATTCTCGTAGGCATTGATATCGTTTCTAATGAAGTTGTTTGCATAGATGAGGTTATTGCGGTTCTCGTTGAGCCTTATGCCGTGTTTATTATCAGAAGCGTTGTTTTCGTAGACGGCATTGAACTTGCAGCCTTTTGAGATCTCCAGTCCATTGAAATTGCCTTTAGCTGTGTTTCTGATCAGCACATTGTAGCTGCTGTTCTCTTGCAGGCTGATGCCTATGCCAAATCCTTTCACGATTTCGCTTCTGCTGTTATCCACAGCCTGATTATCGGTTAGGTTGTTGTAGTTGGATGAGGCTGTCACCAGGATTCCATAATAATTATGATCTGCACGATTTCTTCTTACCTGGTTGTATGACGCATTCCAGAGAGAAAGGCCAAAGGTGTTCATGGAGAGGATATTATCCTGAATGATGTCTTCATTCGTCTCTTTAAGTAGTATTCCCGTGTTAGTGTTGTTAACAATGCTGTTATTGTCGAGCATCACATCCCGAGACCTTTCAATATCAAGAGCGTATTTCTTGCAGTTAGTAATCCGGCAGGCAGTGACTCTAACCTGGGCACTTTGCAGGATAGAGGCACCTGTATCGCAACCATCCATGGTCGTATTCTGCAATACCAGGTCCCGCACATTTTCGGCAGAAATTGCCAACTGCGCTCTGAAGATGCTGCAATTTTTCAAAGAAAAGCCGTCGCCCATTATAACGACTGCCGAATTGGGCTCATCGAAGCTGCTTACCGCGGCAGCAGCGGGATTTTCCATGTAATAATTGAACTTGGCCGTGGTATCCTTGCCCACGCCCATGATGCGAAATCCCGTAATGGTGACGCCATCGCTGAGCACTTTAATGGCCGGTTTTTGCAGAGCAGCATAGATAATGGGATCGCCCTGTCCCTCAATGGTTAGCGGCCGGTCCACCTCGAAGCGGCTTGCTTCTCCAGGACCTACTACTATTATTGTGTCTCCCGCTTCGGCCAAGTTTATGGCACTCTGGATATCTGCTCCCGCCTCGATAACGCTTGCGCTGGCTGGATCTGATGGTAGGTAAATGAAGAGCGCAAGAGCTAGAAGCACCAAAATGATGGTTGAAATCTTCATGAAGGAAGATTTAATGCCTGAAATGACGCATCCCTGTGAAGACCATGGCCATGTTGTGCTCATTGGCGGCATCAATCACCTCTGCATCCCGTATGGACCCGCCAGGATGAATTACAGCAACCGCTCCGGCTTGGAAGGTTTGATCCAGGCCATCTCGGAAGGGGAAGAATGAATCCGTGGCAGCTACCGTTCCTCTGGTGCTAAGGCCGTGTTCCTCTGCCTTTTCCGCACCAAAGCGCGCCGAATCCACCCGGCTCACCTGGCCCGACCCTATACCTATGGTCTGGCACTCCGAGGCATAGACCAGGGCATTGGACTTGACATACTTGGAGACCTTCCAGGCAAATCGAAGGGCTTTGCTCTCCCCGTTGGTAGGCGCCCTCTTGGTTACAACTCTCCATTCTTTGAGATCGCCTGTATCATAATCCTGGAGCATCATGCCCCCGAAGATGTTTCTTTGATAATAGCCCTGATAGAGTTCGTCCTTTCGGACCAGCAGATCTCCAATATCTAGTATCCTGCGATTGGGCTTCTTATCCATGAGCAGTTTTAGGGCCTCGGGCTCATAGCCTGGGGCTAGCAACACCTCTACAAAGCTGTCGCCGATGGCGCGAGCGGTGTCTGTGTCCACGGGCCGGTCAAATCCAATGACTCCGCCAAAAGCAGACTTGGGATCGGTGGCAAAAGAGAGCCGATAGGCATCAGCGAGACTTTCGCCATAGGCCACGCCGCAGGGATTGGCATGCTTCACAATGACCGAGAGAGGTTTTTCTGCCGGGACGCCGTCGTACTCCGATAAGTCGATCAGCATCTCAAGTACCGTTTCCGCATCTACCATGTTGTTATAGGACATCTCCCGTCCATTCAGCTTCCGAGCTGTGTGCAGGCCCAGGCCATTCTGCTTGCTGTAAAGTGCCGCCTTCTGGTGCCAGTTCTCACCATAACGAAGATCCTGTACTTTCTCATAGGCCATAGCAGCATAGCGAGGCATGGCGTTCGTGCCCGCCTGAAGGGCGGAAAGTCGCTCTGAGTCGCGTTGCAGACATTTGAATAGAGCATATGCCTCCAGGCTATTTCTGGTCTCTAAAGAAAGGCCACTCGTCTGGGTGATCTCTTCCAAGACAGATGGGCAGCTTGCATTGTCTAATAAAACAGCACTTCCATCAACCAACGCCTGGCGAATAAGGAGTAAGCCTTCTGGGGTTGCAGCATACCCCGGGTCGCATATCAAAAGGCAATGCTCCCCACCGCCCTCGCCTGGCAGTCGATCGCAAATTTGCAGGCCAAGCTGCTCCAAGCCTGGAATAATGGACCCTGCCAGCGGAGAATGACCTGCCAGGACGACGACTTTCTTGATCTTCATCGAACCTCTCTCCTTTCTTCGCTGGCGCTATTTTAACTTTTTGCCAAAACAAGAAATAGCGATTTAATCGTATGTCAGAGATAAGCTTTAAGCCCCAGTACATCAATTTTTAAATTGATGAACATTTGCGAGGCGGTTAAATCTCATCCTCAGGGCTCTACCATCAGCTTTGAGGTGGTGCCCGGCTCCTCCCGGCTGGCCGTGCCCTCTGGATACAATCCCTGGCGAAGATCCTTCGAAGCTCATCTGACAGAGGAGCCGTCGCGAGGACGGGCAAACCGGCAGCTTACCGAGGAGCTGGCCAGAACGTTAGGCATTTCCGAGCTAAAGTTACAGGTCTTGAGCGGCCAGAAGAGCGCAAGAAAGCTTCTTTTGGTAAAAGGCATGACAATGGATGAAACGGTCTCGGCATTAATGCAGAAAATGATATAATTGAGCGGGGAAAATATGGGTTGGGGTAGAATTGAGCTGGAGATCCGTCCCAAGAGGACTTATGATCTGGAGGGCCTGGAGAAGTTGATCGCTTCTCTTATCGATGCTTCTTATCATGGTGCCGCAGTCATTGTGGAAGGAAGGCGCGACCTGCAGGCATTGCGTGCTTTGGGTCTGCCGGGCCCCGTGATCATGGCTTCGCATCGCAATGCTCTGGAGCTGGCAGAGGATGCAGCCAGAAGATACGCTCAGATCATACTCCTCACCGATTGGGATGGCAAAGGCGATGAGATGTGCAAGACGATCGAGTACCATCTGCGCTCCGTTGGCTCGCGACCGGACAAAGAGATCCGAAGCCGGCTGGGAAAATTGGTCAAGAAAGAGATAAAAGACGTCGAGAGCCTTAGCCGCTACGCGGAAAGGATGAGGGAGCAATATGGTAATTAGGATAGCAGTGACTGGGTCCCCTGGTGTTGGCAAATCAACATTGGTGGCGAAAGTGGCCGCCGCCGCGGGCATGCGAGTGGGAGGAGTGCTGGCGCGAGATAAGCGTTACAAAGACCGGCGCATAGGCTTTGAGCTGCTTGACCTTGCCTCGGGTGCGGTGGGCATGCTGGCCGACGAGACGGGCAGCGGGCCGCAACTCGGGAAGTACCGCGTTCATCCCGAAGACCTGGATGGCCTTGGTGCAAGGGCCATAGAAAATGCCCTGAAATGCGAGCTGATAGTGGTGGATGAAGTAGGCCCCATGGAACTGACCAGTCATAGGTTTGTCTCCGCCGTGGAAATGGCAATAGCTTCATCCCGGCCCATGCTGCTGGTGCTACACGAGTGGTCCAATCACCGTCTGGCCAAGAAAATTCGCAGCACATTTCAGGTGATAACCGTAACCCGGGAGAACCGTGAGGCTCTCGTCAATGAGATTGCCAAAGTTCTATCGAACAAGAAATAGATCAATCAGAGCCCCAATTCCTCCGCATTGATAAAGGCATCTCGTGCTTCATCATCGCGATGCAGTGATTGGTAGGCTACCCCCAGATTCTTCCAGGCAGTTGCATATTCCGGCTCGATCTCTATGGCCTTTAAGAAGCAGCTTATCGCCTCCTCGTGCCTGGCTAAAACCCCTAAGGCCACGCCTTTGTTGTTCCAGGCATAGATATCGAAGGGATCGATCAGCAGCGCCTCATCATAGCTCTCGATAGCCTCTTCATGTCTGAGCAAATTGTCTAGAGCCGCGCCCCGGTTATTCCAGGCCCTTCTGCCGTCCGCCCCGAGTGGATTGCACTCAATGGCCCGGGCATAGCTTTCCACCGCCTTGTCATATTGTCCCAGCCGGTGCAGGGCAAAGCCTCTTACTATCCAGGTCCGGGCATTATATGGATCGAGGGCCAGGGATTTTTCACTGGATACCACTGCTTCCGCATTTCGATCTATCTGGCTGCAGACGAGAGCGTGAGCCCTCCAGGCATCGGCATTCTCAGGTTCTAGCAGGAGAGCCTTTTCCAGGGCTGCAGCCGCTTCTTCGTACCTGCCGAGCTTTTGTAATGATATTCCCTTTTCGAAACATTGGGCAAAGCTACATGCTAAGATTCCATCAGCCTTTGCTTTTTCGTCTTCATACATATTATCCCAAATCACAAGCTCTTTATCAGCGAAGCTATTGGCGGCCAGCTTAAACTCATGGCGGTGCAATTGGGGTTTCCGAGGAAACTGTATTTAAGTATTGGCTCATATAGTAAAGTATATATTATACATATTAGTAAAGTAATGTTAAATGTATAGGGGGTAGTTTGGGAGGAGTAGGATGAAACCACAGCGGTCCGAGATATTAGGCCGAATGATCAGGTTCCTCAATCTGGACACAGATGGTCTGAGGCGTGTTGTTCTTGAGTCGATAGTCGAGGCTCGAGAGTTTACTGTAGCCTCTATTCATGAAAGCGTATGCAGGAGAATTGATGTTTCCAAAAAAGTGGTAGCCTCCATGATAGGCTACATTTGTTCACGTCTGGGAATATTACATGTCAATAAAAAGTCATATCGTGCGCCCAAGAGCTATGTCCTAAGGGATGAATATGCAGATATTGCCAGAGCAGTACTGGCTACCTTATGACCAATATAAAGAAGGCTCCCCGGACCGCTACAACGCTCAAGGTCCGCTCCAAATCCGAATACGCAATAAGCCGCTCTAGGGATCCATACCATGAGCTAATGCTTCGCCTTTTTCAGGAGGAAAAAACGGCACTGCGCGGGGGGAAATTCCTGGTAATGGTGGAGGAACGCCAGAAGAGCGGCGATCCGATAAAGACAGAAGAATGGGAGCGGCTTCTGATAGAACTGAATGTTAGTCGATCTGCCTTTTACGCCATGAGGAACAAGCTACTTGGAGCCGGCCTGATAACGAATAAGGGCGGCGAGTACCGGCTCTCCGGGATGTTCAGCCGCGATCTTACAGACATGGCTCGTTGGTGGTGGACGGCGGTCCTTGGCAACAACCTGGAAAACCTATAAGCAAGCTTTCAATTCAATCATCTGTTTTTCTATGGTCTCCACCACTTTGGCATTCTCCATAAACTCCAGGCTGCCCTGACAGAAGGGACAGAGGAAATTAGCCTCGCTCGCCTCGTCGAAGATGAACCGGGCACACCCTTCGGTACAGGCATAGAAAATATTCTCCTTCTCATAGGCCAGCCGTTCGTCTAATTTACGCAGCAGCCTTTTGGCTTCCGATTCCAGTGCCTTTTCAAAATTCTCAGGACATAATTGCCACAAATAGGTGAGCCAGCCGGAATCTGGGTCGCGCTTGCGTCGGTATATGGCCAGTCTGTGTTCGTAAAGGAGGTAAAGGGTGCGTCTCACGGTATTCAGGCTGATGCCGGTAAGCTCTGCCAGCTTCTCGTCCGTGATCTCTTCGCCTGGTATGCATTCCACAATCCTTAAACCGTCTTCACCTACAAGCTTGTTTAGATATGCTCGATGAATGGACTCTTCGATGACCGTCAATGAATCACTACCTGGATATAAACTAGCTAATACCTGATTTGCTTCATGCATCACCCGGGGCAATGGAAAACAATGCATCGAGTTTGCTTTAGATTAATATTAGGTTTTTCTTCTATATATCCCCATCGTGATGATTTTTTTTGTAATTGAAAATGGCCTTCGCCATTCCCCCTAATGCAATTCCCCGTAATTGCAGCTGAAACATCCGCATGCTGCTGATTATATGAAATGCGGATGATATTGTCAATTTCCTGGCACGAGATGCGACATAAAGTATAAATATAATTATAATAAGCTGTAATGAAACTATTTGATATTATCCTAAAAATATACAAAAAATATTGTATCATTTTCAAAAAATAGGAAGGCCCCCCTTGATGCACTCAGCTCGACCCCGCCTCCCCCAAAAGAGCCTTGAGCTTTTGTATGGATTGCAGAGCCTGATTGGCCTCGTTAAGCTTTTCCTGCTCATAGTGATGAAGGATGTCTTCAATTGGTGCTTTGAGGCGGTAGACCTTCATGGGCCGGCCGGTGCCATCACTCCGGCCCATCTTCTCCTCTACCCAGTTGTTCTTTCTAAGAGTGCGTAGAGCTATGCTTACCTCCGGCTGGCGCAGATCGGAGCCCCTCTCAATCTCGCGGGAGGTGGCCTCCGTGCCGCTGGCCAGATAAGCGATCATATTGGAAACTTTTCTCGGCACTCCAAGGCTTTTCAGCGTTTCTACAACTTCAATATCTTTTTCGTCAAATCTCATTACGAACGATTCCTTCATTGTTATCTTCTCCCTTATTTTTACTCCCTTGCAATAAATGAAGTACGTTATGATATAAATAGTTTATTTATGTAAAAAAAATTTTTACTATTATTATTACATTCAGTAAACACACTAAAAATAAATAACTTTGTAAAAATTTGTATTACCTTCTTTTTATCTTCTCAATAAATTGCCTCTTCTTCTCCACAGCATTCATAGCTGCCCGGTCGACTTTTGCCGTCATCTCGGCCACATCTTTTCTCGCATCCTGGCCTACTGCCTTTTTTATAGGTGTGTAGGCAGCTTCCCTAAAGCGCGGTGAAAAGTCCATAACCTTGCCATCCATATGGAGCAATGCGCCCGCTCCTGCCTCAACTGTGCCGATCTCATCCACCGCCACGCCAGCTTTGCCAATAGTCCGGGCGATCTCTCTTGCCTCTTCTTCCGGTGCTATTATGAGTAGAGCATCGATGGAAACGCCCAGATAGTCGATCAACAGGTGGTCGAGCATCTCCAAGACGCGCGGATTTACCAGGCGGCGCATCCTCTCCTCCTCGAAGTGCAGCTTTACTTTAGCCGTGTAAGATATCTCTTTGGCATCCCCGCGAATGCCACCATTGGTCACGTCGGTCATGGCGTGGATGGTAAGATCCTCCTTGAGCAGAGCCTCACAGGCCTCCAGGAATTTGATATTCAGTGTCTCTTCCACCACCTCATGCTGACCGTAATAAAGAGCAGCCGAGCAGACTGTTCCGCCTCCTGCTCCCTCGCTCATCATGATCACGTCCCCTGGACGGGCACCTTTTCTGGGAGTGAGCTTATCAGAGACGCCTACCGCGCCGACGCAACCAGTCAGCCGGTCACCGATGACCATATCTCCGCCGATGCGAAGAGTGCTGCCGGTGATGAGAGGAACACCGATCAGCTCCGAGACGGTAGCAATGCCGGCGATGTGGTCGAAGAGCTTGGATACATCCCCGTCATCGGCCAGATGAATGTCGGAGAGAAGAGCGACAGGTTTTGCGCCCATAACGTAGACATCGCGAAGCGCGGCGCGGGTTACATGAAAGCCCGCCAGAAATGGATAGTCGCTGAGGCGCGAGTGCATGCCGTCCACAGTGACAGTGATGAACTCTCCTTTGGCCTTGACCACGCCCGAGTCGTCCAGCTGGCGGGAGTCCACCACGGCATTGGTGCGACCGATGACCTCCGCAATTTTGGTGTGCGTATAGAAATCGCCTGATCCTCGCGAGCCCACCCCATAGTCGCCCATGGTGACGCCCACGCTCTCCAGCCGGAAGACATCGCCCCGGGGATGCAGCGTCGCCTTCGATTCCTCCACGACCGCCTCCGCCAGGATGAGGGCTTTATCATACGGTATTCGCTTAACCTCTCTGATCAGCGATATGAGCTTGGACTTAATTTCGGGGTCCTCACGCAGTAGACCCCTCTTAGCAAACCCTTCCAGATCCATGAGGCGAAGTTGTACCAACCTCTAGTAAAGTATTCTGCAAAGATTTCTGCAGATCTCAGGTGAGATTTCCATTCGCTATGCGTCCTGGCAGTCTCTTTCTTCTGGAACATGCCGTCCTTATTCAGCGAATCTGCCGGAACTGGCCGGCCACAATCCCACCTTAAAGGAAATACGCGACCCAAACGCTTAAGAAAAAAGCATGAGAATGGCTTCTTGGCCAGCCCATTCGCACGCCAATTCGCACTCAGTTCACTCTTAAGACCTTCAAGAGCGAGACCACGGGCACTCCGGCGATCTCTTCTGTGCCCTTCTTGTCGATCAGGACGGCGACTGCATTGATCTTTGCCCCGTGCTCATCCAGATACTCGACCGCTTCCTCCAGAGTCCGTCCGGAGGTAATCACATCGTCGATGATGATGCATTCCTTGTCCATAACACTGGCAAAGTTAGCGCTCAGGTTGCCGCGTGCCTTGCCGCTCTCTTTGGTGAGCATCTGCTTGCTGGGAGTGTAGACGGCAAGCTCAGCTGCCAGGCTGCTTGCAACCATGCTGGCCAGAGGCAGGCCGCTTAAAGCTATGCCCACCACGACATCCACGCCGCAGTCGTTTTCGTCCAGAGTCTCATAAATAGTATCGGAGAGGGCTTCCGAGACGTGGCTCATCCTTAAGGCGCTCTTGCCGATCATGGACCAGTCCACGGAGATATCCTTTGGCCCGGGCGATGTACTCGTCTTCTCAGCATGAGTAAGTAGCCAGGTCACCGTCTCGCTGGAGACATTCAGCTCCTCTGAGATCTGGCCTTCCACCAGCCCTTCCGCTTTTAGTTCCGTTGCCTTTTTCATCAATGTCTCAATATTCTTCATCTTATGCACCTCTTTTTCTTTCGGGCAGGAGTCCCGCAATCAGTACAAGCTTCCCCTTCGAATTTGCTCCCACAGCCCCGGCACCTCTGGACGTGTTTTAGCAGTCTCTTTATCCTGGGCTGCCCGATGGGTTCGATCTTCAGACCGAGGTGAAGAGCAACATTTTGCAGAGCGTAGTCGTCGGTAGCGAGAACTGCTCTATACTCCAGGGCTTTTGCCAGGACATCCAAATCAGCGGAAGACAGTGCTTTGAGGTCTCCTGTCTGTGTTGCGGCGTGCTCTGCTGCCTTTCGCGCCTGGGGGGATGGGCTTTCCACCCGTGCCTCAAAGATGTGAAGCAGGGACTTTGTCCTTATATCCTTCAGCTCCGCTTCAACCGCCGGGACGGTTATCAGCTCTCCAGATGGCCTTTTACCCCAGATAAATACTGAAGCATCCGCTACGACATACACATGCAGTCGCTCTTGAAAGTTATAGTACTTGGACTTTTCCCGGACCAAAACGCTATTATCATATAATGAAATGCAAAGGTTGGATGGCCAAGAAAGAAAAAAAGGTTGGCAATAAGCAGGACCAACGGCTCGCGACTCTCGCGACTGCCCAGGAAAAACCTAGCGAAAAGGCGGCCAAACTACCGCCCAGAGTCAAGCCCAAGAGCGCAGCCGAACGCAGAAAGGACCGCGTTGATGGAATAGTCAAGACCGTGTATCCTTCCATTCTGGGAACCATGGCGGGCTTTGCCTGTTATTATACCGGTGAGGCAATCGTTCCTTATCCCTGGCATTTTGTGATGCTGTCTGTAATACTGCTTACGTATGTCATTCAAAAGTATACCTACACATTCCTGAATATCGATGCAGCAAGCTTCAAGACCAAAGATTGGTTCTATGTGGAGTTCATGGTAATCGACTTCTGGCTGGTTACCTGGACGCTTCTTCTTAACTGAGGTATAGCATGAGAATTGCCATCATCAATCGCGATCGCTGCCAGCCCCGCAAGTGCTCCAAGGAGTGCGAGTACTTCTGCCCGCCAGTGCGCACGGGCGACGAGACCATAGTCTTTGTGGACAGCAAGCCCCTCATCACCGAGAACCTCTGCGTCGGCTGCGGTATATGCGTGCGCAAATGCCCCTTTGGGGCGATTACTATCACCAATCTGCCGGAAGAGATGGAGGACCCGGTGCACAGGTATGGCCAGAACGGATTTGCGCTTTACGGTCTACCTGTACCGGTTGATGGCAGAGTCACCGGCCTTTTGGGCCCCAATGGCATAGGAAAGAGTACTGCTGTATCCATACTATCCGGCATCCTGCGCCCTAATTTAGGGAAGAATGCATCATGGGATGATGTATTCGCCCGCTTTGCGGGCAGCATCCTGGGAGATTATCTGAAAAAGGTAGCGGAAAAGGGCGTCAAGACATCCTACAAGCCTCAGTATGTGGATCGCATCCCCAAAAGCTATTCTGGGTCTGTTAGCGGTCTTTTGGAGAAAACGGACGAGCGCGGAGCTCTCGCCGATCTGGTGGAAGGTCTCTCAATAGACAAGCTAATGGACCGGGAGATATCCAGCCTCTCTGGCGGAGAGCTGCAGCGCGTGGCTATCGCGGCCACAGTCGCTCGCGACGCGAACTTCTATTTCTTCGATGAGATCAGTCCATTCCTGGATATCTACCAGCGCATCAACGTGGCCCGCATCCTGCAGAACCTGGCCAAGGATAAGGCTGTCATGGTAGTGGAACATGACCTGGCCCTGCTTGACCTTCTGGCGGAAAACGTTCATCTCATTTACGGTGTGCCTGGGGCTTACGGCGTCATAACCCGGCCCAAAGGGGTAAGGGTGGGAATCAACCAATACCTGCGCGGCAACCTTCCTGAGGAGAATGTGCGCTTCCGGGATACATCCATACGTTTTGAAGTGCATGCTCCCAGGATCGACAAGGAGATTCCATCGCTTATCGCCTATGAGGCCTTTGAAGTGCAGTACTCTTCCTTCCGGTTGGTAGCAGAGCCCGGCATCATTCGTCGTGGTGAAGTGGTGGGCATCCTGGGTCCGAACGGCATCGGTAAGAGTACCTACATCAAGGTTCTGGCAGGAGTGGAAAAGCCGACATCAGGAAGCTTCGACAGCCGGCTCAAAGTATCCTACAAACCCCAGTACCTGAAAGCTGACGGAGATGTGACCGTGCAGGGCCTTCTGCGCAGCATGACTCATGACTTTGATACCAGCTTCTACCAGACGGAGATTTTAAAGCCCATGGGTCTGGAGCCTTTAATGGATCAGGCCTTGACTGAGCTGTCCGGGGGGGAGCTGCAGCGCGTGGCCATTACCGCCTGCCTGAGCCGCCCGGCTGACCTCTATCTGCTGGATGAGCCGTCGGCGCATTTGGATGTTGAGCAGAGGATGCTGGCGGCCAAGGTCATGAGGCGCTTTGCCGAGTCCTCAGAGAAGACGGTGCTGGTTGTGGACCATGATATCTATCTCATCGATCTGCTGGCGGAAAGGTTAATGGTCTTTGAGGGAACGCCGGGGGCGTTGGGTATCGCTCATACGCCTCTGGAGATGCGCGAGGGTATGAACACCTTCCTTAAAGCCATAAACATCACCTTCCGGCGTGATGAGGAGACGAAGCGGCCCAGGGTCAACAAGCCGGAATCGAGGCTGGACAGAACGCAAAAGGAGCAGGGCGAGTACTACTATCCGGTTGAGGAAGCTTGAAACCGACAGCTTTTTTGCCCTGCCCGACTTGCAGAACTAATGAGGAATGGAAAATGGCTGATGAGGACCTGGGAGCTTTAGAACACTATGTCCCCTTTTGTCCCAAATGCGGCAACGAGTGTGAGCAAAAGGATCTCCGGCGGGCACTGGATGCAGATAGCTGGAAGAAAATCGTAATTGAGACCATCTACTACTGCAAGAGATGTGACAACTACTGGAGCGATGGACTGGTTGAGAAGGGCTACAAATAAACAGTCCTAGGGTCCCACCTTAGATTCATTCCCGCATCCGTCCCAAGATGCATCTCTAAAATTTATGATCTATCTTTATTACAGCGAAAAATTCCAGGCTTATAACTTCGGCCCGGAGCACCCATTCAATCCGGCTCGCTTGATGCTGACTTACAAGCTTATGGAGGAAGAGGGCCTGATTGACGATCTCACCTGCAAGGTCGAACCGCAGCCCGCTGGCGAAGCGGACTTGCATCGTGTGCATACCCTGGAGTATATTGCATCTGTGCAGATGGAAGAGCCGGATTTGGCCTTTGGACTGGGTAGCGATGACACGCCCGTCTTTCCCGGCATTTACGCCGCTTCGCGGCTGCTGGCCGGCGGCAGCATCGATGCGGCGCGGCGCATAATTGCCGAGGACTGCAGTGCCTTTAACATCGGCGGCGGCCTGCATCATGCCATGCCCTCCCGGGCATCGGGGTTTTGCGTTTTTGACGATCCGGCGCTGGCTATTTGCGTCCTGAAAGAGCGATTTGAACGGGTTCTTTACATAGACATCGACGGCCACCATGGTGACGGGGTGCAGCAGATTTTTTATGAGGACCCCGGCGTCCTCACTGTATCCCTGCACGAATCGGGATTGTACCTCTTTCCAGGCACCGGTTTTATTGATGAGCTGGGCGCGGGCCCGGGCCTGGGCTACAGCATGAACATACCCATGCCCATGTATTCCGGGGACGAGGAATATCTGCGAGCTTTTGAGGAGATTGTGCCCCGGCTATTTGCATGGTTTAGGCCGCAGGCAGTGGTGGCCCAGCTGGGCGTGGACACTCATTACACCGATCCGCTCACCACTCTGAACATGACCCTTACCGGGTACGCCCACATTGTGCGCCGCATCATCGAGCTGACCAAGCTTTATGCTGGCGGCAGGCTCCTGGCCCTGGGTGGAGGCGGCTACAACATGGAGGTGGTGCCCGTGGCCTTCGCCAGCGTGCTCCATCTCATGCGAGACGAGCCGCTGCCCGAATATTTGCCGCCCTACTGGGTGGAGTTTTTCATGAACCTGGTGGGAAGAGAGCCGCTCTCAATGCCGGACATCGAGATAAAGGTGGGAACGGAGACGAAGAAGAGGATCACGGCGGAGCTGGAGATGACCCTGCGGGGACTGAAGGAAAAGGTAAACGAGATTCATACGGTATTTTAATTATGACTCGTTCTCGTTACCCCCGTCAGGCACTGCCGATAAACTGTAAGCTCGGGTGCGGCAGGAGGGATTGCTACCCGCAGCCATCCATCCTTCACACAATCTGTCAGAAGGTTTCTCGCAAGCTCTCGGATGGGCCCAAGATCTTTCGGGCGCGGTATCGCCCGCTCGGCCTCGCTGAGGTTCGCCAAATGCGCGCGGTGCCTTGCATTTGGGTACGAGTGCATCCAGCGCGAGTACGAGCATGCACGCGCGCTGCATTCAGAGGATTGAGTCGTAATGAATCCAAGGTCTAATCGAGTGAAACAGCTACGGCGCACCCGCGCAGCAAGCTAGCGGGGTATTCATCAAAAATAAAATCGATTCAGACAGAATTACCAACCATCGAAGAATCAAAACCTACCATCAAACCTGCCATAACGTCATTGGAACAGGAATTTCCAGAAATCCTGCATCCCTATGGCAGATAATTTTTGGGCTTGGAAAACATACTTGGCCAGGATGCGTTAAGTCGGTGATTTTCGATATATATAGCAAAGGGGCCATTCGCTGCAGACGAATTGGCAAAAATATTGAATCGAAATAGAGGTTGGATTCGCACAGTTACCTACGTCCAATGCCCAAGGGAAGGAAAGATAGAATACATCAATCCTGATCATCCTCGCCAACAAGTTCATGCATACCGAGCTGTTAAGACGGAGATACAATGGGCATATGTGAGACATCTCATGGCGTCTTGCCTCTGCGCGCGGGGACGAGCGCGTCCTGCGAGAACAGGCGAGCCCTACCATCGGCCAGAATTGGGAGACGCGATCCCTCGGCCGAGTTGTTCTGGCAGAAAGCGCTACTTCTGCCAAATCTGCGTGGCCTCTGTCTCCTCAATCATACGAGGTGGCGGTTCTCTCTTCGTGATTCGGCAGAACTTCAGCGAGCCCATGTGCTGCAGGAAACGCGTTTCGCTTTAATGGTAAAATGGAAGGCGGACCCGATACCTTCGCGGCTCTCGGCCCATATCTGCCCGCCCATGAGTTCAACCAGCCTCCGGCTCGCAGCCAATCCTAGACCGATTCCCTGATATTTGCGCGTTAATGAATCATCCACCTGACTGAAGGACTGAAAGAGGCAATCCCTCTTGTCATCAGGAATCCCAATACCGGTATCTTTGACTGTGAAATGGACTAAATAATTGTTGTCGGAAGAAACATGAATCGCAACTCTGCCCTGCTCAGTGAACTTTATAGCATTTTCCAGCAGGTTTTTGAGGATTTGCTCGAGCCTTCTCGGATCGCCGATAACGACCGCAGGCACATTTTCCTCTATATGGCAAGACAGTTTCAAACCCTTTGCAGATGCTGCCGAGGAGAACACTGTAAATGTGGATTCAATGCAGTTATATAGATTAAAGGGCTGAGCATCAAGCCTGATCTCTCCTGCCTCAATCTTCGAAAAGTCCAGTATATTTTCTACGAGGGTTAGCAGCTCCTCTCCGCTATTCCTTACGATATCAACCATGTCTTTCTGCTCCGGATTAAGGTTTTCCTCCAATGAAAGCAAACTGGAGATGCCTATGATGGCATTAAGAGGTGTTCTAAACTCATGACTCATATTGGCCAAAAACATAGCCTTAACTTGACTGATACCTTGCGTATCATCTTTGGCTTTTGATAGACCTTCTTTTTGATTTTTCTTTTCCATTATGGCTAAAGCTAATCCTGCGATATTATTCATTTTATCCCAACCCCCACTTAAGTTCCTGATAAATGGCAATGTTTCTATAATTTTTGTTCGAGTTTTATTTTCAGATCACATCACCAGCAAGGCACTACAGAAGACAAATTACGACATTCAACGAATAAATACATTACGATTGACAATTAATGTCGACAAAATCGAATACCCAGAAGTTACCGATCCGAAGCATATCGATATTTGTTTATAATTAATTTCAAAATATAATATTGCATAACTACCAACCTTACTGGCCTATCAGATGCTACTACTCTAGATCCGCCATTGTCCAATGTTTATCAGGCGTAAGTGTCGTGCGCGATTCCATTGGTCTCTCGACCGCGTTGAAGTTATGTGAGGTATTATTTTAAATTAGTATTAATAAAAAATTGCTGAATTAAATCGTCTCGCATCATTGGTTTGAGTTGTCCATATTGAACGTCACGTATGGTGAGAACACCAGAGTGCTCTCTTTGGTTAAGCTATCCACGTGGCCCGGGCTTGAGGAAGCGCTTTACCTTTCAGACTCTTACTAACTTGGCCTCTTCTACGTTGCTGCATGTCTCAAGAACCAGCCTTCCCATTTGCAGGCCAAGGACTCCGCTATTTCGGTTTCCAGCAAATGATGTATTAGCCACCGGCTCCAGACTGGGATCCTGTAAAATATTTATGCCTAATCCTTCTGTGTTTAGGCCATCGAGCACGGGAGTTGATCTCATGAGCACCTATAACCATGGTTGCATATCCACTGTCCGGATAAATTTTTTCATCAGAAATAGACGCGAAAATAGCCCATTTCCGCTTGTGTTCTCAGTCCTATTTAAGTAGACTGCGATGGGCACCTGAAGAAGTCTTGGCTCTTAACGGATAAGGCATGGGCGTTTTCAGTCACATCAGGCGGGAATAGACCAGGGAGCAGGCTTGAGATCCGGTATCATAGGGCAGGACGGTTGTGTCAAAAGTATCATTATCCGCCGTCAGTCCATAGCTCAGGCCACGCCCTTCATCCTCTCCCACATTATGGGATAGTTTCTGGCCGTGTATTCCCGGCGAGCCTTGCCATATACCGGATCGGTGCACTTCTTCAGGGACGCTACTCCATAATCCTTCCGGGCGATTTCTCCAAGGGCCATACCTATCTTGGAGTTGTTTCCTTTTAGGATGAGATGCCTCCACTCCATCTCGGTCCCATTCTCCATGGAGATAAAGATTTCATCCTTAACAATGGTAGAACTATTGGATAAGGTCACGCCAAGTACAGGATCAATTGCCTGGGGCACCTCAGCAAAAGAGATGACCGAAGAGAGCGCCAGTACAATAACAGATCCTACAAACAATAGTTTTGTAGATATCAATAAGATAGTGGCAGCCTGCTATTTATAGATTTATATGAAGATCATTATGGAGTCGAAGAGGACCTACATCCTGGCCTTTCCAGCCAAGCTCTTCCTTCCAGTTATCGTATTTTAATGAGAGTCTTATTCTTGTCCTGTATCGGGCTATTCTTCCCATATCGTCCAGACTAACGTCAAGCTGCGTGACTTCGCCTATTCTCAGATTCCAAAGGGATGTAGAAGCCGTCTCGACTGCGTTTCTGGCAGCATCCTCCCAACTGATAGGAGACGATCCGACTAGCTCGATAACTGTATAAATCTCTTTTGCCTCCGTTGTTACGCGATCCTGAGTTCATAATACGATAATTTCCTAAGTTTATGTACTTTGCCTATGTAAAAAGATTTCAAATCCGGCAGGCTTCAGCGGCAGTTTGTTATGGATAAACTGGCAAGTCCTGAAATGACTGCCAGATTGCACACATTATGTCCACAAATCGAAGCGAAAATGCGTTGCTTTTGTTGATATCAATCATAATAAATAGGTTGACGGCAATCGTAGACGAGGCCGCAGCCTACGTGATGGATAACAGAAAAGGAAAGGCTCCCTTGGAATTCAACAACCGTTCGGGACCAATCTCGCCCATCCCAATGAGGCAGGATCTAGTGGGCCATGACCAAAGTGACTTGGTGGACAACAACGATGTAGCTATGATCGAAAACGAACTCGCATATCCCAACGGTATTGAAATCAACCAACAGGCCATTGATGCGGCCAAATTTGGGAACGGCTTCTTTACTATATTTATCCTGATCCATCTAGGAACACAACCCAGGCGCTTAAGCTTAAGCTCGGTTACGTAGCGGACGTCGAAATAGCACCTGGTATTTGGGCAGTAGGATTTGCGTTAAGAGTGTTATGTAGGTGCTGATAATGTCTATAGAAGGGTACACAATTAGGAATGCACAAAGGCATGAAGTTGACCTCATTATATCCTGGGCAAACCAGGAAGGATGGAATCCTGGACGTCACGACGCCGAAACCTTTTACAAAACGGACCCAAACGGCTTCTTCCTGGGCATATTAGAT
Organism: uncultured Methanotrichaceae archaeon; assembly: GCA_964633785.1. GTDB lineage: Archaea > Halobacteriota > Methanosarcinia > Methanotrichales > Methanotrichaceae > Methanothrix. Next base: position 26,211 of record CAZWHG010000014.1, read on the forward strand.
GGCAAACCTGTAGCCAGCATATCAGCAGTAGCCTACAATGACTCATTCGGGTTCCTGGGATTTTACATTGTCCGACCCTTGCTCAGAGGCCAGGGACTGGGCACAGACATCTGGAATGCTGGGATAGAGTATCTGGGAGACCGCAACATTGGGCTTGATAGTGTCCTGGAGCAGCAGAAACTGTATGAGCGTTTGGGATTTCGTCCATGCTACAAGAGCGTGCGCCACCAGGGAATGGGAACAGGACAAGAACACAAAGCAGAGGGTATAAAATATCTCTCAGAGGTGCCCATAAAAGATCTTCTGGCTTATGATGATCAATGCTTCCCTGTGCCCAGGCATGTGTTTACAGATTCATGGATTAGGCAGACAGGAGGATTTGCACTCGCAGCTGTGAATGATGGCGAAATGGGCGGCTATGGTCTCCTCAGGCAATGCCATCTAGGTTATAAAATAGGGCCGCTTTTTGCCGATGATGAGGATGCAGCGCATACCCTGTTTCGCGCTCTTTGCTGCCATGCTCCACTGGGTGCGCCTGTCTTCCTGGATACGCCTGAGACAAACTCTGCCGCAATGGATCTGGCCAAACGTCATAATATGCATCCTGTATTCGAGACGGTGCGCATGTACACCAAGGAGGATCCTCGCTTACCGATGAACAGAATCTATGGCGTAACTAGCTTTGAGCTGGGATAGATTTCCTGCCAGAAGAGAATTGTGCTTTCGGTGTATCTCCACCGCCAACCGGAACGATCAGGATCTCCGGGCAGAAAGGTATGCGAAGGCAGAGCTTGACATAGAGCGATACAGATAATAAAAAGGATACTGCGGTGATGTACCCCCTCGTTATATCATTAGTCGAAGACGGAAAAGAAAGCACTGGCGGCGAAAATCATTCTTCCGTCTACCTTTTTCATCCGCCAAGCTAATTCTTGAATATGCAGTTCATTCTAATTCGTATCTGATGGGGAGATTAGCCCGTATACCCCAATTCTTTTGCCTGCATAAGTGCTGAATTCGCTTCCAAAGTGCGATCCAACTTCTTGAGAGTTAAGCCTTTGCAGATCCATGCATTTGCATCCTGCGGATTAATCTCAATAGCTCTATCGAATGCCAAAAGGGCGTTGTGGTAATCACCCTGCATGTAAAGAGCATTACCTTTGTTGAACCAGGACGCTTCGAGTTGCGGATCCTGCATTATGGATTTATCATATGATACCGCAGCTTCATCGTATCTGCCCTGTTCGTAGAGGGAATTGCCTTTTTCAAGCCAGAATTCTGCAGAAGCAGCTTCAGGTTCATCGATCTCAATCTTTTGGGAAGCCGTTGGGTTTCGTTGTTCTTGCTCTTGATTGGGTTGTGTTAAACCTAATGAAGTTGCGCTAGCCTGCAATTGCGTTTGATCGGCCGTAGTGGGTCCTGATATTGCAGCAAGTTGCTGATTGTCCAAAGAAGGCACAATTTGCTCCTGGGGCTCTTCGGATCTGACCAGATAAACAGCACCTTCGCCGGTCTCGGTTACATTATAACTCAAGTCGAGTGTCTCATACCCGTCCTTTATGAATACGAACAGCCAGGTTCCCGGTTGTCCGCTGACAGCTGCAACACCATTTGAGTCTGTAATCCCGCTAAAACTTTTGCCTGCCGCATCCTGACCGGCAACTTGCACACCAGAGAGGAGCGTGCCGTTAAAATCTCCATCATAAACGTAAACCGTCTGGGATACTTGTTCCTGGGATGATGCGGGTAGTATCAAGCTACTGCCTATTAGCAGCATCAATACTGCTAAACAAGAGCTTTTTGTCATGCTAATATTCTCCGTTCATAATTCTATTTCTTTAGGTATTTAGCCCATGTCACTTGAGATTATCCTAATAAATCGGGGAAGATATTTATGTGCGCAATTTTTTCCTCGAAAAAATATTGGGATCTTTGAGAGTTACTGGGATCAGGTATTCACATTGATTATAACTATTTTGACTTCGGTTTTGTCCTCTCTTCCCTTATCACCCATCATGGACTTGATGGACTTATGGCCCGGTTCCATCTGTTTGCCTTCTTCTCCCATCATGGACTTCTGGCAACCACATGCTTTCTC
>CAZWHG010000014.1:28408-55952 GCA_964633785.1 uncultured Methanotrichaceae archaeon
CCATCTGTTTGCCTTCTTCTCCCATCATGGACTTCTGGCAACCACATGCTTTCTCATTGCCATCCTGGCCTTCTCCCATCTGCTTGCCTTCCTGCCCCATCATGGACTTCTGGCACTCAGAGGATTTCTCATTGCCATCCTGGCCGTGACCCATCTTGTTACAATCCTTCAGAAAATTCGGGCATTCGCATTGCTTTTGGTCCGGTCCCATTTCGTTGTTGGGCATGGAAAGTGCTGGCATGATTAGAATACATGCTGCCACTAATGCCACGAGAAGTCTAATCGCATTCATTTTTTCATTACCTCCTTAATGGAATCAACTCAACTGATTGGTGAATTGCCCAATATCCACCACCTTTGAACGATATAAAAAGATATAGCAGAACGATGATTTTTTGGAACAGATACTTGGGGGCAGGAAATCGTAATGCAGCGTTCTAAAATCCATTTAAAGGTTCTGGAAGGTTCCCCTTGTAATTAAACTTTAGATTTTGTGTTATTTTAAGTCGATATTCAGAAAATCTATTTCTTTCAGTAGATATGCCTTAAATCTAGCCTTGAAGGTAAATAGGAACCATATATCGCATATTTCAGTCATTGATGTCGGTTCTGCAATGCAATAAGGACAATCAGATTTTGCTTTTGGCCAAAGGCCAATGCCGCATTTCCTGTGCATATGGGACCAGATGGATTTATAAGTAGAATTTTTTTTCAAGTATGGCAGGAAGGGCGGAGTGTTATGAGTTCCTGATTACAATTCCACGATATTCTTCAATTGACCTTTTGCAGCTTTCCTGTCATACCTCGTCCTGAAAAGCAGCGAACTCAATCTCCACAGACGGACGATTTGCTTCGGGTATGATCTGTAAAAGCCCCCCAGAGAGCGCCAGGTCCCTTTCAAAGAATCTCTCGGACGGGCTCAGTGGATGACAAGAGCACTCGCCTCTTCCCGTGATGCGCACCGTCAACCATTCGTCGTTCAAGTCGGTGACGATTTCGATCTCCCTTATTCTTGCCCCCGCAAACCGCTCCAGAATATCCATCATTATATCGGCAAAGCGCTCTTGATCCATACGCGCGAAAGCCTTCCCGGAGCCTGGTAAAAAGACCAGGTGTACGCCTTCAAATATATTTACGTGAGCGATTCGATGCCTCAGCTCCAAGAGAAAGTCTTCAGCGCTTTCCGCCTGCATAATCGCCTCCTCTTCATCGGCATTGGGCTGCAACTTCTCCAAAACCACCCCAACGAGTCGGTTGACGTCCACACGGGAGACAATGTAAGGGGGGCGAAAGCCGCGATAGGTCGCGGCATAGTCGCTAAGCAGTCTGCCTGCCCTGTCCAAAAGAGACTGGTCGACTACCGATTCCAGCTTCCTCTTGGCAAAGAGTCTGTCCAGCCTGCCTACGACCTGTCCCGTCTTATGCACCATCTCTATGTCCAGCTTCTTTCCGGCATGAAGTTCTCGGGCAAAAGCATGGAAGTCAGCAAATAGCCCGTCCATATACGCAGTGTCCAGAAGGCCATCAAGCTCTTTGGCCTGTGCCACTTCCTCGAGCTCGCTCAGCACATGAGATATGTAGGCCAACCTGCCGGCAATGATGGTGAAAATCCGCTCCAGCTCGCTTATGAGATCCTGAGCATATTCTGATATTCTGCTGGCCCAGAGGGGTGTAATCTCTTGCAGGTCATTTAAAGAAGCGGCATCTGAATACATGACTTGCAGGGTCTTTCGCGCCGTCTGGGCGTCGATGAATTTACCATGGCCGCTGCCGCAGAGGAGGATATTTTCGTTTTCCAGAACCCACAAGATCTTCAGGATGGATTGCATAAAATCCTTCTGGCTCCAGCCATAGGCCCCAGCCACCCCCGGATTGGGTGCAAAGAAGAGATCCCCCACGATGAGCATCGATCCGGTCCGGATGCAGACACCGTCCGGACTATGCCCCGGGGTGTGGTATATCTCCAAGCAGTCCTCTTTTCCGAGCGGCATAATCTGGCTATAAAGCACTGCGTCCTCTTCGATCCGCCGGGAATTTGTGAGGTAATCGAAACTCCATCCGTTCAGATCAAGTGAATTCCCGCTTAATTTTGTTTTATCATTACTGGTGAGCAGTCGGACATCGACGGGAACAGTTGACATAGGCCGGTCCAGCAGCAAGGAAAGTGTCATCTGGGGGTCGTTAGTCTCCAGAGCCCAGGCTCCTATCTCCTGTACGGCCAGAAAGGCCTTGGATAATGTTTTGCTTTGCTTCAACGAATACCAGTGATCGATATGCACATGCGTAAGATAGACCACAACCGGTCGGAGCAACTCATCTTGCAGGATTTGAATCTCTTCTTCCAGGCATTCGATCTGACTTTGTGCGCCACCCGGATCGATGAGTGCGATCTGTCCTGGGCTGGAGAGAAGGTAAGAATTAGATGACATGATGTCGATCTTGCACAGGTAGGGATAGATGGCGACATTTCTGGTCCCCGGCACTCTCTGCGATATCATTGGCTCCACGCAAAAGCACTCCTTTTTGAACAGCTTACTGCGTATCAATAAATAATATTTGGTAGTTTTCCTCTATACAGTCAATGCTTAAATAAGATCAAAGCGTTAGCCATTAACGTGTTATTATCTATATTCGAAAAATGTATTGACTTTTTGCCAGATGCGATTTTGGCTATCGATATAGACGGAAAAGTGATCATCTGGAACCCGGCAATGGAAAAGATGACTGGAGCCAGAGCCATAGATATGATCGGCAAAGGCAATTTTGAATACGCTCTGCCTTTTTACGGCATGAGAAGGCCTATTCTGGCGGATCTGGTATTGATGCCACCAGATGAAGTTGAAGGGAAGTATGACCAGGTACAAAGAGCTGGAAAAACCCTAACAGTCGAGATATTCATACCGACCTTTGGGGCCAATGGCTCGTATCTCTGGGCCAAGGCTGCGCCACTTTATGATTCCCGGGGAGAGATCATAGGAGCCATTGAATCCATCCGCGATATAACCTCGCGAAAGAAAAGCGAGGAAGCTCTGCAGAAATCCGAACAGGAGAAAGAAGCCATCCTCAGCAGCCTAAGAAATGTGGCTGTTGAATACCTTGATCCGAAGATGCGTATTATCTGGGTCAATACCGCCGTGCAAAAATCTTTGGGCCTTTCTCTGCAAGACCTTTGTGGGAAATACTGCTACAAATCTATTCAAGGAATTGATGCGCCCTGCCCCGGCTGCAAAGCTGCCTTAACCCTGCAAACCGGGCATTCTCATGAGGGCGAACTGGTGACCCCGGACGGCAAGACATGGATCACTCGCAGCAACGCCATAAAAGGAAGAGATGGACAATTGCAGGGTGTGGTCCATGTTGCCATGAATACTACAGAGCGAAGAAGGGCGGCGGAGAAAATTGCCGCCATGAAGCAACGTCTGGCAGACGTTATCGACTTCTTGCCGGATGCCACATTTGCCATTGACAATCAGGGCGTAGTTCTCACCTGGAACCGGGCCATGGAAAAGATGACAGGAGCTTATGCCTCAGATATGGTCGGCAAGGGCAACTTTGAATACGCTCTGCCTTTTTACGGCATCAGAAGGCCAATCCTGGCGGACCTGGTGCTCCTGGCGGATGCAGAGATCGAGAAGAAATATCCTGGACTGCAACGAGCGGGCAAAACGCTCACCAGCGAGATCTTCATCCCCACCTTCGGGCCAAACGGCTCCTTCATCTGGGCCAAAGCCACGCCTCTTTACGACTCTCTGGGCAACATCGTGGGCTCTATCGAGTCCATCCGAGATATAACCGATATGCGAAGAACGGAGCAGACTCTCGAGAGATCCAAATCGGAGCTACGCATTGCATCCGACATCCAAAGGAGCTTTTTGCCGGAGCGGATCCCTCCCCTTCCTGGCTTCAATCTGGCGGCGACATTCATTCCCGCCATGGAGGTGGGAGGAGATTTTTATGACTTCATACCAGGGGACGGAAAGCTGGGAATGGTCATAGCCGACGTATCCGGAAAGAGTGTGCCTGCCGCTCTATTCATGGCGCTTTCGCGTACCATTGTAAGAATCAACGCCACTCATCATGAAAAGGGAACTGACGTGTTGGAGGATGCGAATAACATGATTTGTGCCGACTCAAGGGAGGGCATGTTCGTCACCCTCTTTTACGGAGTGCTGGATGGCAATTCTCGCAGCCTGATTTACGCCAATGCCGGACATCCTCCTCCATTGCTTATGCGCAGCGGCAGCAATGCCTTTGAAAAATTGGAGGTGACGGGCATTGCTCTGGGGGCAATGGGAGGAGCGAAATATGAAGAGCGCAGAGTTGATCTATCCTCAGGAGACATTCTGGTGCTCTACACAGACGGCGTAAACGAAGCAGAGAACAGCAACTCCCTGCAGTATGGCATTGAACGGTTCCATTCCGTGGTTCGCGAATCATGCCACCTCAATGCTCAGGGGATACTGGATAAGATACTGGGAGATATCTCACAATTTTGTGAAGGCCAGGCCCAGTTTGATGATATTACCATGGTAGTAGTAAAAGCGGTGTGATGTGATATCTATGGACATAAACCAGACCAGCATCGATAACGTGCCCGTTGTTTCCGTTTCCGGTAGAATCGACGCCACCACTTCCCAAGATCTGGAGAGCATACTAAACGAACTGATAGATCAGAACAAATCGAAGATCGTGCTCGATCTGGAAGGTGTGGTGTATATCAGCAGCGTTGGATTGCGAGTCTTGCTTGCCACGCAAAAGAAAGTCCGGCCGAAAAAGGGAGATGTAAAGCTGGTCTCTTTGCAGCCCTTCGTAAGAGAGGTCTTCGAGATGACCGGCTTTAACAGACTCTTCACCATCTACCCTAATCGGGAAGAGGCTCTGAGCGGTATCAAATTGGAAAACAAATTATGATATGATTTGAACCGTGACGACAATGGATGTGACAGAGAATGAACAGGAGATCACAGTAGCGGCAACGACTGAGCAGATTCCTGTCATTTCGGACTTCGTCGAAAGCCTGATGAGCGTTGCGGGTTTTGATTCGCGAAAGGTAATGGAGGTTTTGCTGGTCATGGAAGAGGCATTCACCAACATTGCCAAGTACGCCTACCCCGGAAGAGCCGGCACGATCCATATTATTGCCAGAATGTCCGGCGATCGGCTGGAGCTGATCATCGAGGACGATGGAAATCCATTTGATCCCACAACTCATATCATGGCCCCATCCCAGGCTGATACAAAGGACCGTCCCGTTGGCGGTCTGGGCATCCATCTCATCAGATGCTTTGTGGATAGGATGTCTTTCGAGTTTAGAGACGGGAAGAATATACTCACACTGGTAAAAAATAGGGACAAATAGCGTGCAGTGCCAAAATCCATAAATCTTGAGGGCATTCATTCGCCCTTAGTTTTAAAGATCGTTCCGTGCAAGAGTACATTGAAAAATGGATCGACATGAAACGATCTCAACTCGAATGGAGATCCTAATGGGATGGTGTTCATTAAGAGGAATCACACAAGATGGTTTGTTGCACTGGCCGTTGTCTGTCTTCTGGTAGGATCGGCGTATGCAGTCGCCAAATTAATGCCTGCCTCCGTAGATGAGAGCAAATGCACAGGCTGTGGAGCTTGCGTTGCAGAGTGCCCCGCGGGAGCCATTTCCTTAAACGACCAGGGAATCGCAGTCGCGGATAAGGAAAAGTGCACCGGGTGCAGGAGATGTGCTAAAGCCTGCCCGGTCGAAGCCATCAGCATGGAGTAATTTTTTTTCAGTTTTATAGCGGCGACATTCATTCTTCCGCAATCTCAACGCAGGGATTTCGATCCGGCGCAAAGCTGCCCGCTGGCGTGTTTGGGCGCGCACGAGCGGGCGCAGGAGGGCGGACAGTCGCCCGTCCCTCACCCAGGATGCAGAGCTTGCGGAAGGTCCCTGGTTTGACGGTCAGTGGCCATAAGGATTTTATTGCATTGCTGCATATGAAATACTATTATGGGAGCTGATGCCAAAAAAGCCGATACGGCCTCCATTATCCAAGAATGCACTTCGCGAGAGATCTTGCGCTCTTCGAAACCAGAGAGAGGCTGGTTCTATCCGAAATAGCGGATATGGAGCGCAAATACGCCATGACATCCTCTGAGTTCTTGAATACATTTGAAAGCGGCATCATGGGGGATGATCAGGACTACTTTGTGTGGTGGAGTCTGATCCATGGCCTTGAGGCAGTAAGAGCGCGAAAGGATTTTTGAACAAATTCGCTCTCACTCTATCGGCCAGCTTGGAATAACCTTGTCAATCTCCTCCATCAGCCGCCTGGTCTCTGCCAGGGCCACGATCACCTTCTGGTAGTGCATGAGATCGTCGAAGGATAGCTGCCTGCCCCTGCGGTCCTTGAGCCACTTCTCGCAGACCCTGTAACCACCGACGTGAAACTCCCAGACCTCCTTGGGGACGCCCTCGAAGTACTGCGTCTTGTTGATGTAAACGTAGCCCGGTTTTCCTTCCTCATAGACCACGAACTTGGGAAAGCCCTTCTCCACGGTATTGTCACCAGCCACAGGATAGCGGGTGAGAAGCTGGGTGAGCTGGGGCGACTCCAGCAAATGCAGCTCACCAGTTCCTCACCCAGGAGGCAGAGCTTCTTGAACAATTCCGGGTTGGAGGTCAGAGGCACTCGGGGGAAGTCGATCTTCAGGAATTCGGCATAGCGCTGGCGGTAGGTGGGCGAGTGTAAGACGGCGTAGATCTTGTTTTCCTTTCCAATCCGGCCCAGGCGGGCACTATCGCGTAGCTGGCCGTCCACAAACCAGCGAAACTCCAGGTAGTCTGTCAGAATCAAATTGGGCAGAGACTTTTTGTAGCGCTGCAGCTGGCCGGAATCCTCTGCTTCATCCAGGGACTTGCCCAGATCCTTCGTCTCCACATAACCAATGGAAAGGCCATCCCGGCGCAGGATGAAATCCGGTGCTCCGCATTCTACTCTTTTTGGCTCGTTGGTAGCGCTGACCCCCCTGTCCAGAGATTCGATGAGATCCTTCAAAGCCGGACGATGAGTGTGCTCTGTCGCCCTTCCCGTTTTGAATTCGCGGTCAATTTTCGCCAGATACGACTTGATAACGTCACTCATCGCTTAAATCTCCCAAGGCCGTTGGCTCTCTGTCTGCCTGAAGATAGTAATAAGCATTGGCTACGCCCAGAGGAGGATGAAGCTTGGAAAAATTTGTGAAAGGAGATGTGGTCGTCGCGCCCTTTCCATTCTCTGATTTGACAGAAGCAAAAAGGCGTCCTGCACTCGTAGATCTCGACGTTGGTCAGAAAAAAATGTGGTCGTTTTGGAATAGAGGTTAACCAATCGTGGAAACAATCAAATAGCCTGCCGATACATATTAAGGATGACTATGAAGCTGAAAATCAAAATTATCGGTCCCAAAGTACATGATGTAGGCTATCGGGTATTCCTGCTCAAAAATGCCATGAACCTCGCCCTACCCGGATTGTCTACATACAACTGGGAAGAGAACGGCCAGCAAGAGGTTATCGCCCTAGTGGAAGGAGATGAGGGCAGAATCGCGCCCTTCTTACAGACTATTGAGAAGAATAAGCCGGAGCTGGCCGAAGTCTCTAAAGTGACCTCTGAGCCCTATGACAGTGAAGTTGGGCGAACCATCGAAGTAGCCATGCTTTGCTCGTTTGTCCAACTGGATAAGGCGATACCGCTACTTATGAAGATTCAAGAGAATACCGCAATGATCCCTCAAATAAGTGAGGACATCAAGGCAGTGCGTAAAAATACCGACACAATTCCCCAGGTACTGGAAGAAATCAAAGGCATGAGAGAAGACATCCAACCAGGATATGGAATGACTCTTAGACAGGTACAGTCGGATATCAGGGCCATAAAAGAACGGCTCGGGATGATATAGGATGGTACTAACCTCCCGAAAAGTTCAGGTGCACAGTTTAGGGACTGAAGAATTAAGTTCCTATCTTCACCGGCTCCACAATGGCCCTCAATGTTGCTATGGCAGAGAGCGCCGCCAGATAGCTGGTCTTGGGATTTCGAGGTGAGGGAACGTTCTCTACCAGGGTGGTGATCCGCCCAAAGTCGCCCTCCACCACGATCTCGTGCCGGTTTACATGGATGGCGGGATCTGCAACCACTTTCACACGCACCTCGCCCTCCCCGGACGCCAGGAAGAGGGTGGCGGCCACATTGACATTGGCCGGAAAAGCCCGCACCGCCTGCAGCGCGCTTCCCTCAAAGATCAGTGTCGCCCCCGCGAGGGCATCCAGGTCGATCTTATTTTCCATAATGTAGGGCGCGCCCTTCAGCCCGTTGGGATTCTTGGTGGTGGTGAGAGTCACGCTGCGAATGGTGCCGATGCGGGCGGACTTAATGCCGTCCAGGCCCGATATCGCCCCTGAGGGGAGATAAACTCGCGAGCCGTGCTCTTTGGCTAGGGCCTTCACCTCGGCGAAGAACTCCCTGTCCGCGAGAGCCCCTACGCTCATGATCATCAGCTTTTTTCCCTTCTCCAGCGCTGCCCTGGCAATGGCCGGGACGGCCTTCTGGCTGGCCGCCTCCACTACCACATCGGAGAGGCTCACCAGCTCCTCCAATTTGACTCTGACCGGCTTATGCTGCAAGCTATCGATCAGTGCCACTGCTGTTTCCGGATTATGATCGCATACCGCGACTAAATTCGCGTCTAGCGCACCGGAGTCTACTGCTTTTGCAATCTCGGCCCCAATAGCGCCGCACCCAACAAGCCCGATCTTGATAGGCATCGGAGGCTATAAATCAATTGGACATCAAAACCTTTGCGGTATGCTAACCTCAGAGCTGGAGAGATTTGTAGGCGAGGACCTGGGCGAGTGGGACGACTCCAGCAATCTCGTTCCTGATATTGACGCGCTGGCCATCATCATAGCCAACGAAGATTGCATAATCTCCGGCCTAGCTGAGGCCCAGGAAATTTTTGCGTATTTTCGCCTGTCGGCAAAGCCTCTTTACGATGACGGCGAGTTCGTTCCCGCCGGAGCCCAGGTTATGTCCGTGCGCGGGAGTGCCAGAGCCGTCCTGCAAGCGGAGAGGTTGGCCCTGAACTTCATGGCGCGCATGAGTGGCATCTCCACATTAACTCGAAATTGCGTTCTTCTTGCAGGCGGGAGGGTGCGCATCGCCGCGACTCGCAAAACCACCCCAGGATTTCGGCTATTCGAGAAAAAAGCCGTCTTTTTAGGTGGCGGCGATACGCACAGGTTCAATCTCTCCGATGCCGTGCTCATCAAGGACAACCACATAAAGATTCTGGGGGTGGAGGAATGCCTGCGTCGCGCCAAGGAGCGCGCCAGTTTCACCAAGAAGATCGAGGTAGAGGTAGAAAGCCAGGGTGACATGATCAAAGCAGCAGAGGGCGGGGCGGATATCATCATGTTCGATAATATGGCCCCGGAGGAGATTGCGAGGGGGATAGAGCAACTTGGGGAGTTGGGCCTTAGAGATCGCATGCTTCTGGAGGCGTCAGGAGGCATAAATCTTGATAATCTCCCGGAATATGCCGCCAGCGGAGTAGATGTGATATCTCTGGGGGCTCTTACCAGAAACGCGAGATGGATCGATTTAAGTCTGGAGATCGAGGCCGAGGTAGAGCAAAATTCAAATCGAAAAAGGATGTAATGCATATAGAAAGGTGTTTCCCAAGATGCGGCGTCTGATCTATCTGCCCTGTTTAGTGTATCTGCTATTCTCTATTCTATTGATTGCATCAACTTATGCAGAAGAGGACACTGAAAACAATGATGAGGTGACCTTCAAGGATTTTACCCTTAATATCGGAGATCGCATTGATCTGGGTGACTATCAGATGGAGCTAATTGAAATACAGTCGGTAAGAGATGGACTGGCGGTGATGAGGATCTCCAAGGTAGGCGGGTCTTTGGATGAGCAGAGGCCTCTCTTGCTGGATAGCCCCAATAATTTTGACGGCGGCGCAGAAAACAGGGGCATTACCATCACGGTAGCCGATATTTTCGACGAGCAATCTGCCAAAGTGAGGATCGAATATCAGAAGGGCCTGGGAACACCCAGGAAGCATGCCTCGGAAAGGCCGGCTGCGGCGCCAGACAAACCTGAGCTTTCTGTGCAAAAGAGCTTCGAGCGGAACCAAATGAGTGTAGGCGACGAGGTTAAAGTCACCATCACCGTCAAGAACATAGGCACAGGGCCGGCTCTGGGCATAAAGGCAGAAGATATTCCGCCCCTCCCTGAATTCACTTATGTCGCCGGCTATCCACCCAAGATCAAGGAGACTTTGGACCCCGGGCAGTCGGATTCGGCGGTCTATGTGATGAACGTCGTAAAGGAAGGCTCTATTCGCGTCCCCGCCATAATAGTCAGCTACACCGATGCAAAGAAAAATGCTAAATCAAATAGCTCGGAGCCATTTAACATTCTGATAAGCCCCAGGAGCAAGGCAGATCTGGTCATTAAGCTTGCCAGCCGGACAAAGATAGCTCTGGATGGGGAAAGCATGCTGAACATCAGCATCTCCAATTTGGGTACTGCGTCTGCGACAAGAATTGAAGCAGATGGTACAGTCATGCCTTCCGTTGGCCTGCAGGTCACGGGACTGGATAAGAGCTTCTTTGAGATAATGCCGGGAGCGGAAGCGAATTATTCGGCCAAGCTTTTGGGTCAAAGCCCAGGCAACTACACCATACTCATCAGAGTCAATTATGACGGGGGCGACGGGTCCGTTATCCGAGAGACCAGCACGCAGGTAATTGTCCTGGAACGAGAGTATAAATATCAATATCTACTACTTATTATCCCTATTGCGCTCATCATCGCTTGGATATATCGGCGACACAGAGAATATAAATATTAAGAAAAAGACATATACTGATAGACGCATACTGTGAGATTTGATATCATGCTCAACGTACTCATTCTCGGCGTAGGCCAATGTGGTAATCGAATACTGGACGCAATAAACAGGGAAGCGTTTGGGGGTGGCGGAGCTGCCAAACTGGCCAAGTATTATTTGCGTCCTAAGTTCCCCAGTCGAGTGGAGACTCTGGCCATAAATACGGCCATAAATGATCTCAAGGAGTTGCGCTTCACCACGGCCAAAGATAGACTGCACGTCCCCAATCTGCACGGCGTGGGTGCCAATCGAAATGTGGGCAAGCAGGCCTTTATGGATAATAGGGACGTAATCATGGGCGAGATCGAGAAGAGGGGCGACTTCGATATTGCCTTTGTGATAACATCTACATCCGGGGGGACCGGTTCATCTTTCACACCTCTGCTTATAAATGAATTGAAGAGACAGTACCGAGACATCACCGTCGTCACCGTTGCCATTCTACCTGCCCGCGAAGAGGGGTCCATCTATCTGCAAAATGCCGCCTTTTGCATGAGGGAGCTGATGGAGGTTGATGCAGAGGGCATCATCCTGGCCGACAATCAGAACATGAAGAGGTTTAGCGGTGATATTGCCTCAGCCTACAACAAGATCAACGACATGATCGCCAAACGTCTATTATTCTTGATCGAGTCTCTTGATTCCGAGATGCTATCTGTAACCGATCTTGGCGACTTCAAGACGGTGATGAATGGGGGGCTATGTATTGGCACCATGGGATATTATCAGGCCGATAGCAAGAATCTGTCCATTCGGGATGCCATTGAGAACAGCCTCAAGCCGGCAAATTTGCTCTATCCTGCCAATGTTGCAGACGACGCAGCCAGAGCCATGATCATCATTCAAGGATCTCGAGAGCATCTGGATGTGGATGAGATCACCAAAGAGGTCGAGAGGCTCACTGCCAGCGCAGGCCACGTATTCAAGGGAATTGTGGTCAAGAAGGGAAATCCCAAGGTGCTCTCCGTCTTCACATTAGCCAGTGCCCCAGAGCTGGAATCCATCTACGCCCAGGCGGCGCGAGGCATGCAGGATGAGAAGGAAAAGAGGTGCAGAGCCCGAAAGCAACTTGACGATGCATTCGCTCATATTGAGGATTTAGAAGAAATCTACTAAAGGAAAAATGAGCAAGCGATATGATCAGCCTGCAGACCTAAAGAGTTTCAAGGGAATTCAGGTGCTTATTTGGTCTGCTCCAAATCCCTTTTTCACCAAGATCTCCTTAATCCTTTGAATATGGTTTCCCTGCAGCTCGATCAGGCTTTCTTTCACAGTGCCGCCGCAGGCCAGCTTGGACTTGAGATGGGTACAAAGCTCTTGAAGATCGATCTCATGAGGATCAATGCCTTGGATGACCGTCACCTCTTTTCCATACCTGCGCTTCTGTACTTTCACAGCTATCCTCTGCTGCTCCTTGGCAACCTCCTCGCAGATACAGAGCTCCGTGGGAAGGCCACAGACGGTACACATTTGAGAACTCATTTGGTGGCAGTTACCTCCGCAATATATCAACGATAAAGCTTATTATGCTATTAAAATCTAATGGTGTGGAATTATGCGCGAAATCGACCTCTTCTCCGAACTTCATCTATTTTTCGGTACAGTATTTCAGTCAGGAATATCAGTAGGGCGATTGCCAGCAGAATGTCCCTTCGTGAGATCCGCTCCTGCACTGTTCTCTGGCTTACACGACCGGCTTCTACCACAAGGCTCTGTCGGGCCTCAGCTTCGCTGAAGACCTTTCCGCCATTGGCCATGATCTGCCTGGGAAGATCAGGATTAAAACCGATATCTCGATACTCCAGTGGATAGTTGACCGCCAGGCCATAATTACCGATGTAGTAGATGCCGGAGCTGTTGGGCATAAATGTCGCTACATACCGTTTGTCGCCCACCTTCTCCACATCTGCATCGGGAAGGCTGGGCCTAGCATTGCTGCTTATTGTGACAGATAAGGGCGTACCCTGCCATCCATCATCCGCTTCGATGCGATCGTCCTGGGGACGCGGATCGCCCACCGCCCAATTGACGGTGGACGAAATCAATTGCGAACTGGGAGGGGCATACAGCACGCCGGCCCAGGCACTGCCATCATCGACCGTCAGCGCCGCCACCCTGCCCAAACCATAGCGCCACACAGTCAAGACCGGTTTTCCGTCGGGCAGAGCCGCTAAACGCTGGGCTCCGGGTCGGGGCGTGACATCATTAAAGCCAGTAACTGTAGCATTTAAGTTCAGGTCGGCTGTGATGTAGTGATTCTTATTGACCACATTTACTGCATATCCGGAGAGGCTACTTTCCGCGGGTGCGGCCCCTGCAGGAGGCTCTTGCATCGAAGTCGTAAGCGAGTCCGGATAGACGAAAACGGAGAAGTCTGCTCCTGTCTGGGCAGCCAGATAATCGAATCTGCCCGTCGCCCCGGGGAAGGCTTGCACCTGTACGAGGCGAGCTGTGACATTCATCTGGCCTAGCAGGTCAATGGAGCGTGCCACCACTTCGGGGTAGTTGTAGAGGTTTCCGTCCGATAAGATTACCAATTCGCCTTGGCCACCGCTGACATTGAGCATATTCCAGGCAAGTTGCAGACCGCTATCCAGATAACTGTTCTCTGTGCCCGTAGGCGCGAGACTCATTATCCTCTCCCGGAGAACGCTCTCTGCTCGGGACAGAGGGATAGGATCCTGCACATCGTAGGCTTTGGTGCCAAATACTACCAGACCCACCTTATAGTCCTGGAAATGGGGAGATTTGAGCAGCTCCACAGCCAGAGCCTTCTCGTAGTCGAGCAGAGGAGTGCCGTCCGCCGTGCGCGTGGTGAGCAGGGAGAAGGAGATATCCATTACGAAGATGAGCGTCTTACCGCCTTCGAAGATGCTGGGCACGGAGCGCACCGGCAATATTTCTTCCAGGCTGGAGTTGCGGTAATCACCCAGGTCATAGGCATCCTCGCCCCCTACCACTACCAGCCCTCCGCCTTCGCGCACATAACTATGCAGTGGAGCCAGAAGGGAATTGTATCTGATGTCATCCAGTACTACGGCCTTATAGCCCTCTAGCTGGTCCGGAAGCTCGGAGACGAGTGTCAGCTTGTAGAGATCATTGAGATCGGTGGCCAGGGGTGAGTTGCTGCTGGAGATAAGAAGAACCTGTGGCTTGGGGACGACATAGACAACTTTTTGATAGTTGTCGTTTATGGGCTGCCCGTCCGGGGCGATAGTCGCCCGCAGAATATGATTTCCCGTTTCCAGGAAGGAATGGGAGATCTTGATGGACGCACTGGTGTTGGCAACTATCGTGTCGCTGTAGATCAATTTGTCGTCGGCAAAGACGGAAATTGGTCCCTGGTAGCTTCCAGAAGAGCGCACCAACACTTTGAAAGGATAGTCCCCGGCTAGAACTGCGGTGTTCGTCCCGGATATTTCCACGCCTGCGTCATCCCTCTGGGGTGTGAGAGAAAGGGCAAAGGTCGTAGTATTGGAGGCGCGCGCCAGTGCCAGGGCATCAGCCATGGTGCGACCGCTATTGCTATAGCCGTCCGAGACCAAGAGAAGAGAGCTGCCCGGCAGGGCGTACTGTATTATTTTGTCTCCCAGAGGCGTGGCATCTCCTGAGAAGGTGCGTAGGGGCGCGTCTACATAACTCTCTATCCGCGTCGCGACATCGGGATCAAAGATACCCATAGATCCTGTGCGATCGTCTAAGATGGTGATACTGGGCTTTTGCGAGGAGACTGAATGAACCTCGACAAAGTAGGGATTGGCGGCGGCAGCTATGATCAGGCAAAAGACAAGAAGCCTTGAAGCTGCAAAGAGCCTGTTCTTAGCTCTTGTGCGAATTATTACCACGCCCAAGAGCAAGATAAATGGGATGGCCCAGAGCAACTGCGGCGTGGCGAAATAGAGGTCCTGGATCATGTCTCTCTCCTCCACTTCATAACGGCCAGCTCCAGAAGGATGATGAGAGCCGCAAGTGCAATGATCCAGTTGGATAGGTCATTTTCCACTATGGTTTCCCGGCTAGCGGATACAAACACACCCGCTTCGACGCCCTTTTTCCTTTGCAGGGAGGATTCTTTGGGATCATACATATTAGCAGACACTGTCTTTCCCTGGAAGCGATAGACACCTACCTCATCCAGCAGCAGAGTGCTCGTAGTAAGGCTTGTAGTGGGCGTTTCTACCTGGGCCGTTTCGCCTAGATGAATTATCTCGCCGGTCTTTCGATTGGCCTCTATATTGTCCGGTACACCTGTGATCCAGCTCACCATCTGATACCAGAAGATAGGATATTCTGGACGCAGATAGAAATCGGAATCCATCTCCAGACCGCTGTAAATCACCATTCCCTTTCCCAGGCGCCAATAGGAAAGGATGGGTTGGCCGTTAGCCTCGACTAATGTGGTCGAGCCCCTTCGGGATATGGCCTCTGGAAAACGTAAAATGCCAATCTCATCGAAATGCAAGCCCTTGGCAAATCCCTCGCTCCTAACCCAGAGGCTGGCAGGACCGGGCAGCTCGCCCGTGACCCGCACCGGCAGGTACTCGGGGCTATCCCGGTCAGAAGCAATGAATATCACCTTTCCGCCGTCGATGTAGCGATTGAGCTTGCCGTCCAGGGAGGCGTTCCTGGCCACCACGATCAGGTCGAATCCATTGAATTCGCCAGCGCTCTCCACTTCAACATTTGGCAGGGAGCGAAGAGCTGCCAGGGCCGGTCCCTCTTCACCCTGGTAGAGAACCCTCTTTTTGGCCAGGCCAGGGACATAAATGTAGGCATGATTGTCCCAGGAGACGGCATCCTCCAGGTCTAAAGAGATCTCATTGACTCCTGGGTAAGCCGTAAAAGATAGATAGCTATCCCCTCCGGAAGTCATCTGCACCGTGCGGCCGACGGCGTCGCCGCTCGGGCTGCGGATGGTGATGGGGACCATTCTTGCCGGGCCATAGTTATGCACCAGAGCAGTGTGGTTGACATATCCCGGTCCGGGTACATCCCAGGCCTCCACCAGGGCTAGGTTGTCACCTCCCCGGTAGCAGTCGGCAAAGACAATGCTCACCCGCCCATCAGCCTGCAAAATCTTGCGGGTGGCATCGGGATCGTCGCCGATCCAGCTTATGAAATCCGAGACCACCAGCATATTTCCGCCAACACTTCCCAGCAGGCTGCCGGCCAGCGTCATGGCGCTGGAGAGGTCCGAGCTGACGGCTTTAGGCTGCTGCCTCTGCAAAACGGCCCTGGCCTCGGCGGGGCTGCCCTCGGAAAGAATGGTCAGGGGGATGCTTTCCGCCAGAACGATGCTGATTCTCTGGTATTCGTCCAGATGGGGGTCGATCAACTGCAAAGCAGGGGAGCCGGCCTGCATGCTGGCCGAGCCGTCCAGGACCACCACCAGATGACTGCTGGCCGGACCTGTTTCAATTGTATACGGCCCGGCAGCTGCAGCGGAGAGGGAGAGAAGCACCAGAAGCTGGACCCAGAAGAGGGGATCGTTGATCAGGCGGCTGAGCACGGCGGAGCGCTCCGCTTCGCCCTCCCGCAGGAACTGCGTGGAGGAGAAGCGGATCTCCTTGGGCAGGGGACGGATAAGGTATATTATTATCAGGGGTATTATAGAGAGGAGCCCCAGAAGGGCCATAGGATTCCTGAATGGCATTAGATGAACCGTTTAGTTAAAGAACTATGAAAAGGTTTGCGCAGCCAATAAATATAATTGATGCTACAGAGTTTCTATCATATCTTTCCCAAATTGAGGTTCTGGTTATGGTCGGCGCCATGGAAATCTATATGCTTTTGCCCAAGACCAACTGCAAGAAATGCGGGCTTCCTACCTGCATGGCCTTTGCCGTGGGCCTTCTGGGCCGGGAGAAGAAGGTCGATGAGTGCACTCCCCTAATTGAGGAGAAGAAGTACGAGGCCAAGCTGAAAAAGCTGCGAGAGGTGATGGCGCCCATTGAGAATGCCTCGGAGACCGGTCTGATCATACATCCGGAGAAGTGCTTTGGCTGCGGCAATTGCGTTGTCGCCTGCCCCGTCAATGTGGCCGCGGAGCCCACGCGCACTGCAGTAGGTCTGGGGCCGGAGGGGGAAAAGGTCATCTTGCGAGTGGAAGACGGCGTGGTGGTGGCCAACAACCTCAAAGAATGCCGGCGCTTTGGGCCGAACAAGACCCTTTGCAATGCCTGCACTGCGACCTGTCCGAGCAAGGCCATCGAGTTCGTTTAATTGAAAGGGAAGGTGAAAAGCAAATGGCAATATGCACGGGATGCTCGCTTCTCTGCGAGGATATTGTGGCGAACTTCGAGAATGGTGCACTCCTACATGAGAAGAACCTCTGCCGCAAGGGGCACGGCCACTTCCGGGCGGCCTTCACAGAGAGAACGCTGCCCATGATCGACGGTGAGCAGGTGACCCTGGATAAGGCAATCGCCAAGGCTGCGGAGATTTTAAAGAGCGCCAAGAGCCCGCTTTTATACGGCTGGTCCAATTCCACATTAGAGGCGCAGGCGGCAGGCATAAAACTGGCGGAAAAATTGGGCGCGACCATAGACGACACCTCCTCTTTCTGCCAGGGAATCTTGATGGAACGAATCTTATCGGGAAAGATTCCTTCTTGCACTTTGGACGATGTGCGAAATTATGCCGATACCACAATCTTCTGGGGATCGGACCCCTCCAGCAGCCATCCCCGCCATCTCTCGCGCTTCTCTTACTATCCGCGAGGAGAGAAGAGGCAAAAAAGCTACGAGGAGGAGAGGACCTGCATTGTCGTGGATGTGAGAAGGTCCGCCACGGCGCGGCTATGCAGCAACTACTACTTCCGGGTGGCACCAGGAGGCGACGCGCAGTTTTTGGAGGCTATCCTGGCAGTTCTGGATGGAAAGATTCCCAAGGTGGGGGACAAGAAGAAGATGATTGAGCTCTCAAGCGTCCTCAAGAAGACGGAGTGGGGAGCGATCTTTCCAGGCCTGGGTATGATCTATTCCCTGCAGGATAAGATGGAACTCTTCGAGCAGATGCTTGCCAGGCTAAATGAGATCACTACCTTCAAGGTCATCCCTATGGTAGGGCACTGCAACATGCGCGGTTTTAACGAGCTAATGCGAGAGAAGACCGGTTTTATCAATCGGGTCTCCTTCCAGGGCAGCTCGCCGGCGCACGGTGCGGAGCACAGCGTGGTAGCCGCATCCAAGACCTGCGACGCGGCGCTGGTTATCGGCTCAGATCCGCTCTCGGCGCTGCCCTTTGGAACAGCCCGCGCTCTGGCGCGCCAGCCTCTCATAGCCATCGATCCAAGAAGATCCTTAACCACTGATGCTGCGAAGGTGGTCATTCCTTCAGCTCTTTCCGGCCTGGAGGTAGGAGGCACAGCGGTACGCATGGATGGGGTGAAGATCAAATTCGAGCCCATTATGAAGTCAGAGCTCCATTCGGACGAGCAGATCTTAACTCGCATTATGGAGGCGATTTAAATGGCTGAAGTGATAGTGGTCAGCATAGTTACCGTGCGCGACATCTTCCAGGACGAGGCGGGAAGAAAGAGCCGGTTTTCCGAGGAGTACAAAAACCTGAGCGCTCTGATCATTCTGGATAAGCAGGACATGATCCGCCTGGGTGTCAAGGACGGGCAGAAGCTGCTGGCGAAAAATGATGTGGGCAGCGTAATAGTCGCCGCCCGGACCTCGGAGGACGATGCCCATCCTGGCCTGGCCTTCATGTACAACAGCCCCTGGTCCAACCAGCTCGTCTCCGACGACGTGTGCGACGGCAGCATTCCCGGCTTTAAAAGCATCAGTGCCACGCTCTCTGCAGCCGAAGGGAACATAACTCAGATATCCGAACTCCAGGCGAGGATGCAAAGCTGAGGAACGAACAATGAAAAAGGATCTTATCTCTATCTCCGATCTCTCCAAAGAGGACATCTTGCGACTGCTGGAGAGCGCCGAGGCCTTTCGGGCCAGGCGGGGCTGGCATGGCGAACCCTTGCATGGCAAGAGCCTGGCCATGATCTTCGAGAAGCCGTCCACACGCACGCGTGTCTCCCTGGAGGTGGCGGCTGCGGAGCTTGGCGCACATCCGCTGTACCTGTCGGCAGGCGAGCTGCAGCTGGGGCGGGGTGAAACTATTGCCGACACAGCGCGCGTTCTCTCCCGCTACGTGCAGGGCATCACGGCGCGCGTCTACTCTCACCACACCGTTCTCCAGCTCGCCCAGCATGCCGGCGTGCCGGTGGTCAATGCTCTCTCAGACTGGGAGCATCCGTTGCAGATTTTGGCCGATTTGCAGACCATGCGCCAGCGCTTCGGAAAGCTGGAAGGGTTGCGCCTCGCCTGGGTGGGCGATGGAAACAATGTCTGCAACTCGCTCATTCTGGCGGCCGCCATTTTGGGAATGGAGATCACTGTGGCCTCGCCTCAGGGCTACCAGCCGAAGGCCCGCATTCTGGAGCAGGCCAAGAGTTTGGGCGGCTGGCCAAAAGTCGTGGCGGAGCCATCTGCTGCGGCAGAGGGCGCAAACGTGCTGGTTACTGACACCTGGGTCTCCATGGGAGACGAGGGCCAAGAGGCAGAGCGCCTGCGGGTCTTCGGAAAGTACCAGTTGAATTCTGAGATCATGGGCCTGGCGGCCCCAGAGGCCGTGGCCCTGCACTGTCTGCCAGCCCACCGGGGCCAGGAGATCACGGATGATGTGATGGACGGACCGCAGTCCGCCGTATTCGACGAGGCGGAAAACCGGATGCACACCAGCAAGGCGGTCATGGCCTGGCTGATGGGAGAGAGATCTCAATACTGAGCTCTTGCGAGGACCCAGATGAAGTCGGAGTGGGCCGGAAGATACCTGGATAAACTAGGACCGGATTGATGGCTGCATGGCTGGAAAGGGCATTGTTGCCAAATGAAGGCCGATCTGGAGTTTCTGCAGGGTCCCGTCTGGCGTGAGCAGATTTTGGGGGGTGCTTCTCTACGGCTCTCAGGCCGCGGGAGAGACTGGGCCGAGAAGCGATATTGATCTATGCATTGCGGCCCCCCGGACAGACGACCGGTCTTCTCTCTGGGGGAAGTTCATATCTCACCTCAGGGACAGCCGTTATGGTGTGCGCATCTTTGAGCTGTTGCCCCTTTGTCTCAAGGCTGCGGTGGTGTGCAGGGGGTCGTGGTGCACTGCAAAGATGAGCCGGAGCTTTACGAGTACTTTTATCCCTTCGGCGCGATTGGCAGGACCAAAGCACCGGCAAGATGTGAGCCCTGAGGAGATGAGGGACCTCATCCGAGCGTCGAGGAAGCTCCGGGCCTGCGGCAGATGTTGAGGGGATCGCAAAGTTCTAGTAGAGCACAGTTCTTTTATGTGGCCAAGCCTTACAGAGGAAGGCACAAACGCGGGGGTTGCCAAGTGGTTAAAGGCGCAGGGCTTAGGACCCTGTCACGAAGGTGTTCGCGGGTTCGACTCCCGTCCTCCGCATAATCAAGTCTATTGATATCGATTTCTATTTTTGACTGCCTTACTGGACTTTAGTATCCATCATATAAACCTTTGCGGTTCATTTGCAGGTGACCCTGTAGCGTAACCTCCTAGAATTTCAATGAGGAAGCCGTACCAAGTCATCCATTTGGCACGATCTCCTTGGCAATGGATCATTCTTTGTGGGTGATTCAAGCCTCGCTATGGGCCAGGTAATGGCCTGAAATGGCACTCTATTGGCAGAAGCTTACGAACCTGTTAGATACCTACAATCTCCAGGAAAACTATAGATAAACAACGCATCTTTCAACTCTTTGATCATAGCATCTCTTTCTAGCTGTAGCTCTTTTGCTGTAGTTACTATATTCTTTCCTTTAGAAATAAATTCTGAATTAGGTATATTTTCGAGAAATGCGATATAATTATCTATGCCTTTAATTAGCAAGTCCCGTTCTTTCTTTGGGACCTGTACTATCTCACCCTCCATCTTATAAGCCCACAAGATCGAGTCGTTTTCGACCATTTTAGTATTGTGTTTAGTATCATATAGCGCAGATTGATAACTATACCACGCACTTTCATCTTCCTCTTTTCCACTGAGGCAAAGGATTATGAGATATGTTGAAACGTTGATAAATGTGCAATAATAGTCTTTGATGCCACAATCCGAATTAGGAAGGAAACTAAGTTTCAATCCACAAAAGCATTTCTTAATTTCATTCTCAACAGAACAAAGCAACGCCCATTTCTCTTTTTCCAACTTTTCCAAATTTGTTTTATAGGTCTCCCATTTTGAGCATACTTCATAGTTGGGCGATGGCAAGTGTTTAGATAGATCTGGAAATAATAAATGGTTCTCACAAGATACGATACTCTTCTTATATGCTTCAGATTCTTTGAATGGATCTCCAATCTTGGGTTCTGGGAAATAGGTTATCCAGGCATTTATTGCCTTTTTCAGTTCCTCAGTATGATTTCTACGTATATCGGAAGGGATTTGATTTGAATCGATTTCTAACGGAACTGGTCCGCATGTGTAAACAAATTTTAATTCTCTATTCAGCTTATAGGTTCGATTTCTTAATCTTTTCTTAGATTTGACCAAGGATGATCCCGACATTTCAGGAGACGTATTTAGTTCGCTTGGAGTGGATTCTGATATTCTAGAAAGTAATTTAGATTCACAAGGAGGTGAACCAATTAAAATTCCTTCTTTACATAAATTCTCTATTTTTTTCTGTATGTTGTCATAGTTTGCATTCTTCAATTTAAATTCGCACTTAATTATATCTTTTATTCCTTTTGCCCTTAGTGCATCAGCACTAATAATTTCCCTTTTAGCTGCAAACTGTAGAGCTTCTATAATTGCCCTATCAATTAGATTGTCAATAATTGTTTCTTCAACCATTTCTCTAATCCTCGATTTTCGCGAATTTTCGCGAATTTGAATCCCTTAAATGCGATAACGGAATAGTTGGGTCCATGCAGAAAAATGCTTTGGACAACAACTCTGGTGAACTTCAATCGGACCTCATCAGAAATCCGAATCGCTCCTCTGATACAAGAGTTGTGCTTAGAGGGAACAAGGCCAGGAAGGTTTGAGTATAGTACCTTGCCTTTGGTCGAAGATGTTGATAAAATAAGGAATATGTTCTAGCGGAGTTGAAAAAATGCAAAATATTACATTATATGGACGGAAAAAGGAAGCAAATGTGATAGTAGGACAATCATTAGTTGATGATAAGGATTATGAATATCTAAAACAGTGGAAGTGGAATCTAAGCAAGGACGGCTATGCCATTAGGAGGGAATCATATAGTGGTGTTGGTTGTCCTTCAATATTCGTATTCATGCACAGAGCCATACTAGAAAATCATGGCCACGATATTAAAGCATATGTTGTTGATCATATGGACAGAAATCGCCTCAACAATCAAAAGGAAAATTTAAGAATTTGCTCCATAATGCAAAATAATCAAAACAAGAAACACAAACCTACAAAAAACTCCCCATATAAAGGTGTAAAATATCTAAAAAATATTAACAAATATCAGGCAACCATACCTTTCGACTTGGGAATATTTTCAACGGCGGAAAAAGCACGCGACGCATACAACAAGACGGCCAAAGATATCTATGGAGAATTTGCCAATCCAGAGGTGGAAAACATAGATTGTGCAATAAGTCCACTAGCGGGAAAACAGTAATCCAATAGAGTATTGGAACTTTCGTAAGAGAATATTGAAAATGTTGCTGGAAGGGCACTAGCAGCCATGCCCTTGGATGCACCTATAACTTGAAAGTAGCCTAAGCCATGTAGGTGCTCCAGCATTTATTTAAAAAATTTGTGAGGTGAAAATATGCAGACACTAATGAATACTAAATTGATTGCATCATCAGATGCAGATTGCAGCCAAATGACTATTGAAGAGATGGAAGTAAATTATCCAACACAAAATTGCAGCCAGCCAACGCATGAGTTGATAGAACTCCATATACCTAAAAGCAAGCCAATAATTGTGCTCATAAATGCTGCTGGCAGCAAAAAGCTTGATAAGCATGTATATGAGGGAATAGATGCACTTGCAGCATGGAATGATCCTCCAAAACTCTTCCAGAGAGGTGGAAGATTAGTCGATATTTGCAAGGATGGCCTCATATACAAGATTGTTGAAGTTCCGCAAAAATCTCTAAAGCTCATATTGGCAGAAGCTGCGATATGGATCAATTTGGTAAAAGCCAAAGACGAAAAAAGTTCCGGCAAGAAGGATAAGGAAAGCAAAAGTGATATTGAGGAAAATAATCTAACAGAGGACGAATCATTGAATGAGGAGTTTTCAGAAAAGAGATATATGGACTCCGAAATACCACAAAAGAAATTCAAATACACCATAGACTACCCCAATGATTCGATTGTTGGCGCAATATTAGAAGCAAGCTCTAGGTGGAAGAACATCCCCTATCTATATGGCTTGACCAACTTGCCAATTCCCCGGCCAGATGGTAGCATATATACGAAACATGGCTTTGATAAAATTACCGGTTATTATTTTACACCCAGATTAGATATGCCGGAAATTCCCGACGACCTTACAAAGGACTATGCTATATATGCGGCTGATTTTTTGCAGCAAGAGCTTTTTAGCGATTTTCCCCTCAAGGACGCTGCATCTAGGGCAAACATGCTGGCTGCATTGATAACGCCCGCCTTGCGTCCCATATGTGGCATAACGCCCCTTTTTGCTATAACCAAGCCAAGCCCCGGCGAAGGTTCAAGCCTATTGGTTGACATTATATCCCGTGTTTGTACCGGAAATGATGCACCAATAAGGGATGCCAATTCAAGAGATGATGAGGAATGGAGAAGAACCATATTTTCATTGCTCAGAGGCGGCACACTCATGAGCAACTTCGATAATTTGGATCAATCCCGCAAATTTGAAACACCAGTTATGGCTTCGTTTCTGACAAGCAACATGTTCAACGATAGAATATTGGGTCAATCAACCACAGTATCATATTATAACAATATGGTCTCGTTTTTGACTGGCAGAAATATAAAACTGGGTGGAGATATTCCGAGGAGAACCGTACTAATAGAATTGGAGGAAATGGACAGAAAACTACTGCAAAATCCCTCCTTGAGAAATTTCCGCCACGCTAGAATCAAGGAATGGACATTGGAGAACAGACCCGTATTGGTCTACTTAATATTAACGATGTTTAAGGCGTGGGCAATCGCAGGCAAACCAGTCTCATCGAATGTCCCAATAATTGGCAGCTTTGAAACGTGGTGCACAACCATAGGCGGAATTCTAGAATATGCAGGTATTCCTAGCTTTTTGGGCAACCGCCAAACGGTCTATGATGAAATGGACTCCGAATTAAACGAGTGGAATGCTTTTGCAATCACATGGCAATCGAATGAAAATCTAGCGGGCTATGTTACAGCACGGCAGCTATTGGATGAAATACAAAAATCCCCAAATATGCGAGATGCCATTCCCTCGGAGATTGAGCAAGCAGTCAAGTGCCAGAATGCTAGATCTTTGGGAAATGCCCTGCGATCCCAAAAGGATGTTTCGCTTGGCGACGGGCTAGTTATAAGGGTAAAGAAAGACTCCCATACGAAAAGCTCAGTTTACATGGTGGAGGGGATCTCCACCGCAAACTGAATTTTTAAGAATGTTAGTATATATGCCTAGCGCCATTTGATAGCTTTTGCGGTATTAGCGACTTACTAAATTGGGTCATCCGATGCCGATTGCGGTATCTAGCGGTATTGTCTACTATAGGCTCCACAAGGATAGAATATATTTTTCTAAAAAATGGAATCCCTCAACAGACTAATATGGCAGAATACCGCACAATACCGCAAACGATAGCAGTAGTGTGACAGACTTTCATACTAATACCGCGAATAATAATGTAATTATATAATGTTAATGTGATATTTTAAATTGCCCTCAATTTTATTGCATTTTCTATTGGTGTCGAAAATTCGTATCTAAATTGGCTTATTTTACCACTATGGAAGCGCAATAGCCTTATGTGCTTTCTTCAATCATTTCCATGTCCTGAAGATGTAGGATGTTAGAACCCTAATATTCTTACATATTATGTTCATTAAATTATCAATAGTGAGTTGTAATACTTGAATTTCCAAGTAATCATATGCAATGCGTACCTTATGACAATTATTCCTGATCGAACTTCTCAAGTCAAATCTCTATTTAGACTGGTGAGCATTCCTAATAACCTGCCAAAATTCATGCCGCTTTATATGGCATTTATAAAGGCTTGCTTGAAATCAGAGGTTAATAGGAATCCTCTGGTATTTCGCGAATATAAATGAGGACGATAAAGAAGATAAACATGAAGACAGCATAGCTACCTCTATGGAATCTAGCAAATCAATTGTTGACTATTTATTATTATCTGAGGTTCCGAAAAATAGCATTGCATGGTTGCTTCTATCCTCGGTTTTAACCGCCTTGGTAGCCTATACAATCTATCTTCTAGTTACTAGAAAACAAATAAGTGAGAAGATCGAAAAAGAAGTTGCAGCTGAATATAAAACGAATTTAGAGAAGCTAAGGGCCGAAGCAAAAATGTCTGAAGAGACGCGAATTCGATCTGAAATTATTCGTTGGGCTAATCCGCTAGGGGCCGCAATTAATAATCTTTATTATAGGTTAGACAATATTTTATGTAATAACGCCTATTTTGCTTTAAATGAGAGAAACATAAGTCTGATAAATCCAAATTGGTCAATAAATTATGAATATTTCTTTAATTCTACCATTTATTTATTTTCCCAATATTTTGCGTGGACAAGGATTCTAGAAGAAGAAATAAACATAGAATTTTTCCATTCGCCTCGTGAAAGGGATAAATTATATAATGCAATTGAGAAAGTTAGGAGTTGCCTGAGCAGCTATCCATTGAAAACCAGCTGCAAAGGCAAAGATTATCAAGTATTTGCCTTACAACAAAGAGCTATTGCTGAACTCCTGATCATTAAAGAAAATGATACCCGGAGATGTATGGGTTATCCAGAGTTTTTGATGAAAATTGGAGATGAGGAGAGCTTTAAGTACCACCTTAAGCCCCTTAAGGATTTTATCGAAAATATATCACCGGATGAGGATTGCAGGTGGAAAAGATTGATTATGGCCACGGAAGCCCTTTCTGAGCTCAGGATGACAATGGAAGAACTAGGGATCTTATATATAAAAAGAGATTAACTAGCTAGGTCTCAGAATCAGGAGCAGCAATGCGAATATTGAAATTACATGAATCCTACCATTCATACTGATAGGACAATATATATATTCCATGTATTCAGTTGTTCTCGAATTCTCGATTGCTTGATAATATAATCAAAAAGTTCTTCGATTTGTGATTGATCAAATATGCAGTTATAATTTTGTTTCATCGTTATCTATTTATATGCACTCCTTAAAGGAATAGCCATTCTAGTGAAAATTCCCCTTACCAAGTAGGTGCGGATATTTCAGGATACTTGTCAACAAATGTAGCTGCATGCTATCGATTGTCAAAACATATTATGCGATTTAATTCACATTTATGATTAATATATAATACTAATGCTATCGATTTATACGAAAGACCGCATTTTTTGGGCCAATATATCCCCCCTATAGGAAATATTCAATCACTTTTATCAATATATTTCTCTTATAATCTATCTGCATTAATCATTTTATATTTTGGTTTATACAAATAAAATAAAACGTATATTGAATGAGCTTAAAATTCAGGAAGGTCAGTTAAATCTGAGTATCTAATGAAATATGCGCCGTTTTGCGAAGTGATAAAATTTATATAATTGAATAAAATAATGTGGTTGAAAGTTAACTATATAATATTTGAAAATCTGTGAAGCCATTATGATATATTTTGTCGAATTGTTCTTATGTTAAGTCAATCAGAATTCAACTAGCTTTAGAATAAATTTTTTATAAAGAAAAATAAATAAAAAAAGCTTAAAAATATGATTTGCCATTATACCAAAATGGCTTTAATCTCATAATGTGCTCGGAATAGGCACAAATCGATCCGGAATAAGTGGTGGATTACTACTTACAATTTCTGGTGTGCTACTAGGCAGATTAGGAAGCGGCATATGTGTGGTATATTCTCGATTAATATAAATACCACTATTATCCAATTCCTCTTTTTCGGGTTCCGGTCGTATTGGCATAGTCCACATGTCGATTATGGTCTTATTACCTGTTGTGCGCATCATGAGGTTCCATCTTGAAGCATGCTTATTATATTCTACAAAATTCCCGGTTTCAAGCGCATTTTTATATTCTAAAACTAGTAAATTTAGTTCAATAAAAGCATCATAGTTATACAATTTCGTCATATTAGAAATAGACACTAATGAATCATTCGACTGATTTATGATATAGCTCATATCTGTTGCATTTGCAGTTGATAATGTAAACAGAAAAGCTAAAATTACCTGCATTATCAATTTCATTTTTATCGTCTTCAAGAAGATGCTTCTAGTATTTACTTGTTATGTATAACATAAATTAGGATGATGAAATGAACGTTTTAAAAAAGATTTAAAGGTAGTGTGCCGAATATTCTGTAAATTTTGCTGGCCCTGTAATCCCACAAGTCAATC
>CAZWHG010000015.1:0-55691 GCA_964633785.1 uncultured Methanotrichaceae archaeon
GGATTCCTAGATTCTTGTATGATAAGTTAAATTTGTTGTGTTAAAGACTATAATTACTTTTCGATGATGGCCCTAAAGAAAATCGAACTATGCATTTCTGATTCCAGAAATGGCAAGATATGACCACCAAGAGAGTAGGCCGAATACGAACACCAATGAAAGGGCGAAGTAAAAGTTCATAGATTCCTCTTTGTATGAGGTATAACCATCTCAATTCAGCTAGAACCTCTTATCACAGAGCCGTCTCAATTCAGTTCAAAGCCTCTTATCACAGATAACTATAAAACCACATTCTTGATAGATATAGACGATTAGAGTGAACAAATGTGACCAGTAATAGAACTTGTCAATATTTCGTGTAAAGAATCATTGGCTACAGTCCGACTTAGATAAGAACATGCTCGTTGCCCACTTACAACACGGCCTTTCTACATTCACCGCACGGCTACAGTCCGACTTAGATAAGAACATGCTCGTTGCCAGGGAGAAGCGCAATCGTTTCATTTGGCAACGGTCTGGAAAATAAATCTATCCCGCCAAAGAAATAATATTCTAGTGCTATTATAATAGAACACGAACCGAACAGGCGATATAGTCAAAACTAAGAATAGTTAAACAGGTTATACATTAATCGATTTTAATATTTATTCGGTACAAATTAGGGCATTGCTGCCTTGAAGCTAAAGCCGTCTTACCCCTCTTTGAAGAAGACTATCCTTAGCTCATCCATCCTGGACCGTTGCCTTTGGTCGTGGCTGAGATCTTCTTTCGCAGCCTCAGAGCCATCCAGGTCCTCAACCTTGGCCGTGAGCCTCATGGTCTGCCTCCCATCTCCTGGGGTGCGGTCACATGCCAAGACAGGACAAATCTTTTCGGCCCGTCTCAAAGCCCGGATCGCGTCCCTCCTGGATGGTGGCTTGCCCTCCCGGCCGGCTAGGAACTGCCTTGCCTGGCCCGAGTTGAGGGAGATCTCCTTCTTGCCCTCGGCCAGGACTTTGATGTGCTCTACAATGGCCAGAGCCCGGAGGTGGATCTTTGTAATAGCCTGCCTGATCACCCCCTTGTCTGTGGGCGTTGTGGGCGGCCTGGCCTGCATAGCCCTTTTTACGTGGCTTATTTGCTGCCTGATGTAGGCATTTAGGGGCAAGCAGCTTCTCCATGGGCGATCTCGCCGTTTTCACGGCCTGGGCGGCCCTGGTGTTGAGCTCTGCAAGCTCTCTCCCTCGGAGGATGCCCTGGTCTTTGAGAAGATCATTCAAGGAATCGAAGGTCAAGATGAGATCGTCAAAGAAGTGCTGCAGCTCCTGGGCGGGAATTTCAAGAATAGCATCCGCTAAGCTAGATGGCTCTATCATTATCGGAGCCCCCCCTCTAAAAAAGAAGCTGAGACAGGATAACGGCCTGTCTCCACCGTCTTATGATCTCGCGGCGTTGGGCTGTAGCACGACGGGCCCTTTTCCACCTCACTGAGTGCATGGCCCGGCCCTCCCATCATCGAGACCTTTTAGGCCGGCTCGAAGGCGTTCATTCTCGGCCTCGAGCTCTGCAACCTTGGCCCGCAGAAGATCCTTCTCGGAAGGCGCGACTTTCATTACGCGGGTGTAATGCTTTCCCCGGATTGTCGTTATGGCGATATGCTGCCCTTGGTGTCCTTCCAGGAACTTTCTGCAGCTCGTGGGTATCAGGTAATTCCGGTTATCAAGATGCACATGCAACAGATCGCGGGCCGTCTGCTCGAAGCCGCCCAAGACGCCATGCACTTCTTCTCGTTCGATCAATAGCCTGGGATGTAGCACCGAGGACGGAATGGAGCTACTTCTTGCAGCCATCAGCGCATCATTTGGCCCGGCGCAGATATGCCCGCACCTCTGCTTGCTCTTTTCCAATTTATCACCTCCTTTCCTGCTTAAGCTGTGCATGGCACCACCAACTTGTCCGTTATAAACTTTTTTGACTGCATTAAATGAGTCCAGAATGTCACAAAGTCTTGGCCCTGGCCGCCAGACACCAAATCAAGGGCGGATAACCGCGCGATGCAGTAATCGAGCCGCTCCTCTCCTGTGTTATAATTATATTTGCTATACTCCCTGACCCATGCATTAAAGGCAATCCTGTCACCCTTTCGAGGATTAAAACCTGCAATGTTCTTTCCTACATAAGTCCAAACGTGATCTATCGGCACAATAACCATACCGCTATGCAGAAGCACGTTCTTGAGCATCATTGTAGGCTCTGCGCCTCGATAGGCTACCTTCCGCAGGCCGAATTTGGCCACGTCCCCGGAGAAAGGATACTTGCACCCGAGAAAGAGCTGGAGTTGGCGTCTCATTGGCTCGCCTCCGCCTTTCCAATGGTAGCGAAATATCTGCTTCGGATTGCTTCAACTGGCCCTTTGGTGATAATTGGCCCGCTACCATTCTCCCCAATCGGACCGGCATTCTTGAGATATTTCCGGCCCTTGTCAGTCATATAGACCTTATAGGCCCTGCCTCTCCCCCGCTTGAGCCTCAGAAACTTCGTTTCGCTTAGCTGCTTAGCTTTCTTATGCAAAAATGATTCAGACTTTTCCGTAAGCAGTGACGAATAAACATCCTTCAATGATGCACCTGATTTTTGATGAGCCTGCGCGATAAGCCGCAGCTCGATCTTCTCTAATACCCTTTGCTTATTCCTGGCCGAGCGTTTTCCTGCATTCCTGCAGCTTACAGAGCCTTTAGACTGCTGATTGTGTGTGTCGTAGGTTGCGCTGGATGCCTCCATCTAGGCCACCCCCGCGATGACCTTTTCTTCTGATGGGAGGGTATCGAAAGGCCGGAAGGCTTTGGTACTGGGCCGGATACTATCATCGGATGCCCTGGCGAGTCTGCGCGGGCCTCCTGTGGGCTCCTCCCTGGTTGCCTCCCTCATGGACTGAGGAAAGTACCTCTTAGAATGCTTGCATGGGCCGGGCCGGTATGTGGCAGATGGACAGGAGCATGTTTTGGGCGTGGTGACATAGTAAGCGTCCCCTTTGTTATTGAGGACCAGCACCATTTCGCCAGTAAGCCTGTAGAATCTGGGCATCTCCTGCGGCTCCTGGCCGTGGTTATCCTGGGTAATCAACTGCTTTACGGCTTCCCGGCTCTGAGTGACCGGGCTAGCTAATGTGGATTTGTTCTTCATTTCTGTTCGCCAATAACAAGAAGAACTTAGTAGTATTAAAACTTAATGATGTAATTGTACAGTTATGACAAAACATTTTTATACTATCGAGTAAAAAACTAATGGCATGCCACGTGTAGGATTCAACTTATCAGACGACACGGCCCGAAGGCTTAGGGAGTTTGCATTAAAGAAAACCGGAAGCATGAAGGGCCTCAGCATAATCGGAGAAGAAGCGTTTAGAGAATACTTGGAAAAGCATGAAAACGAATCAGAGAAAAGCGGAAACCCTTGTGAGGCCTCCGCTTAATCTCCAAGTCATCCCGTTTGGCGAACAGAAATGACAATGATTTTCTTAGCTTAAATCGCTTTCCGGCGTTATTATTTACAGGTAAGAAAGCGCCGAGGGTGGGATTCGAACCCACGATCTCCGGAGGAGAACAGGTTTAGCAAACCTGCGCCTTACCAGGCTAGGCAACCTCGACTTGCCTCATGAACTTGACCTTTGGGCTATTTAAATTCTGCGTTTGCCGCCCGAAATAGTATTGAAATCCTAATTTCCTGCATCATCATACCACGCATGCCAGCAAATCCTTGCTGGTGATGATTCCCACCAGTGCCCCGTCTTTCATCACCGGCAGCCTTCTGATATTGTGCTCTCGCATTAGCCTCGCCGCCTCACTTGTGGAGGCATCAAGGTCAATGGTGACCAGGGGGCCCGGCGTCATGATCTCCCTGACCGCCACCCCGGCCGGGTCCCGACCTTCGGAGAAGACCTTGAGAAGGACCCGGCTGGTAGTAACGATGCCCAGGCACTCCTTAAGAAGGCCTACCCTGGCCACCAGCATGCAGCCCTTCTTCTCCGCCGCCATCCTTTTTGTAGCCTCCAGCACCGTGGTCTCCGGGAGCACTGTGGCAATGGGGTAGCTCATCAGATCTCGAACCTTCATAGTTGCCACATTCCATTAAATCCAGTTCTTATAATAGCCTCTGCTAAAAATCACTATCGATTCGGGCATCGATCACGACATGAACTACTCCGGGAGAGAACTTCTTGACCAGCACGTGGTTCTGAATCTCCGCCCGGCAGCCTAATGCCGCTGCCGCCTGCGTCACATCTCTGATGGCTGCGGCGGGATACATGCTGCTGGGAATGGTCTGATGGTAGTGCAATATGCCACCTGGCCTCAGGGCGGAAATTCCCTTTTGCAGATATTGGTCGGTTACCTGAACCATGCCCATGACAACTCTGTCGGCTACTCCATCCGGAGTCACCTTCGCGCAGTCTCCCATGACTGGCTCCACGATATCTTCCACATGGTTTTGCCGGATATTCTGGCGGAGATAATAATAAGCGTTGGGATTCAACTCAATGGCCACTATCTTCCTGGGCCGGGAATGGACGGCCATGGGAAGGGTGAAGTAGCCAATCCCCGCAAACATGTCCACTATATACTCGCCCTTGCCGAAACGGCTCATTCTTATGCGCTCCATAAGGTTTCCAGGCGAGAACATCACCAGGCCCGCATCCAGATTGAAGATCACTTTGTTTTCTTTATGCACCGTCTCGGTTCTGTCGCCGGCGATAACCCTTCGTACGGGCTCGCGAAAGGGACCCGCGATTCCCTCGTCAGCTAAAACCGTGCAGCAGCGAGGATAAAGGTCTAAAAGAGCCTGGCCGATATGGTGCTCATATCCCCTCAGGTCGGGATGGATCTTAACTACTATTACCTCACCCAGCAAGAACCAGCCGCGGGGAATAAGATGGGTGCATTCTTCGGGAATCTTTCCTTGCAAGGCATGGAAGAGATCAGGTTTTATCCTGTAAAAGGCAGGCTCCTCCTGCATGACGATCTCACAGCCGGAGACCGATCGGATGACGGGGATCTCTACATGGCTCTGTCTCTTTATTATCTTGCGACTGTTATCGAAAACACCGAGAGAAACTGCCCATTTTAGAGACTCATCTGCATCCTTATTCTTGGCTATTACCGCCAGTCTACTTTTTCGGGGTGTAGCTCTGCTCAAAGTTTACCCCTTCTCGAGTCAGGTTGAACATCAAGACCGAAGTCTCGTTCTTGCTTGTGACAGTGGATGCCAATCCGTGAACCATCAGGTTGGTGTCGAAGCCTTCCGGCGCATAGAACCTGAGGCCAACAGGAATTGTTGTCCAGTTGCCCTGCAGATAGATTTTCACGCTGGCGTCTCCTGTGGAGTTCATTCGAACCAGTGTATTCTCTCCATGAGAAATGGTCACAATTCCACCTCTGGCACTGATGCTCCTGTCGATATTCGGGGGTAGAGCTATTTCCATATCATTGGCCATTGCCTCTGGGTTGGTGATGTTCAAGCCCAGATAGCTTTCGTTGCTGGAATTGGAAAGGTTTGCAGAATACGAGACCAGAAACGTTGGCGGTACCGGCCCCTCCACCAGCGTTGGACCATAGATGAATAAAACCGCAAAAAGAGCCAGCAAGATGGCCGCGCCCAGCAATGCGACATTTTTTGGCGGCATTGCTATCTTCTTCTTGGTCAATGCAGGCTTCGCGGTCTCTCTTGCCGGTGATGGGGCTGCCACGACAATTTTTTCCGCGACATCACTGGGAGATGCCCCCTCTGACATATCCGATGCATGAGAGATCTCCTCGAAGGTCTCCGGTATATGCATAGGATAAGACGGTGCTTCTGCTACCGCTTCTGCAACCTTGTCTTCCGCGATTGGGGGAGCTTCATCTACTGCTTCAACTGCACGCGGTGTTATGGGCACGCTCTCTTCAATCGGCATAGGGCTGTCCGGGAGAGGTGCCGTCTTCCTTCGCGTAGGCAGCACCACGGTGCCCTCATCAAAGTTCAGGATCAAATCGGTATACGTTCCGGTAACATCTACGAACTTGAGTGCCCGCGGTACCAGGTAAGATACGCCGGATATCTTGACCTCTTCGAAGAACTCGGTGTTCTTCATCAAACGATCCTTGAAGGCGTAAACCGCCCCGCTTTCCATCTTGGCGTCTATTTCGCTAAGGCTGGGGAAGCGGTCCTCCTGCGCGGCCAGCTCTTTGGTGGCCACAACATAGGCTTCGAAGAAAACACGGCTCATTCTGTTGAGCCGATTGGTGTAGCGCCTATCGAAGAGAAAGGAGAAACCCTCTCCTTTGAGCTGCAAGCTCTCTTCTCGCGAATGCCGCCAGGCAGAGAAAGAGACGTCCATCAGAGGATGATATCACCAAACCAAATAAGTATTTTATGTATGGAACGGAGCGAAGTATGGGCAATTAGAGTGAAAAGAGCATCAAGGCATCGAATAGATCTCATATCAATCTCGTATGACAGGTATCTTTAAATCTCGCATGCTGAACAATAGAGATCCAATGAAGCATTTGGGATTGGGGCACATTCTTCTGCTCATTGGGGTGGGGCTATTATTGGGACAGGCGACGGCAGAGCTTACGGCCTACCAGAGTCTGGTACCATCGGCAAATGTTGGACAGATGGTAACTGTAACCGTATCTCTGACCTACAATGGACTGACTTCTACACAGGCTGTGGTGACGCCCAGCCTTCCTTATGGAGTTGTCGCGAACGCGGGCGGACAGAGCACAGATCTGTATCCTGGTGTCATGAAGCAGATAATGTACCCCTTCACAGCAGAGCAGAGCGGAACTTACTGGATCGTTTCTGAGATTTCCTACGCAGAAGATGGAACCTGGCGCAATCTTCGACTGGAGGCACCATTCACAGCTATTGATTCTGTGGCGCCCGAGCCCCTGCCAATGCCAGAAGAGCCTATACCCGGCACAGGGCAGGATGGATCAAATTCGAGTGGTACAGACCCCCTTGCAATGCCACCAGATGGCGATCAGCCTCAAGGAAAGCCGCCGGGTGATACGCAACCTGGCAATAATGATAACGAAGATAGTGGACTGCCTGAAGATGCGCCTACAGTGGGGGAAGGGGCCGCTCAATCCGAGACAAATCCCCCGTGATATAATGGCTATTTGCTTATTTTAGATTTTTCGATATCCAAATCATCGCGAGTAAAAAGTGCTTGCAGCATAAATCCTCGTGCTTCGATGGCTTCTCTTCCACCTTCCCGGCGGTCCAGTATGGTCAGTGCTTGCACAGGCTGATAACCTGCGGCCTTTATACGATCGATGGCTCTAAGAAGCGATGCTCCTGAGGTGACTACATCCTCTACCACCGCGACCATTGCTCCTTTTTGCAGAGCCGGTCCCTCCACATAGCTCATGGTTCCATGCTTCTTGGGCTCTTTTCGCACAATCAGCCCCGATAAGTCTCTCTTTTGAATATGGCTCAGAACCGAGATGGATGATACAATGGGGTCGGCACCCAGGGTAAGACCGGCCACCGCAGAGACCTCTGGCCGGATCATTTCCAGCATGAGGTTGCCGGTAAGGTAGGCACCCTCCGGGCTTAAGGTCACGCGCTTGCAATCCATGTAATAATCGCTGATTTTGCCGGAGGACAGGGTGACCGGCCTCACCTCAAGGGATTTTTCCTTGAGCATTTCTAAAAGCCTCTTTCTATCATTCACTCATTATCGCCTTCTTTCGTATGAATATCATTGCTAATAATTCTTACGGCGTTGCTGTTTTTCTCTGCAATGCTTTTATCTCCGCCAGGGTGCCAAGGTCGGTTCCGTCCAGCAGATAGAGACGCGCCTTCTCCCAATCGGCCATGGCTAAGAGCGGCCCACGCATATCCTCAACCGGCTCATTGAGAGGCAGCCCGCCGCAGAGAAGGTTGAAGGCAGGGGCGACGATGATCTCGCTATCCCTGGCAAAACCGTAATGTTCCTGCACCACGCGACTCACAAGCCGCGTTTTTGCCCAAACTGGGCGGGAAGGGGGATGGCCTAGAGGGTCTAAAAGCCTTACTGCCGGATGCAGGTGCCCGGCCACCAGGGCTTTTGCGCGTATAACCTTTTCGTCCGGCCAGGTGTGACCGTGGAAATAGCCCACGTCGTCCAGCACAAAGCCGGAAGACGGACGCATCCGCACCCCCAGGGGAGCCATGTCGGCAAGGTTGCTGTCATGATTCCCCGGTACGATCTCTACCATAACCTGATCGCAGAGCCGGCGCAGGAATTCGGGGATTTCCCGCTTCTCCTGCCAGCTCGTCCTGGGAACATTGTGCTTAATATCTCCCAAAAGCAGGAGCCTATCGGGTTTTATCTCCGCCAAAAAGCCCAATAGCCCGGCCAGGATCTTCTCGGTCTGGCTGGGAATGGAAACACCCCCCAGCCACAGTTCATGCTCCAGACCCAGGTGAAGATCGGACGCCACCAGGATGCGCTCATCTCCATCTACCAGGAGAAGAGGCGCATCAAAGACGGGCGAGATCAATCGAGGAGCCTCTTCAGGTCCGATGCCAGCTCATCCAGGCCCGAGGCTATGCCCTGGCAGGAGAACTCGATCATGAGGTTAACGCGAGAATTATCCGTCTCTCCGCTGCGGCGAAAGTCCGTTCTTAGCCCCTGGATTTTTTTGCCCTGCATGAAGAAGTAGCCGATCTCCCAGGCAGTGCCGTCGTCCACCTGGGAGCCGTCCAGCATGGCCACCATGACGTCGGCTTCCCTTAATGCCTGCAAATTGGCCTGGAAGATCTGCGCCGGCGATGCCCGGCAGGGGATGATCTCATGGGGCCAGATTATCAAGATGCCTTCCAGCCTTTCCTCCAAGAATCTCTTGACACGCTCCCCCCAGGCGATCTCGCCCCGCGAGAAGAGCGGGCCGGAAAGGTAGATCTTATGCACCACGACATTTACCTCGAAGCCGTTGTGTCTAAGTTGCCGCTGCTTCCTTCAGCCTGGCTTTCACAAAGCCTCTCTCCAGGCTGGCCAAGAACCATCCCACCTTGGGGCCCTGCCGGTCGCCCAGGAATGCCAGATAGATGGCCTGGAAGAACTTCTTGGAGTCGAGGCCCTGTTCATTGGCCACGGCATAGACCAGCTCGTGAATCTCAGCCGCCGTCTTCTCACCCAACTGCTCTGCCAAGATGCCCAGGCCCTGCCTTTCTTGGGGCGTGAGATTCTTGACAGCCGAGGGAAGCGTCTCTTGCACCTGAAACTTGACATAGGCGGGCGCATATTTGTCCAGCCAGGTCTGCACATTTCTTGCCCGGCCCAGGATCTCCTCGCGACGGGTCAAGACGTCGTAGCCGGATCTTTTCAGGGCCACGAAGAGATCATCCTCGTCGCCGCGAGCGATCTGCACGGCCGTGACCATGTGGCGGAAGGGAATCTCGAAAGGCCCGCTCTTGTTGGTATTAGAGAGCTGTATGGCCCTATCATCGCCCTTTCTCTGGTCGTATTCGTCCACCAGGGAGAGCAGCGGCAGTCCCGGGTCAAACTCGATGTGCTTCTCCGGCTTGTTCCTGATTATCAGATAACGCAGGACCTCGGGGGGTACCACGTCCAGCATCTCCTGGATGGTTACCACGATTCCCGTGGAGCTATGCATGGCGCCCACGCCCTTGAGATGAATCCACTCGTATACCATGGGAAAGGGAGCCGGGTAGCCATAGATCTCCTCGCTGATGCGCTTGCCTGTGTCGTAGGAGCCGCCGGATGTGGCGTGGTCCTTGCCGAAGGGCTCCACGGTAACGCGGAATATAGGCCAGCGGGCGGGCCAGTCCACTCTCCAGACCAGCTTTCCTCCGCCGCTCATGGAGACGGTCCCCCGCGAGCCGCAGGAGCACTCGTAGTCCACCGTCTCTCCGTCCAGATCATAGCCGGTGACATGGGTAGTGTTGGTGCGGCCGCAGGCCGAGCAGATGGCATCAAAGGGGCTCCAGCCTGCGGGAACATCGCGGCCCGAGACCTCTTTGAGGATGCGGGCGATGTCGTCCTTGTGCTGCAGCGCTGTCTTGATGGCCTCATTGTACTTGCCCTCTTTGTACAACACATCGGCGCGGTAGACCTGGGGCTTGATGCCCAGCCGCTCCATGCTCTTCAAGAAGGGATTTAAGAAATGGTCGGCGTAGCTGGCGCAGCATCCCGTGGGGCAGGGTATTTCCGAGAGCGGCTTTCCGATGTGCTCGGTGAAGCTCTCCGGCAGGAAAGGATAGAGCCTGCGCAGGCGGTCGTAGGTATCGGCGATATAGATGAGCTTTGCCTCCACACCCCTGTCCAGGAGGGCGCGGTAGACGGCCTCTGCCGTCATGACCTCGCGCATATTTCCGATATGAACAGGGCCCGATGGGGTTATGCCCGTAGCAATGGTGTGCGGGCCGCTCTTCTCGAGCTTCTCGGCGATGACGTCAGCCCAGTGAATAGACATAACCTCAATTCGGTGCAGGAAGAAGATATTAATCTTATTGTCGCTGCCCTAGGCAGGATTCGCCTTCAGGATGCCCTCACTATCGCTCCAATGATGGCGATGAAGAATAGGATGGAAAATAATGCACCAAGCAGCATCTCCAGAATGAATGTTTTTTGATCATTGATCTCCTTTCGCCCTATCATTCTCGTCAGGGCAGACGGATCGATGAAGAAGCGCGTCCCGGACAAGAAGACGGTGACGCTGAAAGCCCAGAATGTCCTTGATGTCGCCGCCCAACACTCCTCCCACGCTTGAAGTTCCGGCTAGGTTTGTCTCCTAGCGCTAAAGCCCCGTGGAGAGATTCTTAAGCTGGAAGGCCGCTGTTTAATTTGAATGTCTCCTCTCATCCGCCCCACCCACGACCAGTACTTCATGGAAATCGCCACGGTAGTAGCCAAGCGCTCCACCTGCCTGCGAAACCAGGTGGGCGCCCTCTTTGTGAAGAACAAGCGCATTCTCAGCACCGGCTACAACGGCGCGCCCTCCGGTTTGGAACACTGCGACGTCGTGGGCTGCGCTCGCAAGGGCGTGGCCTCGGGCACGCGCCACGAGCTATGCCGGGCGGTGCACGCCGAGCAAAACGCCATCATCCAGGCTGCATTGCATGGCATCAGCATCGAAGGGGCAACGCTCTACTGCACCCACCAGCCCTGCATCCTTTGTGCCAAGATGATGATCAATGCCCGAATTACCAAGGTGGTCTATCAGCAGAGCTATCCGGATGGAACTGCCCTGGATTTTTTGCAGCAGGCGGGAATCGAGGTAGCAAGGGTAAATGGAAAAATTTCGTGAGAATGGGATTTTGCTTTTAAAAACAAGAATAAATTTATTATTAGAGCCCAGCATTTTTTGCTGTTGAGGTCTTGCTAAATGGTCAACATAGAGGATATTCCTGCCCAGGTACGCTGGGAGATTGCCACCAATGCGGCAAATAGTCAATCCGTAATCTACGATATGCTCGTCAGGCAGATTATCGGGAATAAGATCGATGATATCTGGAATGTGGTCATGACTGAGGGAGGCAAAGCATCAAAAGAGATCGTAAAATCCCTGAGCCTTCCCGCGAGCAATGCCAAAGAAATTGACAGCACGTTGGGTATCATCTCCGCCATACTTCTGGGGCCTGAGCTTGCGGGAGAGATATTAGAGGCCAGCGATAATTGGGTAACTGGCAAGATGACTGTCTGTCCCATGCTCAATGCTCACAGGAGCATCGGCTATGGGCCGACGGCAGGAACACCTTCCCACTGCCGGGCCTTCTGTCAAAGCTTTGTCGAAAGCCTCAATCCGCAGTATACTATGAGGTACACGAAGAGGATGTGTACCGGCGATCTCCACTGTGAGTATGTCATTGAGCTCAAGTAGCACGCCAAAGCAGTCGGATCTATCAAAAATGGCGTCTAAGTTGTATTTAATAAAAATAATTAAAAAGACTTTTAAACCAGTGGCCTGGGCTGCTTTTCCTCAGGTAAAACCGGTAACGGCATGGTGTTAATCAGAAGCGTCTGCTCCACATCCTTAGCCCTTTCCACCAGCAGCTCCTTGCCCCAGCGGGTCAGGCCAAAGAGAGGCACGGCTGTACCCACCTGTACCAGAGGCTTTACCTGCTCTCGAATATGCTTTGAAGCGCAGCCGGTAACAATATCGGCTACTCCCAAAAGCCTTGATGCCTCATCTTGGCTTATGCCGGTAAGATGAACTCCGATGATCATTATCTTTATTCCTGCCGCCTTCTCCAGCACA
Source organism: uncultured Methanotrichaceae archaeon (assembly GCA_964633785.1). Lineage (GTDB taxonomy): Archaea > Halobacteriota > Methanosarcinia > Methanotrichales > Methanotrichaceae > Methanothrix. The sequence continues at coordinate 12,225 of CAZWHG010000015.1, forward strand.
CGCAGCTTCTCGGCGGACGAGCCATCAGCTACAGTGACGGCAAATTTCTTAAAGCCGGCAGCCGCCGCATAGGCAGCCCCTTCTATCTGGTCGATCTTGCCGTCCTGGGGGGAGAGCACATGCCCACCTAGGGCCCGGATGCCCTCTATGACCTCCGGTATGGGGTCGGTCTTTACAAGTCCTGATATGTAGCCACCCATGCCCTGAACAAGATTTGCATTGGCAGTTATCACACTGCCTGCCCCATCGCAAACGGTAACGGCTGCGTCGATAATTCCCGTCTTTATGCCGGTCATCATGGACTCAGAGGCTCCAAAGCCCACAAAGATGCCCATCTGCAACTTGCGTCGCGCCGAGAACATACCGTGATTTTTTATTCTAAACTCCATATTTGTGGCGGCCGATTCGGCAGTCACCTTTTTTATGCCCCTTATCTTCTCGAAGAGCGGGCACCACTCAATTAAGGGTTCGCTGGCTTCCAGCACCTTTTCGCCCTCCACTTTGACGCGAGATTTGCCTAATAGCTCCATTATGTGCATTTAGTCCTCCTGGGAGAGGTAGACTCTCCGATTGGATTTGCCTTAGCCTTGCCTTTGTTCTCCACTTTTATCATCATAATCTTGTCGATCTTGTTGATATTCTCAATATACCTCCTTCCTAGAAATTCAAAGCAAAAGTTAGATCCAGTTTAGGCAGGTAGGCGAAAAATATTATGTATGTAAAAAAATAATTTATAAGATGATCTGCTTTCCTACCTCCTTGGAATTATTTTCGACGAAACTTATATATATGTTATCATTCGTTATGCGCCTGGTGACCGTTTTGAATACATCAACCGCCTCAGACCTAAGAGTCGAGCGCGATGAATTTGCATCCATACTCATGAAGGTAGGCCTGAAAAGGAACGTGGCCAAAGTCTTGACCTATCTGGCTGGGGTAGCAGAGGCAACATCCCGCGAGATAGAGATTGGATCGGATCTTCGCCAACCGGAAGTGAGCATTGCCATGCGGGAGATCCGAAAACTGGAATGGATTGTTGAGCGGGATGAGAAAAATCCCGGAAAGGGTCGGCCGTATCGCATATACCAGTTAAATAGAAGCCTACCTGAAATTGTCGATTACCTGGAGAGGGAGAAATCGAAGGAATCCGAGAGGGTGATGAGGCAGATTGAAAAGCTCAAATCCTTACGATCCAATTGAACCGGACAACATCTTCTTTTCTATATGCAAAAAACTATATACCAATTGATTAGTAAATAGAGCAGAAAAACGTAGAGGGGATGGAGATTAAGTACATCATCGACGAAGCCCTAGGCAGATCTGAGGCCGAGAGCAGGATCAAGCCTTCCAGCCTGGTCCAGAGCGATGAAGAGCTGGTTACGGTTTTAGAAGAGCTGACCACAGTTATCCGGGTCATAGGATGCGGTGGAGGCGGCTCGAATACTATCGACCGTTTGGCAGAGTGCGGCATTCAAGGTGCAGAGCTTTTTGCTATAAATACCGATGCTCAGCATCTTTTGCATATCAATGCCGATCGGCGTTTCCTCATCGGCAGACGCACCACTCGCGGCCTGGGGGCAGGAAGCTTGCCCGCCATTGGAGAAGAGGCTGCTCAGGAGGATATCGATGAGATTAAAGCCTCCGTGGAAGGAGCAGATATGGTCTTCGTTACCTGCGGGCTGGGCGGCGGCACGGGCACGGGTGCTTCTCCTGTCGTAGCGGAAGCTGCACGCGAGGCAGGAGCTCTCACCATTGCCATCGTCACTATCCCTTTCAGTGCAGAAGGCTCCATCAGAATGCAAAATGCAGAAGCCGGATTAAAGAGACTGCGAGAGGTTTCGGACACAGTAATCGTGGTTCCCAACGACCGTCTCTTGGATGTAGTCCCCAATCTTCCCTTGCAAGCTGCCTTTAAAGTAGCTGATGAAGTATTGATGCGCTCCGTCAAGGGCATAACAGAGCTGATCACCCGTCCCGGACTGATCAATCTGGACTTTGCCGATGTAAGAACCGTCATGACCAACGGCGGCGTTGCCATGATCGGCATGGGCGAGGCGGAAGGCGAAGAGAAGGCACGCGACTCCGTCATGAAAGCTCTGCGAAGCCCTCTCTTGGATGTGGATGTATCCGGTGCAAACTCTGCCCTGGTGAATGTGGTAGGCGGCCCGGATATGACCATCACTGATGCAGAAACCGTGGTGGATGAGGTCTACCAGAAGATCAATCCTGATGCCCGCATTATCTGGGGCGCGCAGATAGACCCGAACCTGGAGCATACTTTGCGAACCATGCTCGTGGTCACTGGGGTATCATCGCCGCAAATACTGGGAAAGGACACGAACCGGCGTGTAACATCCAGACACGGCATAGACTTTCTCCCTCGTCGGGCGCGATACTGATCTCTAATTTTTCTTGTTTCTAATTTGTCCATGCTAGCATGTGCCATGTCAATCGATGGAATTATAAGGCCGCAATCGAATTAATACTATTAATCCCGTGATCGGATGTGATAGTGATTCTGACCGAGAAGGTGAGCGGTGAGCTTGAGATGCTACAACGGCACCTGGTCATCCTCAAGCAAGTGGTAGAGAACGAGCCCATAGGCATACTCAAGCTGGCAGAGGAGACAAAGATACCCAGCCATAAGGTACGTTATTCACTGCGTGTTTTAGAGCAGGAGGGATTGATCAAGGCTTCCGCCCCAGGAGCGGTGACCACGGAGGAAACCCAATCTTTTCTAAAAGAGCTGGACGGCATGATTGAGAATCTGGCCAAGCGGACAGAGGATCTGTTGAAGATCAAGATAGCGAGGTAAATGCATTACTCTCGAATTGCCCAGGTCCTGCAAGAGATCTCCCAGGCCCCACGCAGCCGTAAGGTCGAGTTGGCGGCGGGCCTTCTCTCTGAGATTGAGCCTGTGTCCGAGATGCTCTGTCCAGCCGTGCGGCTGCTGCTAGGCGAGCTTTGGCCACCCTGGGAAAAAAGGGAGATGGGCATCGGCCCAGAGGCCCTCATGACCGCATTGGCGGAGGTATCTGATCAAGATATATCTTCTCGGCGGGAGAACTTCCAGGATATGGGGGCGGTAGCTGAGGCCGCGCTGGGGCAGAAAGGGCAAAATTCCCTTTTTTGCGAGCCTCTCGAAGCCCTATCGGTTTATGAAAGGCTTCGGCGCATCTCCGAGATGAGCGGCAAAGAATCCGAGCAACGCAAAAATGTTCTGCTAAGGGGCCTATTTTTGGAAGCCACGCCACTCGAGGGAAAATACATTGCACGCACGGCTCTACGAAACATGCAGGCCGGCATCGGTCATAAGACCATGATTGCTGCGCTCTCTCGTTCGCTGCACTGCGACCAGGTGAATATTGGGCGTGCTTACGGCCTCATGCCGGATCTGGGCCGCATTGCTCTAATGGCCCAAAGCCAAAAGCTTGAGATCGTTGCATTCCAGCCTAAAGTTCCCGTCCGATTTATGTTATTTCGCCAGGGCGCTCCTGTGATGCCGGGATGTTTTCTGCCCAAGTATCCCGCCTTAAGAGTACAGGTCCATAAAACAAAAAAAGAAGTTCTCATCTTCACCTCTCAATTACGAAATATCACTACAGCCCTAAGCGTCATATCCCGGCAGCTTGAGGAGATCGAATCAGACTTTGTCGCCGATGCCGACCTTATGGGCTTTCATGATTGCGCTGTTAAGACGAAGGGGATTTGCAGCCAGGCGGAAATGCTGAGGTACATCAATCGCCGTCATCTCTCTCGAAAAAGCAGAATTTTCCCATCTATTTTGGCCTATGACCTTATCGCCCTGCAAGGAGAAAACATTTGCAGCATGCCTTATCAGGATCGACGAAAGAGGCTATTATCAATACTTGGCGAGCCAAAAGCCATGCCTTTTCGGGGAATATCTCCCGCCCGAGAGGAAGTCCTCATGGATCTAGGAGCTGCTAATGAATTATTCGGCAAGGCTGCGGGAGCCAGGGCATTGTTGGGGCGAGATCCTATGGCCCCATACCGGCCTGGCGAGGTCGCCGAGCGGGATTTCATCATAAAGCTGGAGAAGATCTCGCCGTGAATGATCCTCGGACCCTTTGACCCCTGGAAGAGCCAGCTATGCACCTGCCCGGCCAAGCTGAGCCTGAATCCCTACACAGGATGCCCGCATGGCTGCATTTACTGCTACGCTTCATCTTACATTCCCCGCTTTGCAGAGTGCCGCCCCAAAGTCGACCTTTTGAGACGGCTGGCCAGAGAGTCGTCCAAGATCAGGCCCGGCACTCTGGTGGCATTGTCCAATAGCTCCGATCCCTATCCTCCCCTGGAAAAAGAGCTTCAGCTCAGCCGGGGGTGTTTGCAGATTTTAAAAGAGCGGGGTCTTTGTGCTCAGGTGGTGACCAAGTCACATCTTGTGGCAAGAGATGCAGAGCTTCTTTCCGACATGAAGGCCTGCGTGGCCATAACCATCACATCGCTGAGCGAATCAATTTGCAGCAGGCTGGAGCCGGGAGCGCCATCACCTTTAAGGCGCCTTGATGCTATGGCGAAGCTGTCAGAAAGGGGTGTTGCGGTTTCGGCCAGAATAGACCCAATCATTCCCGGCATAAACGATGCAGAGATCGAGCAATTGGCGGCTGCCGTCTCCCGAGCTGGAGCCAGGCACATAACTACATCGACTTTTAAGGGCCGACCGGGAAACATGAAAAAGATCATCATCGCCTTTCCCCGGGAGGCAGCGACTCTGGAGAACCTGTTTGCAGGGGGCGGTAAACTTGCAGGAAGCTGCTATCTACCTGAAGAGATTAGACGCGATTTAATGCAGAGGGTAAGAGAGAGTGCACTACGAGCGGGCGTTACGTTCTCCACTTGCCGGGAAGGATGGGCAAGGGTTTCGGGAATAAACTGCGATGGATCTCATTTGTTGTCGAAATTTGGCAATCTGGGATATAATTCCTCATCTCAATGGACTGACTCAGCTACAAAAATAATACAGAGGGACAAAAGAGAATATCAGTTTTTGCAGCCTGCTTGCCATATCGGCCCGGTCTCAGGAGAACGGGGGCATAATTGCGATGCCGTCCCTTAATTGTGGTCTTGGTCCATGAAAGTCTATTTATATGAAGAATAACTAGACTTGACGACAATTCTTCTCAAAGGGGAGGATGTTCAAGCTACAGTCATAAATGCTATGCGCTAGAGGAATAGGAGGAATTCAATATGAGGAAAATTTTGGCTATCACTGTGGCCCTCATGATAGCAGCCATCGTTTTAATGCCTGCTTTGGGGTACACCAATCAAGCTGCAGGAAATCAATCATACACTGCGAAATCTGGAAATCAAGTTGAACACAGCTTTAAAACAATAAATGTCCCTGCCCATAACCTGACTCCGGATATGGTGGCAAACAAGTATTCTTTCAAGTCTGCCGCCGTTCAGAGTACCAGGATGCCCTACTCGTTCCAGCAGGGGACTGCTGCACCATACTCTCTTAAGCTGGTAGGCGTCGAGAACGCAGTTGCACAGGGCATACAGACCAAGAAGCCGGTCGCAAAGCTGGGCAGCATGAATAAGGTGGACGAAACTGAGGCCGTTGCTGCGCCGGTGGCTGCATCGGTGGTAGAGCCCGTGGCTGAGCCAAAATTCTCCATTGAAGGAATGGTCGTAGATAATAATCAAACCGGCTTGGCTGGCTGGACCATGAACCTGACCAAGGATGGTGCAGTCATCAATAGCGTTCCCACAGCTGCCGACGGCAAGTTTGCCTTCCCAGAACTGGCTGCTGGAGAGTACACGCTCTCCGAGGCACTCATGCAGGGCTGGAATATTGTCTCCCCCGCAGAGGGCATGGCTAAAGTGAACATCACCAATGCCAGTGTGACCAATTTGGTATTTGTAAATCAGCTTGTGCCGGTTGTTGTAGCCGTACCTGAGGTAGTTGTGCCCGTTGTTGCGGAGAACGTGACCGCTCCAGCCAACGATACTATACCCAGCAATGCTACCGCCATAAATGCCACTGTTTAGATCTAAAAAGACAATCGAATAAATCATGACCCTGGCTTTCCAGGGCCCCTCTTTTCGTTTTTTACTCTTTCCACCGCAACCAATAATCTTTCATAGGTTGGAGAAGCAAGAAGGTAATGGTTAGTTTTTGGGGGATAATTGTGAAAGCCAAAACACTGTGCGTATTAATGGGCCTATGTGCCCTGATACTGGCAGCACCGGTCTATGCCTTAGGATTTTACGGGTCCGGTCCCTGCGAGGCAAGAAATGCAATCGAAGCCTACTGCATGAATCATGGCGGATGCCCAAAAGACGGATACTGCTATTTTCCGGACGGCAGTTTCTGTGAGCTTCGATCCTTTTACAACGGCACCTGTCCGGGCCGAGAGTACTACGAACAAGCCATGTGGATGGCAGAAGCCTACCGATTCCTTTACGACGACGGGGTATACAGCACTCCATACGTACCCAACATGTACCCATACAATTATCCCTATTACTATCGACCAATCTATGCACCAGGATATGGCATGTAGTAATCGCGGAATCGATAGCTTTCTAAACAGAGAATCGAGAAGAATGGGTAGCACAAATGGTGGATAGGGACGAATCACCCCTATCCCATCAATCAGGTCTTGATTTTAATTGAGGACATCATGCTTGAATCTCTCGAAGCCGATCTCCTCTATGAACTCGCCCAGACGTTGTTTTTTAGCGTGATCCTTGTAGTAATTGATTATCCTGTTGATTAAGGATAATACCTCTTCATCGGAAAGATTATCTGCCAGCATCACACCCAGTCGTGGCTTGGCTCCGCTGCTTCCTCCTACCAGAAGCCTCCATCCCTTGGACATTCCAATCAAGCCGATATCTTTTACGGCCGGCTCAGCACAGGAGTTTGCGCACCCGGATACGCCAATTTTGAATTTCCAGGGTAGCGGCATGCCATGATATAATTCATCGAGCTTCAAGCCCACTCCCACAGAATCCTGCTGGCCTCGTTTGCAAAAGGTGGTTCCAGGGCAGATCTTGACGCTTCGAACACATAGACCAATGGCGGCTCCAGCCTTCATTCCCAGATCCTTCCAGGCGTCATCGATGTCCTTGGGATCAATTCCAACTATGGCGATTCTCTGTGCAGAAGTGATCTTGAGGACTTTGGCGTTGTATTTCTCTGCTACATCGGCAATTTTGCGCAGGCCGGCAGGGTCAATTATGCCACCAGCGATATGCGGCGCTATGGCATAGGTCTCTTTGTCTCTCTGCACAATTGCGCCCTTTTCCAGAATATCTTTTGACATGGTCTTTGTTCACCAATCATATAGTAATGGATCTTCCTGGCAAAAAGCATTTCTCTTTAAAACAATTGCAAAAAAGTACAGACCAGAATTGAAACTAACTGCAAAGAAAAGAATATGCGTCACGAGGCTTGCTGATGAGGAGCCTAATTCAAGTATCCTTCGCGGACCAATTCCTCATCAGCATTGCTCTGAAGACATCATGCGTGCGCCTTTGCCTGCGAGGCAGCTCCACTGGGCCTGCTCTTGCGGTGCCTTATGACATGGCGCGAGCGTCTTCCTGCGACCTCTTCGCTTTTTACCCACTCACCCGTCTCGTCGTCCTTTTCGTACTGCTCTTTCACGGCCGACCAGGCAGCTTCGTGAGATGCCTTCTCGCGATCTGCCTCCTCAGTACTCTCCAAATCCTCCCAGCAACTATTATAAGCCTTCATGTAAAGGGCCTTGGCGCGGCTGGGCAAATTTCGCACGCTCTTGGGCAGCTCGCTTATGCTCTCGAATGGCATCAAATACACCTCCTGTCAATGTTTGAGCTTTTTTGATAACCAGCTTACTATGAATATCCTGGTTAAAAGGTTTTGGGATCATGGGGGAATGAATATCATCCCTTCCTTGCTCCACAGCCGCCTTCCATCGTCACCCTTGATGGCCAGAACCTCGGAACTCTCGGATTCACTCAAATTGTAGACGATAAGATCTCGCTGTCCTTCTCCGGTCATGTCCGGGCCGGCTACGGCAAAGACCAGACCGGGAAAAATTTGCTGCCAGAGCAGTTTTCCATCCGAGCCCTGAAGAATGGCGATATCGCTACTAATTGGACCGTTCTCTGCATACTTCAGAAGATAGACCAACAGTTCATCTCGCCCGTCGCCAGTCAGATCTATCACCGGCATAGCCAGGGCCGGGCCTACAAAACTATGGTTCCAGAGCATTTTGTGCTCCCTGCCGTCTCTTGCCTCAAATGTGGTGGCCGTGATATTAAGAGGGACCTCTTCGCCAGCGTCCTCGCGGGCAATCGATCCGTTCAAATGGTAAATCGCAGTAATGCGATCTTGCATAAGGTCGTCTGTGAGGTTGCCGGCCGGATATTCAATTGCCAGAGCACCGGAAAATATTCTCTCATCCATATTTATGCCATCGGAACCGTTTACCCGGGAAATGCTGGTATATATGCTATTGTTCATGCTGTCCATGCCGAATACGTGCACCAGAAACTCGGTTGCATTGTCTCCAATATTATCCTGGATGGGGTAAGCGATCGTCATGGTCAGCAGCTGGGGCTGGCTCCAAATAACGCTGCCATTGCAGCCGTCCAGGGCGGAGACGCCGCTGTAAGGGATGAAGCTTGACGTTGCCAGTATTTCGTTTACCATAACGTCTGTTTGGCCGTCGTCATTGAGGTCTCCCGCAGTTTGGGCAAAGACCAGGGAGCCGGGATACTCTTTTTGCCATAATATACTGCCGTTGCCGCCGCTAAAAGCCGAGATCACCGAATCAAAGGCTCCTGTGCCGGCATCGCTGCTGATGTTCATGACCAGAATGTCTGTAGCATTGTCCCCGTTGAGATCCATTGCAGGAAATGCCAGGCTGATGACTTCCGGTTCACTTTGCTTCTGTGAGTAAAGATCGGGATCATAATAGTTGTCTGCAAAATCAAGATCGCTAAATGCGAATTCTGATGATCCAATATCTGATGGATCGGATCTTGATGAGCCGCGTTTTGTGGAATTTAAATCCAATGAATTAAAAAATGATGACACCATTCTTGATGAATCGAAGTCTGATGAATTAATGGTCGAGTAGTTTGATGCAGTCTGATTAGATGTCGTTTGGTTGCTTGAATTCATTGTCAGAAGATCATCAATTGATTTGGATCCATTTTCCACTGCGGCCCCCTGAGCCAGCAATAAAAAACATACAATTAAATAAAAAGCGGGCAGTCTTATATTCATCCCTCCGTCATATCTCAAATGTAAATTAGTATGCATGTTTATGAAGCTTCGCCTCACATCTGTGCAAGGAAAAGGTCTTTTTGGCCTGAAATGAGTCTTTGCGTGAATGTCTTTGATTTTAAAAAAGCAATTTGGCCGGGAAAAAGCTGCAACGATCAGCAGCCCCGGCTTGATGCATGAAGATTTCAGTTTTTCTGTTAGTTAGCTCGAATTCCCTTCCTAAATCAATTTTTTCCTTTGGGCATCCATTGCCGCCTTAATCTTTTCTCGATCTGCCTTCATCTTCTCAGCAGGAGTCATCTTTTCTGTTACGACTGGTGCAGGAACGGGATTTTCCTGGACTGCGGCCGTGGCGGGAGCAACTGTAGTATCTACAGTACCTGTGCTGCCCTGGCAATTGCTCGGCGGCGTGACGCCTTCATTTACAGCAATGCTCAAATTGCCCAGGAAGTTCGCCATAATATTCGCGCTCATGTTTACATCCGTCAGGATCAGGGCTACAGTCACATTGTTCGGCTGGTAAGCGATGAGGTTCCGGTTTCCTAACTGTCCCAAGAGAGCCGGGCCTTGCTCTGATTCGTTATATATGGCCTGAGCCAGAATAGGATCAAATGCTTCCAGATAAGGCTTCAGTTCTGCTCTTTCCAGCTCTCTTTGGGGTGCCTGGCAGGGGTAGAGAAGATGCAGTTCGACCCTGCTCCCATTCAACAGCATTGATGCCGCAACCTCTCTCCCACCGGTATAGTTTGCTTCTGCCATGGTTTCCGGCTCCACAACTACCTGGGGGGAAAGACAGAATACTAGTTTGGCATAGGTGCCCATCTCCGCTCCTGTGCAAACGTCTTTTTCCTGGGCGACCGCAACGGAAAATACCGTCATAATGCCAAGTATGATGCCACAAAAAAGCAGCATCTTTCCAAAAGGCACAGAACTATCCTCCGATTTCTTAAATTTCATCCAATCCACCTCATTGCTAATTTGTTTAATCTCCCTTACAGATTCTAAATATTTGCTTGCGTTTATACCTCTCAAACTATTTAGCCGTTTTCCAATCATTTTTCCGGGATAGTCCGGTCGCTTCCTGAGCATTCCCTTTTCCCATCTGCATGAAGTAGCTTTCAATATAGAAGCTCCGATATGATGATATACTTGAAATCTATGTCACCGATATTGTGCAATAATCTGCGTTACGAATTTCAGACAAATATGAGTGGAGGATGAAAATCGTGGGATCAACTTCAAAGGTAAAATATTTTACCGCAGTCTTAATGCTTTTAACCATGAGCGCTGCGGCGTCGGTTGTATTAAACGAGATGGAACTAAATCCTCCGGAAGGCGGGGTGGATTGGGTTGAGATTTACAACCCGGATAACGAGAGCGTGGACATCAGCGGATGGATGGCCGAGATCACCGATGGAAGCTGGGTAGGAAAGTTCCCGGCCGTGCCGGCAGGAACCATTCTGCCGGCCAAGGGCTTTTATGTCTTCAACGGCCAGTCTTCCTGGAATCATAATGATGGCGGATATGCCACACTTTACAGTACATCTGGAGAGGTAGTGGATAAAACGGCCAACCGACAGGACTCCATGAACAACGACTTTACCTATGGCAGGCATCCGGATGGCCACGATACAAATACCGATGGCGACTGGGGCCTGGGCTCTGCCACCAAAGGCGAATCAAATATACGCTAATATGAGGTGTGTGAAAAATGAAAATGAAGCTTAAATCAGAAATAACAATCAAAGCGCTCCTGGCTTTCTGCGGCCTTCTGGCCATCTGCGGCCTGGGTATGGGCGACGTAGTCATCAATGAGTTTGAGCTAAGCCCGCCCGACAACGGCACCGTATGGGTGGAGCTTTACAATACGGGGGACGCAGCCGTAGATTTGACCGGCTGGATGATCAATATCGTTGATAAACCCTGGGAAGGACCCATCCCCCTGAAGGGCAGCATCGAGCCCAAGGGATTCTTGGCTTTTGACGGTCAGGATACTTGGACTGCTACCGGCAACGGAACCGTATTTCTCTATGACGCCTCCGGCGCTGAGGTAGACAAGACATCCCAGCAGAGCGACAACTCTTATAGCGACTTCACCTATGGTCGCCTCCCGGATGGCAAGAAGACCGATACCAGGGCCGACTTTGCCTTCATGATGGCCAGCAAAGGCAGATCCAACGTCCGGTGAGCCTAGGCTTGATACGAGAGAAACGAAAATAGACCTTATCCGGCCTCTTCAGCCAGAAGTGGCCGGTGATTCATTTCTTTTCTGAAATACAACAAACCTCAATCCATCTGCAAAGTGTAAGCGGTCTCCCTTTTGAAGCTCTTTGTATGCTCGTTTTTGTTGATTATGCCGCCCTGGCCGTCTCTCTCTGAGATGGTGATGGTGTGAGTCTTGCCGCCACCTATGGTCAAGCTGGCAATTCCGTCCAGGGACCCATCGCTCATATCGCTGGCGTAAAAGACGCCGTCCACAAAGACATCGTAGCCCTTGATGCGTTGAGACTTTATGGTAACAAAAGCGTCACCCATCGAGATGGAATTCACATCCAATGGTGAGAACGACGGCTCGCTTTGCCGGGGCAGGACATCCAGGATAAGGGCATTGCTCGGCTCGCTTGCCTGGGCGAGCAGCATGAAGAGCCTGCCGCTCTCCTCCGGCGTTAGTCGGAGCCGATAGTAGCCTGCCAGAAATTTGAAATTCCAGTGCATAGTTGTGCCATTGGCATAGGATACGAGATAGATATCGCCACTGCCGTCCCGCGGAGTATGCACGACCAGGTTGACAACTTCGCCTGCGGCGACCTGTTCATACCGGCTCCAGACGGCATCTTTTCGTATCCACAGCTCGCTGGAAAGGGGCGCATAGGCACCGGAAACATAGTCGGAATAGTCTAATTGCCGCTCTCCCAGGCGGATGAACTGGGGCTCATTGCCGCTCAGGTTGAAGTATATGGGATCGGAGAGGGTGGTTACTCTTTTTTCCGGTACGCTGCTTGCCGGGGACGCATCCCCCGGATTTGTCCAGGGCTCCTCTGTCCAGCTCGTACTTCCCTCAGGCAATGCCCAGGCAGGATGCACCAACAATATAAAAATAATTAAGGTAAAAGCCGTGCCCCAGAGATAGTGCCGAATACCCATTTACATCGTCTCTAAAGCGTCAATGCCCAGGGTCTCCAGGGTCGTTCTCAGAGCATTTTTAGCCGCTCGTGCCAGGGCGAGTCTTGCCTGCCTCAGTTTCGGCTCGGCATCCAGCACCGGGCTGTAGCGGTAGAAGTGGTTGAAGCTCTCCGCCAGCTCGCGGGCGTACGTGGCCAGTTGATGAGGCTTAAGCTCCCGGGCAGCTCTGTCAATGACCAGATCAAACTCTGCAATCTTCTTGATGAGGGCGATCTCGTTCTCGCCGTTGAGCAGATCGGCCTGGACCTTGATCTGAGCTTCCAGAGCATCCTGCCCCTCTTCTCCCTTGCGCAGAATGCTGCAGGCCCGGGCATGCGAGTACTGGATGAAGGGCGCAGAGAGTTTCTCAAAGTCCAGGGCCTGCTTCCAGTCAAAGGTGGTGGCCTTGTCCGGGGAGACCTTGACCACGTCGTAGCGCACAGCGCCTGTCGCCACCTGGGACGCCACCAGCTTGAGGAATGCCTCGCTCTCCTCCGACCGGCGGACCTTGACCTCCTCATAAGCCTGTTTCTCCACCTCATCGAGCAGCTCATCGGCGGAGATGAACTTGCCCTTTCTGGTGCTCATGGAACCCGTGGGCAGGGAGACGAACTCAAAGATGACCACCTCCGGTTCGCGAATGCCCAAGAGGCGCAAGGCGGTGCAGAGCTGTCCGGAGACCAGCTTGTGGTCGGCTCCCAGGACATCTACGGAGCGGTCCGAATTCAGGGACTTCCAGCGGTGGTAAGCCAGGTCGCGAGTGATGTAAAGCGAGGTCCCATTTGTCCTCTTGAGGACCATCTTCTTCTCAAAGCCGTGGCCGGTGAGATCGAGCTGAAAAGCGCCTTCCTCGTATTCCGTAAGCCCCGTCTTCTCCAGTTGGCCCAAAATCTCGGAGACATCGCCCTTTCGCACAAACTCCGACTCCCAGTGGTAGCTGTCATGGCGGATGTTCATGCGGTGCAGCGTCTCCTCGATGCCGCCAATGGCGTACTTGATGGCGCTCTGGATCTTGGCTACCGTCTCTTCGTCGCCTGCCTCGTAACGCTGGATAACCTGATCTGCCTCATCCCGGATCTCGGGATTGGTTTCCATGAGGCGGTTGGCGGCGATGTAAACCTTGGCCACGGCATGGTCGGCCTTGCTGCCGTCCAGCTGGAAGTGGTCGCAGCCGACTACTACCATGGCTTCCTGGCGGCCCATATCGTTGACGTAGTACTGGGCGTCTACCGTGCAGCCCGCCCGGCGCAGGATGCGCACCAAGGTATCGCCGATCACGGAATTGCGGATATGGCCCACATGCAGCGGCCCGTCGGGATTGGCGGAGGTGTGCTCCACAATGACCCTTTCATTCATGCGGCCGGTCCAGGCGTTGTCGGCCAGGGCCTGGCTCAGGACGCTGTCCAGGAACTTCTGGCTCATGAAGAAGTTGAGATAGGGGCCGGAAAGCTCCACCTTTTGCACATAGCAGAAATTCTGGCCGAGAGCCTGGTGAATCTCTTTGGCAATGGCCATCGGGCTTTTCTTCAGCGACGGAGCCAGCCGGAAGGCTACGGACGAGGCCAGATCGGCATGTGGGCTCGTTTCCAGCCCCAGATTGTTTGCTCCTTCATCTAACTTGTAACCGCAGCGCTCGAGGGCGGCTTGCAAAAGGCCCTCGACCTCGCTCATAAAATCGAGAAACATGGGAACTCCAGTATGAATAGTATGTTTATCCAACAATTAGACGTGGTGATATAAGCATTACGTCATGTACCGCCTTTTTAGGAAAGTATATGATGTTTAGTGGCTTACATTAATGATGAGGTTTTACCATGAAGCTCTTTGTAGCTATTCTAATGCTGTTGTTATGCGCCCCGGCCCTTGCTCTCTCTGATGAGGCAAGCGGGGTCGAGGCCACCACCGCTATCACCCTGCCGGTTGACTCCGTTACCATCTATCCGGACGGCCTGATGGCAGTGAAACGAACGGGAAGCCTGGATGTAACTGAAGGCGTGCACAAGTTTGTGATCAATGTTCCGGAAAAGGCCGAGCAAAGCTCAGTGCTCCTTTCCGTCAGCAACGCCACCCAGGAGCGGGTAGTCTACGATGCCAATCCCGTCTACACTCTGAACATCTCCGCGCCGGGATCGCAGAGCTTTGACCTCTCCTATCTGATGTACGATGCTGCCGCCTGGAAGCCGGTGTACGACCTGCACCTTCTTAATGACTTCGTATTGGTGAAGGCCAATGCCGTGCTCAGCAATCGCGGCGGAGAGGACCTCAAGAACGTGCGCCTCAAGCTGGTAGCGGGCCTGCCTTTGGCCGTGCAGCCCTATCTGGCCAAGGCCGCGCCCCAGATAAATCAGCGATATGCAGAAGCGGCCCCCCTGGCAGCGGCCATGGACTATGCAGCCGCACCGGCCATCGGTGAGCTGGAGACGCTCTACATCTTCGAGCTGGAAGGGCGAAAAGACCTGGTCATGGATAAGGAGATAGGCTTCCCGCTCTTCGAGGAAATGGTGCCCCTGGTGAGAATCTATACCTGGGATGCCTACAATCAGGAGGAGGGGCCGGCCAAGGAGGAGATTCGAGCCAATAACACTTTGACCAGCCCATGGCCGACGGGAAATGCGCTGCTCTACAGAAATGACGAGTACGTTTCTACCATCGAGATGCCCTACACTCCTGCCGGCACCAACGCCTCCATAGTTGTGGGCCCCTCTGCCGATCTGAAGGTGGAGCGAAAGCTTTTGGCCTACAATAAAACAGAGAACATCAAAATGATAGGCTCAGGGCCAGGAAATCATACCGTGAAAGAGACCATTGAAGCCTGGACCTATAACCTGAAGATCAAGAGCAACCTGGACAGAGCGGCAGCGCTGGAGGTAATGGACAGCATACCCCAGGAGGCCGTGATAATCTCTGTCACGCCCAAGCCTGCCGAGAGCACGGCAACCAGTCTGAAATGGAAGCTGGCACTCGCGCCGCGACAGAAGACTGCCATTAATTACACCTACCAGGTGACTACGACGGAGAGCCTGAATAGTGCATATTAATTCTTAAATTTTTCTTTTTTTAGGTTCATTTTCCAGATATGTGAAATTAAATATAAATTGTTGCTACTCTTGATCGCGAAAAAAAAGATTGATCTGCATCGAGGGTTTTAGCGTCTAATCCACCTGCACCCTCTGCGCGTTTATGACCACGAGCTTGGGGAGATGCACCTCCAATATGCCGTCCTTGAAGGTGGCTTTCACCTGTTCCGGCTTGACCTCCATGGGTAGCTTGATATCCCGCTTGCGGCCCATGGTGCCCATCTCCCTGCGCAGATATTTTCCTTCCCTGGGATTGGCCTTGGCATCGACATAGAGGCTGTCCTCCGTCACCCGCAGATCGATCTTTTCCTTGCTGGCACCCGGCAAGGCCACCAGGGCGATCAGCTCATCTTCCGTCTCGATCAGATCGATGGGGGCAAGATCGCTGCTCTTGGCCTCGCCAATCTCGTTGCTCACATCTCCCAGTATCTTCTTGGCCGCCTGGCTGGCCTGGCTGGACATCCTGGCAGCCTCGACGGCCGCCCTGCCGATCACACGTTCCAGATCGCTGCTCCCTGAAGAATCAGATTTCATGATCAAAATAATGTCATTGCCATCATAAAACCTTTTGCTTTATCCTCGGCGTTCCTAAAAAGCGGCCATATCCCGGATGGACGGGGAAATCTCCGTCGTAGACTACATTGCCCCGAATTATTGTCATTTGAGGAAAGATGGCATCCAATCCCCGAAAGGGCGTCCAATCCGCCCGGCTGTGCAACCGATCGGCATTTATCTGCGAGATTGACCTGGGATCGACAATCACCAGATCGGCATCCTTGCCCGTCTCAATGGAGCCCTTGCTGGCCAAGCCGAAGATGCGAGCGGGCCTGCAGGCCACGGCATCCACCAGCCTCTCCAGGCTGATCAGGTTTCTTTTCACCGCAAAGAGCATCAGAGGCAACATAGTCTCCACGCCCGGCACCCCGGCCGGCGCTTCCCAGATGTCCTCTTTCTTCTCCTCGGGCAGGTGCGGCGCATGATCCGAGGCCAAAATATCGATTGTGCCGCTGCGAAGGCCCTGCCAGAGGGCATTGTTGTCCTCCTGGTTTCTCAGGGGCGGATTCATCTTCAGGTAAGAGCCCTGTTTTTTGTAGTCTTTGATGTTGAGCAAAAGATGATGGGGTGTCACTTCGCTGGTCACTTTTCTATCGTCTCTCTTTGCCTTGGCAACCCTTTCCAGCCCTTGAGCCGAGCTGAGGTGGCAGATATGCAGACGATTCGCCCAAGCCAGGCATTTCTCTATGGCCACCACCTCGGCGGCTACAGGCCGAGCCTGCGAATAGACCTCTGCATCATGCCGACTCAAGAGAATGGCGGTTTTTTCTTTTATGATCGATCCATCCTCGGCGTGAAGGCTGGCCAGCATTCCTGCCTGATCCACTTCTACAAGTATTTTCTGTAACAGTTCGTCGCTGTGTTCATAGGAAAATATCTCGCCTATGGCCGTTGCCCCTGCTACCGCCAGCTCATCGATATTTCCAGGCCCCCCATTGAGGCAGAAGTCTACCAAAGAGCGATGGCGGGCAATATCCAGCTTCTCTGCAAAGGTGCGGGCATCAAGGGTGCATGGAGAGGTATTAGGCTGGTCGATTACCGTGGTTACTCCCCCAGCGGCAGCTGCCGCCGAGCCGCTGGCCCAGTCCTCTTTGTAATTAGGCCCCGGATCACGAAAGTGTACATGGGCATCGATGGCACCGGGCAGAACCAGCATGCCTCTCGCATTGATTCTTTCCTCGGACCGATGCGCTCCGCCCATGGCCGCGATTCTTCCATCTTTGATCCAGATATCTATGCCCATTTGCCCATTGGCCGTAAAAACCCGGCCATTTTTGACTGCCAGATCAAAGTTTATATCCAAACCTCCGGAGCATCTTGCGCCTCTCATCGACCTGGGCAGGCGTCTCAGTCCCAAGAGGAGAGAAGCCATCGATGACACCCATAATTCCTCGACCAAGCTCTGTCTCAGCCACTACCACCTGCAAGGGGTTGGCCGTTGCGCAGAAGATGCCGCAGACTTCCTGCACGGCTTTGACCGCGTTCAGGACGTTAATGGGAAAAGCCCCTTTCATCAGCACCACAAAGGTATGCCCGCAGGCGAGAGCCAGAGAATTCCCTCTGGCTGCTTCGATGAGGCTTTCGTCGTTGCCCTCCGTGCGCACCAGGCAGTCGCCGCTAGCCTCAGAAAAGGCGACAGCGAATTTCGCGAATGGGATGCTGCCCGCCATGACCTCATAGATATCCTCAGCCGTTTTGATAAAGTGACTCTGCCCCAGAATCAGATTCGCTCCCTCGGGAATTTTTATGTCTACGATCTTTAGCTCCATTAATGAACCCCACGTGGAAGTATTGTGTGCGGTCAGCAGACTTATACTTTAGGGAGAAATGAGGGCATTAAAAATGCAGATTGGGCAGAGTCTAACAGCGATAAAAAAAGCGTGTGGAACGCACCTGCGGTCGCCTTATCGACTTAAATGCGCCTTACTTATTACGAAGTCCCTTCTTAGGCCCCACAGATTGCTTTGCCAATTGCTTGCTCTTCTTGGTTATAATTGATGAGGTTATATAATATACTACTATGAACAAGATGGCAGAATATATCGCCATGCTGATCGATTCTATGATGTTCAAATTCAACAAAAAGTAGGAATATGGGATGTATACCAGTAGAACCATAATACCGGCAATGGCTGCCTGTTGCATCAATGTATACTGCCGAAAGCGCAAAATAAGCTCAGCATAATTCAAACTTGAAAAATTCACCACGGGTCCTTCACCTCATCGACTCTTAGCATTCCTTTTCTGTTCATATAAAGCCTTGTCCACCAAAGATTAGATAGAGGCGCCAAGACCAGCAGATTCACTATGCCGTTGATCGCTGAGAGTGGGCTGCCTCCTGTCTCCCCGCCCGCGGAAAATGCGCCCCCTATCATTTGCAGGCCCAATGATAAAGCGGCTACTACCAGCCAGAGAATCACCACATCAAACTTGTTGTACCTGAAAAAATTCGTGGATTCCAAAACCGCTTGCATGGGCCCCAGGCCCTGCATCACCAGGGCATAAGGCATGGTGACCAGGATCACAGACAGGGCCAGTGCATAAAGGATGAACAGAAGCAGGCCCACGGCCAGCAAGCCCATCGCCTGCGAATCCGCCTGCAAATATGCTATTCCCTGGGCCAGTGCCGGCAGAAGGAAGATCAGACCAGCCAGTGTCAGTAGTCCCACCAATAGGGTTGCCAGGAACATATTAAAAAAATGCGCCCTTCCCGCGGACCACATGGCACCTGTATCTGATTTTCCCGTCTCCAGAGCTTGCCTGGCCATGCCTACGGCCCCGGCTGTAAAGAATGCATTAACCAAAGACAATAGGACGACCAGCGCCAAGAAGAGTACTGCGATCTGTAGGATTTTGTCCGTCTCAAGGCTGCCCAAAGAGTCCTGCATCTGAGCAATCAGCTCTTGCATATTTTCATCATTTTGCAGCAACATCGTATTCATACTCACCATGGGCATAGATGTCATAAAGAAGGCGGCCAGGAAGGGCACGAAGATTATCATTGTGACAAGAATGCTGAGCAGGAAGGGAATGCATAGGTTTAAGTTGCGCCTCCAGACGCCAAATCCCTTGCCGATCATCTCTCCGATCTCTTCCAATCTTCATTCCTCCAGCTCATTCCAGATCGCATCGCCCACGTGGTGCAGCGACTTAACCGCCTTTCCTTCCCCCTTCATATCCGTTCCCGCTACCAGAGCCCGGCCAATGGCCAGAGGCTTTCGATATCTCTCCTCTACTATTACTACCAGGTCGCCGACGGCTATCTCCGGATCGGCGGATACGATGCCGGGCTTCATGATGTCCGCTCCGTTTACCACAAAGCGCACGGCGCCCGCATCTACTACTACCAGCCTCTTCTTGGGGCTGAGTTCAATGGCTCCAAGCACGGTGAAGAAGGGCTGCTCTTCCACAATCATCATCAAAGGCCGACCATCTACGAAGATGAGATCTACTCCCTCGTCGCTTATTGCCATCTCTAGAGATGAGCGGCGTAGGCGAGAAGGCTCGTCAAGTAAGGGCTCTATCATTGCAATTACCTTCCGAGCGTCGCTCCCCTTGAGGTGATGCCTGGATTTTATCTTCATGCACATAGAATATCCCGATAGGTTTAAATATGCAACGAGCACGTTTGGAATTTGAAGCCTTTTGCGGTTATCAATGCTGGAGAGAGTTTAATGGGTCAAAGACCGCTTGATATTCTGAATGAATCACTGAATGGGCCTGTCATAGTTAAGCTAAAGGACGGAAGGGTCTTTCGGGGAGAGCTACAGGGTTATGATATACACATGAACCTAGTGCTCGAAAAAACTGAAGAAGTGGCAGAAGGGGCGGTCGCACGCAAGATTGGAACTGTAATCGTGCGAGGAGATAACGTAGTATATATTTCACCTTGAGGTGTTCTAGATGACAAAAGGTACTCCTTCTATGGGCAAGCGCCACAAGAGTTCGCATATCCGATGCAGACGCTGTGGCAGCATATCGTTCAATTTCAAGAGAAAAGTATGTGTTCACTGCGGCTTTGGTAATTCAACCAAGCTGCGCATGGGAAGTCATAAGTGGATGAGAAAGGCGGATTACTAGAGGCGTAAAGTTGCACGATGCCTGCGGCGTTGTCGGGATTTCCTTCAATGAGACGGGCAATAATGTAGCTAAATCCATTTATTATGCTCTCTATGCCCTACAACACCGAGGGCAAGAGGCAGCAGGCATTTCGGTGCATGACGGCAAGGCCATACGCACCCATCGGGGCATGGGCCTTGTCTCTGAAGTATTTGATGATGCCCAAATTGCACTGCTGCGCGGCCAGGTTGGCATCGGTCATGTCCGATATCCTACATCCGGCCGGTCGTGCATAGAAAACAGCCAGCCTCTACTGGTAAAATTCAAAGATGGAGCTATTGCCATAGCCCATAATGGTAATCTGGTGAATTCCTGCCAGCTCCGGGAGCACCTGGAGCAGGCGGGTGACATCTTCTATTCTACATCGGACACCGAGGTTATAGCTCACCTTTTTGTAAAAGAGCTCTTGCGCTATGATCTACAGGAAGCCGTGCGTGCCCTGATGCGTAAGATCGTGGGCTCCTATTCGCTTGTCTTTCTCTGGGGGGATACGGTCCTCGCTGTGCGCGACCCTCTGGGCATCAAGCCGCTTTGCATCGGCGAGATCGATTCAGGCATTATGGTGGCCTCCGAGAGTGCTGCTATAGATACTCTAAATGGACGGCTAATTCGCGATGTTATGCCCGGCGAGCTTATAGTAATCAGGCACGGCGAGATGAAGTCATACCAACTGGCCCACCTTCCCCATCAGGCTCACTGCATATTCGAATACATTTACTTCGCAAGGCCGGACAGCATCATGGACGGTCGCCTGATTTACGAAGTGCGGGTGAACATCGGGGCCAATTTGGCCCGAGAGCATCCGGCTAATGCGGACACAGTTACACCCATCCCCGACTCAGGGATTACTTTGGCAGTGGGCTACCACCAGCACTCAGGGATCAGCTACAGGGAGTGCTTGATGAAGAACCGCTACATCGGCAGGACCTTTATCATGCCCGATCAGAGCATGCGGGAGACCGCCGTGCGCTTGAAGATGAATACCATCCGACCCAATATCGAGGGCCATAAGCTGGTCTTGGTGGATGACTCCATTGTGCGCGGCACCACCAGCCGCAGGATTGTGGACATGGTCCGCAAGGCCGGTGCGGAAAAGGTGCATGTGCGCATAGGCAGCCCGCCCATCATGGCGCCCTGCTACCTGGGCATAGATATGGCCAGCCGCGAAGAACTCATAGCCGCCTACAAGACCGTGGCGGGCGTGGAAGCGGTGATCAATGCCGATTCCCTGGGCTACGTGAGCCACAAAGGCCTGGTGGACGCAGTGGGCATACCCAGGGAGAACCTTTGCATGGGCTGTCTCACAGGGTTGTATCCCGTAGAGATACCGGGCGAGAAGTGCATGGCGGCGCAGACCAAGCTGTCGGAATATCTGGATCAGACAACTTGAATTCAAATACTATTCTAAATAGGCATAATTTGAAAATTGATCGATAATATTTTTTGGCAAGATCTCATAATATTCTCCCGGAAAATCAAATAAAACGGCCTGCTTTTCGCCAGGATAGTTACAATCGGGCGCATCATGATCTCTTAACTTAATGGATTGATACCAACAGTATGGAAGAATCTGGTGTCACGAGCATAGAAAGGCCTGGCCAATGTGTCATCCAATTTGATCCAAAATTACCGAAAGGCTGGACATGACTCTCTGGGAGTCTTTTCTGCAAATCAAAAAAATAGAGATTTAGGCAATTCGCTATGTAGTTTTCTTGACGGGCGGCTTCAATAGCATGAAGGCCACGACAAGTCCGATTGCAGCCAAGGCGGCCACTACCAGGAAGAACGGCCTATACGCATCAAGGAATGTAGCACCGACTGGGACCACCGTGGTAGCTGCGATCTGAGCTGCGATGATGCCTCCGACCACTGCTCCAACACCATAAGCAGTGAAGACCAGTCCATAGTTCTTGGCGTTGTCTTTCATTCCAAAGTAGCTTGCAGTAGCGGTCGGTGCTATGGCCAGCCAGGCACCCAGGCATCCCCAGAGTAGGGCAAAGCTGATTATAAATGCCGTAATAGAGGAATAGCTAGAGTACATCAACAAGCATGCACCTATTATGAGCACATATGTAAGCATTGCCGCTTTCTTAGGAGTTAGCTTATCCGTCAAAGTACCGAAGATCGGTCTTCCCAATCCGTTGACAAGGGCGAAGGGAAGGATCAATTGAAATGTCAGAGCAGTCGCTTCTGCTGCCTTCATGCCGGCATTTGTCATTACTTCTTTTCCTACCGGCCCAACTATTCCAATGGCCGTCAGTCCGGCTAGAGCTCCGATGGTATAACACAGCCAGAGGCCCTTGAAGGTTCCTGTTTTGGTCATCTCGCTACGCATGAAGTCAACCCTCGGGGCGGTTCCGGCCACGGGAGTTGGTGGGGTCCAGCCAGCCGGTTTCCAGCCAGCCGGCGGGAACTTAAGAAACATAGATGCCACTACAGTAATGATAATGAATGCAATACCATAGACCTGCAGGATGTTCATTATTTGGAGGCCTGACGATTTCAGGAAAAGCGTGGCGTATGAGATCACGGCAGAAGAGAAGCCGAAGCCCAGCACGGTAAGTCCCACGGCAAGGCCGCGTTTATCCGGGAACCATTGTGCCGATACAGCGATTGGGACGCCGTAAGCTATGCCTACACCTAATCCGCCGATAATGCCATACAATGGAATGAGCATTGAAGGTGAAGTGGCATATGAGGCAGCAAGCCACCCAAGGCCGCAGAGCGCTCCGCCAATCATGCTTACCTTCTTGGGACCCACCTTCTGTATGTATGGTCCAGCCAGCGGCATCGTTAGGGCGAACAATAACAGAAATGTGATAAACGGCCATGTCATATCAAATGCACTTGGGCCTTTTGTTGCCGGGTCTGCTATGGCCATTATCGATTTGAAGTAACCTGATATGTCACCTCTCACTGCTCCGTAAGCATAAATGGCACCCAGACAAAGCTGAATTATGATGCCTATTACTACCATCATCCACCGCCCACCGGGCGGTTCCTGTGATGCTGAATTTCCAGCCATAAGATTAACACCTTTTGATGATAACGATTTATTCTTATTCAATCTATACAATAAATATAATATGCTATAAGGATGAAAGTTTCCCTGATTTTGTTTTTATCAAATCCCTCCTTGTCCCCTCCATCACCCTTGAGATATTATTCAATGGCTTGGACCTAATTTCATCTCCCATATATTTAAATTTGGCGGCAATTATAGCGATTATAGATTATAATATTGCACATATCGCAAAAATACCGGGGTCAATTTACATTAGTATTCGATATACTTCCTGCTTATCCCAAGAAGCAGACTTGATTGAGTTAGATTATCTATCGTTATCGACAATGGTAGATAAGCCCTTTTGCAAACCATCTTTAGTGGTAATCTCGTTTATGGTGAATGAAAAATAATTGGAGACGTGATACCAATATGCTAATGGCCAACCCTACGAGATCACCGAATGGAGCAGAAAAAATCTGCAATTTATCCAAAAAGAAACACAAATTCCACCTAATGCAAATAGTAGTAAAAAAAGTTTTATAGTTTTAATTTAACCTTCGCATGGTGGTTTTACCATTACAAAGGCCACGATGATGCCCACTGCTGCCAGTACTGCCACATATGGGAAGACATTGACGTAGCCGCCCAGCATATCTTTGGCAGCTCCTGCCATTAAATTTCCAATGATGGCGCCAACACCATACGCGGTATAGACCAGGCCGTAGTTTCGGGCGTAGTCTTTGGTGCCGAAGTAGCTCGCGGTTGTTGCCGGCGCAATGGCCAGCCAGCCGCCCAGGCACAGCCAGAGCAGGGCGAAGGCAACCGTGTAAATGGTAATTGATGCCGGATTAGTATACATAAGCAGTGAAGCCGCTATGATGACCACGTAGGACAATATGGCCGTCCTTGGCGGTGTGAGCTTATCGGTCAGAGTGCCGAAGAGGGGCCTGCCTACTGCATTGCAAAATGCGAAGATCAAAGTGAGGTCAGTTAGCTTCTGTGTAATGTCTGCTTCGGCAATCATGGCATTTGCTGCCACTTCCAGGCCGGCGGGCTTGGCAACTCCGATGGCCATCAGTCCGGCCAGTGCACCGATCACATAGCAGATCCAGAGGCCATAGAACGCCTTGTTCTTTGACATCTCATCTCTCATATAATCGGTTTTCTTGCCTACGGCACATGCTGCTGGCGGCTTCCAGCCACGGGGAGTCCAGCCAGCGGGAGGGAAGACTAAGAACATGGAGAGGACCACAATGAGGATCAAAAATGCTATGCCTAAGATCTTCATGGAAGCGAAAACTCCGCCGAAGCTCGCTGAGATTATCTCCGACATTTTGCCGGTGACATATGCGGAGAATCCGAACCCCAGGAGGGTTAATCCCACAGCCAGGCCGCGTTTGTCTGGGAACCATCTGGCTGCGGTGGTGATGGGACAGTTGTAGGCAATGCCCACACCAATACCGGCAATAACGCCGTAGAGAATCATAAGCATGGTGGGAGAGGTGGCTGTGGAACCCAGGATCCAGCCCAGGCCGACGATAACGCCGCCCAGCATTCCTACTTTTCGCGGTCCATATTTTTCAATGTATTTGCCGACCAATGGCATGGTCAGGGCAAAGAACGCCAGAGATGCGATGTAAGGAAGCGACATCTGCATGGCGCTAACGGTTAATCCAAAGCCGCCATCAGCGACGGGTGCGGTAAATATCTTTTTCAAAGGAACGCTAATGATACTATAAGCATAAACTGCACCGAGACAAAGCTCGATAATTGTTCCAATAATAATCAGCAGCCATCGTCCTGATTCAGGTGGCATGCCCAATATCTTCACATCATCTGCCATAAGTTATACCTTCGTATATCTGAATATTCTCAATCAATCCGTAAAATAAATATAATGTACGTTCGTGACTATATCTTTTAATAGATTTAATTCTATTAATCCCTCCTCATCCCTTTTACCGCCCTTAGATCTATCCAATGGCTTGGACCCAATTTTGTCTCACATATATTTAAATTTAGCGGCAATTATAGCAATTATCGCGATTATAGATTATAATATTAAACATATAGCAAAAATTTCGTAGTCAATCTATATTTAGTATTCGGTGCTCACCCCGCCAATCTAAAAACGCTTCCATGATTAAGAGAGATTATCTATAGCGATCGACAATAGTGAATAAGTCCCTATGTAAATCATCGTTTATGGCAATCTCTTTAAGGTGAACCGCCAATGCCAGGGGAGGTGGTGCTAATATACTTAAAGCCAACCCCAAGACATCATGGAACCGCAATGAATGCATGCCTGCGGTTGCAGCGACGGCTTACGTGGACGAATCAGCTATGGTTATCGGCGACGTGCGCATCGGCGAGGAGGTTTACGTGGCCCCTTGCGTATCCCTGCGGGCGGACGAGGCCAATCCCATAATCATCGGCGATAAGTGCAACATCCAGGACGGCGTTGTCTTCCACGGCCTCATGGGAAGCTCTATAAATCTGGGGAAGCGGATCTCCATTGCTCACGGTGCCGTAATTCACGGACCCTTGAAGATAGAGGATGAGAGCTTTGTGGGCTTCAACTCAGTGGTTCATGCCTCAACATTGGGCAAGAAATGCTTTGTCGGCCACGCAGCGGCTGTTATCGGAGTCAGGCTGGCGGACGGCAAGTTCGTGCCGCATGGTGCCCTGGTTGATACACAGGAGAAGGCCGATGCACTGGGACCTGTTCCCGAGAGCCTCAAGCACTTCAATGAGGAAGTGGTCGAGGTTAACCGCGAGTTTGCCAAGAGCTACGCAGTTTTGGAAAAATCCTGTGTGGGCGAATAACGGCCGGGCAATAATTCTTAAATCAAATCCTTTTTTAATCAGTTCCTTTTTCGGACAAGAAATATATACACCCCTAGCCTTAAGCCCCACTCTAGCTTTAGGTGATTGATAATGGCAAAGATCAAAGCTGGCGTCTTGGGTGCCACCGGTGCCGTGGGGCAGCGCTTCATTGAAGGACTGAAGAACCATCCCTGGTTTGAGTTGACTAGTCTCGCTGCTTCGGAAAGAAGCGCGGGCAAGAAATACAAAGAAGCTGCCAAGTGGCGCTTGGAGAGTGAGCTTCCCGATGATATCGCGGAAATGACCGTGGTCAATGTCGATCCGCGAGAGGTCGATGCGGATATTGTCTTTTCGGCGCTTCCCGCCGCAGATGCTCAAACGGTTGAGCCCGCCTTCGCGGCCGCGGGCATGGCCGTGGCCAGCAATACCAGCTCTTATCGCATGGTGGAAGATGTGCCTCTGCTCATACCGGAGTGCAATTACGAGCACCTGGATCTCATCAAAGTGCAGCGGGAAAAGAGAGGCTGGGAGGGATACCTTACCACTAACCCCAACTGTACCACGGTCATGTTCACCCTGCCACTGAAGCCGCTCATGAAGTTCGGCATCAAGAGCGTGCATGTGGCATCCATGCAGGCCGTATCCGGAGCTGGCTACGAGGGAGTGCCTTCTATGGCAATCCTTGGCAACGTCATACCTTACATCGGCGGCGAAGAAGAGAAAGTAGAGACTGAGCCGCAGAAGATCCTGGGGCGTTTTGATGGCGAAAGAATCGTGAATGCAGAATTTTCAGTGAGCGCCAGCTGCCATCGCGTACCTGTCATGGACGGGCACACCGAAGCTATCTGGGTGACCATGAGAGACAATCCCACACCAGAAGAGGTCAAGAAGGCCATGCAAGACTTCGATGCCGGCCTGGGAGATCTGCCAACCTCACCCAAGAAGGCGATCATAGTTAAGGATGAACCCGATCGACCCCAGCCCAGGCTCGATCGAGGCCGCGGCAACGGCATGGCCGTCTCCGTAGGACGGATCAGGTCGGGAATCCGGTTCATCTGCATGGGCCACAACACCGTGCGCGGCGCAGCGGGTGCAAGCATTCTCAATGCCGAATTGCTGGTGAAAAAAGGCCTGCTTTGATGCTGATTGTTGCTTGGGAGGTGACGGCAGCA
Organism: uncultured Methanotrichaceae archaeon; assembly: GCA_964633785.1. GTDB lineage: Archaea > Halobacteriota > Methanosarcinia > Methanotrichales > Methanotrichaceae > Methanothrix. Next base: position 39,387 of record CAZWHG010000015.1, read on the forward strand.
TGCAATCTGTCCTGCGGCTACTGCCGCGCCTCAGCCTCCCCTCTGCCCGATGCAGATGAGCTTTCCACAGATGAGGCACTTTCCTTTCTTGGCAGCATTGCCTCTTTGCATCCCATGCTAATCTTAAGCGGCGGAGAGCCCTTGCTGCGGCCCGATATTTTCCAGATAGCACGCTACGGAAAAGCGTTGGGCATGCGTGTCTCTTTGGCCAGCAATGGAACCGTAATCACGCAGCAGGTAGCTGACGAAATTGCAGCCAGCGGCATCTCGCGAGTCAGCATCAGCCTGGACGGCGCAACTCCAGAGAAGCATGATCTGATGCGCGGCAAGGGTTGCTTTCAGGCGGCCATGCGAGGGATAGAGAATTTACGTGGCAAGGTCGACTTTCAGATCAACAACACCCTCACCTGCAAGAATGAGTCCGATGTGGCTGCAATCTTCGATCTGGCCCAAAGAGTGGAGGCTTGTGCCCTGCACTTCTTCTTTCTGGTGGCCACGGGCCGGGGCCGGGAGGCGGATCTCATCTCACCGGAGCGGCAGGAGCAGCTTCTCATGGAGATTGATCGGGAGCGGGCTCTTCGACCATTGGAGGTGCAGGTCACCTGCGCGCCCCAGTATGCTCGGATAGCCAAGCCCGGGAAAGGTCGTGCTGGCGGCTGCCTGGCGGGCAAAAGCTTCGTCTTTGTCTCCCGAAAGGGCGATGTCTATCCTTGCGGCTATTTTCCTTTGCGGGTTGGGAACATCAGGGAGAAGAATTTTATAGAGATATGGGAGAATGCTGCACAGCTTAGGGCACTAAGAGAGAGAAATCTCAAAGGAAAGTGCGGACGGTGCAGTTATTCCTCGATCTGCGGAGGTTGCCGGGCGCGATCTTATGCCGAAACGGGTGATTTCCTGGGGCAGGATCCTGCCTGCCGCCTGGAAGTGTGAGCCATGGATGATATAGATTTGGAGCTGCTTTCTGCGGTGCAAGACGGTTTTCCCATAACGTCCAGACCTTTCCGGGATTTGGGGATGGCCTTGGGATTGGAGGAAGAAGAGGTAATACTGCGTTTGGCTCGCCTGCAGAAGGAGGGACTGGTGCGGCGAATAGGGCCGATTCTTGATTTGCGCAAATTGGGTCGCAGCGGAATCCTGGCGGCTCTACAGGTTTCCATGGAAGAAGCGGATCGGGTAGCCCAGGTCATTAATGCTTACACTGAGGTCTCGCATAACTACCTGCGACCGGATGAGAGCGGCTACAATCTCTGGTTCACCGTGTCGGCCACAGAAGAGAGAATCCAGGAAATATTGCAGGAGATCAGGACTAAGACGGGCCGATTGATGCTGGTATTGCCTACTTTGCGCATATTCAAGATCGGCGTTAAGTTTGACATTATTTGATATACCTGGAAGGGCATCGGTTACATCGGCCCCTAGCCCGGGTAGCCGGGCGAGGCGAATATCTGAGGAGCGGATACATTACGTCTAAACTCATTCTGATGGACTTTTATGCGGACTGGTGCGGACCATGCAAGTTGCAGGCACCTATCTTCGAGGATCTAGCTAAAGACTACAGCGATAAGGTAGAGTTTAGGAAGATCAATGTGGACAAGGAGGGCGACCTGGCCGCGGAGAAGGGCATCATGGTTGTGCCCACCATCATATTGGAGAAAGATGGCCGGGAAGTGCAGAAATGGATGGGCGTCACATCTAAAGAAGAGCTGATAAATGCCATCAACATGGCCCTGAAATGAGAACAGAATAAAAGCGAGGCCCAAAAAGGAGAGTTAAGCGAAAATGGCAGGAGGGGACTATTGCCTGGAGGCGGTGCGAAGGATCAACAGCCGGGGTGGCATTGCGCCTCATCTCGCCCTGCGCTTCGACTCTCACCTTTTTTCCATAGATACCAGCCGCGCTCCCAAAGCCGGCGTGCAGCCCGATGCCTATCTCATCACTCATGCCCATAGCGATCATTACGGAAAATCAGCCATGCTCTCTCCGCGGGCAGTGGCCTCCATGCAAACGGCACGCGCGTTGGAGATTCGCTATGACCGGGAGTACAAAGGCCGGACCTTTGAGGTTGGTAGAAGCATTGTTGTTGATGATGTGAGGGTGGACACGCATAATACCGGCCATACCATCGGCTCGACCGCATTCTCCTGGCAGACGGAGACAGGAGAGAAGGTGCTGGTGACCGGGGATGTAAAAGACTACCATCATCTGCCAAAATGCGATTTTCTGGTCACTGAAGCCAACTACGGTGATCCCTATGATCCTTCCTGCATCTTTGAAGACGATCTGGCCGGCTTTTCCGAAGCTCTGGAAGACGGGGCAAGCTTTGGTGCCTATGCCTTCGGCAAAGCCCAGCGGGCGGTGGCTCTCATGAGGGCCATGGGCTATAAGGATGAGATCGGCATGGATGAGAAGAGCCTGGTTCTGACGCGAGAGCTGATGAAAGATACAGCCGGGCCGCTCACCGAGGTAAACGGGGGCATATCCAATGTGGTCACTCCCTGGAATTTGCACCAGGTGCATAGCCGCAATAAATACTTCCTCACCGGAAGAAGGGATACGTCTTACCCCACCATCCAACTCTCCGACCACCTGGACTTTCGCGGCCTGATGAAGATGATCGAGCACGTTTCGCCCAGCGAAGTGCTGGTCTACCATCCCGCAGGAGAGAGGGCCAGCCTGCTGGCGCACCATTTGCAGGAGTGCGGCCTGGAGACGACGTCGTTAGACCTGATTGAGACGTTTGTGCGATAGCTATGTTGAATCGCAGTTTTGAATTTTGTTTGCTCTCTTGACCTTCGCAGTGAAGGTAAAATTGGAGGTAATGCATTGGTAGACCTCTTCGGCAAGAAGAAGCTGGAAGATCGCATTTTGGAACTGCAGGCGGCATTGGCAAAGCTGGTGGGCGAGAAGGAGGAACTCCTGCGCACCCTGGAAAAGCGGGAGGAGAAGATGCGCAAACTCTCCTCTGCCAATCAGGAAGCCAATTTAGCACTCAAAGCCGCCGATCAAAGGGCTGCAGCACTCTCCTCACTCCCCGCGCAGGCCGCGGCTGATGCGTGTGATGGGCAAAAGCCAACGGGAAGAATGCTGAGCCTGCGGGAGATGGACCTGCTCCTAGAGAGGCTCAAGGCCTGCCGTTCTCCCAGAGATGATCTCCTGGTTGCCTATTACCCTGGTCCCGTTCCGGAGGATGATGCTCTCCCGCCGCAAATTAAAAAGGCAGCTGCCACCATTAAATCCCAGCGAGGCGGAATAGTCCTGCATAGTCCCCAGCTCTTCACCCTGCAGCTCATCCCACCTTTTCCTATCCAGGAGAGCTATACTCGGGAAGGGGGCACTTTTTCCCTCGATCCTTTGGAGGAGATAATGGAAACGCCCGTGCTCGTCGTCTCTGCCCATGCCGGAGAGACCTTTTTGGGGGTGGCCTTAAGCCGGGAGGGCTTCGAGGCAGAGGAGCTGGTGGAAAGCCCGGTAATGGGAAAGCACTCCAAAGGCGGCTGGAGCCAGAAGAGGTTCGAGAGGCTGCGTGAGGAGGAGATCAAGAGCCACGTGGATCTTGCGGCGGAAAAACTCATAGCCTTGATGGGCAAATATAAAATCCTCCTCAAATATGCCGTGCTTTCCGGCGATGAGGGCCTCATCCGCCAGATCGCGCCCTCAATTGATTTGCCGCTGGTAGAGAGAACGCTGGCGCGCCACGAGGAAAGAAAGACAAAGGAACTCCTGGAAGAGGTTTATGGCTTTACCTGCTATAGAATTGATACGTAGATCCATTTTTCAGAAGTGTGTAAGATGAGGGACCCGAATGAGGAAATGAGTGCGGAAAGCGATCCGGAAGAGCTCGCCCGTGCCTGGGACTGGCATGTGCGAAGAAAGGTGGCCTGGAGTGCCGATACACCGGAGAAGATCCTGGATGCACTATGCAAAGACAAGGTGCAATGGGTGAGGGAAGCTGTCGCCGGCAATGCCCGCGCCTCGCCGCAGGCACTTGCGAAGCTCGCGGAGGACAGCTCCGGATATGTGAGGGCGGCGGTGGCTTTGAATCGCCGCGTCACAGGCGAGCTTTTGGAGATGCTGGCAACTGACGAGATGGTGGACTACGACTGCACTTTGCAGAAGAACCGCTATCTTGTAAAGGAGGCAGCGGCAAAAAGCCTGCAGGCTAATTCCCGGACACTGGACTACCTCGCCCGCGACTCTGAGGAGCATGTTCGAGCAGCGGCGGCTCAGAATCCCCTATTGTCCTTGGAATCGATGAAAAGAATGGTCAAGGATGTATTCTGGGAGGTAAGAAACAACATTGCCAGGAATTCATCCACGCCGGAGGATCTGCTCATCTACCTCTCCGCCGACAGGATCATGGATGTGCGGGTCACGGCGGCGCAAAATCCCCGTACGCCCGCCCAGGCGCTGGCGGCTCTGGCCTCAGACAGGTGCTGGGAGGTCAGGGAGGCGCTGGCCCGCAATGAATTGCTGGATGGCAAGATCCTGGATGAGCTTGCCGGGCACTGGTCCTGGATGGTGCGGGCGGCAGTGGCAGAAAACCCCCATACGCCTGCAAAGACGCTGAAACTACTGGCTGATGACCCGGATCAGAGCGTGCAGAAGGCAGCGCGGGGGAGAATGGGTTAGATGTTTGATAATTGACTTTTTCAGGCAATCTGAATGGCCTTCAAATTTTAAATAGCTTGAGCTCCTAAGTAGTATTAATAAAATAATATGAGGTGAGGCTTATGAAGTCAAGTTACATTACCGCATGGATAGTAATTGTTCTATCCGTATCTGGTTGTTTTGCGCAGTCGATATCGACAACTGATACTTCTACGCAAGGAAGCTTTGCTTTTACCAATAATGCGCAATCGACTCCATCAACCGAGACCCCTTCGCAAGGATCTTTTGAGACTGTTGCTGCAGAACAATCGACTCCATCAACCGAAACTCCTTCACAAGGATCTTTTGAAACAACGGATGTCGGCCAAACAACTCCGGTAACGCAAACAGGTCCCTCTTCGAACCAAACCGGCATTACCAAGTCTCAAGAGGATCTAACACTTAGAATGCGAGAGTTATGGACAGAACATATTATCTGGACGCGCATGTTCATAATGAGCGTTGCCGATAATACCACGGATAAGGCAGTTGTAACTACCAGGCTCTTGAAGAATTATGAAGACATGGCAGATTCGCTAAAGCCTTATTACGGAAATGATACCGGAAATAAGTTTGGAGACCTTATTGAGGTGCATCTGCTAACTGCGGCCGCTCTGGTTGAGGCAGCTAAGGCGGGAAACAATACAGCTGCTGCTGATGCCGAGAAGAAATGGTATGAGAATGCGGATGAGATTGCTGCCTTCGAGAACAGTATAAACCCCAATTGGGACAAAGCAGCAATGATGGCTGCATGGCGCGATCATCTGAAACTCACTAAAGATGAAGCCGTTGCCAGGCTGACTAAGGACTATACTGCAGATGTAGCAGCTTTTGATCAGATCGAGGCTTTAGCCAACATAATGGCAGATTCGATGGCAGAGGGCATAGTCAAGCAATTCCCGGATATGTTTAAGATGTAATTTAGTGAGTCATAGCATTAGATATAAATGCGCTCAGATGAGAAGCAAAACTATTTGGGATCGACTATTGCAGGCAGACGTGCGGGGATTCTCATCCCCGTAATTTCTCAATATTTAGGTCTGCATCATATCCAATTATTTTCGAACCGTCTTGCGGGTGCCAGTTTAAAAACTTTTGAAGCACGTAATTCGACGCACTACCAGGGTAGTACCTTTCTTCAGTTCGCCCTTTCTGAGTACTTTACCAGAATAGCCTCCAGCTCTTTTTTTTGTACCGGTTTGCTAATGTAGTCATCCATACCGGCTTCGAGGCATTTATCACGGTCGCCCTCAAGAGCATAAGCGGTGATGGCCACAATCTTTGGTCCATCCGGTCGGAGCCTGCGTATCACCCGTGTAGCGGTGATTCCATCCATCTCCGGCATTCTGACATCCATGAGGATCAGATCGTATGGCAGACGTTCGAGAGCCTGGACGACCTCCCGGCCGTCTGCCACAGCATCGGGTCTATAGCCCATTCTTTTCAGCATCTCTACAAGCACTTTCTGGTTCGATGGATTATCTTCAGCTATGAGGATCTTCAGAGCTTTTTTCCCGGAGACGCATTCTAATGAGCATTTTCCGCTCGCATCTCCATGGTCCAGTCGTCTGCCTGGGATGGTCTCAGCCCGAATCATGACATGAAAGGTCGTTCCCTGGCCGACAATGCTCTCGGTCCAGATCGTTCCTTCCATCAGATCTACAAGATTCTTGGTTATAGCGAGGCCGAGTCCGACGCCATCGCGTTTTCGGCTGATAGTTCGTTCCAGCTGAGTAAAGGGCTCGAATATTTTGCTCATCTTATCATGAGGTATGCCTATGCCCGTGTCCTTAACTGAAAAGGAGACCTCACGTTTGTTGCCTTCAACGGCCTGAGATGAGACAGATACTGATATATTGCCTTTGTCGGTAAATTTGACGGCGTTGCTGAGCAGATTGACCAGTATCTGCCGGAGCCTGCCATGATCTCCGATGATAGTATCTGGTGTGCCATAGCCGACGGTATAAGCCAGGTCCAGGCCCTTCTTATCGGCCTCAACTGCCACCATATCCAAGGACTCTTCGATCAAATGTTTGAGGCTTATTGGACTATGTTCCAGCTTAATCTTTTCCTTATCTGTTCTTGAAAAGTCCAGGATATCGTTGATGAGGGCCATCATTGCCTCGCCGCCGTTCCTGATGCCCTCGACAAATTCTTTGTGTTCGGCATTGATGTTATCATCCAGAAGGAGGCTTGTGTAACCGATAACGGCATTCATTGGTGTCCTGAGCTCATGGGACATGTTGGCCAGGAAGGCGGACTTGGTTTCAGCTGCGACCTCCGCGGCCTCTTTAGCCTTCAGGAGCTCTGCGGTCCTCTCTTGGACCTTCCGCTCCAGTTCATCGGTTGCCTTGTGCAGAGCCTCCTCGGCCTGCTTGCGCTTTGTAATGTCAATGAAGGATGAAACAGAACCACGAGGTTTACCGTTATCGCTCAAAAGGGGCATGGCGTTTCCCAATACATACCGCTCTGTACCATCAGGATAAACGAAGGTGAATTCATAGTCGCGTATCTCTTTGCCCATAGCCGATAGCTGCACAGGCATTTCTTCCGGTTTTAATTCCTTGCCGTCCCTGAACATCCTGAATGTATCGGGCCGCTCTCCCTCAGGGGCGGATTTGGAAGCGTTAGCACCAAGGGGAATTTGGAGCCATTCGTAAGAGACCTTGTTTCCAGTTATATGAAGTGCCAGGGGGTCGTGCGCTATCCATATGGCAGCAGGCACCGAATTAAGCACTAATTCCAGCTCTTCTGAACGAGCCCTCGCATGCCCTTCGCTCTCACGCAGCGCTTTCTCAGCTTCCTTACGCCCCGTGATATCGATGCAGGTTCCAATCATTCTGATCGGGCGGCCCTGATCATCGTATGTTCCATGTCCCAATGCATTGATCCATCTTATCTGACCATCAGGCCGAATAATCCTGTATTCGCTGTTAAGGTTGGCATGTTCCTTTAGTGCCTGGTCAATCCGAAAGTTAGCAATCTCCAAATCCTCGGGATGCAAGACTGAATTCCATTTCTCGAAGGAAGCAATGTCTTTCTGTGTATCTAGACCCAAGAGGTCAAACAACTCTGGCGACCACTCGATATGGCCTATTTCGATATCCCAATCCCATACACCAGCACCAGACGCACGCTGTGCAAGATCCAGGCGTTCGTTCGCCTGTTGCAGCTTCTCCTCAGCTTGCTTGCGCTCGGTCATGTCTCGGAAGACAAGCACGACTCCTGATGTATTGCCGTCAGGGTCTTTTATCGGTGCTCCACTATCATCAATAGCAACTTCCGTCCCATCTCTTCGAATCAGGATAGTATGGTTGGCGAGGCCAACAATCACCCCCAATTTGAGCACTTTAGCTACGGGATCATCTACTTTCTGGCGACTGAATTCGTTAATTATATTGAATACATCCGTTACCGGGAGCATCGAAGCTTCATGAAAGGTCCAGCCGGTCAATTTTTCTGCCACAGCATTCATGAAAGTGATCCTGCCGGAGGCATCCGAGGCGATAACCGCATCACCGATACTTGCCAGGGTGGTCGCATAGCGCAGTTCGCTTTCTTGAAGGGCCTGCACTGTCTTTATATTCTGGGCCCCTTTGATAATTTGCCATCGACCAGAACGCTTTATCAAGGCGAACTGGTGGTTGGTGACTACATCCAGGATTTCCATGGCGCTGCATTTTTGAAGACAATAAGTGCAGATGGCCAGCATGCGATACTGGCCGATCACGTTGTTGACCGCCTCTTCATACCGGGTGAAGTCATCCCAATCGGCCTGTTCCAACCAGAAAGTGTTTCCGGTCAGCCGCAACCCTTCGTATCCCTGTTCAAGAGCAGCATTCAATTTGTCGACCCAACCCTGGAGGACTTCATCTGCTGAAAACTTGCCTGACCGGGTATACCACTGGCTATAGTCCAGAATTTCAATCTGGCCTTTCTGGATATAATCATCAAGGTCTGGGACGGCAGCACGCAGGGCCAGAGCTGCTTGATCAACCTGCAGAGGCTCTGAAGTTATCCACATGCAAAACTCATTTGATGCCAAGCCTTCTTTGAAATACGGCACCAGGGTCTCGACTAGATCCTGGCTGGTATTATAGAACTGGCAGAAATGAGTTCCCCAGGAGACATCACCGATAACGCTAATCCCAGATCGCCTTATGGCAGATTCCATCTTATCACACCGTAGTCCCCTGCCTACTGAGTTGCAGTAGTTCTCAATCTAAGGATACATCCTCAAATGGCAGATCTTATCTCTTGAATGCAAGGAATTGACCTATGTATCATTTATATTCTTCGTTTGGTGTTGATTGTTGGGCGGCTTCATCGCACTGATCGGAGTAATTATAATCATGTATTGGCCGAGAGGATGAAGGATAATTTGAAGAGTCATTGGCTCATGGGCAGAATTCTCCTTTCGAAAATTGAAAGCTACACGCACTTAATATCAATCCGCCTCAGAACGCCGCCGTGATCCGAGCAAGCTAGTCCCTAGCCTCTCGAAACTGCCTTTCTAGATTATCCTGTATCTCCTGCACTGCCTGATGCAGCACCTTTTCATTGTCATATTCCTGCACCATTCTTTCCAGGTCTGTACGGGGCACACCCGAGAGCCGTTTAACATGATCCGTCAAATGGGGCACCGTCCGCAGGATGTTGTCCACAATGCTCACCGTGGACTTTCTTGCCGTTCGGGAGAGGGGATTGAGATCGATGGCAATGACCTTCTTTCCCATCGCCACCAGTGCCTCGCAGCGGTCGCCGTCCTCCAGGGGAATGAGGACCACATCGGCATCGAAGATTCCGCCTCTTGTCGCCAGCGCCCGGGCGTGCTCCAGGCCGGGAACGGATGCATCGGGTTTCTCACCCAACACATTTTTCGCGCCCTTCTCCCGGAGGAGGTCGGCAATATTCTTCACCCTCTCTTCAGAACGGTGGAAGAGGTTGACCTCCAATGGAATGGCAAGCGCATCGGCCAGGGCCACCATCTCCTCGGCCACCAGGGCGGCTACGTTGCCGTTGACACTGAGCGCCGCACGCTTCGCCAGGAGCAGCAAGGCCGCGGCCGCGATTGTGGCCGCCTCAGCCGAAGCAGTAGTCCTCTCGCCCAAAAGATAGTCGAAACACTCGCCTCTGCCCTGGGCAATGAGGCCCTGGCTGCTGGTGAAGCCTTTCCTCACTCCTTCAGCCACGCGCTCGCGTGCCACTAAAGAAGCATATCTGGGATGAGACTTTGGAATATCAGTCAAGATTGGCACCTCTTTGTGAGATCGTAGTAGTATGTACTTCGCCGAAGCCGGCGAGGGCATCAGCCCCGCCAAAGGCGAAGACTGCATCTCCCAGCATGATCATGCCAGCCATGCCGCCTGACGCCTCTACCGCCTCTACGGCTTGCAAGGCCCAGTCGCTGGCCAGGCCAGAGGTCACTGTGAAGCAGCGGGATTGCTGCAGGAAATTTGTAAATGTGGGCTTCTTCAAAAGCTCCTTCAAGGCCGCTTCTCCTGCCGCGTTGACCGCAGTCATCACCTTTTCGTCAGAGAGAACCTGGCTGGTGGAAAGGGGGCCACGCACCACGTAGCTGATGGGCAGGGGAGGAACAGGAATGCGATCGATCCTTCCAATGCCAGGCGCGCCCGGCTGCAGGCGCACCACCAGGCCGCCTGCATTCTGGGCGATGACGTCTCCCAGACCCGTCCGGTTCATGACCTCTGCCTCATGGGCTGCGGCCGCGGCCCCGTTCGCAGTCAGGCCCAGATCGAAAGCTGAGTTAAGCGCGTAGGCAGCGCCCAGAGCACCCGCACCGCTGGCTCCAAAGCCCGCCCCAAAAGGCATCTGCAACTCTGTTTTCACCTGCACCGGCTCTTTGGCCAATTTTTCCACCACATACCTGGAAACGGGGGCCTCAGAGAGGACCCCATTGAGATAGATTTCCGTATCGTGAATATGCGGTGCGGATTCAATGGTGGTAGTAGCCCCCAGGGACAGGCACAAGCCGCAGCCCACGGAGCCTGCGAGGTGCGGCTCGCCCCGGCGGTGGGCGGCAAAAAAGCCGGTGATGTGGGAGGGCACAAAGGCACGGGCGCATTTCATGCCGCCGCTCATAAGATTTCCACCAGGGTGTCCATGATCATCTTTGCAATCAGGCTCTTTTTGCCCTCCGCCACTTTGCGCGAAACCAGGCGGTCTATTATGAGGACCCGGTTATCATCCGTGCCCATGCCGCCCCGAGCGACGTCATTGGCCACCACCAGGTCCAGCCCTGCGCCCTGCATGGACTTCTTTGCCCGGACAACGAGCTCTTCGTCCGTCACGCCGGTCTCGGCTTTGAAGCCCACAATCTTCAGATGGGGGTAGGCCTCATGCACCGTCTTGATGATCTTTTTGGTGGGCAGAAGACGCAGCAACAGCTCCTGGCCGGACTTGATCTTCTCCACCTGCGGGTCGAGCGTGTAGTCGGCCACGGCCGCGGCGCTGATCAGAACGTCGCAGCCCTTCCCCACCTCGGCCAGCACAGCGTCCAGCATCTCCTTGGCGCTTTCTGCATAGACCTGGCGCACAGGGATGTCCTGGATGAAGCGGTGCACTAGCGTCACCTCCGCCCCGCGCCGGCGTGCCTCCAGAGCCAGGGCCACACCGGTCTTGCCCGAGGCGCGGTTGGTGAGGATGCGGATGGGATCGACAGCCTCGGCATTGGAGCCGCTAGTGATGACGATTCTTTTGCCCGTCAGGTCAGCCGGTCCCAGCAGCTTCTCCACATCTCGCACCACTGCCAGGTTGTCGGCGATCTTGGCCTTGCCCTCCTCCAGGCGCGGATCGATCAGAGTCACGCCCATAGATCGCAGCTTCTGCAAATTGCGTAGCACTGCCGGGTGGCGGTACATGGCTTCATGCATGGCAGGAACAACGGCGACAGGCTTGCCGCTGCCTAAAGCCGTGGTGGCAAACGTCGTCACCGGCGTGTCGTCGATGCCGCAGGCCATTTTGCCGATGGTGTTGGCCGTGGCAGGCGCGATTAAGAGCAGGTCCGCGAGGCCGCAAACGCCGCAAAACTGCACATGCTCTACCTGGCCGGTTATTTCCGTGATCACAGAATGGTTGGTGGCGTACTGCAGGGAGTAAGGGTGCAGGATCTGCAGCGCGGCGCTGCTTGCGACCGCGTGCACCTCTGCGCCGCGCCGGATCAGATCGCGAATGAGGTCCACGACCCGCACGGCGGCGATGCTGCCAGTTACTCCTACTACGATCGTCTTTCCACAAAGCGTATCGCTTACTGAGCATGTGATATCGGAGGGCATGATGGTCCTGCAAATCTATGCCGCTACTAAAAGAAGGCTCTTTCCCTGAAGCTCGCCTGCTGGCCCGGACGCGCGCGCCTGTGAGCGCGCAGGCACAAACCTTATTTAACAAATCAATCGAGGGACTATGCCGTGCCGGGGTGGCCTAGTTGGTTAGGGCGCGAGACTCATAGGGTAATACGATTAACGCGCGCTTCCTGAGGTATCTCGAAGTCGCGGGCTCGAATCCCGCTCCCGGCACCTTATTACTAGTAATAAATTAGCGATAGATAGCGATTTAAGCTATCGAGGATTGGCTCAATGTCATTTGCGTGCACCAAACCAAATGACAAGGATTAAGCCAGGGCCTCACAAGGGTTCTGGCTTCTTTCCTTTTGTCTCTCTTTTAATAAGACCTGAGCAGATTTTTCAAAGAAATGGCTCACATTTCTGTAATCTCCAGTCTCAACCTCGGCCTTAACGGCTTCAAGAGTCTTTTCATCGACGCTTATGCCGATCTTTTTTAATGCCATGTCACTAATATAAGCATCAAGGGGTTGAAATACTTTTTCCCACTAAGTACACAAAATCCTTAAATATTCCGTGCATATAGTATGATATGGTGCACGCGATGAATGAAAAACCCGTTTTAGCTAGCCCGGTCACTCAGAGCCGGGAAGCCGTAAAGCAGTTGATTACCCAGGATAACCACGGCCAGGAGCCGCAGGAGATGCCCAGTTTCTACAGGCTCTCGGGCGAAATGGTGCTGGTCCTCAATAGCAGGAAGGACGCTTATTATGTCACCACGCCCAAAACATGCTCCTGCCCATCGGCCACATACCGGCCCGGCCCATGCAAGCATTCTAAGAAGTACTTTCCTCAGTCCATGAGGGAGGCAGCCAGAGAGGAGCCCACAGGAGGCCCGCGCAGACTCGCCAGGGCACCCGATGATAGTATCAGGCCCAATACCAAAGCACTCAGGCCCTTTGATCTCCTCCCCTCGGAGGAAATGGCCATGGCAGGGGTGGTCTAGATGAAGGCGTCCGGCGCAACCTACGACACACACAATTCGCGGTCTAAAGGCTCTATATGCTGCGAAAATGAAGGAAAACGCTCAGCCAGGAATAAGCAACGGGTATTAGAGAAGATCGAGCTGCGCCTCATAGCGCGGACTCATCAAAATCCAGGTGCATCATTAAGGGATGTCTATTCGTCGCTGCTTGCCGAAAAGTCTGCGTCATTTTTGTATAAGAAAGTTAAGCAGCTAGGCGAAACGAAGTTTCTCAGGCTCAAGCCCGGAAGAGGCAAGTCCTATAAGGTCTATGTGACTGACAAGGGCCGGAAATATCTCAAACGCGTCGGTCCGATTGAGGGGACTGGCGACTGGCCAGGTGGCCGCAAGTGGCCATTTGAAGCGGTCCGCTGCCGATATGTGACCGCACTTGGAGAAGTGGAGGCGAGCCAATGAGACGTCAACTTCAGGTCTTTCTCGGCGGCAAGTATCTTTTCTCCGGGGACGTGGCCAGATTCGGCCTGAGAAAGGTGGCCTATCGAGGAGCAGAGCCTACAATGATGCTCAAGAACGTGCTTCTGCATAGCGGTACGGTTATTGTGCCGATAGATCACGTTTGGACTTATGTAGGAAAGAACATTGCGGGTTTTAATCCTCGAAAGGGTGACAGGATTGCCTTTAATGCATGGATCAGGGAGTATAGCAAATATAATTATAACACAGGAGAGGAGCGGCTCGATTACTGCATCACGCACTTGTCTGCCCTTGACCTTGTGGCAGGCGGAGATGGACAGGACTTCGCTACGTTCTGGACTCATTTAATGCATTCACGAAAGTTTATAACCGACCGACTGGTGGTGTCATGCGCAGCTTGAGAGGAGGTGATAAATTGAAAAAAGAGCAAACAGTGCCCCGTTCTATTTACCCCAGGCCATTGATCGAACGAGAAGAAGTGCGTGGCGTCTTGGGCGGCTTCGAGCAGACGGCCCGCGATCTGTTGCATGTGCATCTTGATAACCGGAATTACCTGATTCCTACTACCTGCAGGAAGTTCCTAGAGGAGCACGGAGGGCAGCATATCGCCATAACGACAATCCAGGGAAAGCATTATACTCGGGTCATGAAAGTCGCGCCTTCTGAGAAGGATCTTCTGCGGGCCAAGGTTGCAGAGCTCGAGGGCCGGGCCATGCACTCAGTGAGGTGGAAAAGGGCCCGTCGTGCTACAGCCCAACGCCGCGAGATCATAAGACGGTGGAGACAGGCCGTTATCCTGTCTCAGCTTCTTTTTTAGAGGGGGGGCTCCGATAATGATAGAGCCATCTAGCTTAGCGGATGCTATTCTTGAAATTCCCGCCCAGGAGCTGCAGCACTTCTTTGACGATCTCATCTTGACCTTCGATTCCTTGAATGATCTTCTCAAAGACCAGGGCATCCTCCGAGGGAGAGAGCTTGCAGAGCTCAACACCAGGGCCGCCCAGGCCGTGAAAACGGCGAGATCGCCCATGGAGAAGCTGCTTGCCCCTAAATGCCTACATCAGGCAGCAAATAAGCCACGTAAAAAGGGCTATGCAGGCCAGGCCGCCCACAACGCCCACAGACAAGGGAGTGATCAGGCAGGCTATTACAAAGATCGGCCTCCGGGCTCTGGCCATTGTAGAGCATGTTAAGATCATCTCAGAGGGAAAGAAAGAGGTTGCATTCAACTCAGCACAAACCAGGGACTTCCTGGCCGGCAGGGAGGGCAAGCCACCATCCAGAAGGGATACGATAAGAGCACTCAGAAGAGCAGAGAAGCTTTGCCCGGCGCTACTTTGTGGCCATACACCCGGCGATGGCCGCCAGACCATGAGGCTTACGGCCATAGCAGACGATTTGAGATATTCCAATATTATCAAAGATGATAGAGACCAGGCCCAAAGGCAACGGTCCAGGATGGATGAGCTAAGGATAGTCTTCTTCAAAGAGGGGTAAGACGGCTTTAGCTTCAAGGCAGCAATGCCCTAATTTGTACCGAATAAATATTAAAATCGATTAATGTATAACCTGTTTAACTATTCTTAGTTTTGACTATATCGCCTGTTCGGTTCGTGTTCTATTATAATAGCACTAGAATATTATTTCTTTGGCTGGATAGATTAACTTTCCAGACCGTTGCCAGGTGCAACAATTTAGTTCTATGACATTTTGTTGTATTTTAGAAAAATGACATAGAACTATTTGTGACTCATGCAAATGACCGTCTCACCTCGATCAGCTACCCACCAAGTATCTATAAGGCGGAAAAAATCGAGAAAGCACTTAGGACTTCGCCAGTCCCTTAAGTCCGGCAAGTATCCAGATGGCTATTCCCCACAGGATCACAAATATCGTTACAAACCTCTCCAAAGGAAATCACCATTATTAATAATGAATAATGTCTATATGCTAGTTCCGTTCGGAATTATTTCGCTGCGAAAATGTCGTAGAGCTGATGCTCCTTTGCCGGGCCTTTCCATGCCATCCCACAGCGCAAGGAAGATCGCCCGTCTGACCCGGATTTCCTCACCGCCTTAATAATAATCGCAGTTTCTCTAGGCGCAACAAGTGGGTTTGGTAAGCAGAGGGGAATGTACCAAACCCAAAATATCCCCTCTGTTTCCATCATCCTATGGCCATCAAGTACCCATCAAGTAAATAGGTAGTGTCACATCATGGCCTTGCATCCGGAGTAAAGTGACACTACGCCTGTCTTGAGAGCGATTGCACGATTAGCCACATCTGCTTATCGTAATCGTCTATATCCATCTCGAATCCGATTTCTCGAAGGCGTCAGTGATAATAGGCTTGAACTTTGGGGGCGAGAGCTGCATTGAGGTGCCTTTTGTTCCACGACCTTCATGATCTTCATCGCTCTATATCCAATTGGCCCGGAGTCCCATTGCTTTCCCCCATGATTGCTTGGTTTCTTCCGGGCCTTCATCGGAAAGTAATTATATACTTTACATAATTACTAATAGAAAGTTCGCGATTCCTACTTGATTCGCGGTTCGTAACCGAAATACTACATTTGTATCGAAACGCAACTACTCTGCCACTCTTTTTTTGAATGGAATCTTGGAATTCGCTACGCAATAGCAAAGGAACTTCGATTGATAAATGCATCATGACAGTCCTTGCGACAAGAGGACATGAGAATTTAACCATCTTGAGATGCCAATAACTGCTCAGACAATAAAAAAAATATAAAAAATGTTCTTTTTCCAATTACCACCTCCCTTTAACAGGGGCATCTGTTGCTGATCCGAACGTATAAACCCGGTCGATGACGACACCATCCCACAGGCCGTTGCCGTTGAAATCAACTGCCCAAATGCCATTGCCCTTGTAGTTGCC
>CAZWHG010000016.1:0-54690 GCA_964633785.1 uncultured Methanotrichaceae archaeon
TATGAATCGCTAACCAAAGCTTTGGACAACGATCCTCCGCCAGAAGTCCGGATAAGTCTATGGAACTCTGCGCAAGAAACGCTCCGGCATTGGATCGGGAATGTGTATTCAATCGAAAAAGTGCAGAGATTCATTGGGAAAATCAACAACGGGTTTGACTACTGGTTCACGTTTATCATCAATCCTGGCGTAGAGCCGACAAACAATCGGGCAGAAAGAGCATTGCGACCCCATGTCATCTTGAGAAAGATCTTGGGCACGCTTCGTAATCATAAAGGAACCTCGATTCATGAGAGAATTATGACGACACTGGCAACATGGGGACAGAGAGGACTGGATTGTCTCCAAATGCTTACGGCAAAGCTAGCTAAACACGTACAAAAAAGATATAAAATACGTGCTAGACATCCATAGGCAAAAAAGCCAATAATAACTGCCAATTGCCATCATTCCCCCAAAAAAGAGCCTCGAAAAAGCCGCTGATCTGGACCGTCTTCTCCTGATCGCAGGCCTGCTCGAGCCCCCTGCCTCCGACGCGAGCGCTTGTCAGGCAATCCAGCCCGCCCTGACGACATTACCGCAGCCCGGACGCGCGGCCTACGGCCGGCTGCCCGCCCAGGCGCTGCGGCCGTAATCCATTAAATCAGGAATCCTGTCTCGCTCCGAAATTGCGTTTAAAACGTCTCTGTGCCTCTGGTCAAAAGTATATTATTTGCCCATTCTGCCAAGCTGAGAGCGGACGAATTCCATGAATTGGCGCAAGCCAACAACGGGATTTTCATCTATATGGCTCTCCTCAACTGCATCCTGAGAGCCATTATGGAAGTGCTTGGAATAGGTAGATACCTTTTGCCAGTCTGTATCTGGAAAATTATCGTGGTGGTACATGGAGCCATCGATGTGCTTGCGTTCCCAATGATAGGAAAACCGACCTGCAATTTTTAGTAAGAACCACACATCAATATATCCGCATATTCCGTATCGATGATTCTTTTCAGCACTACGAGATCCGCTACTGCTGAGGAAGATTCTTCATTGCGGCTAATATCCCAGCTCTGACTTTCAATTGTAAGCCTCAAACGAGCGAACCAATATAATAAATATATTGATTTTAATATATAATATCATTGACATTATTATTGAAATGGGAGGTGCATGCAAAGGCTTAATTGTCAATGTATTTCTAAGCCAACCGGGGAATATAGATTGAAGGAAGAATTCGAGAAGCTATCTATTGATGAAAAGATATCTTATCTCACAGAAAACCTGAAAAAATTGCCCGACGATTTGGCAAAAGAGGGTGTAGAAATACTGGCAAAAGCAGGTGAAACGGAGTATGCTGTGGTTTTAGCTAGAGACAAAGGAATGACCGATAAGGCTATCGCCATTCTGATTGACGTGGGAGACTTTCTCTGGGCTGGATTGATAGCCAAAAACGCAGGCCAAGATGCTCTTTCCGAGAAACTCTACAAAGACGGCCTGCAGTATTACACTGATATGGAGATGTTTGGAAGGGCCATTTCTGCTGCAAATGCCCTGGGAATGTCTCCTGATAAGATTGATGATCTCTATAGAAGGGGTGTTGCCAAAGAGAGCCAGGGTGTCGATCTCGCTCACAGCAGAGATATGATCGATTGCGTTATGCAATCACTGGATATGTCAATCATCGACAGAGATGATGAACTATCACAACAGGTTATGCGTGCTTTGCGTGAGGAACGGGGAAAAAATGCAGGACAGTAATTCGCGCACGAGCATCCACTGCAAATTTCTTACTCATCCTTTAGTCGGATTTCCAAGGACATCAGATCCTCTGCCACAATAGTCCTCTCAAAGATGGATTTTGCCTCTCTTAGAAGCAGGGAGGTATCCTCAGAGTACCGGGAACTTATATGAGTTAAAACGAGCTGTCCCACATCTGCGTTTTTAGCAACTAGAGCAGCCTCTGCCGCAGTGCTATGCTTCGTCTCTTTGGCCCAATCCGCCATATCATTAGCTAAAGCGCAGTCGTGGATGAGCAGATCCGCTCCCCTGCTGGCCAGCTGGACGGATTTGCAGGGCCTTGTGTCTCCAGTGTAGACGACCTTCCTGCCTGGCCGGGCCGGGCCCATAACTTGATGGGGCTCTATCTTTTTGCCGCCAACCACTATTTCCTGGCCATGCTGCAACTTTCCAAAGAGCGGTCCGGGCGGTATGCCAAGGGAAGTAGCTGCATCGCGGTTGAATCGACCCAGGCGCATGTCTTCCTCCAAAGAGTAGCCTAAGCTGGGAACACTGTGATTAGTTGAGATGGCCCTCACCTGGCAGCCTTTCATCTTCAGCACGTCTCCCGGCGCAAGTTCGATCGCCTGCACTTCGAAGTTGCGAGAGAAGTAGCAGACCGACTTGAAGCTCTCCACCAGATGCATGGTATGAATGGGACCGACAACTGTTATTGGATTTTTTCTTCCCTGAAAGGCCAAAGTCTCCAAGAGGCCGGGAATACCCAAGATGTGGTCGGCATGCAGATGGGTTAAGAAGATATAATTTAAGCCCATCATGCCCGTTCTCGCCCGCATCATCTGCCTTTGCGTACCCTCTGCGCAGTCGAAGAGCATCATCTCTCCCTCGCGGTTGATGAGGATGGCCGAAGGATTTCTCTCCGGCGTAGGAAGCGATCCGGCAGTTCCCAGGAAGGTCACATTAAACATCTTTCGGCCTCGTCAAAGTTCTCCGGGGAGAGACAAATGTTTTCCCATATCATCTTTTGCATGCAAACCTTTATCTGATAAAAGAGACGGCTCATCTGTTGGTGTAGGAAATGGATGCAATTATTATTGTCGAGTGGCTTCAGGGCCTGCTGATACTGGCAATCTTTCTGGGAATAATGGCAACGAGCTTCAAGGTCTGGCGCTGGAATTACGCAACACCGCCCAGATAAACCTGCAGCACATAACCTATCTATCAGATGTTTAATTTTCTATTTTGCGACAATAGCTGGCGGTTAGGCCCGAAAGTCCCGATCTTCTAAAAAATATGAGAATTTCCTCACTCCTCATACCAGATTGTGGGCGGTGCAGCGCTTATTGGTGTGCCAACAACCGGCCTTGCCGCCGATACCAGGCCGGTAATTGCCTGAACTGAGGTCTGTGTGAATACATATCCAGGAAATTGTGCATTGACGAGGTAGAACCCCGTTGCTACATCGATGGCATAATACCCGGCAGGATTCGTCACTGTCGAGAACTTTCCACCATCGTTATTGGATATTATTACCTTAACATTGGGCATGCCCATACCGCTCTGATCCAGCACTTTTCCCGTCAGACTAAAAGATGCAGGATAGCTTCCCGATCCAACTAGAATAGATAGATTATTGCTGGCAAATCCAGCCGAGACAAAGCGATAGATGTGCGCACCAAGATAATTTGCATAAGCGCCGTTTATTCTATACCAGCCAGGTGTGACATATCCCTGGTTTAGGATTTGACGGTTATAATCCAAAAGCAAGAAGCTGCCCTTCCCATTTACCCGCGCCCAGAGCACATATTGCTCGCCTAGATTGACTGTGCCCTGTGTTAAGAGGCTTCTCCCCATCTGCAGGTAAATCTGATTGGCCAGCTTCTCATCGCCAGCAACAACCAGTCCCTCGATTGCCGGATTTGCAGGCTCAAGCAGCAAGCCAAATGCGCTCGTCCCCGCGCCATATGGATCCCCTTCCATGATTCCGGCGCCAGATGGGCTTAAGTAGTCCGGTACTATCGTACTTGCCCGACCACCACTCGATACTGGAGTGCCCATCCAATCGTAGCCGCTCCGATCATACGATTTAGAGCCGCCCATACCCTGTGAGGCGGACAATCCCACCAAGAGCAGAGCAAATATCAGTCCTGCAATAATAAATTTAATCTTGCCCATACTGAAAATACCCCATGACTCCATAAAACGCAAGGCCACTTAAATGTTATGCACTTCATGATTCGAACAGATGCGATCGTGATCACATTTATAAATGAAAACTGCATCCTTGCACAAGCAAAGCGGCCTAGATATGATATGCCAGAAGAAAAGATGGTGCTAAAAGAAAAAATGAAAAACGCAATTAAGGATTTCAAAAACACAAAAAATATAAATAAGAAAATGCGAGTAGATAGCTTATAATCATGTATTGGAGGAGATCTATGGATCATGTCAGGGTCGGTGGAGTCTGTCTGCTTCTCTTAATTATAGCTGCGGCTCTGCCAATAAATGTATTGGCGCAAACCCCTTCTGAGAACGATAATGCAGCGAACGGGGCGGCCCCAATCATAAGCCAAAGCTTGCTTTCTAAGAGCACACAGGGAGAAACGATATCGGCAGAAAAGCTGGCCAAGCGTAACACTGGGCTTAAGCCACTGGGAATCGCGAAAAGCGAAGCATCTTCAGAGGTGTCTCAAACATCCGGGCAACCTGAAACCCCAAAGCCAACTGCTGCGCAGACTGACGTAGCCCAGGCAAAGCCTGTCCCGGAAGAATCAACGATGCCGGCAGCACCTACCCCGATAGCAGACAATACCGTGCCTGCTGCCGATACCACAGTGACGCCGGATACGATCACCCCCGATACATTAGCGGCACCGACCAGCTCCGAGTCTTCTTTGGCACCTGCGGCAAGTGAGACGGTTGTCTCTCCAGAGAACCTAACTCCGGGAACAGTAGTCTCTGAAGGCAATGCCTCCCAGAATGAGTCTGCGAGTGTGTCACCAGTAATCTCAGAAAATGTATCCAGTAATGCCAGCGAATTAAAAAATGAGAGCGAAACAACCAGCGATTCGACGTCCGACAAGATCGAGTATGGAACGAACAGGATTTGGAAAGAGGGAGATAATCTGGAATATACCTGGACACCCCAGAGTTTCTCCGGATTCTTCTATGACTTGAAGAATGATGTAGGCACAGAAAAGCTTACCGTCAAGCTTCAGGCATCTGGAAGAGCTATTGACTCAGGCGACCTGACTTATAGCACGAATGCCCAGGATACGGATTTTGATTTCAGCGACTGGGGAAGCTATCAGGTTATGGGATTCATGGCCGATAAGTACTTTGCCGGCTACAAGGCCAACGATGTTTTCGACAAGGATAGAAGTCTAATAAATGACGGCCAGCTCAGAAGAGTGCTCATGGACACAAGCGATGAGAGCACTATTACCACAGGGTCGGTTATGCCCCTGGAAGAGGGCTATGAGCTGCGCATCAAGCAGATAGATCTTAATGGAAATAAAGTATATCTGGCTCTGGCCAAGGATGGGGAAGAGGTCGACAGCAAGGTCGTCTCTCCGGAAAATCTCAAGAGCGCTACCTACCAGTACAAGGTTGATATTGCGGGAGAAGACACTCCTATAGTGCTGGCGCATATATCCAATGTTTTTGCCAGCACCGAATCTGCACTGGTGACAGTGGACGGCCTCTTCCAAATATCAGACACATTTGCGGCTGTTGAAGACGGCGATAAATATGATAAAATGAAAGTAACTTCGGTCTCTGACCAAGGTGTAGAGATGGATAATGAGGATTCTCTTACACTCAGGAAAGGAAGCACTACCAAGATCTTTGGAAATGTGGGATTTCTGGTTGCGGATGCAGATGAAATTCGCTTTGCACCAGTGGTAGAGAGGACTGGAAGCTACGAAGTGAGGGGTACAGTGATAAATCCCTCCGAAACCAAAGAGTTTACCTGGACACCTTACAACTTCGAAGGATTTTATTACGACATCGATGATGATGTTGGTACCGAGAGCTTGCAAGCAAAGATTAGCGGCAGCTCGAAGATAGAAGAGAATGACTTGATTTACCAGACGAGCCCTCAGCCGGTCAAGTTCAAGTTCGAGAACTGGGGCAAGTACGATGTCATAGGCTTTATGGCCGACAAGTACTTCGCAGGCTATAACAATGAGACCAAGTTTACAGACGAAGAGAGCGCCATCAACGAGGGGCAACTCAGGCGTGTCTTGCGTGACAGTGACGACAGCCAGACAATAGCAAGCGGATCGGTTCTATCGCTGGAAGAAGGCTATGAGCTAAGGATTAAGCAGGTAGACCTCAATGGCAATAAGGTCTATTTGGCTTTGGCCCAGGATGGTAAAGAGGTAGACAGCAAGGTAGTAACGCCATCTTCCGATCCGACTGACAAAGCATCCAACTATCTCTATAAAGTGGATATGGGATCTCTAAAAGATGTTCCCATAATTACAGCTCATATTCAGAGCGTCTTTAGAAGTACCGAATCCGACCTGGCAACTGTTGATGCCGTTTTCCAGGTCTCAGAAAATCCCGAGTCGGTTGAAGAAGGTGAGATTCACGGCAAGATGAAGGTGGAGACGCTAGGAACTGACGGCATCACTATGCGAAACGATGGCGCTATTAGCCTGGGACGGGGACGGGTAATAGATATCATGGAGAACTTAAAGATCGAGGTTGCCGATAGTTCCAAGAGATTGCTTGCACCCATTGCCACCAAAGTTGGAGAAGGAAAA
The DNA here is from genome assembly GCA_964633785.1 of uncultured Methanotrichaceae archaeon. Taxonomy (GTDB): domain Archaea; phylum Halobacteriota; class Methanosarcinia; order Methanotrichales; family Methanotrichaceae; genus Methanothrix. The sequence goes on from CAZWHG010000016.1 coordinate 6,492, forward strand.
GAAATGACATTGAGTATTCCGGATGGTGTAGTAAATCAGCCGGTATCTATCAGTGTCAAGTCCGGCACAGTTGGTCTGAGCGGAGTTCAGATCCAAATTAATGGAAGCTCCATTGCCACTACAGATGTCACCGGATCGATAAGCTATACGCCCATAAGCGTAGGCACCTTCCAGATACTTGCCAAGAAGAATGGCTATAACGATGGCAAAGCCAGCTTGATAGTGAAGACGGCAGCCGAGGCTGCCAGCCAGTCTGCATTCGAGAAAGCCAATGCAACGCTCGCCAGCCAACTCACCATCAATGCGCCGGTGGAAGTTGTCAAGGGGGAAAATTTCGTTATATCTGTGGTGGAGGGCATTAACCAGACACCTGTAGATGCTGCATCCTTATTCCTGGATGAACAGAGTATAGGGAGCACCTCCTCTCAGGGAACAATAACCTATTCCGCCAATGTCACCGGCGAGTACACATTGAAGGCTGAGAAAGAGGGCTTCAATTCCGCTACCAAGAAGATCAAGATAACCTCGTCTCTAAAGGTTGTTAATCTGACCGTGCCGGAAAAAGCCAATGCAGGCAGCGAGATAAAGATCTCTGCCATTGTAGAGAATGCAGGCAGCAACGAAGACACACGCCTACTGGAGCTGAAGGTCAACGACACGGTTGTGGACTCCCAGAATGCCACAGTCAAGGGCGGCGAAAATTCCACAATAAGCTTTAGCTACAAGCCCATGGACCCGGGAGTGACCAGGATAAGCCTGGATGAGCAGAGCAAGACGGTAAATGTGGAGAAGGCGAAGAGCAACTGGCTCATTGCCCTGATCCTGGTGCTGCTCATAGCCATAGGGGCCGGGTACTATCTCTACTCAACAGGAGAGCTGGACGGTCTGCAAAGGCAGGTTAAGAAGATGATGCAAGGGCGATAAGCAGAGCCGCCCTTGCATTCTTTTGTTTTTTTGCATTTTCCATTTTTCCCGTTTGACACTTGCCGATAATCCTCGCCCATTTTTTGGGCAACACGGGAATTATTGATATACCCTGACGTTTTCTCTCATGGTACTGAATAGCACAGGCTGAACAAACCAACATTTATCAGGGTATGAAAATGAATTACTGGCAACCGAAATTGGAGCTCATGGAGAGAAAGGAGCTTGAAGAGCTGCAACTGCAGCGTCTCAAGACCGTTGTAGAGAAGGTTTACAGGAACGTTCCCTTTTACCATAATAAATTCAAACAGGCGGGCATCACCCCCCAGGACATCAAAAGCCTCAAGGATCTGGCAAAGCTGCCCACTACCAGAAAGCAGGATCTAAGGGACAATTATCCCTTTGGACTCTTTGCGGTTCCGCGAGAGGAGGTGGTAAGGGTACATGCCTCATCCGGCACTACCGGCAAGCCCACAGTTGTTGGCTACACCGCCAAGGATATCGAGACCTGGTCGGACCTCATGGCCCGAGACTTTGTGATGGTCGGCGTCAAGAAGGGCGATATCTTCCAGAATGCTGTGAACTACGGCTTCTTCACGGGCGGACTGGGTGTGCATTACGGAATTGAGCGCATGGGGGCCATGGCTGTGCCCTCCGGCGTGGGCAATACGGAAAGGCAGCTCGAGATCATGATGGATTTCGCTGTGACGGTGCTGCACTGCACCCCATCCTACGCGCTTTACCTGGCGGAGACGGCTAAGACGAAGGGCGTGGCGGACAAGCTAAAGCTGCGCATCGGCTGCTTCGGAGCCGAGCCATGGTCGGACGAATCGAGAAAGGAGCTGGAGGATGCACTGCACATCAAAGCCTATGACTCATACGGCCTTTCCGAAATGATGGGGCCGGGCGTGGCCTTCGAGTGCCAGGAGCAAAGCGGTTTGCACATCTGGGAGGACCACTTCCTCATCGAGATCCTGGATAAAAACGAGCAGCCCTGCGCGCCGGGCGAGCCGGGCGAGCTGGTCATAACCTCGCTTACCAAAGAGGCTATGCCCCTCATCAGATATCATACCGGCGATGTGACCTACATCATGGAAGAGAAATGCAGATGCGGACGCACCAGCCGAAAGCTGCACAGGTTCCTGGGCCGAGCTGACGACATGCTCATTGTGCGCGGCATCAACGTCTTCCCCAGCCAAATTGAGGATGTGCTGGTCAGCATCCCTGAGATCGGCAACTACTTCCAGGTAGTAGTAGACAGAAAGAAGCATGGACTCGATGAGATCAGCATCCAGGTGGAACTCAAGGACGAGGCATTCACCGGCGAACTCTCCGACCTGGCTAGGGTCCGGAAAAAGGCCGAGGATAAGCTGAAGTCCGTGCTAAATGTGAGAAGCAAGATAGAGCTGGTGGAGAGGGGTTCCATCCCCAGAACGACTGGAAAGTCAAAAAAAGTTGTAGATCTGCGAGATGTTTACGCCAAGGACGAGAAAGCAAAGAAAAATAGCTGAAAGATCGGATGGCTGCAGTATGCCATCTGCAGCTTTTTAATATATATTGGTCTATCTGGTTACCTGGGTTATGAGATTCTGCCCGATGACCGCACTCTCATCAACTGCTGATAGCAGCTCGTCATGAATGGAGCTTTGCGAGTAGTAGAGTGTCACCAGCACACCGGCCTCCTTTGCCGCCTCAATGGCCGGCAGGAAATCACTATCACCAGTGACGATAACCGCCTTTCTGATCATTCTGCCGCAACTGAGTCGCACCAGATCAACAGCCAATGCAATGTCTACCCTCTTTTGAATGAATTCGCCGCCCACACAGCCCAGGCGCCCCAGCTTCACTTCAAATCTGGGAAGCTTTCTTAGTGTATAGACGAACTTGTCCATGGAGGCAAACCTGCGACGCTCGTCTTCTGTTGGGGGGCAGCTCTGGTAAGGCATGCAATTATAGTAGTAGGTCCTAAGCCGCTCATAATCGCCACAAAGAATATCCGAAAATCCAGCCAAGTCGATCTTGGGTTTGCCAAAATCAACATCTAGAATCTTAGTTAAATAAGCTCCATCAATAAATACCGCTGCACGATCAGCCAAGATAGTTTCCCACCTTAATTTATAATTACTGCCGTCCCCTCCGAACGGCAGTGGACATTATCTTCTAATATCCACTCATTCAATGATATATCAAATTTGTGTTGATACAATCCCGCTCACTTGTAGCCATTATTTTCGCGGCCGCCCATAAAAATGTATGGTACACTACCGATTTATGTTTTCCGTTCCCGGTCAACAGGTAGATCCATGCAAGAAAAGGACGGGGCAGTGACGGCTTTACCTTTTTGTGGTCCTTTTATCTTATTAATCCTTTGCTTCTTTGCTTTTCACTATCTCCACGAGTGTAATTTCGAAGGTCAAGGTCTGTTCGGAGAGCGGATGGTTGGCATCAAGAGTAACAGTGCTCCCTTCGATTTCGGTAATCTGAACGGGAACCATTACGCCATTGGAGGCACAAACTTCAAGAGTCATGCCCTCCACAGGTACAATATCATCGGGAAGATCTTTTTTGTCAATTTTGATCACTCTATCTTCCCTGTACCTGCCGTAAGCTTTCTCGGGAGGGATTTGTACCGCCTTGGATTCGCCCGGCATCATTCCAGCCACCGCCTCTTCAAATCCCGGGATGAGACCTCCTGAGCCTAATTCAAATTGCAGGGGATCGGAGCCTTCTGAGGTATCAAAGAGAACGCCCGTATCGAGCTTGCCGTTGTAGTGCACCTTTACGGTGTCGCCTATTTTCGCTTGCACCATTTGTATCCGCCTCTAAATCTCTTAGGAAGATGCGATATTGATATGTATATCTCCAACTATTTAGATCATATCAAAGAGAAGGTCTAATATCCTAGTAGCGACAACATTCAAGAAAAAAGCGAGATAGAATAACAAGGTGAAATTGAGATATGAGAAGATGGAAGTCAGATCGAGGACTTGAAGCGAGAATGCTCCTTACTATGGGCCTGCTGGCCGTGCTCTACCTTGGTTTCTTAGCCATTTTGCTGACCATGGGCGTCAGCCAGGTGGTTATAATCCTGTTCATGGGCGCTTTCATGTTCCTGCAGTATTTCTTTTCCGACAAGATGATTTTAAGCTCCATGGGCGCGAAAATAGTCACTGAGAGCGAGATGCCCGAGCTTCATCAGATCGTGTCCAGGCTCTGTGCCAATGCCGACCTGCCCATGCCCAAGATCGCTGTAGTTAAGACCAGTATGCCCAATGCCTTTGCTACCGGCAGAAATCAGAAGAACGCCGTGGTGGCCGTGACGACGGGCATAATGGATCGGCTTGACAACAACGAGCTGGAGGCAGTGCTGGCCCATGAGCTGACTCACGTCAAGAACAGGGATATGATGGTCATGACCATCGCCACATTTCTCTCTTCCATCGCCCAAATATTGGTGCAGTGGCTGCCATTCATGGGCGGAGGCAGTCGCGATCGCGATTCAAGCAGCAATTTCATAGTGCTGTTCCTGATCTCTTTGGTGGTCTGGATAGTGAGCTTTATTCTTATTCGGACTCTCTCTCGCTATCGGGAGTTTGCAGCCGATCGCGGTGCAGCCATCATAACCGGCCAGCCATCGCATCTCGTCTCGGCCCTGAAGAAGATCAGTGGCTTTCGGGTGCCCACGGAAGACCTGCGAAAAGTGGAAGGGCCGGTAAGCGCGCTCTTCATCACGCCTGCGATCTCTGGCTCGTCCTTCATGAGACTATTCTCCACCCATCCCACTCTAGAAGCGAGGATAGATGCCCTGCAGAAGATTGAGATGGAACTGGAGGCTTGAGATGGGGTTTTTAGACTCCATCCTGGGAAAGACAAGGCTACCTGAAGCCAAGACGGAAAAGCTCTTTGCCATATCAACTGCTGCGGTCACATTAGAAGCGAGCCTGGGCTACAAGGCGGACGGCAAGGCGGCGGTTTGCATCAAGCCCATGGAATCGTCCCGATATGAAGCGGCCCGAACCGAGATAGAGGAGTTGCTCAAATTAAGCATCAAGGAGACGGGCACGCAGTACAGGATCGAGAAAGATGAGTATAACTATGTCTGGGTAGTCTTGGAAGACCCGGACTTCGAAGATCTTGTGACCAACATTCAAATGGTGAGCCAAATCCTGATGGAGCAGGGCTTCGGAACACAGCTTTTAGCTGCCGTCTATCGTTTCCGGGGAGAGGCTGTAATCTATTGGATATATAACTTCAAGCTGGGCTCTTACTATCCCTTTGTCCCGGCCAATGGCCGGCAGCGTGACACATCCCGGGAATTTCGGCTGAAGGCTATAATGGAGAAGGAGATGCCCATCGAAAAGGACGAAAGCAAGTGGTATCCATTGTGGGGGATGCCGCTCTAGAATTACTTTTTCGTGTTATCCCTTCCTTGCATAGGGAATTTGGCTCGAATCTCCCGGCTTCTCATTACCGGCAAGTCCATCTCAGCCAAAATTCCTTCAATTCTCTTTCTCTCGGCCGAACGCAGAGACTTTCTATCAAGGTAGGCATAGGCGGCATTTGATTTGCTGAAAGCCTCCTCCACCACCTCTTGATTTACTCCCGCCATCTGGTAATTGGAGAATAGATGTCCAAAAGCCACGGCGGCCTCGAACATAAGTTCCGTCTGCCTGGCCACATAATGCCCGCCGCCAAAGCCCAGAAATACGGGAAGCTCCTCATACTCCAGGGCCAGGATTGCCCGGGCAACCGTCTCCCCAGCCTGCCGATCCTGCCATTCCTTCAGAGTGCTGCCAATCTCGGCAAAGAAGCAGGGCGTCTTCAAGTCCACCGGCCCGTGATGAGTGGCCTCGGCAGATACTGCGAAGCCGGGCAGAGCAATGTTGTGCAAAAACGATCTCAGGCCACAAGGAGCTGCCGCAGAAAGCTTACTCTGACCTTCTTCCAAGATGCCTGTGAAGTGCCCTCCCAGCCAGGGCAAACCAGCTTTCGCCTCGTGGCGGCTGGCAAAGACAACCATCTCCGGCTGCAATCCCAATTCAGCCAGCCGATCGTCCAGGCAGCTTAGACGTGTCTGCTTTTCATCATGAATTATCAGACGCCATCGACCATAGGACCTGTAGCCTTCCTCACATTGCCAGGAACATAGCTCCAGCAGACGCTCATAAATGTTTAAGCTTGCCGGATCTGCCCGGGAGCAGATTACGGCAATCTCGCGGTCCGATGCAATCTTCAGATCTCCTTGCTCACATCCAGCATTTTGGCTACCATTGGCGCGTAATCGATCTTGCTGGCCTTTATCTCGGCAAGCGGCATGATCACTAGCATCGGTCTCTCCTCGATCAGACCCTGAGCAGAGAGAATGCGAAGCTCCTTATCCATGCGGTTCTTTAGGTCCGGATAGCCAGTGGACAAAAAGGCGCCAAAAATCTCTCCCGGCTGCAGATAACTGAACAGAGGCGCTCCAATCCTGCGGAAGGCCTGGTAGACCTGAACAAGATCCTGGCGATCGTGACCGTGCCTGATGCGCACATGATAAAAAGACATCAGTTCGCAGCAGATCTTCTGCCAATCCACATAAGCCTCGCGAGTCAACAGGCCGCTCTGGAAGAACTTGGTTCTCTTTCCGGAGATGGTTGGCCGGGAGATGCCCGTTCTCCGGGAAAGCTCGAGGTCAGAGAGCATGGGATACTTCACAAAGGAGTAGAGTGTGAGCTTATCTTTCTCTGTGAGACGGTAGTCCTCACTCAGAGCGGCTTTGGGCGGTATGATCTCTTCAGAAAGATCAGATCTGGTGAGATCAAAAAGACCGTTTACTGCGAGAGCCGCATCAGCCGAGAAGCTGGAGACCTTGAAAGGATAGTGGAAATAATGAATATCTTCCACAAACTCACTGCGATAGTATTCGTCGATTATAGGATCAAAGTTCACCCGGAAGTCTGTGAGGCTTCGAGAGTAGAACGTAGATACCGAATCGGTATCTGTGGCAATGTGCGAGACGCAATTAGGGTAATTCACCCAATTCTGATAGGAGGGAGATCCCTTTCTTACCTCAAAGGGAGCAGTCGGATTGTATTTCACGAAGACGGAGGTCAGGATTTCGGCACCAACAGCTTCTCCGGAAGGCACATTTAAAAGTTTTATGAGTTTCCAATCTCTAAACTTTCTTTTGCTCTTGAATATTGTTGAGCGATCAACGCCTATATTAGAAGCGAGATCTATATCACTAAGCCCCGGATATCTGGCAAGACCATAAAGAACTAACCTCTCCTTTGATGTCAATTTTAGCTGCATTCGCATAACATATACATTTTATAAGTATTTATAGATTGCCTAATCTTAGAGTCCAGGGTATATCTCTACTTCATATACAAGGTATCGCAAGATCAATTTTGCCAGAATTTAATCAAGGAGCTTAGAGCCTGCACTTCTCTCGCGAGATCTCATTCTAAATGGAAGGGAAGTGTATTCTTGTTTCCGAATAGAGAACGGAAAATCGTGTCCAGGAACTACGGTATCTGAAAGGGCCATTATTCTGTGCATACTGACAATGGCAAGTTCACGATCGACATGTAAGGCAGGTGGAACATTTTTTTGGAAGTTGCTAAGGGTAGGAAGGGCATCACCGCATATTACTATCGGCTTTATTTGCAAGGTTGCATCACCCATCTCAACTACAACGGAAATACTGTCCATACTGTGGCCGGGAGTCGCCGTAATCCAGACTCCAGGTGCTATGACATCTCCTTCCTTTGCTGTCAGGATCTTCGCACGGGAAAACAGATAATTATTGCCACAGTGGTCCGGATGAGAATGGGTATTGACGACGCTGTTGATATCCTCCGGTTTTATGCATAAATTTGCCAATTCCGCCAGGATCTGCTCTTCTTCACCCTCAAGGCCGCTATCCACTATAATCGAGTGCTGCCCGCTGATTATCAATGTCACCGAAGATCGAGCGTCCAGGATCCGACCACACTCATCTCTTTCAATCGATCCGGGCTTGACAAGAAAGATCGCGGGCATTCGGCGAGGCTCCTCGATCTTCAGGCCAGGTAGAGCTTTTGCAGCTTCTCGCAAACCCTCTCTACCTGAGCCACGGCAGTTCCGATATACTGATGCGGATCAAGCAAGGCATCTATATCGTTGGCACAGAGGTGGACCATGACGGTTTCGTTCTCCAAGAGGACCTCTGCCAGCTCTCTCTTCTGCTCGAAAGCTGCCATTGAACTTTGGCGCATGATCTCGTGTGCCTGCTGACGGCCCACGCCTTTCTTGGCCAGCTCGACCATCACATTCTCGGCCATATTCAGTCCGTGCAGCATTGTCAAATTGCGCTCGATATTCTCAGGCCGCAGCCGGAGCCGGCTGAGCGTGCGCGTGGCCAGAGTAATGAGGTGGTCGGTGAAGATGAAAGCTTCTGGAAAGACGATGCGCTCGCAGCTACTGTTGGTAAGATCGCGCTCATCCCAGAGGGGAATGTTCTCAAATGCGGGCAGGATTTGTGCTCGCACGATTCTGGACAGGCCGCAGATCTGCTCCGACTTGATCGGATTTCTCTTGTGGGGCATGGTCGAGGAGCCTACCTGCTTTTTGCCGAAACCCTCTTCCACTTCAGCAATCTCTGTGCGCTGCAAGGTGCGCATCTCCACGAATATTTTATCCAGGGTGGAGGCGACAAGCGCCATCCAGCAGACCATCTCTGCATGTCGGTCACGTTGCACCACCTGATTGGAGACATCCACTTCGTTGAGCCCCAGGTGCAACATGACGCGTGTCTGAATTTCCATTCCATTAAGCCCGTATGCAGCCTGAGTACCCACGGCCCCGCTCATTTTGCCGACCGCCGCGCGCGGCCGCATCTGCATCAACCGTTCGATGTGGCGCGCGACCTCCGAGGCCCAGATGGCGAATCGCAAACCATAGGTGGTGGGCACCGCGATCTGGCCGTGCGTTCTGCCGGCACATACCAGGCTTTTATTCTTTATGGCTAGATCCAGCAGCAGCGCCAAGAGGCTTTTTAATTTAGGCTGCAGCACATCCAGAGAAGCCTTGATCTGCAGGCCGGTGGCCGTATCCAGGATGTCGTTGGAGGTGGCACCCAGGTGAATCCATTCTCCAAATTTGGGAGCGCACTCCGCCATGGCCAGCACGGTGGCCATCATATCGTGGCCGATCTCGTCCTCAATCTGCTTGGCCCTTTCCGGAAGGGTCGACTCGGCGGCAGCGGCGATCTCCGCGGCTGCGCCCTGGGGGATCATGCCCAGCTCTTCTTCAGCCGTAGAGAGGGCTGCTTCCACTCGAAAGAGACAGCGCAGCCGGAAATCCTCTTCCCAGATATCCTTCATCTCTTTGGTGCCGTATCGAAATTCAATAGGGTGAATAGACATGTGTTGGAGGATAGCGTATGGGGTTGAAGGAACTTTTGGTTGCGCATAAAATGGGGGGCGAAATATGCGGGCAGGTTAGATCATTCTGAATTTTTCTGTTTTCTTTTTTTCGCCTCTTTATTCCTGGCAAACGCTGCCAAATGCAATATAAGCCCAGACCAGAATGTGAAAGCCGCGTTTTCTGGGACGATTCATCTCAATTGGCGCGAGCCATAGCAGTGGTTTTTTCAGCGATCAAATTATAACGATGGCCTTGAATCCACGGCCAAAACCGCCGATATATAGGATAGGTGCGAACGTCGGTAAAGGCATTTCCAGCGGCCTGATTGTGCATGCTGCCATAAATCCTCAGCAGGAGCCTCCAGGAGAAACTTAGCAATAACTTTTTTTAGTTTGATTCAATCAAATTACATCAGCTATAACCAAAACATCTAAATTATATTTATTTTATAATTGTATAGAAATATAAAAAGATATTAATAGTTAAAACTCAATGAGATAGAAAAGAAAATGCAAAAGGAGTGAGTTGATGTTTGTGCCGGGAAGGAAGAAATTGATGCAGACAATCTTATTGGCGAGCATTATCTTGTTAATAAATTCGGCAAGCAGTTCGGCCTATTCTTTCGGAAGCAAAGTCCTGCCGGGTCACTCGGATATTGGCACGCCACTTCATCGGCTTCCCTCCGATACTATCATCGCTTTTTGGGACATAGGGACTCCTGGCTACGATGTTGATGATCCCGTATATTTACACATCAGCTATTCAAAGAGTTGCACAACCAACGCCAATGATGTGAGGCTATCTTCTTTAGGCAATAATTCGCCCGGATCCAAGGTTAGGTTTAACCATTCTGATATGAATAGACCGCTAACGCGGCTTCCCTCAATAATCTGTTTCCTGAATGAGAACGGTAGCCAGAAATACGATCTAAACGATCCGGTTTATCTGCATCAGATCGCCGATTGTGATCAATTCAGTCGCTGCAATCATGGCGATCATTTTGATATTACAGACGATTCATGCAGTCATAATTCTGATAATTCAAAAGATATGACGGCAGGTTTTTCCGAGCGACTTCCCTACCGAGGTGAGGAAATACCTTCGCATGGATTGAGCTATGCCTTGTTTACAGATAAATATAGATTATTTATTTTGGATAGATTAATTGATAAAAGACCGAAAAAAGTTGGAGAAATGCATGGCCTGAGCATTGAGATGATTCAAGGATTGAAGGCAGACTACTACCACGTTCTCGGAACCTGGCTCATAAAGATTAGAGCCCATGATGAAGAGGATGGAGGCTCTCCAAGAGATGGCAAATGCGATAACAGGTGCGATGACAGATGCAATAGCGAGTGTTATGATGTATGCGATGGCCAATCTTCCTGCTGCAGAGAAGGAGGGATTAGGGACGAATTTATCCAAACCAATGACATAATATTAAGTTCGATGCACAAGGCAGAGGAAAATGGAACAAAGGTCACCAATGGAATGGATAAAGATATGGTAGCTTTGCCGCCCTTAGCAGGCTTCCTTGGCGATAATGATGCTACAAATGTCGGATTCTTTGATGCAAACGGCAACGGAGTTTACGACTACGAAGATGATGTATATCTGAATGTGCCTGCAGGCATTTCGAAGGGCATTGTGACAGTAAATAATGTGCGACTATCTGGACCTATTCGGTGAAACTGTGGCGGGGCCTTTCATTCCCCGCTGCAGGGCTACGCTGGTGGGCCGTTGCTGTTTCAATTAATTGGGATCAAATTGCCCGGACTGGTGCGGCCTGTCCCATGGAATTATCTAAATCAAATTACTGCTGGCTCGATGGCCCGGATATTCGGACATCATTTACGGATACGGTTCCAAAAATTGACTCACCTGGAAAGGATATGTCTAGATACACGCTATCTTCGGAGTCGTATAGACCATTACCGTTGTTGTCGAAAACTCTAAGGCAAGCGTAGTCATCAATCTTTGCAGGGAAGCTGATCAAGACAGGAAGAGCAACTAATTTATTGAGATCAGGCTCGAAATTCATAACTCTTGACCCAGCGTCCATCTCTCCTACAGAGGTTAATCTGATATCGTTAGTGCGAATCATGCTGCTGCTGGTAATTAGAATCTTCCGGTTTGGTGCGGCTTGAATATATAGTTTTTTATGTTTAGCTACAGATGTTACTAGCACGGTCCCAAGTATATGATAATAGTCCGCGTTGTAGCAGCGAATAACCTCAATCGGAAATCCATTACCGTCGAATCCTACTACAGAGGGAGCATTATCAATACGCCGATCCGATACAGTCCACACATAATTATCCGAAAATATTAAACACACACTCGTCTGGGGAAGGCCCTCGCAACTGCCTGCATAGGAGAGGTGCTCATAAAAATCTTTTTGCGTTAATACAGATCCATCTCCTGAGCAGGGAACTGTCTCCTCGATCTCAGGCTCCTTATGATGCCTATTGTCATCTGTGGTCTTGTCCCCAGGTTGTACCTTCTGCACCTCTGATTCAGTACTAGAATTTATATTCGCAATATTGGATGCCTGAGCTGTGGCGGCTCCTGATGATCCGGAGTAGGGAACGTAATTCATCTTTCCTTCATTTGGATCGGTGGTATCATTCTGATAAAGCACGGTGGATTGAACGATATATACAGGATCATAAATATCATAGGACTGGCTTCCATTCAGGTTCAAGAAGCGCATTTCTGCAAGCAGAGGATTTAGAGGTGCATTAATATCACTATGATTGGGCCTAACCTTGCTTCCGGGTCGGTAAAAGCCAAAGGAGGTTAGCCTTATGTCATTAATATTGGCAATTCCGGTAGGTGGCGTGTCCAGATATACAACATCGCCAGCATCATAAGATCCGATATCTGTTCCAATGTCCCAGACGCCTATAATGGTTCCATTCGGCATGTTTTTAAGAAGTCTGCCTAAATCAGGGTCATTGGGCATCACTTTAGTGCCAAAAGCGCAATCTTCCGCCATTGAAAGACTAAAAAATAAAATTAGGCTGATTGTTAAGACGATAGATCTCTTCAGGATTCTGCTCATGCTCACATTCACTTCCGGATTGCATCTTGGATTTGAGCTATACAAGTGAATTAATAGTATAAATACTTTTGTATTATAATTAAAATTATATAATCAACGTACATAAATAACTAGATAAATCCTGCGCTAAAATTTTGTAAAATTGTATTAATATGGAATTTTTATAAAAGAAAAAAATGCATATCCTTAATCCAGACATGATTAGGACGTGATACGCTTCAAAAGTTGTATATTCTCTTTCCTATCTTTTTCAAGAATCCTTGCATTTTCGGCACTCCGTTTTAGGGCTTCTTTCATGGAGAGAGGATAACGTTGAAGCCGTGATCCATGCAAAAGATCTCTTGATTTGTCTCGAAACAAGCCATAGTTGATATTGAAAAAATTAATTGTGTAACTTGCATGTCCATTAAATCCTGTTCCGGAAACTGGCCCGAGCTTCGTAGATACGGATTGATATGAATCCACAAAACAATTCTGATTGATGTTTTGATTTATATAGCCGGTACCGCCATTGATATTTGCTATGTTGACCCTATTCAGATTTGGCCACCAAAAACTCTTTACCTGACCATTTTCTCCGCAGTGATTTCCATGATGATAGTCATTTGAACCGGTTTCGATAGGTGCGTCATAATCAGCTAGTTGAATACCTGAATAAATCAGGCCAAAGCCTGCAGAAACTGAAAAAAGAAAATAAATTAAAATTATGGATGTTTTCCATATCATAACGATTCCTTATCCCCCAAAAGCATTTTGATTCAGGTTCTGGTTTATCTGGTTATTCCCGCCATTAGCATTAGCTATATTGATGCCGTTTTGGGGAATCCAGACAATCCCTCCTGCGCCACTCCCAAATCCACCTGCACTGATTCCAAATCCGCTCAAGCCAAATGCGTTTTGGTTAAGATTCTGGTTTATGGTATTATTACCTCCATTTGCATTAGCGATATTGATACCGTTTTGGGGCATCCCTACAAATCCACCAAAACCGCTCCCAAATCCGCTCAAACCCAACGCATTCTGGTTCAGATTCTGGCTTATTTGGCTATTCCCACCATTGGCATTGGCGATATTGATGCCGTTTTGAGGAAGCCAGACAATTCCTCCTGCACCACCCCCAAATCCACCTACACTGCCCCCAAATCCGCCCAGGCCAAATGCGTTTTGATTCAGATTCTGATTTATCTGGTTATTTCCACTCGCGGTTTCTTTATGAGTTGGACATTTTGGCAGCACTCCACAATGGGTTCCAGTTCCGGCACTAAAACCAATTGAAATTACCGAGAACAGGCAAACAGAGATACAAATTATCTTCCAATTCCAGGACATTGCGCTCACCACTACGTAACTGTCATCAATCCTTAGTTAACATAATTTTATTTTCGATGTTTTCAGATTATGCTACTATTACTACTTACTATTATCACGTTATAGCCGAGATCATGTATAAATAGATTTTATCATATTGAATATATCATAATATGTGCGTAATTCTTAATAAAATAATTTCGACATATTTTAACTGTAAAACAAATATTAAATTTAATATTATATCCAACTAATATCATATTATTATAATTATTATAATACATCGAAAATAACACATATTTGATTAGGGACTGCCTTTCAAGTATATATTTTAATATCTAATACATGATATTTTGAAAATAATAAAAATAATATTCGCCAAGGCAGAGCTGCAAAAATGCTTAAAAAGATTTTTTGAAAAAGCTAATAATTTATTGTGCGCGATTGGCCCTAATAAGCAGAGAATTTAGATTTGTCACTATTTCATTCTCTCCACGTAAATCGGCTTTTCCGGCACCAGGTATATCGTCCAGAATACCAGCGCGGTGACCAGCGCTTTGACGATTACATTGGTCCAGACCATCTGCTGCAAGCCATCCGCCCCCAGGACTCCGGCAAAGGCGATGATAGGAAACATCAGACTGTCCACAGGAATGGAGACGGAATTGGAGGCGAATACTCGCGTCCATTGCGGCCACTTTTCTCTGCCGCCCCGCGTCCAGAGCTGATAGACCTTAGTGTCAACCAGCTCGGCTATGAGCGCCGTCAGAATTGATGCCAGTACAATCCTCATTTGCAGGGAAAAGAGAAATTCCCAGGCAATCTGCCCTCCGCTATTCGCCCAATCCGTCTGCGCCGGAAGGAGAACTACCAATTGAAAATAAAGGGCGGCCAGAAGGTTGACGGCTGCCGATAGCCAGATGGTGGTAATTGCCGCCCTCTGGCCGAGCTGTTTGTGGATCAGGTCTCGCCAGGTGAAAGTGAGGGAGTAAATGAAGCCGGCATCCATGACCAGGCCTCCGAAGTAGGTAACCTTGGTGGCGGCGATGTTGCCTGCCAGGGAGAAAAAGAGGTAAAGGCCAGATAATATTACCGCTGCCTGAGTCCTATCAATCCTCAATTTGCCGCCCATAATCCGGTTGTCGTCAGCGCTCTTCATTTTCCGATTCGTACATTCGTTTTGGCCCTCTGTCTTCATCTGCATTCTAAATCTTTCTCAGCCATTTTCTTTTCATATCCTCAAATGTCCCTGCTCGTATGCTTTCCCTGATCTCTTCCATGAAAAGTAGCATGAAATGGAGATTATGAAGCGTGGCCAGCCGGAAGTAGGACAGCTCCCGTGAGACATAAAGATGACGAAGGTAGGCTCGCGAGTAGGCGCAGCAGGTAGAACAGGAGCAGTAGGGGTCGATGGGCGAGCAGTCCTCTTTGAATTTGGCAGATTTTATATTTATGTGGAATTTGTTATCCTGTGATCCACCTGCTTGAGGCGAGATCAAGAGGCTTCCCCGCCTGGCTATTCTGGTCGGAGAAACGCAGTCGAAAGTGTCGATTCCTCGGGCCACGCATTCAAATATGTCGTCGATCTCGCCTATGCCCAATAGATGTCGTGGCCGGTCATCATCCAGTTTGGGAACTGTCCAGTCCAGGACCTGATGCATATCTTGCTTACTGTTACCCAGCGAGCCACCAATGGCGATGCCGTCAAAAGGCTGAGCAGAAATGGCCTGTGTGCTTTCCTGCCTCAAATCCTCAAACCATCCGCCCTGTATAATTCCGTAGAGAGCTTGATCTTTGTCGTGGTATCGAATGGACTCTTCCGCCCAATCATGAGTTCTTAGCATTGCTTTTTTGGTATAATCGTAATCTGAGAGGGGAGAAGTGCATTCATCAAATGCCATGATGATATCCGATCCGAGATTGGACTGGATCTTCATCGACTTTTCCGCATTCAGGAAATGCCAGGCTCCGTCGGTAAGGGACTTGAAGGAGATGCCCTCATCAGTGATCTTAGTCAGATTCTCCTTTTTCGCTGCCTCTGGCTTTAATCTTTTGTTTGCCCTGTATTCTATGCCACTCGCGCTTTCATTATCCCCTTTCGCGCAATTGTCATCATATTTTTTCCTGTAGTCTTTATTAAGGCATTCTTCCGGCTCAGGGCATTGGCCGCTTGATCCCAGCTCTTCAGGGAAGATGTTGCCGATCTTACTGATGTTATGCTCTCTGGCAAAGCCCAAGGAAAACGCCTGAAAGCCTCCGGAATCGGTGAACGTGGGCCGGTCAAATCCCATGAACCCGGGCAGTCCACCCAGCCGCTTTATCAGTTCATCGCCTGGCTTTAAGTGAAGATGGTAGGTATTGGCAAGGGTGCACTGCACGCCCAAATTGAGCAGGTCGTCGGAGCCCAAAGCTCTCACGCTGCCCATTGTTGCCACAGGTACAAGGTAGGGTGTATGTATATCTCCCCGCCCGGTTCTTATTAGCCCCAACCTTGCATGCGATTGCTTATCCCACTTTAAGATCTCAAAAGATAGTGCGCTCATATATCAAGATCACCTTGCGGCCAGCCGGCGGAAAAAGCTTTTGCATGACTTTCATATGGGTAAGTTAACCACTTCTTGAATTGTGCATTTGAAATGAAAAAGCTTTTAAATGACTATGCAATGATATAATAAAGTCGAGGATTAAAGATGAGCGTGCATAGTGGCGGAATTCTCCTATTCAGGTTTAGAGAAAGAAAGCTGGAAATGCTGCTTGTCCATCCCGGTGGCCCTTTTTGGTCAGGGAAAGATGAGGGTGCCTGGTCGATACCCAAAGGCGTTTTTGAAGATCAGGAAAGCCCGCTGGAAGCTGCAAAAAGGGAATTCAGAGAGGAAACCGGCTATGAGGTTAAAGGGGGGCGGTTCACAAATCTTGGAACGATTAGGCAGCCCAGCAGAAAGATTGTGCACGTTTGGGCACATCAATCTGACTTAGATGTGGCTTTTGCTACGAGCAATAAATTCACTATGGAATGGCCGAGAAAATCCGGAATCATTCGAGAATTTCCAGAGGTAGATAAAGCGGAATGGTTTGATGCAAAGGAAGCTCGGAAAAAGATCCTGAAAGGTCAAGCCGGTTTTATTGATAGACTCCTGAAAGCCGTCAATAATGAGCCAAAAAAAGAAGCTTTCACAGAGCCTTCTTGACCTTTTCCACCAGCTCCGCTTGTATTGCGCTCCTGCGATCTCCTCCGCAGACGATGCCGCGTACACCGATGATGTCCGGCTGCAACCTTTTGAGAAGCTCCAGGTGGGTGAAGCTGATGCTTCCGGCAATCGCCACCTCAAGACCGGCGGCATGACCCAGAGCAATAAAGTCTCGTAGATCCTGCTCACTCATAAAATCAAAGGTAGGCCTTCCGTCTTTGACCGCGGTGTCTACCATGACCAGGTCTGCGCCGGCTTTAGCGGCAGCTGCGGGCAGGAGTTGGGGCGAAATGGATCCGACTCGGACGTAGTCGGAGTAGGCTGATGCAACTACCTTCTTCCCGGCATCGAAGTCCTTGACGGCTCGCACAATACCACCCAGCATCTCTTCCGCTTGCGCAGGAGTCTTCACACCCAAAAGGCCCGCCTTTACGTACTCGGCTCCGGAGACGGCCGCACCTAAAGCCGCCAGGCTCGCTGTGCCCGGCTTGAATTCCAGGTCGCCGATAGTCGCGGAAACCGGCACCCGGCCTTTGGCCAGGTTTGCCACAGCCCGGATGGCCCAGGGAAAGTTCGCGCCAAGCGATCCTTCTTTGGGATTTTTAACATCCAAAATGTCTGCACCGCCGGCCAAAGCCGCTTGTGCTTCATCAATATTCATGGGGCTAACCAACAATCTCATATTCATCCAATCCCGAAAGGAGCAATCGTGCGATGCATCTTCGTCCTCGATATACTTAATGGTGCTGTTGTCCATGCCGTGCGCGGAGAGAGGAGCCACTATGAGCCCATAGCGAATTTTTCTAGAATCGTGTCCACATCAGAGCCGCTGGGCATTTTGCATCAACTTCGTCCCAGGGAGGTTTATATCGCCGACCTAAACCTCTTGATAGGCCGAGGCGATAATTTGGCAGTTATAAAACAGATCTCATCTCGGACAAAGACCATGGCCGATACGGGGATTTCGAAAGCCGGCGATTTGGATCGTCTGCCTGCATCAGTATCTATGGTACTAGGCACGGAGACAGCCTCTCTGCAGCTCATCGAAATGGCAGCAAGAGAATACGAAATAATAGTAAGCATCGATATGATGAAGAGAAAGGTGCTGGCGCGCGATCCCGAGCTGGCCGGGCAGACGCCCTTGCAGCTCTTGCAGAGGCTAAATGGCCTGAAGTTGGAAGGATTTATCCTTCTGGAGCTGGATAGAGTAGGCACATCTGCAGGACTTGATGTACAGTTTCTCGAGGAAGCTGCGGCAGCCGCAGAGATTCCTCTCATACTGGGAGGCGGCGTGCAGGATGAGGATGATCTGAATGTTTTAGAGGAGATGGGCTTTTCGGGAGCATTGCTGGCCACGGCACTGCACAATGGCCGAATACCTGTGGCAAGAGTGCAGTAACTAATCACATAATGGTCAATCCTTCATTCCTGCAATAGCATATTATTAACTTTACTTATAGTTTCATGCATATTTACGCCTTCCTTAGTGGTCTTATATAATCTGTGATTCTCCTGGCTGGCCTCTAATAGATTATTTTTAATAAGAGTGTCCAAATATGGATTTACCGTTCTGAAGTTAAGGTTGGCCTGGTATACGATTCTTGTCTTGCTGGCTCCGTTTAAGCATATTTCTAGAATTCTAGAAAAGATCTCATGTTTGCTTCTCTTCATGGTTCGACTTCCTGTATTTTTATGATCTCCGATAGAGAAAAAGATCTACTTGGATCATATAGACGATTATGTCAAGTTAGAAACTACAGATCTGACCAACACTATTCTCCTTAACATTGATACGTATCAATGATCATTAGACTTGGGTGATAGCTTGAAAAAACCGATATGAAAATGGACTTGAAGCATTCTCTTCATTTGCCTGGATTCTACTCAGTGACGTAAGCCATAATTGCATCCCTATATGTGGCTTTTTTTTCTGATCCACCTTCTCAAGGGAACATCCACACAATGGGCTTCCCTGTACGCACCTCATCGATTCCTGAATCGTGCCCAGCTTGCCAAACCTTCATGATCGAGAAATTATTGTTGGTCTAGAAATTGCATGGATGCCGCAAAACCAAAAAATAGCATTAAATCCAGATAATAAAATAAATACCAAACAGATCCATTAACTTTAAATCGTTCAAGCGCATAATTATATGATTGTTAAGTTTAGGGATGGGTGGAAGAAATGACCAGCACGATTGACGAATATAAAAGACTCTTTAGAGAGGCTCATGTCTCAGACCAGATGAAACTATTCCAGCTTCACATAGCTATCTATCTGGCAGTGAACATAATTTGGCTGGCTCTCAACTTGATGGGCACGGTCATGATTACTCCTGCCTGGGCAATGTATTACTCACCGGTTGGATGGGGCCTGCTGGTGATTGTGCACTACTGGTTCTATGTGCGCGGTGCAGAAAACCTCTGCAAACTCAGGGAAGAAATGGTCGAGGCAAAGATCAGATAAGATTTTCTCACCTTACCGATCTTTTTTTTTGCCTTAAGTCATTCTTAGTCTTTTGCCATTTCATTCTTGGCCGCTTTTTCCCTGCTAGACTCCCAGGGCATTGATGGCCTCGATCAGCTCCCCGAAGGACTCCATCTCCAGATCCAGGACCTCCTCCTCGCTCATGGAGATGCTCATCTCTCCATCCACAGTGAGCCGGTCCGGGCCCCGAGCCACAATCCTATCCCGGCCATCACGCCCCAGCGCCTTCTTTATCTCCTTCTCATGGGCCAGGGTGCGACCGGGAATGATGACGGTGTCCTTGACAGCTGCGAGATCCAGGTTCATGAAATCCTCTATGGTTATCAAGCAACCTACATCTTTGTTTACTGCCATTACATTCACCTTTTCTCCCAATTGAGCGAAAATGGCAGTTAACAAGGGTCGGGCTACCATGCTGGTTATGACTGTTGCGCCTCTGCGCAAAAGAGGCAGAGATGAGATCTTCTCCGGATGACGGGCCAGGGCAAAGGGCGCCCCAGTGAGCGGATCCCAGAGAGGAGTCCCCGTTATGCGCAAGCGATGCCTCGCTGCCGTTTCGGTAACAATGTTTTGAAACTCATCTACAGAGTGCGGCTCTATGCCGGCGATGATAGGGGCATTTCCCAGGATCAGACCCTGCTCGCGGGCATTCGCAAATCTCATCAGAATCAATCCTCTAGCGCCCATATCCTCCAGGTCGCTGCAGGTCTTCTCCAGCTCTGCTCCGTCGTTGACGCCGGGGATGAGAACACATGCTGCATAAACCTCGCAGTTTTTGCAGAATATCTTAAGGCACTCAAGCGCTATCTCCGCGTTCTTATCGTTCATGTACTTGCGGCGTAGCTCCGGGTTTGTGGAAAAAACGGTAAAGGATACCTCGGTAACTCCTGCTTCCACCAGAGCGACTGCATCATTCGCGCTTTTGAAGCCTTTTCCAGAGGTGTAGCCTAACGCTATGGGTACCATGCCCTGAGAGAGCGTCTTTGTAAGAGGCAAAAGGTCTGGGTAGCAGCTCAGATCCCCGCCACCGCTGATAGTGACCTTATCGGGAATGCCGCCCATGCACTTTCCCGCCACCTCGAAAACCACGGCGTCCATGGGCTTGAAGCCGGGATAGCCCTCCACGATGGCACGGGAGCAATAGTCGCAGCCTTTCTGGAAGGGCATGCAAAATTTGCAGCCGAAGGGTGGGACGTTTTTTACTCCTTTGAAATAACAGTAGCTGCAAAAGCCTTTGCAATCCAGGCCCGGTCTTCCACCGACATCGGCAAGTATCTCCATGGCAAGAGCAGCTTTGCGGGAGGGTAAATAAGTTTTGGGCTTTCAGCCTTTGATGAGCCCCTCGTCGCAAAACACCTTCCTTGCCTCCTCAAAGGAAAGGTCGGAGGGAGGAATGATGATATCCGAGGGGAGAATCTCCACAGGATCAAGGGGCTCAGCCAGATCTTTAATCGTGGATATTAGTTTAGCCAGATCCTGGGCATACTCTATTTTGTTGCCCTGGGAGACATGATTTACTATTTTGTTGTCGATTTTGTTTACCCGATCCACAAGATTATCGTCCAGGCGAAACTGCCCCTCACCTAAAATTCTGATGATCATTTTTTCATCTCCTCCTTCATTTTAGCCAGCATATCATTGACGCTGCTTTGCGCCTTTACTTTGGCCAGTTCCTGGGTTAGATCATCGCCGCCGGAGTAATCGGTTAGCGTTCCAGACTCGAGAAGCTCGTCCAAGGCTGCCGAGCGAGCGCGCATGTTCTCTGTCTTTGCCTCCGCCCTCTGTACGGCCATACCCACATCGGCCATCTCTTCGCTGATGCCTGTCACGGACTCGGTGATCTTTACCTGAGCATCTGCCGCAGAATACTGGGCTTTAATGGTCTCTTTCTTGGTGCGGAAGGATTCCACCTTGGTGGCCAGGCGGCTCTCGGCGTCCATGAGCTTCTGCTGCTGTTCTTGCAGGTCGGCGATCTGCTGGTCCAAGGTAGTCGACTGCGCCTGCAAGGAGGCCTTATTCTCCAGAGCCTTGCGAGCCAGATCCTCGCGGCCCGCCTGCAACGCCTCCTTGGCCTGACCGTCCAGCTTGTCCAGGCTCATCTGCAGCTTGGCTTTTTGCAGATCGAGTCTTTTCTTAGAGGTGGCGACCTCAGCTACGCCCCTTTTGACATTTTGCAGGAGCTGGAGTTGCTTTTCATAGGACACGTCCAAGGTCTCCCTGGGGTCCTCGATCTTATCCATGATCTTGTTCATCTTTGCCTGCACAACTGTGCTCATACGATCTAAGAAACCCATATCATGCTCTCCTATAGCTTAGTGATTGGCTTGTGCTAATAAGTTTGATAATATGCAAGTTGCAGGATAGAGAAATGTCTCCAAACTATTTATAGTCTGCTCGGAGGTTGGTGAGGTAAAGGGAAGAACTTAGGATTTGATCCCCTTTCTCGAAAGTTTCCGCGTCCCGAGGCAGTGCTAGACTGCATGCCTTCGAGCCTTTTAAAGGCAATCAGATCAGATCGACAGTAGTATTGTTAATATCGTTATCATATGGCGCAGGTAGGTGACGAAAGATACTATTCGGCATCGTCCGCAGCAGTAGGATCTTCCAGTGTCTTCTGGCATCTGAAGCTGAAAGTATTGCCGTTTTCGTAGTTCATCGTAAAGAGAAAAATGTCCCCAGATTCAAAGCAAAATGTGCCGGAGCCGTTTACCAGATCAGCCTCGTCCCAGCCTTCAAAAGAGAAGATCAGTTTCAGGCTTTCATTATCTCGCTCGAACCTACCATCGATGTAGCCGTCTTGGGTGCCGAATTGATAGCTTCCTGTTACCTCATTATTTTCGTCCACCTGTATCAGAAGATGTGGATCAGGTGATTGGCTGAGATAGTCTTCTACCATATCCACGGCCTCAATGACCTTCCATTTGCCTGCAAATTCGCTTTCTTTAACCATCCTGGGTCCTCCCTGAGAATTGTCTGAGAATCGTCAGCCACCTTTGCAGCCAATGTGATATGACTTTTTCGCCAAAATTTGCTGCCTTATCAAAGGAGTATTTTCCCGGTTAGGGTTATGCGCACCTCTTTAGTCTTGCCCTTTTGCAGCAGATGCAAAGCGCCGATCTTTTCCAGCCGGGCTACCTGGCGGGAGATTGTGCTCTCAGAGATGGAGAGGCGCTTTGCGATATGGGTAATAGTAGTAGGCTGATTCTCGTTTGCATCCCTCAAGATCCTCTTTTGCCCATCTTCCAAAGTTGCCGTGATATTGGGCAGGGTGATCTCATGAAGGCTTCTTTCAATATCGCTGTAGTTGGTAGTCTTAGAGATCTTCTCAGATTGGGAGAGACAGGCAATGGTGAAGGCCAGGAAGATCTCGCGCGGCCCGCCGGAGAGGTTGGCGATGATCTGGCCCTTTGCCATCTCCAGAAGAGATTTCAAAGAGATCACCATGCCTTCAAAATCCCGGTGGTCGACGCGGTGGATCTGCAGGTCGATGGAACTGTCTATCTGGCGGGAGAGGTCCCGGATGGACTGCACCGTCAGTTCGCCGCGCGTGTCTGGCTCCACTTCAGGGCGGATAAGGATGATTGTGTCTCCGCCCTCCACACCGTATTTCACAATCAGGGATATGATCTGAGAGGAATCAAAGCCCGAAAGGGTTATGTAGGTTTTCATTATTCGATAATGCTGATATAATGCATAAATGCTTTTCCACTGTGACTATTGCATGAGGCTGCAACGGGCGAGCGGGCAGGGGCACGGGGGTGAGAAGGCCATATGGAAAGGGACTGCATCTATCTGGAACTATTCCCCAATTCTCTGCTGGCTGGCCCAAAAAATGCCGCAGGGGCAGAATTTCTATTTCTCCAGTATTTCATACAATATCTTCATGCCCTTGGTGAAAGGAGGCATTCCGGAAGTCAGGAGAACTACTCTCAGGACATCCACAATCTCATCTTTGGTGATGCCCAGCTCCTTCATGCCGCTCATCATCTGCTTCTTGGTGGCCCGGTCATCGGAGGCGGCAGCATTGATGCCGATGGCAATCAGCTTCTGGGCCTTGTAGTCCAGGACTTTGCCGGTGTAGGCGGCCTCATTCAGTCCGACAATGGCTTTGTAGAGGTCGGGATATTCGGTCTTGGTCTTGGCCATGCCTTCGCCAAAGAAAACTTCTTCTTTCATTCTAAATCACCTTAATACTAATATTCGCTCTTGCACTTTATAGTTTTCTGCATAGGGTTTTTATCGCGTGTGTCCTTTTGATGGACTAGCGTTCATCCAAATGCGACGGAATCGACAAAGGCTACATAGAACAATCCATGAGCTGCCGTGCAAGGCAGCCAGCATATTTGTCCGGCGAGAAAGCGAACCGAGATATTTCTGTTTAAAGTTGTTTCAGTGAAACTGCGTCGGCGCACCCGCGCAGCAAGCTGCGGGGTATCATTTTAAAAAAAAATCCATCTCTCACTTTAATCGAAGAAATCGAACAACCTAAAAGCACTTATTATTATAGTAACAATTAAAGGCAATATTTTATTATTTTAATTATCTAAAACTTTATATAAATTTTATAAAGTTTTATTGAATATATTAATAATATAGTTTAATACATATTTATTAAAAATATATGAAAATATAATTAACAAGATAGATTATTTTATAAATTGTACAATAAATATGTACTAAGTATTTTTGTATAATTAATTAGTTACAACATTATAAATTTATATATAATATACATTAAATAAATTAATAATTTTAATTTAAAAAATATTAATTTAAGATAATAATTTTAAAATCTTAGGATTTCACACAGAGTTATTTAGCGGATGTATTCAGGCTCTCGACTATTTGAAATTCCATAAACTATAAGTAGGGAATTTCTACCATTGGTTGTTTCAGCCATTTTGCCAGCATCCTTATTACATATACTCTATGAATATGCCCCCTTCTCCGCCCATCCTCATGCTTTGCGACATGAAAATCTAGTCCAACCATCAAAACGTATTTTATGATTAATTTGTTCTGATAAACTATAGGATTAAGGCAGTTAGAGACAAAAAATTGCTATATTTTTATAAATAGTAATACCCATTATAAAATATAGCATTTTTATACCTAATTGTTATTTATAAAATTATGCTCATTTAAAAATTGACAAATTTTGGTATTTAAATTAAGATTAGTTATGATTATTATTTTATAAATTTTTTATACATTAATATTCATATTTTATCATCTATATAATTTTATAAGATTATATAATTATGATACTTTTGAATAAATTATGTTTTGATATAATCTTTTATGGTATTTATTATAGAATTAATTAAAATTTTACTAATGCATAATATTTTATAGATTATTATTATAAAATTTATTAAACTCAATAAATATCTATAATTTCTTTTATTATTATTAAATTTAAAACATAATAGTTATCTAATTGATTTGATTTTTGAAGAAAAAGTTAGAGTTCATAATAGGAAGGGGATTTTAGAAAATAATTCGCCAGCATTTGGACAGCGAATCTTTATATCGAAATGAAGTTCATATCAGATGAAAGTGAGCGTCCAGAATCGTAATGACCGAAATTATGGAAAAGCTAAAGGAGATCGTTGGAGACAAGGTATCTGCCTCTCCCGGCGAAAGATGCTGCTATGCAAGTGACGCATCTCAAATCGTTGGCCTGCCCGACTTTGTCGTGCGCCCGCAGAGCACGAGCCAGGTCTCTCGCATCCTCCGATTATGTAGCGAAAAGCTCATCCCCGTCACGGCACGAGGAGCTGGCACGGGGCTTGCCGGCGGCTGCTCTCCAGTCAAAGGCGGCGCGGTCCTGGATATGTCTGGAATGAACAGGATATTGGAAATAGATATCCAAAACCAGCAAGTTATAGTTGAGCCGGGCGTAGTAGCGGAAAAACTCAATTCAGCCCTGAAGCCTTACGGTTTCTTCTTCCCGCCCGATCCAGGAAGCCTGGCAATGTGCACCATAGGCGGAATGATATCCTACAACAGCAGTGGCATGCGCTCCGTCAAATATGGCACTGTAAGAAATTACGTACTTGATTTAGAGGTAGTGCTGGCAGACGGACGCGTCATCCATACCGGCAAAAAGGTGCTCAAATCATCTGCAGGATATGACCTTACCCGCCTCTTTGTGGGATCAGAAGGAACACTGGGAATCATTACCCGGGCCGGACTGAAGATTGCCCCATTGCCTGATACCAGAAAGCTCGTCCTGGCATGCTTCGAAGATTCTGAAATCGCCGGTCAGTCGGTAATAAGGATATTTTCAAACGGAATAAATCCCTCCGCTTGCGAAATACTGGACAGAACTACTCTGCAGGTCCTGAAGCTTTGTGATCCATTGCTTGCCCTACCAGATGATGGAGACATAATTTTATTCGAGGTGGACGGAACAGAAAGTTCAACATCTGAGGCTGCCAGACAAATCTCGGAGATATGCCAACTGACCGCCAAGAGCGTGAAGATTGCAGTCGGCCCGGAGATGGACAGCATCTGGGCGGCCAGAAGATTGGTGGGAGCTGCCATATCCCGACTTGATCCCACTAAAACCCGCATTTATATGGGCGAAGATGTGGGCGTGCCTATCAAGGAGATTCCAGCTTTGATCAAAAAGGTGCAGCAGATCACAACAAAGTTAGATATCCCTACTATGAAATACGGCCACATTGGAGACGGGAACCTGCATGTAGCCCTCTTCATTGACGTCACGAATAAAGATCAATGGCAGAAGCTGCAACTGGCTGCGGATAGAATCCATAGGGCGGCTTTGGAGCTTGGCGGAACGGTCAGCTCCGAACACGGCATTGGGCTGGCTCGTGCGGAGTATTTGCAAGAGCAAGTGGGAATAGAGACATTTTTTGTGATGCAATCCATTAAAAATGCCCTGGACCCTAAGGGGATTCTAAATCCGGGAAAGATGGGCTTCGAATGAATCTAGATCTTAAGGCGATAAATCAATGTGTGCGATGCGGAACCTGTCGCACCTTTTGTCCCGCTTTTGAGGAGTCCGGCTGGGAGTCAGCCAATACCCGAGGACGCATTATGATCATGAAGGGCCTCACCTGTGGGCTTTCGTCCGACTCGCAGATTCTGGATAGCCTTAATAGCTGCACAACATGCGGGATATGCACGGAAAACTGCCCGGCAGGCATAAATCCGCCCGAGATAATTGAGAACGCCAGAAGACAGCTTGTCTCCCAGGGAAAGATGACATCCCAGCAAGCAGATCTGAGAAGAAATATCTTTGCGAGCGGCAACACTTTTGGCGACACTGGAGATAGGCTCTCCTGGCTGACTGACAGGAGCCTTCTCTCAAAAAAAGCAGACTACGTCTATTTCGTAGGATGCATGAATTCCTATCGTTATACAAAGACCGCAGCCAACACTTTCGCACTTTTGCATTGCTTTGGGGCAACATTGCTCCCTGCAGAGCAGTGTTGCGGCTCGCCGCTGATGCGTACCGGATTTGATGCCAGGCGATTTGTGGATGAGAACTGCAGACAGATCGCAAAGACGGGAGCGAAAACTGTAATTACCGGCTGCGCAGGCTGTTATACCACGCTAAAGAAGAGCTATCCCCAGGATTTTCGGGTACAGAGCATCCCGGAATTTTTGGCGGAAAGAATTTCCGAAATTGACCTGAAGCCACTTGATCTTACCGTAACCTATCATGATCCCTGCCACCTGGGCCGACATAACCGGATCTATGAGCAGCCTCGTCAGGTTATCAGAGCCATCTGCCGCCTCAAAGAGATGAAAACAAACAGAAGAGATGCCAGATGCTGTGGAGGCGGTGGCGGGGTTCGGGCGGGATACAAGGATCTATCTCTGAAAATTGCCAAAAAAAGGCTTGAAGATGTTCCGGGGGAGGTGGACTACATCGTCACCTCCTGTCCTCTTTGCATCAGAAATCTGAGAGATGCGGGAGCCGGTGAGAAGGTAATCGATCTAGTGGATCTGGTAGCAATGGCTATCCGGTAGAATCAGAATTTTCCATAGAATACTTCTGGGCCTTCGGGATGAGATGTTATCTCAAAGCCCTTGAAGCCTCTTTTCAAAAGGTCTAACTGACCATCTATGTCTGAGATCTGAACCCCAGTCACATTTTTGCGAACAACTAACTCATCCATATCTGAATCATCGAAATTTGCACGCGAGATCTTTTTGTGCAAAATAAATCTCCACCAGCCCTGCATTTTTGGACATAGCCCCTCAATAACCAATCCGCAAGAGAGATAATTGGCAAGGCTTACTGGATTTTTTGGAGATACTGTGCAGCAGACATGCTCATATCCCATCTCTTCAATCACACGCAGGTGTGCAGAAGTTAGCTTTCGCTGCAGACCTTTTCCTCTGTTCTCAGGGTGAACCGCGGCCGCCTGGAGATGAGCAACTCCAGTAAGCTCCTCTTCCGGAAGATCTATGTCCCTGCCCAAATTGTCATCGGAGAGGCCGGGAATACGAATGATGCAAAAGGCAATCAGACCTTCCTTGGTTGTCACACCGATTGCCGAGCGCTCATGACGCAGGATATCCCGGAGGTACAAATCGTCATGCAACATGAAGATCTCCGGGCAGGGAAGATTGGCGGCAACGACGCTTTGCAGCCGAAGCATTTCCGGCAAAGAGTCTGCTTGCAGGAATTTAATTTCGACGCAAGAGTATTCCGCTTCTTCTGCCATCCGGTGTGAATATGCTTCATGTCTTTGTACCTTACCCGTATCATTCAATGATTTGGTCATCTTTGCATCTCGAAATATGGCGCTCTTTTTGTAGACGAGTATCATCCTCTATATATCAAATATTAATCTTCTTCTCTCCTTTGACGCATCTCTTTTATAAACTTGAAAGAAGAGCAATAACTGCAATGGACAGAGATGATTGGCTGAAGATCCAAGAGGAGCTGAATCGACTTTATGAGCTGCATGAGAGTGGAATCTCCCATCCGGAAAAATGCAGGGAATTCAACACCCAGGCTTCACTCTTTCTTCAAAAACTGGAAGATCTGCAAGTTAATGATTTGGCGGACAGGGTCATGGAGCTCCTGGCTGGCTGCAGCCCCAAGGATTTCTCCCCCTGCGAAAATCGTCAGTGCACCAAAGGCTCATTAGAACGGCTGGCACACCGGGTCAGAGAAAAACTGGAAAAGAGCTGATTATCTTATTCGGTACTTTAAAAATAGTCCTATGGCCACGACCAAACTAAGAAATGATACTGTATTGGCCACGATGAGAATATTATCCCGTATATGCAAGCCGTAGAGCAGCCAGAGGAGCATTCCCAGGCAGAATTGCAGGAGCATAACCAGGCTTACATCTGCTACAGACTGCGTCTTATAGATCTTAATGATCTGCGGCACAAAGCCGAACATGGTCAAAACGGCTGCAAACGTGCCGATCAATTCCCATTGCATCCAACCAAAGGAGGTTGTGATGGTATATTAGCTTATTAGCCGGTACGCGTCCGAAAAAAAAAAATCCGAATTTTTAATCCAGCAGTATCAGGCCAAAGAGTTCCACCATTTCCTTGCAGTCCTTGAGGACCCGCGGCCTAAAGCCGGCGTTTTGCAGGGTTTTGAAAACATCGATTCCGCAGGCCTCCATGGATGGACGCATGATCTCCTTATTTTTGCATTTCACGCTATCCAGATCGAAAACTGCTTGATCCTTCTCTTGCATCTCCCCGATGATACATGTATCGCAGAGGGCGCAGGGCATGGCGTTCATGCCGAATGCTTTATAGTAGCCGGCCAAAAAGGCCGCTCTCTCCAGCTCGGCCACGGTTTTTTGCATCTTGACCACAGAATTAGTGAGAGCACGGCCGGCGTGTTTGGATGTGACCTTGGGATCCGGCTTGGCCTCAAAGCGAACAAGAACGGCATGTCTGTATGCAGATAGAACAGCTCTGGTCTCGGGGGGAGTAGGGGTAAAGGGAGGACATCCGAGATGATTTCCATAATTGTCACAGCCATACCTGCACTTGAGACGCACCCAATCAGATACTACGATCATCTCCGTTGGTATGAGGCGAATATCATCATGAACAGCCTTTAATTCGGAGAGGAGGCTTTCGAGGTCTTTATTCATTGTCATCATCTTCCATAATAGTTCATTATCATATACACTTCCAAAATATATCATTTTCTCATTACCAAGAAGACTCACCCTTCCCTGGATAGTTCAATCCATACATTGACCGCAGAGATGCTAATCAAGTTCAATGTGGTTGCCGCGTACCAAAGATAGGATTCATGCAGGCTGAGTCGCACTATCCAGCCGGACCAAAGAACGAAACATATGATAGAAAAGGTTACCAGAGTATCGATGGCTAAGAAGAGCCGGGCCCGATTAAAAAGCCTTCCCGCCTGGGCGATGGTGCAGTACTCGATATATGACTCCCTGCCGGCAAGGTCTAAGAAAACTCGAGCCAGATTCATAATCAAATCAGCAACGGACCAGGCAATTACCATCCACCCCAAGGCGGAAAGGGAGGCAGACGGGACACCTGTTCGCAGGGCAAGCATCCCAAAGAGCAGCTTGAAGATGCAGAAGGGAACTCCAATAGTCAGGGCCTGAAATGTGGGTGTCAAAAAAAATCTGTCTATAGCCTTTTTCGTCATCTGCATGGTTTGCTCTTCCATGATTTAGATCCTGATGCTCTTTGCCGAAAAAAGTTTGCATGAGATCTGAGGATTGATTGCCCTTTGAATTTATGCCCTGGCCATCCTCTCGGGAAAGAGGCATGCCATACTCGTAGCCGCAGTTTCCCATGCCTCTTCCAGGATTCGTATCGCGATTATATTTTCCAATCGTCAAGTATACAAAATTAATTTCCAGAAAAACCAAAACGCATAGCGGAATTCACTTTGAATTCCTCTGAGAAACTTAACATCAATTGAATGTTTGCCCATTTATGATATTTTATTTGAATTAATTTTGAGTTATGATTAATAATACCGTATTATAGATTTATAAATCTTTGCAAATGGGCATATATGGATCATTTAAACAATCTAGTAAATCTGCCGCAAAATTAATTACTAAAGAAAAATTCTTATACTAAAAGCACTATATCAATGATAGAGGACTATGCTGGCTGGATCTAATTTGAATATTCTTCTTGCCGAAGACAACCCGGTAAATAGGAAGATAGCTCTGATCGCACTCAAGAAACTTGGCCTCAGGGCCGATACGGCCGAGAACGGCCAAGAGGTCTTGGTCGCTATGGAGGAGCATCATTATGATCTGGTTCTCATGGATATCCAGATGCCGAAAATGGATGGAATTGAAGCCACAAAGATTATTCGCAAGCGGTGGTCTCAAGGCCCCAAGATAATAGTTGTCACCTCATTTGAGGCAGAGATGTGCCGCGATCTTTGCTATGATGCGGGAGCGGATGACTTTCTAAACAAACCTGTAAAAATGGATGAGCTTGGTGCGGCTATTGAGCGCAACATGGGTGGTATTGGTCTGCAAACTGCAGCGGATGCACAAGCTCTTTTCGTTTGACATGGCTGAGCTTCGAAATAACAGATATCGCCGACTTTGGTCCACGAGATCTTCGAGATTTATAATCCCCTGCCTTCCTATAAATCTCGGCAACCTTGCAGAGCTTATCCGACTTCAATCAATTGGCTGGTTTTTTGAGGTCTTCCTTCATCTGCAAATAGATCTCCCGGGTCAGCTCTCCTTTTGCATATCTCTCGTCCAAGACCCCTTCAGCCACAGTTCTTGCCGGTACGCTGCTCTCTGCAGCCATGCGATGTCCAGAATCGCGCAAGATCAGATACAGAATCAGAAACAGAATGCCTATCCAGGGTATCAAGATCGGCAAACCCCATAGGAGCCCATTCATGTTTCTTTTCTCAGCATCTTTGTATACCAGATAAGCTACAGCTAACGAGATAAACCAGGAAATAATTGTCCCAAATCCCATGAATGGGAACCAGTCCATCATATGATAGTATGGCATATCATTCCTCTCGATCAGAAGTCTCGTAAATTGAATATCCTCTGCAAATGTTGTCGACTTCTGACTATTTTACATTCGACATTTAACTTATATAAGGTTGTGGTACCTATTCTGTTGCCCGCCTGACTATTTCTTGGCCATCAGCCTTATCTTGTCCCAGCCGGTCCCCCCCGCTCTGAGGGGATGGTCAAGAACCACATCAATAAAGCCGAATATGACGGGAGCATAAACTGCATAAAAGTCGCGAGCAAAAGACATAGCATCCCCTAAATCCTGGAAGTGACGGGTTTCCATCTCTTCACCTGTTCCGGCAATTACAGTGCCTATACTGCTCTTGGCTACGAAACTGGACATACCGCAGGAAGCTTTGGGAGGTTGCACGGCATCGATGTTCACAGGTACGCAGCCATAGCATTCGTAGGCATAGCGCAGAAGCTCTTCTCGCGTCCCCAGGCCGTCCAATCTTGCTTCCTCCAGGATTTCCTCGTCCAGAAAATCAAACTGTGGAATGAGTCCGGCATCGATGACGTAAGAGAAGCCCTTCTCGTCACCTGTAGACAGGTCCACAGCCTCGAGGACCAGGCCCAGCCTCACCGGCTCGCCATGGCCAAAGCTACATTGCCAACGGTCGCTCTCCAGGTAAAGCTGCCGATCATTTAGATCTGTTATGCTAAGCATCGTAAGCAATATTATTACTATTACATAATAAGCCTTTTCAATTGATAAGAATTGATCGTCAAGAGGGCAACCTTGGATAGCCTGCTTTAGGAAGAAACGGATCGCGGGGTATTCAATAGACACAAATGAAAAACGCGAGACCTGAGGCTAGGGACAGGTTAGAACCCCCTTGAGCCATTTCTGACTTGGGGTAGCCAGACCGAATGTTTATGTGGATGAAGAACGGCTGTGAACATGATTGGAATGCTTCATGGAGATGAAACCCATGTTCAATACCAAAAAGAAGAATGAAAAAGGGGAAGTTGTAGTAGCGATTTGCCCGCTATGCAATTTACGGGTTGAATTTATCGGCGCTCCGATGGTAAGATGCTATTCCACTGGAGGTACGTATGAGCCGGAGCAAATTATGTGGGTTCTGGAATCGAAAGTCCCGGAAGAAACCGGATACGATGTGGAGAATATAAGAGGAAACAACAAGGATCAAGATTTTTTGCCTAACGCCCACATCGCGGAAGATGAGAAAGAGGGACGATGAGAGGGCGAGGCAATCATATTAACGGATAGATCCTCCTGTCTGGGGTTTGGGCGAGTGGATGAGAGGAAAAATATAAGGAAGATCTGAAAAAAATGACTATTTATTTTAAATGATATAGAAAAATAACCTCCATTAAGGATTTTTCAGCCGACAAAATTTTCTCGCCAGTCTTTTTAATTTGAACAACACACACTCTGTTGAGGATCGAATGTACAGGATAGTCAGGCGCAGGGAGATGGCTGGTGGAGATATCATTCTCAATGAGATTGAGGCGCCCAAGATCGCCCGAATTGCCCAACCGGGGCAGTTCGTGATTCTCAGGGCCAATGAAAGTGGAGAACGTATCCCTATGACCATAGCAGACATGAACGCAGAGAACGGCACCATTACTATCATCTTCCATGTTGTGGGCCGGTCCACGGCACTATTCAAGACTCTGCAGGTGGGTGACTATTATCTGAATGTAGCTGGACCCCTGGGCCGGCCCACCGAAGTAGGAAATGTAGGGACAGCTATCTGTGTTGGCGGAGGAACGGGATTGGCTGTACTCTATCCCATCGCCAAGAAACTCAAAAGCCTGGGAAATAGGGTGGTGAGCATCATCGGGGCCCGTACAAAAAAGCTTGTCATCCTTCAAGAGGAGATGGCAGCCGTCTCCGATGTGCTCTTGATCTGCACAGACGACGGTTCATCGGGGCGCAAAGCAGTGGTGACAGAGCTGCTGGAGGAAGCCCTGCAAAGAGAGGTCCCGGGATTGGTAGTGGCCATCGGGCCCGTGCCCATGATGAAAATGGTCAGTAATGTCACGCGGCCCCGTCAGATTAAGACCATCGTCAGCCTCAACCCCATCATGATCGACGGCACCGGCATGTGCGGCAGTTGCAGAGTCGAGGTGGGAGGAAAGACGAAGCTGGCCTGTGTGGACGGGCCGGAGTTTGACGGGCACCAGGTGAATTACGAGCTGCTCATGGCACGCCTCTCTGCCTTCCAAGATGAGGAGATGGCCTCCTTGCAAGCGCATGGGGAAGAAGAGATGCATAGGTGTCGCTTGAAAGAGGAGCATTTAAAGTAGCACAGAAGAGTGAGTGTCATAATTCCATCCATATCTTCTGACTGATGTGCATTTTCTCATTAGAACTGCCCTATTGGGATGTTTCATTTTCGATTTCTTACCTTTTTTGCCCAGCGATTCATTCCTAAACCAATAACATGCAAATATTTATAGACGAGTTGAGCTCATTTACCTCTTGGAGGTTTCGCATGAAAATTATAATGACGATAATCGCTTTTATTTCCCTGCTATATTTCCCTATTGTCTTTGCAGAGGACGTAAGCGTTGATCAACTCAAGCAGATGATGACTGCATCCGCGGACAATCTCACTACTTATATCTACGCCCGCTCTGCAGAAAGCACTATCACCTATAGCAATGAATCGCTCCAAGACAAATTTGCGGCTGTTAAAGCTACAAATGGAAAGGTGAACCTGACGGCACAGTCCGGTTGGTGGAGCCATCAGCTTACGGATATTGGAACCGGGCAAGTTCTCTCCTGGCAAGGATACTTCTTAAATGGTACTGAGTATTGGAAAGAGGGAGATAACTGGACACAATTTATCATCGACGATCCTGATGCGGTCATGGCGGACTATAACGAGCTTCCCGGTCAGGTGGCGCTCCTAAACTACAGCAACTTATCGATCATAGGCACAGAGGCCGTTGACGGTGAAGACTGCTATATCGTAATGGCAGAACCAATCTCCCTGATCAAGGAAAACATCTTGGGCACGCAGATCTTTGCTGCCTACCTCGCTTCGCCTTTCCCTATGCCCGACGAATTCGACAACAAGAACTTTGAATTTGATAATACCTCAATTAGAGGCAACAGCAATGTCTCAGTCACAGGCTGGATTTCCAAACAGACCTCTTTGTTAAGGAGAATTGAAATTAATTCCAGCCTGACCCTCACGCCCTCGATCCTCAAGATAGAAGAGCAAGACTTTACCATACATTCGACTCTGCAGGAAAGGACTGATTATGGCAATTTTGGAGAGAGGGTGCAAATAGTTCTTCCTGAAGAAAGCCAAAATCAGTCACCCCGAATGAAGGGAGCTGACTGGAGATGGGCTATCTTTGGCCTGGTGGTACCGTAATCGGAGGGAAGGAAAGATGAAATTTGTAAGGAATATTTTCACAGGCCTTTGCATGCTGGCCTTTCTTTCCGCGGGCATGCTGACGGCTATGGCAGAAGATTCTGCCGATCAGGCACGCTCCTACTGTGTTAAGTCAGGCTATCTTTACAGTTTGTCACCGGGTGTTAACGGCGGTCAAGGAATGTGTGTATTCCCGGATGCGAGCTGGTGCGACTCCCAGGCATTCTTCCTAGGGACCTGCAGCCGCAGCCCAAGACCAAATATCTTGCCGGGATATGTCTCCGAATCCGCAGGCATGTATACGCAGTCAGCCGATACGATTTGCCGGAGGAGCGGAGGCAGCCTGAGAAGCGTTCATACGCCCTATGGCGATATTACCGTATGCGCGTTTCCTGATGGAAGGACCTGCGACCTATTATCTCTGTCAGAAGGAAGATGCGGAGGAGATCGGTGGCTGGCATATGCTCGTTCATGGCTTGATGCGCCGTAATCTGGGCATAATCTGGGCATAATATGCAATGGGAGTTATATGCCTGGCGTAATGGATTCACCCTTGGTGCCGGGAAGCATGACTCGCGAGAAGGTGGATGCCGAATTTGATCATGGTCGGGTAGGCAATAAATGAGAAAGATCATAAAGATAGATCCGCTGCTCTGTAGCGGCTGCGGCGAGTGCATCAACGCCTGTGCGGAAGGCGCCATAGAGCTGAAGGACGGAAAAGCCTGCGTGGTGAGCGATAGCTTCTGCGACGGCCTGGGCGCCTGTTTGGTCGTTTGCCCACAGGGAGCTCTCTCCATCGAGGAGCGAGACGCGCTTCAATTTGACGAAACGGCGGCCAGAGAGCATCAAAGCTTGGCCCGCGAGCATGGACAATTGCATCATTCAAGAGGCGAGGATGCAGGTGTGGGTTCTTCTGCGGCTGTCAGGCCCTGCACGGCTCCCATTATTCTCAAGCCTGATCAAAGGGCCCAGGCGGATTTTTCGCATGAAAAGATAAAGCCATGGGAAGATTGTGCAAACGAGCTATGCGGCTGGCCCATCCAGATGAGACTGGTCCGTCCCTGGGCCCCTTACCTGCAGGGCGCTCGCCTGCTGGTAGCCGGAGACTGCACCGCCTTTGCCTATCCTGCCATCCAGCAGGACTTTATAAAAGGTCGCGTGGCCCTGGTGGGTTGCCCCAAGTTGGATGAGACCGGACCATTTGTGGAAAAGCTGGCCGAGATTCTCAAGCAAAACGAGATCAAGGACATTGCCGTGCTTCACATGATTGTGCCCTGCTGCTCTCAGCTTGCAAAGCTGGTTGCCGAGGCGGTGCGCCTATCGGGAAAAGATGTGCCTCAGAAGAGCTATGTGGTGGGAATCGATGGCAAGCTAATCTCCGAATAGCTAATTCCAATGGTCTAAAAATCACTCGAAAAGTTTTTACTGTTGAGAGGGTAAAACCATATTATGGATTTCAGCCGTCGCTTTGACATGGCAGCAGGATCTCTGGTCTTCCTGGTCTTTCTCGCCACAGTATACCTGACCAAGGATTTCCTTACTACTATCTTGCTGAGCATAGTCATGGTATTTCTTCTCAAGCCGCTTTTTGCCGCCTTCTTTCGGCTGACCCGGCAAAGACAGATCTCCTCATTTTTTTCTATATTGATTGTCTTCATCTTCATTCTGGCCATCCTTCTCGGCATCACCACTGTGCTCCTGGTGGAGATATCCAATCTGGAAAGGTCCGGAGCACTCTCAGGCATACAATTCACGGCCATAACCCAGGAGATCGACAGATGGGCCATTGGCGCCCTTCCTGCCTGGGTTTATAATTACGTAAATGTCATTATACTCAAGAACGTACAGGAGATAAGCGACATTCCTGTGACCATTGTCACCTGGCTCTTTCCCATCGTGCAGCAAGAGCTAACCTCATTTGCCGCCAATCTTCCCGTGCTTTTTGCTCAATTGATTGTGGTGGTATTCTTCACCTACTATATTCTCATTGACGGCAAGGAGTTCCTGGCCAAGGCTGTGGACCTTATTCCCAGGCAGAAGAGAGCAATCGTTCTGGATTTTCTGCAGGAGCTCAGCGGCATCTATAACACCCTTTTTACGGTCTACTTTACCACATCCATGTTGAGCGGCGTTTTGGCGGCCGTCGGCTTTTCCATGCTGGGCGTGCCCTATCCCTATTTGATGGGTGCTGTCGTGGGCATCTTTACGCTCGTCCCCATGCTAGGGCCTCCGTTCGTGTTCATTCCCATGGCACTCTATTATCTGTTCATGGGGGACTTGATCCGTTTCTTGATAATCATGATATTCGGAACGGTGGTGCTCATGGTGATACCGGAGAACGTAATCCGTCCTCATCTGGCCATGAAGAGTTCCAGAATTCACCCCATAGTTACTTTGCTCGCGTACACCGCTCCCATATTCGTAGTAGGGATCATAGGCGTGATTATCGGGCCTACACTCTACGGTTTTCTCCTGGCGGCCTACCGGGCGGCCATCAATAACCGGGAGACTTGACGAATGGAAAGCTTTATCTCTTTTTATAGGCCACTAGTTTAGTTCAGTTCCATGGAGCTTTAAAGATGGGCGTAGAGAATGGCTTGGAGAAGTTTGGCGCTATTGATGTTGCAGAGCTGCTGCTGACTGCAGATATTTATAACCGCACAGAAAATTTGAATGAAGACGACCTGCCTCCTAATATTCGCAAGCATTACTTCGATGTGCAGACCAAGAGCGTCAAAAGGCCGATTTTTGTAACCAGCGCCGATGCACAGAAGATTTATGGCATTGAGAATGTCAAAGCGATCGTAAAAGATCTCACGTTTGTGGCTTATGAGGAGTTTGGTTCCCAGCTCCGGCTGACCGTATTCGATGTGGCAGCCAAGTGGTTTGCCAATCAAAAGGACCTGGCCAGGATTAAATCAAATCCCACATTGGCCTACTTCTATGAGAACTATGATTCTCTGGATGTGAGCTATGCCCAGGCCAGGAGCGCCAATAAGCCTCTTTCTGCCGACCGGGAATGGATCGATGCCAAGATTAAGGAGCTTTGCAAGGATTCCAAGGAGGCGGAAGATCTTCTCAAGCTGGCCTACATCAAGGCCCCTGAGGATGTGAGGGACACAATTGCCGGTCTGATCTTGACTGATGACCAGAAGTCTGAGATAGAAAAGATGGGCAAAGCTCTGAAAAACCGGCAATATCTGCGAGAGATCGGCCTTTATGAGATCGGCAAGCTTCTTTTCGTCGGCCCTCCGGGAACCGGCAAGACCTCTACCGCCCGGGCTCTTTCCAGTTGGTTTTCGCTCCCAATTGTGGAGGTTCGCCTCTCCATGATCACCAGCCAGTATTTGGGAGAGACCTCTAAGAACATAGACAAGGTCTTTGAGCTGGCCAAGAGGCTGTCCCCCTGCATACTGCTTATTGATGAGTTTGACTTTGTGGCCAAGACCAGGACCTCTGATGAGCATGGTGCCATGAAGAGGGCCGTCAACTCGCTCCTCAAAGCCATAGATGAGATCAGCCTGGTGGAGCATGGCGTTTTGCTTCTGGCGGCCACCAACCACCCCCAGCTTCTGGATTATGCGGCCTGGAGGAGGTTTGACAAAGTATTGAGCTTCCCTCTGCCGGACAAGGATATGAGGCGCATGATCCTGGACAAGGTCTTGTCTCGCATCGATGCAGACGTCGATACTGCTGCTCTAGCAGAAGCGACGGAGGGCTACTCGGGCTCGGACCTCCGGTTGGTGATCAGGGAAGCTGTGCTCAATGCCCTTCTGGAAGATCGCAGACATTTAAGCCAGGAAGATCTGGATTTGTCTGTCGAGGAGTTCCGCCGCCGGATCTCTGATTACAAGCGGAGTGTTACGGCATGAGTAACGTCGTGCGGGACTTGAGGAGCGCATGAGGGTCACGCTCCTGGGCACGGGCGACGCCATCGGCACGCCCAAGATCGGCTGCAAGTGTCCAGCCTGCATGGATGCTCTTCGTGGGGGCAGAAGCCGCAGGATGAGGTTTTCCGTTCTCATAGAGTCGGATGAGGATGACGGCCGGATTTTGGTGGACAGCAGCCCAGATCTGCGCTGGCAGCTTTTGAAGAAGGATATCTCCAATGTGGACGGCGTGATCTGGACGCATGCTCATTATGATCACTATGCCGGCTTTGGGGATTTTCACCGGGTGCAAAGCCATGTGGATGTCTATGCTCTCAAGGAGACCATGGACTATATCCTAAACTATCTTTATTTCCTCAATCCCGTGCGCCATGACGCCGTAGCCTATCAGCCCTTCGATATTGCCGGAATGCAGTTCACCCTCTTTCCCGTCAACCACCCACCCACGGAGACGGTAGGCGTGCGCATAGACGACGGCAATAAAGTGGTGGTGATCACCAGCGACACCAAGATGGAGCTTTCTGAACAGAGCCTGGAGCTGATGAAGGATGCTGATTTGATGCTGGCGGATGCCATTACCCCGCCGGGCTACACCATCAGCAAGCACATGACGGCAGACGAAGCCATGGCTCTGGGGGAGCGCTTGGGCGCGAAACGGCTTCTGCTCACGCATCTGAGCCACCTTTATCCGCCCCACGAGATGGCTCTCAAGGAGTGGCCACTGGGCCATGACATGATGGAGATCGTGCTGTAAAAATCCTGCAATACTATTCTTCCGCTGAAATATAGCGTTAAAGACATATACAAAGAGCTAAAAACGGTTAGATGATGAAAAGGCTTACCGCTTATGTCTCGGGAAGTGTCCAGAAGACGGGATATAGAGCAAAAGTTACCGATTTTGCCAGAATGCTGGGATTAAAAGGTACTGTGGAGAACCTTGATGACCGCCGAGTGAAAATATTGGCAGAAGGCAATGAGGATAAGCTGAAGTGGTTTGAAGAAGCTATTAATATTAATGATAATCTTATACAAGTTTCCTCTATCGAAAGAGAATATTCAGAGCCTAAAGGTGATTTCAGCAGGTTCTACAAGCTTGTGGATAAGGGAGAGACAGATTCTCGGCTGGATACTGCTGCGTCCCATCTAAATAATCTCATTGGGGCAGTGAATAATTTGAATGACAATCTGGGCAGAAAGATGGATGCAATGGTCGATCTGCAAAGAGAGACCCTCAATGCCCAGGAAAACCTGCTGGAAGAGGTTCAGGAGTCCAGAAAAGATCTGAAGGGATATCTTGAACAGAGATTTGAAAAGCTGGAATCGGAAGTAACTGAGATGCGAGCTGCTCTCAGGGAAAAAGGGATTATTTAGATCAGATTAAAACATAGTAACCTGGGGTTAGCTCTAAAAAATAGCGAGGACAAAATATCTTCTGATTCCTACTAAAGAGATGTCCATGAAAAAAATAATTATTATGCTTCTTCTAATGCCGCAGCTATTTGCTGTGATGGCTGTTGCAGAAACGCCTGTCACCTCTGAGAAGGATACAGAAAATGATTTGGCGATAATTGCTCCTAATGATTTTAGTGCTGCCCTGAATTATAGTTATGAGGAAATCGACCTTCATGCACTGAATGCGCCAACATCCGCCGAAGCAACGGTAGAAAGCCTGGCTGCCTATTTGATCGAACCGGCAAAGAATGATCGCGAGAAGGCCCGAGCCATATTCCGCTGGATCACAGAGAACATCGACTACAACGTTGAGGTTTTTTTCAAGGGAGGCACCGGGGCCACGAATTCTGAGGATGTCCTGAAGAGCAGAAAATCGGTCTGCTACGGCTATTCCGATCTCTTCCTCTCTTTAGCCGGGGAAGCGGGTCTGCAGGCAGTTAGGATCAGAGGCTATGGGAAAGGGTACGGATACGCGCCTGGCAAGAACTTCACAGGTCCCTTCAATCATGCCTGGAACGGCGTTAAGATAAACGGATCCTGGTATCTGATGGACTGCACCTGGGGGGCGGGGTATGTGAACGGGGAAGGCAAGTATGTGCGCAAATTCGATGATCACTATTTTATGACTCCGCCGTATCAATTCATCTTTAGCCACCTTCCCGAGGACGAGCGGTGGCAGCTTCTTGACAAGCCTGTTTCCAAGCAGGAGTTTGAGAATTGGGTCTTTCTGGAGTCGGACTTTTTTAATCTGGGCCTTGAGCTTGGGCAGAGGAACGGAACGATAAGCGCGGATAAGCAGATCAATGTCTCCATCATGGCTCCAGAGGACGTGCTGATGATGGCGGGTCTGGAGTATGCGGACGGCGCGGCTGCTGGGGATAGCTACACATTTTGCCAGAGAGATGGTGGGCGGTATGATATTTATGTCCAGTTTCCTAGGCCAGGAAGCTATATTCTGAAGGCCTATGGCAAGCGAAGAGAGGATCCCGGCAAGTACAACTCTGTCCTGGAATACGGCATCAATGCCTCCTCGGGTGGGGGCGGCGGCTTTCCCATGGCTTTCGGAAAATTCAGCGAGACGGGAGCCTATCTCTACTGGCCGCTGGAGGGGGGGCTAAAGGCGGGGGAGAGCTACCTGTTTCGGATCAGGGTTCCGGGTGCCGGGAATGTGTCAGTGGTATGCGGGAAGGAATGGACGCATCTCGCGATGCGAGGGGGAGATCTGTTCGAAGGGAATGCGACTGCAAAGAAGGGCGATGTGGGGGTCTTCGGAAATTTTGGGGGAGAGGGGTGGGAGGGGCTGGTGAGATATGAGGAAGATTGAGACATCGATAGTATGCCAAGAACAGCACAGCCAAACATTAGGTGGGAGGGGCTGGTGAGATATGAGGAAGATTGAGACTGCTTATGGTTTGACCACAATATCACCTGCCATGTTTTCCAGAAACATTAAAGACGGTCTTTCTCGAATATATTTGTGCGTCCTTTGTATCTTCGTGGCCCTTTGTGGTTTGGTCCGTTGACGTTAAATATAAGTATTAGAATATAATTATGATGAAATGCCACCGTCACCAAAATCCTGCCGTCCGAAAAGCATCCTTATCCAACAACCATCTCCACCGGACTCTCAGGCCCATCCGACCTCCCGCGCCCGAGCACACATGTGCGAGCGCAGCCTGGCGAGTTTCGTCGATGGCTTTGGATGGCCTCTTCCGAAATCTCACCCCGCACCCAAGCAGCGCAATGCCTCATTCTCTGTAACTTCATGAAATTTTGGCCAATATCATAGCACGCATTTCAGTTCAGTAGGTAACCATCCAAATATGAATTAAAAGAGCATTTTTATGGGGCCACGGCGATTTGAACGCCGGTCACAGGACCCCAAGTCCTGAACAGGTCTCAAGCTTTGAACTGTGCCCTAATGAGATTGATTTTTTAACTTTTCTTTGAAATGGTTTACGGGATTGTAGCAATGGACGCAATCTTATTCAGAAATCGGACGCTTGAAAATATGGTAAGGATGAGATAGCTTTGAAGAATTCGAAACTAAATATTGATTGGAATTTAAAAAATGTTTCTGAAAAGAATTACAGTTTAGAAATAAATAAATTCCATCGCTATTTAAAAGACAAAGGCTTTAGAGATAGCACTATAGATGGATACCTTGGAAATGTCCACAGGTATCTTGAATTCTCAAAGGCCATTAAACCAACAGCTAAAGATATAGAAAAATTCCGTGGCTATTTATATACCAAGAATCTTAGTCGAAGCACCTTAAACCAATATGGCTATGCTATCAAGGCATATCATCAGATGCTAGGCGATCAAGTAGAATTTGAGAGAATAACTCCTAATAATACGATCCCTTACTTTTTCACTGTCGAAGAGATAAATAAAATATTTTCTGTGATTTGTAACATTAAACATCTCGCGATGCTAAAAACCCTTTTTTTCGGCTGCCTACGAGCTTCAGAGTTATGCAACTTGGATGATGAGGATATAGACCTAAAAAGCCTTACTATCAGGGTCAGAGGTGGCAAGGGCGGCAAGGATGGAGTAGTTTTTATTTCTGATGATTGCGCAAGCATTTTGAAGGAATACTTGCAGGTCAGGCCACAGCTAGAGGTTAAAGGAAGAAAACCCCTGTTTTTTACGGATTATGGCAATTTTTGGCGCAGGGAAGATCTTCATCACATGTTTACCACGTATAAGAAAATGGCAGGCATTGAGAAACGTGGAGGGGTTCATGTCTTTGCCCGACAATCAACCGCAACTATGATGATTTCTAATGGAGCGGATATTAGCATTGTGCGTCACATCTTACGGCATAATGATATTCGTACAACCTTGCGGTATATTATAGTCGGGGACCAAATGAAAAGGGATAAATATGAACGATATCTAGTGCTTTGATAGCCATAATTTTATCCCCCTTTGTTGATATGACAATGACACCCGAATCATATCAACTGATATTTCCTCAAATGGTTGTGTAATCTATCACAAGAAAAACCTACCGATGGTTGAGGTAGTTAACAGGATGTCCTTCGGAATGCTACATCTAAATTCAAAGATGCTTTGTAAGGACACGCAATATGACTCTGAGAGCAGATTGCCAGACCATGATGATATTGGCCTTATGGCTTATTTCTGCCATCAACAGCACCGAAGAAGAACCTGATAGCAAATAATGGCATAATTGAACCATATGACCAATAGACTCTCCCGCAATAGGCTTCTTACTGTCTAAGTTCTGCTAATCTATTTATCATCATCTTTCCAGTATAAATAAGTGGGTCAATAACTTAATAAATTAATTTAAATATCCGTGATCTAGGATCATCACGGAGCGAGAGCGATTGGCTTGTTCAGATTCAGAAACAAGATCGCTTGTTGAATAAATATAAATCAATTTTAAAAAATTAATTCTGTAATGACCG
Organism: uncultured Methanotrichaceae archaeon; assembly: GCA_964633785.1. Classification (GTDB taxonomy): domain Archaea; phylum Halobacteriota; class Methanosarcinia; order Methanotrichales; family Methanotrichaceae; genus Methanothrix. The sequence continues at coordinate 49,995 of CAZWHG010000016.1, forward strand.
CGAGATAATTTCTCATCGGGCTTATTCAAGGCACGCATTATTCGCCTTCGCTCCGCTATGATTTAATATACTTATATATTTTAGATGAACAAATCATCCTATGGTTGAAATCCATATTGACTGTCTTCCGGCAGGATACCATAACATAGAAATCATAATAGTTCAATTTTGCCAGAAAGAAGGGATTACGTATGACAAAAATTAAGCTTGACTTTCCTGAACCATATAAACATGAGCATCCCCCGGTCTGCGATGGTAATGTACTTTTCGAAAAGCAACTCACCTTTAGCCAGAAGGCCGCTGACAGGGTTGCTGACGCTGTTGGATCATGGAAATTCATATTCTTGCAGACCGCCATATTTGGTGTCTGGATTTTGATGAATGTCACTGGTTGGTTTCACCATTGGGACCCCTACCCCTTTATTTTGATGAACCTGGCTCTATCCATGCTGACATCCTATGCTGCATCTATCATCTTAATCAGCCAGAAGCTTCAAGAAAGACGTGAAAGGATTGAATCCCGTCAACACTGTTTGATCAATGAGAAAGCTGAGGAAGAGGCTCGTGTGATCCTGGATCATCTAACAGCACAGAATAAAGCTTTGACCGCAATTTACGAGGCAGTTACATAGCGATTGCTTAGATACCCATTCGGAGATTGATATTCAGGGGTAATTTTGTAGATTCAACAAGATCCTTTCGTGCCGAAATAATAAATATGTAGCGACATAGTCATCTATTTCCTGAGGAAATTTCAGATGAAGAGCCTTCCATATATGAGATGCTTACTGACGAGATCATCATTCCTTCCTTCTTTCTCTCTTGAATCATCGAATAGCCAATAATATGAGTTTTCTGAGGAATCTGACCAATAAGGGCAGGAAAAATTAAAAAGGTCGTGGCTTTTCGGATCGGTTTATGAGGGTTGATCGCCAGATCACTTATAAGTTATATATCGTTCATTTCTATTATTAAACGACTAATGAAGCAGAAATTCATCCATTCGTTCGCTTTGTTTGAGAGGAGCTTTGACTTTGCCCGTCTTGGTCTTGCGAGCTTTTGTGGTTTTCTTTGGCGCAACGCTTCTACGAGGCTTCGATTTCTCTTGTGGCACAGAATCCACTATTGTTGTTCCCACAGATACTTCCAAACGTGCTTCTGCCTCATGTAATGAGAATACTATTGCTCGTCCGCGCCGTTCCACTATGATCTTGCCCTCACGACCAAGCCACCCAAGTGCGCCGTTGATCTCATCACGGCTCATGGATGTAGCTTTCACAAGGTAACCTATGTTGCTTGGACCATTTTGATTGAGTGCTTTCCAAACGATACCTGCTTTCGTGCCGAATATTGATTCAACAGTTGTTTCCGTCATAATGCATAAAAAGTATACAATCCTTCTATATGAATATATAGGAGAAATACTGATCCAGATTACATGGAAAATAGAAAGGGATAGAGCCTCCAGGGGGAATTGGGGCAAGACGATCTGTAGGCTCTGATCAAGAGTTGTATTATTAGCTATTTAAATTTAATTTTATCATATAAATCAAATTATGACATGAGAATAATCCTAGTAATAATAGCTATTATAAAGATGTTTAGGCTGAATTTACCAATTATTTGCGAAAAAGATAGATTATAAAATCAGATTTGTCAAATACAGGTAATAATATATCATTAGCATGCAAAATCTTTATATAACTATTACGACTATTAACAATAATATGAATAGCAGATTTGTCTACATTTTGGACATATTGAAAGCAGTTTCTTTGCAAGTGTCAATTTGGCGATGGGAGATACATATGATCGCGATGCATGGATGGAATTGGAGATATAAAGATCGATGGCAGAAATTATAATGATTCCTGTCCATTCATTTAAGATAAATTATTAGTCTACTTAATTCGTGCCATCTCGAAATATTTAAATATCATTAATTAGTATTCATTATTATTGGAGGGACGCATGAATCAAGAGCAGATTTTGGAAATTCTACCATGTAGCGAAGCTGATGCAAGATCTGTTAAAGAGATCGCTAAGGCAATGAGGCTTGACACTTCATCTTATGCGACTTGGAGAAGAACCGAGCGCGGACTCTCCAATGCACTTAGAAAACTCATGAAATGGGGTTTTGTGGAAAGTGACAGAAGGCAAAGTTGCATGGGTCACAAATTCTGGTATAATGTTTACTGGCGAACCGAAATTGTTGTGCATGAGGAATCAATGGCAATAGAGATCATGGCATAAAGACATCAACCCGATTTTTAGTGCCATTCGATGGGTGTTGACCTACTCAAAGTGCAATAGCTATAATTTAAATATTATGAGAGGTTATATATTATCCGGTGCTATTTATGGACGATACGGATCTTAAGATTCTTAGCGCGATCAATAAGTTATCCCCAAAGACCTCCATCAGCCCTGTCAAGGTCAATGAGATATTGAAGCTTGATGCAACAGAACTTGGGACTCGTCTGAAGCTCTTGAAGAAATCCGGGCAGATAGACATTATGACCAGTGAGTATGCGTCAAGCTTGACTCTTCCCAATGCCATCTCAAAGGTTTTCCTGACCGAATTGGGGCGCAGGAGCTTGAAAGCATGACAAATGTTAGCACGCCTAATGTAGAAAGCCTCAAGGACTTGATTAACTACCAGGATGGCTCCGTCGTGAGCCGAGAGATAAATTCGCAAGAGCGCGGGAACCCATTACACTCTTCGCCTTTGAGAAGGATCAAGGACTAAGCGAACATACTGCTCCGTTTGACGCTCTTGTCCAAATCCTAGATGGTGAAGCCGAGATAACAATATCCGGAAAAGCCTACCATTTGGAGACAGGTCAGATGATAATCCTGCCAGTTAATGAGACTCATGCTTTAAGAGCGTTGAGCAGATTCAAAATGCTCCTGGTAATGATCAGGTCTTAGATATCGCCCCATGGGACGGATGATTCCTTCACATCTCCTTTTTTGCCCATCTACTGGAAGGACATCATGAACTTTCAAGAAAAATGCTTGTCAATTCCGAGCAAGTGTGCCTTGCTGTAGATTTGAGACTCTCACGCCAATCAACCTGATCTTCTTGTTTCCTCTCAGGAAGGGTGCAATAAGCCTCCTGGCATTATTTCTAAGAATGTCAAGATCGTTTGTGGGAAACATCAATGACTTGGATCGAGTATGGGTGTCAAAATGCTGATATCTGACTCTAACGGTAATGGTTTTGAATTTAAAACTATTTGCAGTCACATCTTTATGTACTTCCTCTGCCAATCCATCCAAGACACGAAGTATTTGACCTTCATCATCTTCGTCCTTTTCAAAAGTGGTGTCTCTTCCTACTGATTTTGTTTCATATTCTTCTGTTACCTCGCTTTGATCAATCCCATTGGCAAACTCGTGCAATCTGGTTCCCCATACCCCGAAAGTTCTTTTCAGCATCTCAGGTTTGGCGGCAGCTAGATCACTAATGGTTTCGATATATAGCCCCTTTAAAATGCCCTTAGTTTTTGGTCCTATTCCAGGAATTTTTCTGATATCCAGAGGGAATAGGAAATCCCCGACCCCATCTTCTTTGACTACAGTCATACCATAGGGCTTCATGTAATCCGAGGCAATCTTTGCAATCATCTTGTTGGGAGCGACACCCACAGAGCAGGTCAATCCTTCTTTTTCCAGTACTTCTTTCATTATTTTCCTGGCAACTTTCTCGGCTTCGTCGAAATCCTTCACTTGATTGGAGATGTCAAGGTATGCTTCGTCTATGCCGCCTTGTTCAAATTTATCTGCATGCCTTTTTAGAATGGTCATTATGTTATTGGATGCTTTGACATAGAGTTCGAAATGCGGTCTGAGATAGACTGCATCAGGGCATAGCTTCCAGGCTTGTGATATTGGCATGGCTGACCTGACGCCGAACTTCCTGGCTTCGTAGGATGCACTGCTAACAACACCTCTGCCTTTGCCTTCTTTTGGATCAGCCCCGACTACTACAGGCTTGCCCTTTAATTCTGGATGCTCTCGAACTTCTACCGATGGAAAGAATGCATCAAGATCAACATGCAGGATAACTCGCATTCAGGAACTTTGTTGTTTTCTCATCTCTTGGATGTTACGCTAGCGATGCGACTTAACCGAGAAAGACATTACCTTTGATATTCGAAATACAAAAAGATCGTTATCACCGTTGGATCGTTTATTCGGCTCCTGAGTTCTAACCGCCAGATCATGACGATATTAGCTATATGGCTCATCTCTATCATTAACCGCACTGATCTAAATAATATCGGATACCAAATAATAGTTGAAAATGACCCATATGACCAATAGTCAACCTACTGATGATACAGGCTCTTGGTAATTCAACTATAACTCCATCAAAGTGATGGAGTAATTGCATATTTTGCTTTCTCTTTATCCCTTCTTCTTGAAATACTACGTAAACTACGTAACATTGTTGCAGCATAGCGATCTCTACTACGTAAGAGCCGAAAGATCGCTACGTAGGTACGTAACTCGAAGTGAATGAGAGACCATTTGCACATAGTGAAGATCAGAATTGGGCAAGACTTCGTTCTAAATTTAGGAGAAGGTTTCCTGAAAAATTATAGTTTTTAACGCAACTTTTTTAAACTAAAAGCGCATATCAGTAATCATGGGAAGAAAGCAAGAAAAAGCTATTGTAAGACACGTAACT
>CAZWHG010000017.1:0-54392 GCA_964633785.1 uncultured Methanotrichaceae archaeon
ACTGGATTGTCTCCAAATGCTTACGGCAAAGCTAGCTAGCTAAACACGTACAAATATTTTAGCTCGGAATCGACAGATGGTAATAAATCTGATGCCCGAAGGCTAGCAACTTCAGAGATCGTACGTTTTTTTTTTTGGACAAATTGCATACAAAGAAACCCGTTGCCGCGTTTGGGAAAAATATGAGAAGCAGCAAGAATATATTGTCTTGGCACAATTTCCTAAAAAAATTATGCGAGTTTGATAGCAATTAAGACTCGGCAACCGAAATGCCCGCCTGCTATCAACTTCAAATGTTGTTTTATTTATGCATCATGATAATAGCTGTAGTCGCTCTAGTTCCATTGATAGGACCGGAATGATTTTTGGGCCGATTGCCATTTACTACCTGCTCACCCAAGACTATACCATGGCCATAACTCGTCTGGCATCGGCGAGCGCATCAAATCATCCCTCTCATGGCGTTTACGGCGCCGCTTTTTGTCATTGGGTTAGTGGGTGTGATAGTTGGCCCTGCTGTCTACGGATTTATACTGGCGGCTCACAGGACAATGGTATACTTTCGAAAAGTAACCTTTGAAGCAGAATCAACCATTTCGGCCATGCTCATTTCAAAGTCGCCTAAGATATAATTCTTCAGGGCCATTGAGATTCACGGGATTAAGGCAGGTTAATTGTCCACCATTCGAAATCTTTCTCTTTCTCTCCGCGGCCCCTGCAGCCATTAAGCAGCCTTTGTCCTGATCCTATCTCTACAATTCCAAAGATTCCTCAATTTTGTCTATCTTCATCTCCAGTTCCGCATACCGATCAATCACTTTGGCTCTTACATCAGATCGTTTAGCCTCCAGACGGTAATTTCATCTATTCTCTCTTCTATAATGCTTTTCTGGGGCAAATTTTTAAATCTATAGTCAAATATTACTGGAAATCCGACAAGATGCGCATCGCTTTAAAATTTAAATGCATATGATTGGACCTTTAAAAAAGAAAACCTGGGGCCAAATCAATTCTGCCCAGGGGCACCAGTATGATCCTCTGCATTTCCAGGTCTGTCGCCTGTGGTGTCGGTAATGATGGTTTGACCGTTGGATGTGGTGTTGGTGAGACCATTTGATGTAGTTGTAGTAGTAAAGCCATTTGAATTACCGAATACGGTTACAGGTGTCTGTCCTGTTACTGGGTAATTGCCTACCCCTGCGTTTCCTGCAGGAGTTTGGGCAAATACATCCACAACGACTACATTGCTGGGCTGGTTGTTAACCACAAAGTAGAGCATGTGTCTTCCAACTTGGTCCGCATTGAAGTTCATAGTGTTATAGCCCTGGTTGAACTGGTAAGTATTGTACTTCGAACTAGTTGTATCGGTCTGGGTCATCTCATAGAAGCCTGCCGGTCCTTCAACTGGCGCGTAGGCGATAAGTTGCAGCCAGGTCCCAACTGGGCTCACAACATATTGTGTCCAGTTATTTGCTCCCTGAATCCAGAGATCATTGGTCTTGGACGGCACTGTGGATGCATACTGGGTGTATGGCAGTCCCACGCCCGCACCGTAGTACACCGTGGAAGGTGTTCTCTGCGTTATATCGAACCTGGTAGGATTGCTTATTATCCCACTAACTACAGGCGCGCCGCTGGTTGTGTAGTACTCTGTATAGGGCGAGAATGTATTGCCGCTATATGTTTTGCTGTAGAAGGAACCACCTGTGGTATACCAGGGGAAGTTTGGTACCGGCGTATCAAGCCAACGCAACATGCTTGCCAGTCCCGGATCAGAATTTGTACGCGTGTATACTTGACCCATGTTGGGGCTAATCCAATCTCCGCCAGATCCCATTGTCTTGCCATTGGAATCTGTGCCCAGAGGGTCCTGTGCGAATGCCTGAACTGCAAGGCAAACAAGCACAGCCATACATACCAAAATTTTGCTGTATTTCATATTAACACCTAATATTGCTCAAATATTCTTGTTCGATTTTCTATTTGCTCGCAAGGTTAAAGAGGAGGGACTGGGGCAGACAGAGAAGTGATTAAAGCTTCATGAATCCTCTTTTCAAATCTGCCAGAATTTCTTATGTTATGCTTTTGGCTTTTTCGTTATGTTTTTATTCTCTGCATTATCGTCCATCATTTTTGAAATCCTCCATTTGTGATTCTAGACCTAATAGGATCTTATTGGATAAAAAGCTTTTGGTATCAAAATATTAAAGTGCTATAAGCTATGCACATATGAATCTAATAAATCAAGGGCAAAGTTTGCATCCCTTTGTCAGCCTCATAAATTCTTCTTTCTTCAAGATAATCACTCTAATTTATATGCTATCTGAGAAATTTAGTTCTTTCACGACACTCCGAATGTCTCTTACCAGAACCAAGAGTAGCGGGACAATAGTCCCTAGCGTGAATAATATTTTTATAAGTTTCCAAATCATAGTCGTTTCACCTTAATACGAACATTGCTTTTTGATTTTAAAAAATTTAGAGAATTTCAGCGTCTTCTCCTCAAAGCTACGAAGGTCACTGCCAGAATCCCAGCTACGGCAAAGGTTGCTTCAAAGCCAGGAGTCGTAGTCGTAGTTGTTGATTTAGTCGTAGTTGTAGGCTCGGTGGCTGGAGTTGAGCTGGTCGTTGTTGTAGTCGATTTAGCGTCAGTACCTGGAGCCGAGCTAGTCACAGTTGTAGTTGATTTGGTGGCATCAGAGCCTGGTGTTGTGCTAGTCGTTGCAACAGTGGTTGATTTAGTTGCATCCTCGGCTATACTTAATGCCATCAGCATCATCATGGCAATGAGCATGGTTACTAATATTTTTTTCATATTAAGACCTCATTCTATCATAATTTCTGGCACGCGAATCCTAAATTCCAAGCTGTGCAAGCTGTAATACTGCTAGGTGGAATGAGCCACCAAATATTAGCGATAACACCGCCAGGATGATGAATACGATTATCAGCCATTTGGCAATATCCATCGATATTCCTGCACCACGTACTCCTAATATTCCAAGTATCAGCGCTATTACAAAGAACACTACTGCCAAATAGAGCAAGTCCGCCATTTATATACACTCCAGAAAAATTTGATCTTGGTTCTGATCAGCGTTTTTATTTCAGAACCTCAGTCATCTTTTTTCCAATGTCAGCTTTTGCCTTCTCAGCGTCAACTTTGGCATGTGTCAGCTTATTCTCGACATCAGCCTTAGCTTTCTCAGCTCCTGCCTTTATGTCAGCCTTTGCATAAGCCGCTTTCTTCCCAAGCTCATCATCATGCCCTAATTTAGCCTTTACCTTCTCTACATCTGCCTTTACATCCGCTTTCGCATGTGCTAGCTTGTTCCCTAAATCAGAAACGGCTTTCTTAGTGTCAGCTTTCGCCTTCTCCATATTTTCATTTGTCATTTTTGGATTCTCCATTCATAGTCTAAAATCTAATGGGATGTTATTGGATAAAAAGCCTTTGGTATCTAAATTTTTAGACACTTAAGATTTATAAATACAAAGCATTGTTAAATATTTATGTGCATAATCACCCATTGATAGGCAAGAATCAGAATGAATAGCCATGTCGTGCCTATGATATAACCACCTAAACATCGCTTGCCCAGCGTACGCCAAGAAATATCCGTGACGGCCCTATTAGAGCATTGAGCATTCCGCAAATAGCAATAACGATCATGCGTGAACGTCCCGTAAAATGTATCCATGCCAGATAAAGAGAGGAATCCAAAAAAAACTACAAAAAAATAGTACATGACCGTTTGATAACTATCTTCGTTGGTACTCTGTATGAGCCAAGTGGCATTTTGAACTAATGGGAATGGATGCATTCTTTGGATGATCTCCTTGAGCACAAAAGCCAGCAGAGCGCTACTGGTTGTCGCAAGCATAAGATCGACTTAAGTTCAGGGCACCCTCCAGGGCCATTTATCACCATGACCACAATTTTCAATAAGAAACACTATCTCGTCCAATCTGCCTGGGGCCTCGGGATCTCCAATAGCGCCGCCTGATTTTGCGCAGATTTCTGATTCTATTTTCGTATTAAGAGAGCTGGGTTCGAGGAGACTATCTTCAATCTTTGCTGCATATTTTTTACCCAATGACAAAAGATCATCTTTTTCGAGCAGAGGATTGTTTAGGGTTCCCCTGGCATCCTCCAAATAATCTTCCTCATAATCTTGATCTCTTTCGACACCAGTCCAATTTCTTGGATCCTTCCTGGTCTCGGCAGGGTCGACCGGTAGCCTGGGTGGCCTTACATCCACCGCAGCTTTGGTTTTTCCATCGACATTAATGGGCTTTATCTGTTTATCGGCATTCCACCAAGGATCAGGTATTACGTAAGAATTTTGAGTCTTAGCTGCGTTCTCAAAGGCATCGAAGAATTGCCTTCCCCATCCCTTATTTGGATCGTTGAAATTGATATGGCTTGGCCAGGCAATATCCGGAAAGAGGACACGCCAAAGTCTGCGATAATGCTTTAAAACCAAGTCATCATCTAAAACAGCACAATCAAGTTCTGTATCGCAGGTGAATGATCTGCGATTCAGGTTTGCAGAACCACATACCAATAGACTGCGATCATACATCTGGACTTTCGCATGACAATAAATACCACCGGAAATTCGGGAAGGATGCCAGAGATCATATACGCCTACACGGTCGAATTTGCCGGAACCGAGTAAAAGGCCATCAGTTAAATCGTTGAGGGCAAGCTTCCTCGCGTGGTGGACTTCATGAGGATGATTGTCGGCATATGGTGGAAGCACAAGAATAACACAAAGCTTCTTTTTTTTATCGTCCCTAATCCGCTGGTTAAGCAATCTGGCAAGAGGCCTGCTAAAGAAGTATTGATCAAATATCCAGATCAATTCCTCTGCTGCCTGACACGCATTAGCTATTCCCGCCATGATTGTAAACTCACCTCTTATAAACGGAGGCCTTTTGCGCTCCAAACGCAGGGGAATCGTACGCCACATCTGCACCAGAGATGAGCCCCCTGGCACAAGGTCAACTTCTTTTGGCTCATCCAGTCTCTTTATGTCCTCTTCCTTGACTGCAGTTCTTGAGCTGAAGATTACCTGATTAGTTTTAATCTGCAAACTGTCCCAGAATCCAGGTTCATGCACGTTTCCAGAGTCAAGCCATCTTTCACAAAACTGTTCCTCCAGTGTCCTTATGATCGGTCCCTGAAGTAGGAGGTGCTGGTCATGCCAGATTTGATTATCTTCACCATAAACTTCTTTGGGCAGATCCGTCTCAGGGTGCGTAGGCTTCGATACATCTCTTAACGCTTCGTAAATGGTATCCAGGCTTTTCGGCCAGCGATGAGTCTTATCTTGGACATCGAAAACCGGAGGGACGTTTCTCCCTGACTGCCAGTCTCCACCCAAGAACTGAGGCGGGCTGGAATTCATAAGTACTAACAGATCATCTAGCGTAGCACTTGGGTTATAGATGTAGGGATGTATGGCGTCCGGTGCGTCTCTTCTGGTGAAGGCCAGATCTACTCCCCCGCAATAAGCTACATTGACATCTCCCACGCGAATAACCATCATCTTTTGGTGGTGTGTGGAAGTAATGGGAGACGCAACCCTCAAGTCCAGAGCTACTATGCCACGATCTTTGGCGCTGGGATCATCCTTGCTCAGTCTCTCGCATTCCTTGCTTACAACTTCGGCTATGTAAAAGTGATCGCTCATATGTGGGCCGAGACCTGCAATTATCGACGCTTTTATCGGCAACCACAAAAGTATCCTCACATTGATCCCGGCTTGCATTAGACGCAGGATAAACCCCATTACGGTCTGATCCTTTTTTGCAGAATCCGTCTCATTCCAGGGGCGATTTTGGATTATCCAGGGATTATCATCGGACAGGTCTCTCAAGGGATTCAGTCGAAAATCGGCGATATATACGTACCCTTTCTTGCCCTTTTTAGCCTCGGAGATGGCAGCTTCCAGGGATTCCCTCATTGCAGACAATGTCTCATATCCGCCAATCATTGGTATGACCTTACAATTTTTATCCCAGGGCTCGTGATTGCCTAGCCTTCTAGCCATGTATGTTTCATCTCCCCAGGGACGCCCATCTCCGTATTGTGAAAACTTCAGGAACCACTTGTTGGGATCAGCTACCATACTTACCACACGCCTTTTTTCTTTTAATACTAAGAATTAAAGCCATCAATCGCCGAACCTGCGTATAAACCAGGTCTTCACTACCTGGGTCAGAATCACATAGCATACTAGCATAGTGGCCAGTAGCAGCCAGTACTGCGACGGCAGCGGTACAAAACCGAGGGCACCGGCCAGGGGCGAAACAGTCAGCCAAGCACCGACCGCAACGATGATCAGAGAACTGATGATCAGCGGCCAGCTCGCACGGCTTTCAATGAATGGAATCTTATTAGTACGGATGACATGAATGATCAGAGTCTGGGTAAAGAGCGACTCTACGAACCACCCGGTGTGAAATAGTGCCGGATAGGTCCAGGCGTTGAAGATGTAGAGCATAATGAAGAATGTCAAATAATCGAAGATCGAGCTGATGGGTCCGATAAATAGAATGAAACGCTGGATATCGCCAATTGCCCACTTGCGCGGCTTAGTCAACCATTCTGCGTCGACTTCATCGGTAGGAATGGCGGTTTGCGAAAAATCGTACAGTAGATTGTTCGCCAGCACCTGGATGGGCAACATGGGAACAAAGGGTAGGAAGGCACTGGCACCTACAACGCTTAACATATTGCCGAAGTTGGAAGAGGCAGCCATTTTGATGTACTTAATGATGTTTCCGAATACGCGCCGCCCTTCCAACACACCTTGCTCCAGTATCATAAGACTGTTCTCCAGCAGAATGATGTCGGAAGATTCCTTGGCGATATCCACTGCGCCGTCGACCGAAATACTCACATCTGCTGCCTTTAAAGCCGGGGCATCATTGATTCCGTCTCCCATAAAGCCGACGACGTGACCATTGTTCTGCAATGCGTGGACGACTCGCTCCTTTTGAGCGGGGATGAGCCTCGCGAAGACGCTTACAGAACCCACCGCTTCGGCTAGTTGGACTTCGTTCATCTTCTCGATTTGGGAGCCAAGCATTAGGTTCTCCACCTGCATGCCCACTTGCTTGCAGATGTAAGCGGTAATGATTTCATTATCACCGGTTAGAATCTTGACATCCACATTCAAGTCATGCAGCCGCTTCAGAGCCTCCATAGCTGTTTCCTTGGGCGGATCGAGGAATGCCAGGAAACCCAGCAGTATCAGATCATATTCATCCTTGACTGAGTAAACCGGTTCATCCTTCGCACCCGGCATTTCTTTATACGCTAGAGCAATCACGCGAAAGCCTTCACCATTCAGTTCGCTCGCCATCTGCCGGCTTTTGGCGTTGTGTTCTGGCGACATGCCGATGACATGACCGTTGATTTCCACTCGGCTGCATTGGCTCATCACTTCGTCCAGCGCGCCTTTGCAGATGAGCGTGTTCAGCCCGGTTTCATCTTCTATCACCACTGACATCCTGCGGCGCACAAAATCAAAGGGGATCTCGTCGATCTTGCGATACTTTTCATTTGCTTTCAGGCTTTCTTCCAGCTCTTCGTGATCAAGAATTGCCTGGTCGAGCAGGTTCTTCAAACCGGTATGATGGTAGCTGTTCAGATAGCCATAGTGCAACACCTTCACGCTGGGAACACCCTGCACATCCAGGTGCTTTTCCAGCACAATCTTTCCTTTGGTAATGGTTCCGGTCTTATCAGTGCACAGGATATCCATCGCACCAAAGTTTTGGATGGCATTCAGGCGTTTGACGATTACTTTCTTTCCCGCCATCGTCAGAGCACCCTGGGATAAATTGACAGTCACTATCATAGGCAGCATCTCTGGAGTCAGCCCTACTGCAACTGCCACGGCAAACAGGAATGCTTCCAGCCAATCGTGCTTGGTCAGTCCATTGATGAGGAAGACGGCAGGTACCATCACGGCGATGAAACGGATCATCAGCCAGGTGAATTGATTTATGCCCTTGTCGAAACTGGTGAGCATGCGCTGCCCGACGATACTGGCTGCCAGCGATCCAAAATAAGTTTGGTCGCCAGTGTGCAAAATCACAGCAGTCGCTGATCCGCTTTCAACATTTGAGCCCATGAAGCAGATGTTGGAAAGTTCCAGGGGATTCGGATTGTCCTCCGATATGGATGCGGCCTTTTTCTCCACCGGCAGGGACTCTCCGGTAAGGACCGACTGATTCAGGAAAAGGTCTTTTGCGAGCAGCACTCGCACGTCAGCCGGCACTAGATCGCCAGCAGCCAGCTGAATGATATCGCCCGGCACCAGCATTTTAAGTGGAACTTCAGATTCCTTGCCGCCTCGCACTACGGTCGCGGTGTTGCTGACCATCGCCTTGAGCTTTTCGGCTGCATTATCTGCCCGCATCTCCTGATAGAAACGGAGCACCAGGCCCAACAGTACCATCAAGAAGATGACAACGGTCGCCCTCATATCACCGGTTAGAAAAGAAATCCCGCCCAGCGCAGTAAGCAGAATGACCAGCGGATTCTTGACATTAGCCAGCAAATGCATAAGCCCTGACTGACGTTTTTCTCGGGCAATCTCATTTGGACCATACCTTTTCAGGCGAGAATCGGCTTCTGACTGGCTTAAGCCATCCAAGCGAGTTTCAAGCTCCCTCAGTACGATATCGCTGTCTTGATGCGACTTTTCCTGCAATTCTCTTGACACTTCGTCATCTTTTCCGCCCACTGGACCGGATGTGCGTTGAGATGAATCAAGGGTGGTTTTGGTTTTTGCAGGTTTCATCTTAGATGACATCATACTGAATCGTATAAACAATTTTTGATTGAGAAATCTGCAGGAAACTGTGAAACAAGATCAAGTCGGTATTCCAATAATAGCTTATTACATTGGTGCCAGGCTTTAGATCAATAAAAAATTTCATTATTATTATTTATATCAGGACGGGAAAACTCGAATTCAATTTACCCACATGAAACAGCGAAGAGCCCAATTATAGTTGTCAGCATCGCCGTGGCAATAAGCCTGGCCAATGATACTTTTTTCATTATCAAGACCTCTTTTTTGTTATCTCTATGAATCCAGTCTATGCATAAAAAGACTGTAGTACCTAAATATTTGGATACATAAAATCTATAAACATTAAGCATCGTTATGCAGAGCGATGCAAAGACCACATTGACTTAATCTGATCGGTGGCGAGACTCTGAAGGTTACACCGTGCACGTGTTAATAATAATACCGAAGCCTAAGAGCCGGATTAGAACTCTAAACTCCTCTCGGCCAAATACGCTCTGGCTTTCTCGGGATCGCAAGCTAGTTCATCAATTCGTCTCTCCGACATCTCCCAGAATATATCATCAGCTGCACTCTCCTCATCTCTCTTCAGCCACCAGGATAGGCAGATTTCAGCTGCCTGCCTGCAGGCGTCCTCGTCTGCCAAATTGAGTGATGAGCAGAACGTCTCGCCCACGCATGCACCCACCGAAGCTCTAGTACAAAGATCACAGGTCATTTTAGCTCCTTCATTAGATTTATTGCTTTTATTAATGATGAATTGTCCTCAACTATTTACTATCCTAAGGGTCGCAATTCGCATTATAGTTTTCTTCGAGGATATTACGTAGTTTTTCGTAATCTTCCACAGGAAAACGGATGGATATGGATAAGGCAATTGAGCACGATTGGGTGGCATTCAATCCGATGCAACCATCGTCATCGTCGATATATTCTCTGGCATCATGCGGATGGGCGGTATATTGCCAGCCCCCATTTGCACCTGTTATTCTTGAGTAAAGCCAGTTGTCGGCTTTTGGGTTGTTAATAGGGTCAAGGCCCGATACTACGTGCGTTAAAAAAGCTTCTGCATCTTCTGCAGCTAGAAACTCAATCCATATTATGCCTGGCTTATTTTCTTGACATGAATTGGTGGTAATGATGCCGCGGTTCCAGATGATTTGCAGCAGTGGAGCTATCCCTTCGTCCACATCGATCATCATGTTTGATGCTGGATCGAGAATTGCGGCCTGCTTGTGCTCAATCAAATCCTATAGCTCCTTTTCCGTTCCCCACGCAGGGCACTATATCTTTTTCATCAGCCTCGCCCCTCCAATGCTTCCAGAATAGCTTTTGGTGAGGTAAAACTGTAAGCTCTCAAAAAGTTGAAAATCTGCAGGGCAAAATTTCGCCCCACATAGCCAGAACAGATAGCTCAAATCAAATATGTTCAATATCTGCCGGGTGATCGGGCAGGTCTGTGCTTCTGGTAGCACTCGCTGCAGTAAACCGGCCTGGATCCGTCCGGCTTGAAGGGAACCTGGGTTTGCTTGCCACATTCGGAGCAAGTTACATCTGTCATTTCTCTGGGACCACTATTGTAGCCGCTTCTGCTGCCGCTACCGCTGTTCTCATATTTTCTCTCAAACATTTAATTCACTTACCTTTTGTATCGATTCAAAGAATCGAAGCTCGCTACAAAAAACATCTCAACAAATCTCTTTGAATCGACGAAAATGTAACAACCTATAAACGATTAACTAGATGATATACCTGTTGGTCGAAATGATGACAATCCTGGCCTGATGATGCTACATTCTCTAAACTTGTCTTAAGATAATGTTATATCTCCTTAGCGATTGACAGGCAACTTCATGCCAGGCAAAGTCTCGTACAGCTATGCTTTTCGCGGCTCAGAAAAACCGCTTATTGGAAAGACTATCGGCGATATGTTCGACGAAATAGCGGAAAAATATCCTGATAACGACGCAATTGTATCCATCCACCAGGGAACGCGATACACATACCGTGAACTGCAAAAGGAGCTGGACCGCGCCGCGAAGGGCTTTATTGCCCTGGGCCTTAAGAAGGGCGACCGTCTGGCCATCTGGGCCACAAACTTAGCAGAATGGATAATCACTCAGTTCGCTACGGCAAGAGCCGGCATCATCATGGTAAACATCAATCCTGCCTACCGGACGCATGAACTGGAGTACGCTCTGCGTCAATCGGAAGCGCAGGCTCTGCTGCTCATGGACCGCTTCAAGAGCTCGGACTATGTGCAGATGCTCTATGAGGTCTGTCCAGAGGCCTGGACAGCTCAGCCAGGCAAGATTCACTCCGAGAAGCTGCCATTTCTGCGCACAGCAGTTATGATCCGAGGCGAGAAGCAGCCGGGCATGTGGTCCTGGGATGATGTGCTTAAGATGGGAGATGAGGTGCCTGATGAGATTCTACAGGAGAGGGAAGAGAGCCTGGACTTTGACGATCCCATAAACATTCAGTATACATCGGGCACAACCGGTTTCCCCAAGGGTGTGGTCCTCACGCACCATAACATCTTGAATAATGGCTACTTCATCGGCGAATGCATGAATTTCACGGATAAAGACCGGCTTTGCATACCTGTTCCCTTTTACCATTGCTTTGGCATGGTGCTCTCCAATTTGGCCTGCATGACACACGCAGCTACAATGGTGCTGCCTGCCGAGTACTTCGATCCTGTCTTGGTCATGTCGGCCATAGAGAAGGAGCGCTGCACAGCGGTGCACGGTGTGCCTACCATGTTTATAGCCGAGCTTGAGCACCCCGATTTCTCTAAATTCGACTTCTCAAGCCTGCGCACGGGAATCATGGCCGGATCGCCCTGTCCCATTGAGTTCATGAAGAAGGTGAGCACCCTCATGAACATGCGAGAGGTGGTGATCACTTACGGTCAGACGGAGGCTTCGCCAGGCATTACCATGTCTTCAACCGATGATTCCCTGGAGCAGAGGGTCTCGACCATCGGCAGGCCCATGCCGCATACCGAGATGAAAATCGTGGACCCCAAGACGGGCAAACTTGTCTCTCGTGGGGAGACGGGAGAGATATGTGCTCGTGGCTATATGATCATGCGCTGCTACTACAATAATCAGGTGGCCACTGAACAGTGTGTCGACAAGGAGGGGTGGCTGCACACAGGCGACCTGGGCACTCTGGATGAGATGGATTACTGCAAGATCACAGGCAGGCTCAAGGACATGGTCATCCGGGGCGGGGAGAATATCTATCCGCGAGAGATCGAGGAGTTCCTCTACACCCACCCGGCTGTAAGCGATGTGCAGGTCATTGGTGTGCCCGACAAGAAGTACGGAGAGGAGATCATGGCCTGGATCAAGCTTAAAAAAGGAGTCACAGCCAGCGCAGAGGAGATCATGACCTTTTGTAAAGGCCGGATCGCGCACTTCAAAGTTCCCAGATACATCAAGTTTGTGAACGACTTTCCCATGACGGTGAGCGGCAAGATTCAGAAGTTCAAGATGAGAGATGAGTCCATCAAGGAACTGGGACTGGAGGAAGCGGCCGGAATGAAGACGGCCTGAATAGCATATCTCCTTTTTCATTATATATTTTTAGTTCTGTAATCAGAAGGTATCTTATATCACTTATTCCTTACTGTTATTAATGTTACGCCAAAGGTTCGTGCTGGATACTACCGCCCTCACGGACTCTTTAGCCTGGGAGAGCGAGGGTGCTGCCGGCATCTGCGAGGGAATGAGTGCCATTTTGGATCGGGTGGCAGAAGGAAGGCTTCACCTGGGAATCAGTTGCTACATCCCGTATCCTTCTGTCTACAATGAGATCAAGGATTTTGCCAGGCATAATAATTGTGATGCTCGAGTCTTGGGTAAGGTCGATACCTGGCTCGTTAAAAAGTCACCGGACAGATATAAGGTAAAGGTGCCTTCCAAGATCTTTTATGAGTATGTCGACTACATGAGAAGCCGTATAAACAAAGGCATGAATATCTCCGAAGAGGCTATATGGGAATCAGTCTCCAGATGCATCTCTCTCTCCGAGGGAGGCAACGGTCTCGCGGACATGAAAGATGAGATCGAAAGAGAGGTTGTGGGCAGCATAATACGCAAATTCCGAGAGAAATATAGAGCTGCACTGCGCTATGGCATACTGGACAGTGCTCCTGACATTGATGTCTTGTTATTGGCAAAAGAGCTGGATGCAGCCGTTGTCTCTCAAGACCTGGGGATACAGCGCTGGGCGGAGCAGCTCGGCCTTCGCTTTATGGAATCCAGATCATTTCCTATTATGATTAAGGAGTACATGAATTCATTGCCGGAACTGTACATAGAGGAGAAAGAGGAAGATCGAATGATTTGAGAGATTTAAATGACCACAAATAAAATGACTGCAATAAAAGGCTTGACCTACAAACCTGGGGATCGTTTCTGCCAACTGGTTTTTGGCGATGAAAAAAAATGCGACCGCAAATGTAAGATTACCCCGGAATTGAGATACGTGGCAATTGAGCCGACAAATCATTGCAATCTTCAATGCACAATGTGCTACTCAGATCCGTCTCCAAGAAGCAAAGGTTTCATGTCAATGGAATTATTTAAATCGCTTGTGGATCAAATCAGCGAGATACCGACCTTGAAGCAGGTCAATCTCTTCTATGGCGGAGAACCACTGATGCATCCCAGATACAAGGATATGCTGGAGTATGTAACTAGTGTCCCAAGAAGATTTAGGGCGGTTATAAGCACCAATGGTGGGCTTTGGAATCATGAGTACTCAGAACTTGTCTGCGATAGGGAATTGTCCTGGGTTCACTTCAGCCTCGATGGAGTAGGCGCTAAGCATGAGGAAATTAGAGTTGGCTCCAGTTATGACACAGTAAAAAAGAATATCGAAGATCTACTAGAGACAAGAGGAAATCGAAAGCTTCCCGTGATAACTACAAACATGGTGTTTTGCGACCATAACAGGAAGGATGTCGAAGACTTTGTAAAAGAATGGCAGGGTAAACGGATGACAGTCGTTATTGATACTTTGATGACGCCGGATTTTAGATATTCAAAGCTGAAAGAGATGGAGACAGCTTTAGGGTTAAAACTCAAAGATCAAGCCGATTATAATGAGATATGTCCTTCCATGAACACCTATCTGGGTGTTTTGTGGGACGGGCGGACAGTATCTTGCTGCAATTATTTTGAAGGTCAAATCGAGATGGGAGATGCGAACAAGATGTCTTTGCAGGATATATTCTATGAAGAGCGATATAGCAATTTGAGGAAGATGGAAGAGACCAAAAACTACCCGGAAGGTCACCCCTGTAAGGACTGTGAAGCCGGTCACTGGTCTTTCAACATAGTAAGTGAGTGAGTTCTATCTTTTTTGATGGCGAATTATAAGCCGCTCGCTTTTAGGGCTGTTTCGCATTTTTCCAATGCCAGCTTCAGTTCTTCTATTCGTATGGGTTTGCTGAGATAGTCGTCCATGCCTGCTTTAAGAAATACCTCACGATCGCCATCCAGAGCATAAGCCGTCATGGCTATTATGTACGGCTGTTTTTTCATCTTTTGCACGCGGATGCTGCGCGTAGCATCCAGACCGTCCATATCCGGCATTTGTATGTCCATGAGAATGACGTCATAAGCCTTTCTTTCCAGAGACGACAGAACACAAAGGCCGTTGCTGGCGACATCAGCGTTGTAATTAAGTCGCTTTAGCATGCTGAGAGCCACTTTCTGATTTACCGGATTATCCTCGGCCATGAGGATAGCAAGATCCGTCCTCTTTTCTGGCTGGCCTGACGGAAGCTGTCCTCCTGCAGCATTTATCTCCCTGCTCTCCGGGAAGAGTAAGCTGACCAGCAGACGCTTGAGCTGTAGAGGCTTGATGGGCTTGCATAGAGCGCCGCTCACAAGAGGATCTCGCTCTATCTTGCTTCCCAAGTGACTTATCATCACAATGAATGGATGGCTTTGCAGGTCCTTGATCTGTCTCAATAAGAGCTTGCGGTCCATATCCGGCAAGAAAGCGTCAATGATCACATAGTCGTATTTCTCTCTTTCCAGAATTTCCGTTGCATCCTTTCCGCCTGATGTTGCCATCACATCCATTTTCCAGGACTTTGCAGCCTTGGAGAGCATATTTCGCACTGATTCGCTACCTTCTACTATCAGCAGGCTCTTTCCTGCCAGAATTAGATCGTCTGGCGACTTTTCCTTATTTTCAATTGAAACGTCGCATATCACGGAAAAGTAAAAGGTGCTGCCTTTTCCAGGCGTACTGTCAACAGAAATATCACCTCCCATCATCTCCACCAGCTTGCGGCTTATAGCCAGCCCAAGGCCGGTTCCGCCGTAATACCTGGTAGTGGAAGAGTCAACCTGGGTAAATGACTGAAATAGCTTTCCCAGGTTTTCCTGGGATATGCCAATACCTGTATCTTTAACCGCAAAATGAAGCAAGACTTTGTCGCCCTGCATGGGAGAGGAGCTTACCGAGAGCATTACCTCGCCTTTTTCCGTAAACTTCACGGCATTTCCCAGGAGATTGGTAAGTATCTGACGCAGCCTGATCTCATCGCCCATAAGCATTGTGGGCACATCCTCTTCCTGGAAATAAGTAAGCTCCAGCCCCTTCTCTGCCGCCCTGGCAGCCACCAGATCCATAGAAACCTCAATGCATCTGGCCAGATCAAAGGGCAGGATATCCAGCTCGAGTTTTTCCCCATCTATCTTTGAATAGTCCAAAATGTCGTTGATTATTGCCAGCAAGGCATTTCCGCTGCTACGAATGGTCTCCAGGTAATCACGCTGCTCAATTTTTAGATCCATCTGCAAGAGAAGATCGCTCATGCCGATAACGGCATTCATGGGGGTGCGAATCTCGTGGCTCATATTGGCCAGGAATTTCGATTTGGACTTTGTGGCCGATTCGGCTCTATTCTTGGCGCTCTTCAGATCTTCTTCGGCCATTTTTCGATCTGTTATATCCCTTATGGATTCGATGGCACCGTAGATCGTCCCCTCTGAGTCATAGAGAACTCCTGCGCTTCCCAGTAAATATGCCGGCTTGCCCAGCATGTCGGAGGTAAAAGAGTCCCCTACCAATGTGCCGTCTTCTTGCCATTTGATGCGCTCGTATTCCTTTTCGAAAGAGGCATCGGGCTTTAGAACTAGATCAATTAGCATTGGCCTTCTCACTTTGTAGAAGGATAGAGCATATTCATAATCGCCTTTTCCCAGAATATTAGCGGCCTTGATGCCAGTAATCTTCTCTATCGCCCGGTTCCAGGCAATTACTATGCCGTCTCTGTTTATCACGAATGTCGCATCGGGCAGGAAGTTGATGATATCGGCCAGTCTGCGCTCGGAGTCCTTAAGCGCATCCTCTGCCATCTGGCGCACCGAGATTTGTTTCTGCAAATCTTTGTTGGTCGCCTCGAGCTGGGAGGTGCGCTCTACAACCCTTCTTTCCAGCTCTTCATTGAGCCTAATGACCTGGATCTGCATATCTTTGCGCTCGGCAATCTCCTCTTGTGCCTCCCTGTAAAGAGCTACATTTTCTCTCAATACCAGAACCTGGCGAACGATTACCAGACCGATGATAACTCCTACAGAAATGCCCAGGATGGAAAATGGGACAGAAAGAGGATTTTGGTAGCTGTAAACCAACATTATAAAGGCGAGGACGGCACATAAGTATGGAAGATAGACTGGCCACATTTCCTCACCATAATGATGGTCAGGCTCCAACTTTTCCTCATAATGGCCAGCTCGCAGATTATTGACCTGGGCTATCCCTGCCAGGCCCATCATAAGGTAAGAAAATGTCCAGATCAGGTCTAACGGCCCTCCGGAAACGTAAGTTCCCGCCATGGACTCGCCCATATAAACGGCATCAGCGAATATGTTTCCTGCACAAAAGAGACCCAAGAAAACAAATGGATTAGTCCCCAAATTTTTGCGCCTGCGGAAGAGCAGCTCGATCAGGGCGAAAAGCAGTATCAGATCTCCTATAGGATAGGCTACTGCCAGAAACATTGTTAGAGCATCGGTTCCAAGATTCTGCTCGATGGTGGGAGCGATGAGGAGCGACCAATAGATGAGGATGGAAGAGATAAGGATTATTCCCGTGTCCAGAAGCAGCTTAATTCGCTCACTAGTCTTGAAATCAGCCGAAGGCAATGATAGTATGCTCGCAAGAAACAATGGATATGCAAAGAGATAAAATGCATCTGCGATAGTCGGTGAAGGGCTCTGCTTTAATACGAGATCATAGTAGGAAAAGAAAACGTCTCCTAAGAAGAACGAAAATTGCGATATAAATAGCAATAACCAGCCGTGGTAGAGCTTTTTATCATAATTACGCGATATTCTTGCGGCATATAACAGACATAGCGAACCCAGACCATTGATGGCTGATGAACTTAGATCGCTGACTATCATGTTGCTTACCGGATCTTCCTTCAGGAAATACCATGATGATCCGCTAATCAAGAATATCGCAGCCGCTATGATTGCAGCATTTCGCAGCGATATTTCCCGCAGACTCTGCGCCAACTGTTGCATAATGCCAAACGTCTTTGGTAGAGACTCTTTTATTCGATTTTCGTTCCCTTTATTTTTCATAGAGACAATAAAGCGCCCCTCTTTTCAGTATTTTAGGTCTTGGCATCAGTATAACTTGATGTGCGTTGCATCTCCAGGCAATTCATCCTTGATCTGAGGCAACTTGCTGCCTATGTAGTCACACGACTCAGCAACAATTTGCATTTTCTCCTTTAAGCGAATCATGATGTCTGCTAAGGTTCTTTATATATCCCATCCTAATGTGCGATCTTAGCGGCAGATGTGGATATATATTCTTTTGTAGTTCAAACTGTTGGCCTGAAAAAATAATATGCTAATTCAGAAAATTTAGCCATTTCAGGTCTATAATCCGCGAGAGCATCGATCATGTGAAATAGACCTTGACAATCGCAATCTCCCGCCGCTCAAGTTTAATATATTCACGATGGAGACAAAAAGAATTTCGTCATATGGATGAGATTATATAACATCACTGGTTAATAATAATAGTCTGAAGGCGATTTTCAAGCAGCATACTGCTTGCAGACTATCAGAACTTCACTTTATCGTTCTCCTGCGCGCGAGCCGGTGCGGGCTTACGATCACCCGGAAAAGGCGAATGCAAGCGCGATTATTCCATGTGGCTTGCTTGGGTATTAAGAATAAAATAATATCGCCAATGCTTGGCGAAAATAATCATCCAAAAAAGAAGAGCCGCCTAAATGACCTCTCGCTCCTATTTTTGCTTTTTCTTCTCCGGCTCTTGAAAGAGCTCATAACCTCTTCTGCTCCTGCATGCTCGGAGGACTTTTTCTGCCTTCTGCATTTCGAATCTGCGCTCGCGTTTCATCTTTCGATCTCTGGCTTCACTCATAATATCACACTCTTCCCTTTTTGGTCATAAATTTTTGCTTTGCCTTTGGCTTTCGGCCGCATCATCTGCCTCTAACCCAAGATTTCGATATCTCGGGCTGTCCGAGCCAACGGTATATGCCACGTAACGCCTTCATTGCCAATCTCTTCCTAGTATATCTATTTTCTTGCAGGCAGTTCTACTTCAAAGCCATTGGGGGACAAGGCGGAAATAACCGATAAGAACCCCACGGATTCTGGAGAGGCTTGACAAACGATCCGGATCTATTATGGCAGAAGCATCGCGATAGCCGTGCAGCCCATAGAAGAGAGGAGCTGTGCCTTTATTTATACATCGTCTATCATACGGCAAAGCCCGCTTGTGTGCCGAGCAACACAAGTTTAGTTAAATTAAGTCTACTGGCGTTCGTTTCATATAGATGCAGACCGAGGCTAGAGTCATGCCAAACTGGATATACCCCGATTTCGAGCCGAAGCCCCATCGGCCATTATTTCTCTGCATCATCTCCAATACCGACACCGGCAAGATTCCAGGTCTATCTGCCGCCGGAACCACGCCCGAACTGACCGACTACACCCCGGGCGCCGATGCCGAGCTGGTGGAGACCAACCGCATCATCACCATGCCCGAGCTGCCGGAAGCTCCCGGCGGCTCACCTACTCCGGCCATCGTCACCAAGGCAGCTTTGAATTTGACCGGTATACCTTCTTTGTTCGTGGCTTCAGGCCTTCGTAGGAAGCCGGCCGTTCCCTACGCAGAGCTGGGTGGATCTGCGGGCAGCGACATTTGCAAAGGTCCGGCTGTGCCGGGCGCCCGCACCCTCTACGAAAATGCCGCAATGCTTGGAAAGAAGCTCGCCAAACTCTCCGACTGTGTCTTTATCGGCGAATCCATAGCAGGAGGCACGACCACAGCTATGGCTGTTCTCTGGGCCCTGGGATATGATGTCAATGTGAGCAGCAGTTTCCAGTCCAATCCCACCGCCTTGAAGCAGAGTGTGGTGGCCAATGCATTTGTGCGGGCCGGCATCAGTATCGGCAGCCTGAAGAATGATCCATTTGGAGCAATCGAGCAGGTGGGCGACCCCATGATGGCAGCGGCTCTGGGCCTCATGCAGGGCCTGCAGGGCTGCCGGGTGGTCTTAGCGGGAGGCACGCAGATGGCTGCGGTGCTGGCCCTGGGAAAAGCCCTGAAAATTGAGGGAGATATCTCCATTGCCACCACCAAATATATCGTAGAGGACAAGACCGCCAACTTTAAGGAGATAGTAGAATCGACCGGTCGGTCTTATTACTACTCTGATCCGGGACTGGAGAACTCCAAAATCCCCCCTGTGCAGATCTATGCAAAGGGTTACGTCAAAGAGGGCGTGGGCATGGGTGGAGCGGCCCTTCTGGCCGGGCTTTATGGATTTAGCCAGATGCAGCTCGTCGAGGAGACGGACCGTGTCCTCATGACTGTGGAGCTTCCCAAGAAATGAAAGCTGCCGTTCTAAGAGCGCCGGGTGTTATGGTGCTGGAGGATTATCCCGATCCGGTGACACCCACGGGGGGAGCCCTGCTGGAGATAAAAGCCTGCGCCGTATGCGGCACGGATCTCAAGATGCGTGAGCATGGTCACCGGGACCTGGATCTTCCCCGCGTGCTGGGGCATGAGATGGTGGGCAGGATCGTCGAGATTGATTCCGACTCATCCCTGGCCGAAGGAGACGAAGTACAGCTGTGGCCGGGCGTCGCCTGCGGAAAATGCAGGACCTGCCGGCGGGGGGCCGATAACCTTTGCCCCAACATAAAAATCATGGGTTTCAATTGCGACGGTGGCTTTGCACAGCTCCTGGCCTTGCCCGGGCAAAGTCTTTCCGGCGGCGTGAACCTTTTGCCACCCGGAACTGATTCGTGCCTCGCCGCTCTGGCGGAACCTTTGGCCTGCTGCATCAACGGCCAGGAGCAGGCCTGCGTCGGTAAGGGTGAGCGTGTTCTCATTTACGGTGGCGGGCCCATCGGCGCTCTGCATGCTCTCTTGGCCGAACAGCGTGCTGCCGAGAAGATAATAATAGCCGAGAAAAAGCCCAACCGCATAAGCCTGCTAAAGAAGCACACTAGCGCTGTTGTTGTCGATTTAGCGGAAGAATCCGGCACAGCCATCCTTGCTGAAGAGATTGGCAAAGTGGGGGTGGACGCTATTCTTACCGCCACACCTGAGGTTCGGGTGGACAATGATCTTCTCAAGTTGCTCTCTCCTGGCGGAAGAGTCTGCATCTTCTCCGGGCCGGCCTCGGGAAACTGTCATGAGAAAATCGATATTCGTTCTATTCACTATCATGAGCTTGCCGTCATTGGGGCCTACGGATGCACCAGCCGGCAAAATCAGCAAGCAGTAGAACTCTTGACCGGAGGCATGATCAAAGCCGACTGGCTCATCACCAAGAAAACCAATCTTGATGGAATTGGGGATGCATTTTCTCATTCATCCCAAAGAAGAGGGATGAAGTCGGTGGTTGTGATTCAATGATTTGGGGGGATCGGTACAATGGAAGATAGTTTGAGATACTTTGGCAGCCGGGTGGACGGGCTGATTAAGGGCAGCAACCTGACGAGAGTTGAGGCGTCTTTTCTTTTCAAGCAGATTTTGAATAACGAGCAGCCAGATTTGCAGCAGGGGGCATTCCTGGCCGCCATAACCGCCAAGGGCGCTACGCCTGCGGAGATTGCCGGCATCTGGGAAGCCATCTACGAGATCGACACCGTACAGGTCCATCCTGATGTAAACGGCCAGCTTGTTGAAAATTGCGGCACGGGCATGGACGGCATCAAGACTTTCAACATCAGCACCGCCGCCTCGCTGGTGGCTGCCGCCGACGGCATAACCATGGCCAAACATGGAGCGCGAGCCATCACCTCAAAATGCGGTGCCATCGATATTCTGGAAACTCTCGGGGTCGATGTGGAATGCGATGCCGATCTGGTGAAAAGAAGCATCGAGCGTGCCGGCATTGGCATCTTCAACGGCATGAGTGCCAAAGTTCACCCCTCCGCCCTTTACAGGATCTTATCCCAAATTAGATTCGGAACAGTTCTCAATGTGGCCGGGTCTCTGGCCAATCCCGCCAAGCCTGCTTATGCCGTGCGGGGTGTCTACTCCGAGAAAATGGTGCGACCGATCGCCGAGGCCATGAGTGAGATCGGCTACAAGAGGGCCTTTGTCGTACACGGCAGGAGCCGGGACGACGCACGGGGCATGGATGAGCTCTCCACCCTGGGACGCTCTTCTGTAGCCGAGCTCGCCGAGGACGGAACCATTCAAGAGTATGCCATAAGAGCGCAGGACCTGGGGTTAAGAGAGGCGGATGAATCATCCCTCCTTTACAACAGTGACAAAGAGGCAGAAGCCATAAAATTGCTGCGGGTCTTGTCAGGGCAGGATCATAGCTGCCGGAGAGATATCGTATGCCTAAATGCTGCGCCGATACTATGCATCACCGATCATGCCCGCGACCTTGGGGAGGGCATGCAAAAGGCCGCAGATATCATCGATTGCGGCAAGCCCATAAAGAAGCTGAAATCCTGGGTGACGGAGCAAAACCTGGATTCTGGCCTGCCCCTGGAAAAATTGGAGGAGATGCTGGCATTGGCATGCGTCTGATTTCATAGGCATAACTAATATCTATCAGGGAAACGACATGTGATTTCTGTTGTGATTCATGGACTTTGACCCCGGTAAATGGTGCTCAGAACATAAAGGAATGCTGATCATAGCCTTGGCTTCGGTGCTCTTGATCTTCTATTTCTTCTTTCCCTTTCTGGACGGTATAATCCTGGGTACCGTCTTCGCCTACGTGGGCAAGCCCATCCGGGATAAATTCGGCAAGAGAAAGCGGCTGGGATCACTGGTTGCCGCCGTATGCATAGTTGTCCCCATATTTTTCGTCCTGGGCCTGGGAATGATTGAGATCGCCAACCAGATCCTAATTCTCGCCAAGAACCAAGAGGCGATCAGAACGGCTCTTGGCATTCTAACGGAGCAGACCTCCCGGGATCTGACTCCCTGGATGAAGGATCTATTGACAAGCGTGCTGGAGAATGCCGCGAGCACCATTGCCCCCATCGCCTCCTCCATCCCCGTCTTTCACATTGGAAGAGTTGCATCTTTGGGAATCATCAACTTCATCGTATCCATCCCGGTCTGCTACTTCGTGCTGGTCGACGGAGAGAGCTTTGTGGAATCGATAATATCCCTGCTTGCGCAAAGGGAGAAAGAGGCGTATCGAAAATACATGAGCCGCATCGATTATATCTTGAGCGGCATCTTCATCGCCACGATTTATACCTCAATTTTGGGCAGCATAATAGCTGCAATCATTTTTTATGCTTTCAGTCTGCCCAGACCCTTTGCCCTGGCCAGCATCGTCTTTGTGGCCGGAATGGTCCCCTTTCTCACCTCCTGGGTGGTCATAATCCCGGTGACAATTTACCGATATTTCGCGGTGGGATTGGAAGGCGCGGCCGTTTTCTTCCTTCTCTCTTCAGCACTCATCTACCTGCCTTCGGAACTCCTAATCCGGCCGTATCTGGTGGCGGCCAAATCCTCCTTACATCCTTTGCTGGTAATGCTCTCTTTTTTAGGGGGCGCCATGGTGGCGGGCATAGGAGGCTTTTTCCTGGCCCCTGCCATAATGGGCATAATAGTAGGAATATATCAGGTGCGTAGGGAAGAGATGGCTGCGGAAGGGGCATGAAATTTTATATCGAGACTTACGGCTGCACCGCCAACCAGGGAAACTCGCAGGATCTGGCCCGGGCCCTGCTGGAGATGGGCCATATTCCTTCAACTCTTGAGGAGGCGGATGCAGTAATTGTGAATACCTGTGCTGTCACGCAGAAGACAGAGCGAAAGGTTGTACGAAGGCTAAGCTTGCTGCAAGGCGAGCGGCTGATAGTGGCCGGGTGTCTTTCCGCCGCCATGCCGGAATCGATCAGAGGAATACGCTGCCGGGAGCGGCAAGGACTGCTGAATCGATCCTCTGCCGCCGGTATCTCAGCTCTCTTTAATGAATCCTTTTTGTCGTCTCAGAACAGGTTGTTGCATGGTTATCGTGATGCTTTGCCCCACGGCCCATCCCCTTTGGACGATCTGTGCGCTGTCGTCAATGTGGCAGAAGGATGCAACGGTTCTTGCAGCTACTGCATTGTTACAAAAGCCAGGGGCAGGCTGAAAAGTCGCAGGGCGGAAGATGTGGTGGCTGAAGTGGAAAAGCTGGCGGCTTTGGGAACGGCAGAGGTGCAAGTCTCCGCCCAGGATACGGCCGCTTATGGATCGGATATCGAGGCAAATCTGGGGCAGTTACTGGATAAGTTGGTGAAGATTCCGGGCGATTTCATGCTGCGGGTGGGTATGATGAATCCCAATAGCGCTCTTTTGATTAAAGATCAGCTCCTTAAGTCGTATCAAAGCCCAAAAATATACCGTTTTATGCATATCCCGGTGCAATCAGGCTCAGAGGAGATTCTTCGCAGCATGGGCCGCAGATACTCGGTGGCGGACTTCCTGGAGCTTGTGAGCGCCTTTCGATCTTCTTACCCTAGAATCACCATAATCACAGATGTTATTGTGGGTTTTCCGGGTGAGACGGACGAAGACTTCTTAGAGACCGTACATCTCATAAAGCGCCTGCAACCTGATAAGGTCAATATTACCAGATTCTCGGCGCGACCGGGAACAGCTGCTGCCCTGAAGTACGACATGCCCGACCGCATAAAGAAGGACAGATCAAGAGAAATGACAGGGCTGTGGCTGAAGGTGGCCGCCGAGAGAAATCAACAGTATGAGGGCGAGATCTTGGAGGCCCGGATCACAGAGTGCGGGCGGGACGGCACCATGAAAGCCCGGGCAGATAACTATGTGGGCATAGTAGTCAAAGGCCGCCCCAAATTGGGCAGCATCGTCCGGATTGCAGTAACAGACAGCAATCCATTCTATGTATCCGGCCATTTGCTGACCAGCTAAATCGCGAAGAGTCTCTTATGATTTAAATAAAAATATTAAATTTTATGAATATATTGTGGTAATTCATGAAAGGCTATTCGATTACAGTAAATGGCCTGCCTTAACAAACAGGCTCTTGTAGCAGAGTAGCTTGTTCGGCTTTTTAAGTAGATTGTTTTGGCGTACCATTAAGCTTATTAATAATGAAAATAATCAACCATGATAATGCATCTAAGACCCCTCAAATTAGGGGGGTGCCCTATCTTTGCTAGTTTATTGCAAACTTGCTTACAAAAAAAAGGGTGAGTGGGTTTTAGAGACATAAATTGATAAAGGAGGTTTAAAATGGCTGAGCAAAAAGCAACCGCAAAAACATCAGTGCTATATGAGGAGACCAGGGTATTCGAGCCGAGCAAGGAGCTCGTAGAGAACTCCAACGTCATGAAGTGGATGAAGGAGAAGGGGTTCAAGACAGAACGGGAGTTGCGCCTCTGGTGTTCTGCTAACTACATCCAATTCTGGGGCGAGATGGCCAAGACCTATGCCGATTGGTTTGAGCCCTGGTCCACGACACTGGAATGGATACCACCCTATGCCAAGTGGTTCGTGGGCGGCAAGTGCAATGTGGCCTATAATTCTGTGGATAGGCATGCTAAGGGCGCGAAAAAGGACAAGGTAGCTTACATATTCGTCCCTGAGCCCACCGACCAGCCCACCCAGAAGATCACTTATCTGCAGCTCTACAAGGAGGTCAACAAGTTTGCCAACGGCCTGAAGAGCTTGGGCGTGCAGAAGGGAGACAGAGTCATGTTATACATGCCCATGATCCCCCAGCTGCCTATAGCCATGCTAGCTATCGCCAAGATAGGGGCCATTCACTGCATTGTGTTCTCAGGATTTTCCTCCGGTGGCTTGAACAGCAGAATCATGGATGCCGAGGCCAAAGCCGTGATCACCACTGATGGATTATACCGGCGCGGTAAGCCCATTCCCCTCAAGCCCAATGTGGACGAGGCCACAGCCAATACCCCAACGGTGAAAAATGTAATAGTAGTTAAGAGGACAGGACTTGAAGTGCCCATGAAGCAGGGCAGAGACATCTACTGGCACGATCTGGTGGCAGGAAAGTCTGAAGAATGCGAATGCGAGAAGATGGACTCTGAGGATAGGCTGTTCATCCTTTACACCTCCGGCACTACCGGCAAACCCAAGGGTATCGAGCACGTCCATGGCGGATATTGCGTGGGACCGGCTCAAACTCTGCATTGGGTCTTCGACATTAAAGATAGTGATGTCTGGTGGTGCACAGCCGATATCGGATGGATCACTGGCCACTCCTACATTGTTTATGGACCTCTCTGCCTCGGTGCTACAAGCATGATGTATGAGGGTGCTCCCGACTTCCCGGACTTTGGTCGGTTTTTCAAGATCATCCAGGACAATAAGGTCTCCGTCTTCTATACAGCACCTACCGCCATCAGGATGTTCATGAAGGCGGGCGAGAAATGGGCCAAAGATTATGATATCTCCAGCATAAGGCTGCTCGGATCTGTGGGAGAACCTATTAACCCCGAGGCCTGGATGTGGTATAGAGAGCACTTCGGTGCCGGAAAATGCCAGATCATGGATACCTGGTGGCAAACTGAGACCGGCACCTTCCTGGTGTCTCCTCTGCCAATCACGCCCCTGAAGCCAGGCTCTGCGACCTTCCCGCTGCCCGGGTTCAACATTGATATCCTGGATGAGGATGCCAACCCCGTGCCGGCCGGCTCTGGCGGCAATATAGTGAGCAATACGCCATGGCCATCCATGCTCAGGGCATTCTACAAAGACACAGTTAGGTACCAAAAGGAGTATTGGTCCACCTACTGGGAGATCAGACCCGGCACATACCTGGCTGGCGATAAGGCCACCAAGGACAAGGATGGATACTTCACTATCCAGGGTAGAATCGATGATGTGCTGAAGGTTGCAGGCCACAGAATTTCCAACGCTGAGGTCGAATCCGCTTTTGTCTCTCATCCCAAGGTTGGCGAAGCAGCTGTCATCGGCAAGCCCGACCAGGTCAAGGGTGAGGTCATCGTGGCCTTCGTTTCCCTCAGGGGAGGAATCGAAGGTAGCGATGAACTGAAGAAAGAACTGGTCAAGCATGTGAGATCGGCTCTGGGGCCGTTAGCCAGTCCGGAGGCGATCTACTTCGTCAAAGACGTGCCTAAGACCAGGTCAGGGAAGATCATGCGCCGCGTCATCAAGGCCAAGGCCATGGGCCAGCCCACGGGTGACGTCTCCGCCCTGGCTAACCCTGATGCAGTCGATGCCATTCCGCTCATCACTTGAGCGGGCCCATTTTTTTATTATCTTTTTCTTTAGTCCTTGCCCGAAATACCATGATTTTTGTGTGTACTATTTGCTAAAATTTGCTGAATTAATATTTGATTTTGGCTATTATGAAGATTAATAATGATAATTATCAAACATTAATTGAAGTTACCTCGACAACTTTATAAATGAAAAACCAGGATAATTATCGATCACTACAGTATTCCCAGAGACTCCCGTGTTTGGTCCTGGACGTAAAGGAAAGATGCTGCTTGGCGTCTGTCCATAGGCATTGGTCAGGCATTCGGGCGATTTGTGGGGAGTCGGGGAAGACGTGGGGATTCAAACGGAGGTTACAAAATTGGCTGAGCAAAAAGCAACAACGTCTGTTCTCTATGAGGAGACGAGAGTATTCGAGCCGTCCAAGGAGCTCGTTGAGAATTCCAATGTCATGGCGTGGATGAAGAAAAAGGGCTTCAAGACCGAGCGCGAGATGCGCGCCTGGACCGGCCAGAATTACCTGCAGTTCTGGGATGAGATGGCCCGCACTTATGCGGACTGGTTAGAGCCCTACGCCCAAGTTCTCAACTGGGTCCCACCCTACGCCAAGTGGTTCGTAGGCGGTAAGATCAATGTGGCATACAATGCCGTGGACAGGCATGCAGCAGGCGCCAAGAAGGACAAGGTAGCCTACATCTTCGTGCCTGAGCCCACCGATCAGCCCACCCAGAAGATAACCTATGCAGAGCTGGCTAAGAGAGTCAACAAATTCGCCAACGGCCTCAAGAGCTTGGGCGTTGTCAAGGGCGATAGAGTCAGCATATACATGCCCATGATCCCCGAGACTCCCATCGCCATGCTTGCTTGTGCCAAAATTGGCGCCATTCACAGCGTGGTTTTCTCTGGATTCTCCACCGGCGGCCTGAACAGCAGAGTTCTCGATGCCGAGTCAAAGGTAGTAATCACCACGGACGGCTTCTTCAGGCGCGGCAAGCCACTGCCCCTTAAGCCCAATGTGGATGAGGCAACAGCTAACACCCCCAGCGTCACCAATGTCGTTGTAGTAAAGAGAGCAGGCATCGATGTTCCCATGAAGGCGGGAAAGGATGTCTGGTACCACGACCTGGTGGCCAAGCAGTCCGATGTGTGCGAGAGCGAGAAGATGGATGGCGAAGATCGGCTGTTTATCCTCTACACCTCCGGCACTACCGGCAAGCCCAAGGGTATCGAGCACGTTCACGGTGGTTACTGCGTAACTCCTGCTCAGACACTCTCCTGGGTCTTCGACATCAAAGACACTGATGTCTGGTGGTGCACAGCGGACGTTGGATGGATCACCGGCCACAGCTATGTGGTTTATGGACCACTCTGCCTCGGTGCTACCAGCATGATTTACGAGGGATCCCCTGACTATCCCGACTTCAGCAGGTGGTTCAAGATCATCAGTGAGAACAAAGTATCAGTACTCTACACAGCACCTACGGCCGTGAGGATGTTCATGAAGGCCGGAGATCAGTGGCCCAAGATGTACGACATCTCCTGCTTGAGGCTGCTTGGATCGGTCGGCGAGCCCATCAATCCTGAGGCCTGGATCTGGTACAGAAACAACTTCGGCGGCGGCAAGCTGCAGATCATGGACACCTGGTGGCAGACCGAGACCGGATGCTTCCTGATATCTCCCCTGCCCATCACTCCCTTGAAGCCCGGCTCCCCGACATTCCCACTGCCCGGGTTCAACATCGACATCCTGGATGAAGATGCCAACCCCGTGCCGGCAGGCTCCGGAGGCAACATCGTCAGCAACACACCCTGGCCGTCCATGCTCAGGGCCTTCTACAAAGACACTGTCAGATACCAGAAGGAATACTGGGATATGTACTGGCAGATCAGGCCGGGCACATATCTGGCCGGTGACAAGGCCACCAAGGACAAGGATGGATATATCACCATCCAGGGCAGGATCGACGATGTGCTGAAGGTTGCCGGACACAGACTCTCCAATGCTGAGGTTGAGTCCGCACTGGTTTCTCATCCCAAGGTCGCCGAGGCAGCCGTCATCGGCAAGCCCGACGAAGTCAAGGGCGAAGTCATCGTGGCTTTCGTCACCCTTCGAACAGGAAACGAGGAGAGCGATGCGCTGAAGAAAGAGCTGGTTAAGCATGTAAGGTCCGTTTTGGGACCCGTGGCCAGCCCAGAAGCGATTTACTTCGTGAACGATGTGCCCAAGACCAGGTCCGGCAAGATCATGCGCCGCGTCATCAAGGCCAAGGCTCTGGGCAACCCCACCGGAGATATTTCCGCTCTGGCTAACCCCGATGCAGTAGAGGCTATTCCGCTCATCAAGTGAGCGGAAAAAACTTTTTTTTCTTTTTTTATTGCTATCATTCTTGCAGCAGCCATTCTAAATTATTGTTAATCATTATCCGCACATAATCAATTTTCTTCCAAAAGAGCTATCTTTGGCGAAAAATCATTATGATTAACGATCATTATGATTTATATCGCGATAACTTTATAAATGATTAGGTAGGTTTTGAGCCGATGTTTCCCAAAATCATTCCGCGCTTTGTCGGATGGTGGTCTGGGCAAAAGAGGTACAAGCAATGATTCTACACAGATAGGCCTGGACACAACAGGGAAACACTTGATCTTAAGGAGGTATGAAATTGGCTGACACAGCAAAAACGTCTTCACTGCAGGAAGAGACTAGGATTTTCAACACCCCGAAATCTATAGTTGAGCACTCCAACGCATATCAGTGGATGAAGAAAAAGGGCTTCAAGACTGAGATGGAGATGCGCAAGTGGTGCTCGGATAATTACATTGATTTCTGGGATGAGATGGCCAAGACCTATGCTGATTGGTTTGAGCCCTACACCCAGGTTCTCGACGACTCCGGCAAACCCTACTTCAAGTGGTTCACCGGCGGCAAGATCAACGTAGCCTACAACGCCGTAGACAGGCATGCCAAGTCCGCAAACCGCAACAAGGTAGCCTACTACTTCATAGGCGAGCCAGTGGGCGACACCCGGACCATCACCTACTACGAGCTGTACAGAGAAGTCAACAAGATGGCCAATGCCCTGAAGAGCGTCGGCGTTGAGAAGGGAGACAGAGTTGTCGCATACCTGCCCATGATCCCTGAGCTGCCCATCACCATGCTGGCATGCGCCAAGATCGGAGCCATTCACACCATCGTCTTCTCCGGATTCTCCTCTGGCGGTCTGGCTAGCAGGGTTAACGATGCTGAGGCCAAGGTTGTCGTCACAGCAGACGGCTTCTACAGGCGCGGCAAGCCACTGCCACTCAAGCCCAATGTAGATGAGGCCATGAAGAACGCCCCCTCCGTCAAGAAGGTAGTTGTCGTCAAGAGAACCGGCGTCACTGTACCCATGACCGAGGGACGCGATGTCTTCTACAACGATTTCGTAGCCGGCCAGTCCGCCCAGTGCGAGACCCTTCCGCTCGACCCAGAGGACAGGCTGTTCATTCTCTACACATCCGGCACAACCGGCAAGCCCAAGGGTATAGAGCATGCTCACGGCGGATACGCAGTAACTCCAGCCCAGACAACCGCCTGGGTTATGGATGTTCATAACGATGATGTTTTCTGGTGCACCGCAGACTGCGGCTGGATCACCGGCCACAGCTACGTGGTCTACGGCCCACTCTGTCTTGGCGCTTCCATCATCCTGTACGAGGGATCTCCTGACTTCCCCGATCTGGGCCGCTGGTGGTCCATCATTGAGCAGTACGGCGTATCTATCTTGTACACCGCACCGACCGCTATCAGGATGTTCATGAAGACCGGCGAGGCCTTCGTGAAGAAGTTCGACCTGTCCTCAATCAGAATTCTGGCATCTGTGGGCGAGCCACTGAACCCTGAAGCCTACATGTGGTACAGAAAGAACATCGGCGCAGACCAGGCACCAATCATTGATACCTGGTGGCAGACTGAGACCGGATGCCATCTTATCTCCCCGCTGGTTATGACACCCGAGAAGCCCGGTTCCGTATGCTTCCCATTGCCCGGATTCAACATCGATATCTTCGACGAGGATGCAAACTCTGTTCCCTTGGGCTACGGAGGCAACATCGTTTCGAAGACCCCCTGGCCAAGCATGCTCAGGGCCTTCTTCAGGGATACCGTCAGGTACCAGAAGGAGTACTGGGAGATGTACTGGCAGACCAAGCCCGGCACATACCTGGCTGGAGACAAGGCCACCCGCGACAAGGATGGCTACTGGTGGATCCAGGGCAGAATCGATGATGTGCTGAAGGTAGCTGGACACAGAATCTCCAACGCAGAAGTCGAGTCCGCCGCCGTTTCTCACCCCAAGGTCGCCGAGGCAGCCGTAGTTGGCCAGCCCGATGAAGTCAAGGGCGAGAAGATTGTGGCCTTCGTCATCCTCAGAGATGGCGTCGCCGAATCTCCTGAGCTCGCAAAGGAGATCTCAACCCACGTTAGGAAGGTACTGGGCCCCGTCGCTTACCCCGACAAGGTCTACTTCGTCAAGGATGTCCCCAAGACCCGGTCCGGCAAGATCATGCGCCGTGTCATCAAGGCCAAGGCCCTTGGAAAGGAGACCGGAGACCTGTCTGCTCTGGCCAATCCAGAATCCGTAGACAATATCCCACGCATTGATCTGTAAGTGGGATATCACCCTCCCTTTTTTTGGCACTAATATTATTCTCTTTCGCGCAGAAATAATTTGCAGATCATCCTTCATTTCATTCAATTAAATATATAATATTAAATTATTAATTCAACTCTCTTTTTTTGCTAATGCCAATGGCGCACTTTAGAACAACAGTAAAAAGACCGAGAATATATTTTACGAAGAAGGACTATTGGCAAGTGATTACATATTCCTGGATAAAAGCCTCCGCTTTAAATCCATGCTGCAAAAAGTTTTAATGCTTCGAATTAGTGATCCTAATCAGAGACGAGGGAATAAATAGATGTCTGGTTGCGAGCACAAGATATCCGGCAGCAGAGAGAAGATCTGGTTAACTTACTATTTTGAAGGCAGGGAACGGGGACTAAAACCCCACCCCTATTGTATCGAGTGCGGCTTAATCAAGAATCTGTCCTCGGAAAAGCCACGCAGTATCGGCTATTTTATGAATCTCATTGCACAGCTGGGAATTCGCCACAAAATTGCCCAAATTCAGACAAGGCTTATTGCTCTCGAAATGGAGAGACTGGCCCTGGATGATAAATTCGGAATGGATAGAAAGCAGCAAGAAGATCTATTCGTAGAAATAACCACGCGAATCCTGAATGTTCCGGCGAGAGCAGTCTACGAGCTTTTGGAATAACACATAACATAAGCAGTCTTGCCACCTGCTTGACGCCGCTGCCGTGCTTCTCCTTGCCTGAGCGGCACGCATCACAATAGCCGCTCCAGCTCATCCCTCTTAAGCATGTGCACCTCTACCATGTGATGGGGATGATATCGTGTCTTCGCCTCCCGGATACCCTCCACGCCCATGTCGCTCTCCCGGTTGATGTAAATGTAGTCTTTGGCCAGTATCTTTGCCGTCTCGGCATTGACGGCCCGATAGATTCCTTTGCAATCGGGTAAGCCCTTCTCGAAATGCACCAGAGCCGTATCACTGTTTAATCCTTCAAAGAGAGACATGGCCCCAATTTTGCCGTTGGCGCGGATGGCTAGACCGGAGATCTGCAGCTCTTCATAGTGAGATAAAGCAAATGACACTGCCTCTTTTTCGCTGGCCAGTACCGGATCGGAGTCGCAGTCCTTCCAGTCGCACCATTGATCCAGGAAATCCTTGATCTCTCCGGTATTATCTTCGTGGATCATCTCGACTTGAGGCATGCAGGTCTTCTGAAATTTATTAAGTTGGTGGCGAATGGTTAGATATTTCTTGCCCGGCAATTCCGCCAGATCTGAGGCCAGGTAGACATATTCAAAGTACTTTCTCTCTGCATGGAATTGAAGGTCCGGATAGAGACCGGCCATCCAATCTTTTGTCTCCTGGTCCAGGATTACGAAAGGATGCTCTTCCTCACTCTTGGCGGCAAGACTCAGGACGTCGGCGAGAAGCTCGGGATTTCTGGGGCCGATGGGTGGGCGGTAGCGCGTCATTTCTGCGATGGTACTGCAAAGGACGATGCAGCCTTCCAGGGAGGCGTACCTGTAATGGGCATAGTCATTCCAGCAGACCATATTGGTGAAGGTATTATCGCTGTGTTCCTGGGGAAAGCTCTGATAATGCCGGCAAAAGAAATCACGGTCCGAGAGTGTGACAGGCCTAAAGTCTGCAGTGCTCAGCATACTTTTGTCACCTCATGATAGAGCATGGGCACATGTTCGGGCATGGGCACAAATCCCAGAGACTTATAAAATTCCTCTTTGCCCGGTTCTGCTATCAGGCCGATCCAGGTGATCTTGCGAATCCTGCATTCTTCCAAGAGCTTAGAAATGATCATTGTTCCCACCCCCCAGCTCCTCTTGTCGCCCTGCACCACCAGATCCTGAATATATGCATCTGCAATACCATCGGAAATCACACGGCCCATACCCACTGCCCTACCGGTAGAAATATCAATCGCCACGGCGAATAGAAAGCTTCCGCGGATCAAATCGTTGATTCTGCTTGCATCCATTTCCTCTTTCCACCAGCCTGCAGCCCGGTAGAGATTCACGACATCTTCCTCTTGCCAGAATCGGACAAAATCTACCCTGATTAAATTATCTTTCGATTCATCTTTTTGCAGTTTATCTTCCATCAATTTTGGCTTCCTCTTTGCAGTCTCAGTCCGTTCGTTATTCTATCCATTTCAAGACCACATTTTCATCTCTCTTGGGTGCCTTCAGATCCATTTTGACCGGATAGCCGAAGATAAGACTGCCCACGAGCTTGCAGGCAGGCGGAACGCCCAGATTGTCCATAATTGCCGGCTCCTGACCCAAAGGAGCGGCAAGACCTATCCAGCAGCTTCCTATTCCCAGTGAACAGGCTGCGAGCATCATGTTCTCTGCTGCTAGAGCGCAGTCTATTTCGGGAGAGAATGCGTCAGGATGAGAGAATATCATTATCAAGAGCGGAGAAGCAAAAAAGATATCGAAGCCTGGTCGGGATACCATTTTGGCCAGTCCCTTTAATTGCGGATTGGTGGCTTTGTCAGCCTGCTCCATCCACAGCTCTTTAGCTTTGTCGGAGAGGCTCTTTATCAGCTCCCTGTTCTTTATCACCACGAAGCGCCAGGGCTGCTTGTTGGCCGCGGTTGGCGCGTAGGTTCCGGCCCGGATCAGTTCCCTGATTATGTTGTCCGGCACATCATTGGGAAGATAGTCCCTGACTGAGCGGCGGGAGTAGATGTTCTTTAATACGTCATTCTCCAGGCTTTCGTAACCCGTATTGTGCAAATCATTGCTCATAGTAATGTATTATGGCCTTCAAAGCATATAAAATTATAAGACGGAAGGAGACCCAACCATCCGTCTCCTCTCAAAAAATGGAAGATCAATCCACTTTCATGAAGAGCTTTCCTTCGCATCCGCAGACAGGACAGACGCCGGGAGCTTCCCTTTCCACGGTATTGCCGCAGTAGGGGCAAACATAATAGGGAAACGTATCCTGGCTTGAACCTAGGTCGCTTTGTATCTTCCTGTAGAGCCGGGAATGAATCTTCTCCACCTCATTCGCATAATGGAAGGATGTTTCTGCTGCCTTATTGCCCTCCTCCTTGGCGGCCGCAATCATTTGCGGATACATTGCTTCCCATTCCTCGTCCTCTCCGGATATGGCTGCCTGAATGTTCTCTTTAGTGGATTTGACGCCTTTTAAGACTCGCAGATGATTTAGGGCATGAACCTCTTCTGCAGCTGCAGCCGCTCGAAAGAGCCTGGCCGCCTGGGCAAATCCTTCTTTATCCGCTTTGGCTGCAAAGGCGCTGTACTTGCGATTGGCCTGCGATTCGCCTGCAAATGCCTCTTTTAGAAATTTCTCTGTGTTCGACATATCTTGGAACCTTCCTCAGCAAAAATCCTTCTATTTGCTTATCTATCTATGCCTTACAGTATAAGCAAGAATCGTGCAGTTCGCTGGAGGGTCGTCAAACTGGGCTCGCGACCCCATGCTCTCGCGTGTGGGGCTGGCGCATCGGGCGTCCCTCCAGGTATTTTTTCAGCTTCTGGCAG
Organism: uncultured Methanotrichaceae archaeon; assembly: GCA_964633785.1. Classification (GTDB taxonomy): domain Archaea; phylum Halobacteriota; class Methanosarcinia; order Methanotrichales; family Methanotrichaceae; genus Methanothrix. Next base: position 34,742 of record CAZWHG010000017.1, read on the forward strand.
GAAAGCCTGATCAGAGTAAACAAGAAAATAAATTATTGGCCGGAGATTTGTGCGCCCCTCAGGCGTACATCTCCCCGCGCTCCACTTCCCGGGAGGCTTTCTTGCGTAGCTCCCCACCCAATTTGGAATAGTACTTCATGGTGTCGGGCGTAACGGACGGTCCAATCTCTTGCAGCGCTGCCAGGAAATGCTTCTGGCCTATCTTCTCTGCCGCCATATCCTCTCGCAGAGCCAGGCGCCCGGCTTTGCGCACCACCGCGGCGATATCGGCTCCCGTGTACTGGTCAGTCAGATCGATCAGCTCGTCGATGTTGATATCGTCCGCCAGAGGTGCTTTTTTCAGATGCACCTGGAAGATCTTCCTGCGCGACTCCCTTTCCGGTACCGGCGCCAGAATCAGCTCGTCAAAACGCCCTGGCCGCAAGAGCGCCGGATCGATAATATCCGGCCGGTTGGTGGCCCCAATTACCACCACTCCTCTCAGCTCCTCCAGGCCGTCCATCTCGCTTAAGAGCTGGTTTACTACACGCTCCGTAACATGCGGCTCTCCTGCGCCTCCGCCGCCACGCATGGGCACCAGTGCATCCAGCTCATCCAGGAAGATAATGGACGGAGCTACCTGCCTTGCTTTTTTGAAGATCTCTTCCACTCTCTTCTCGCTCTCTCCATACCACTTGGATAGCAGCGCCGATCCTTTGACGGTTATGAAGTTGGCCTCGCTCTCATTGGCCACGGCTTTAGCCAGCATGGTCTTGCCCGTGCCGGGCGGCCCGTAGAGCAAAATTCCCTTGGGCGCCTCAATCCCTAGGCGTTGGAAACTCTCGGCGTTTCTAAGCGGCCACTCCACAGCCTCCACAAGAAGCTGCTTGACATCTTCCAGGCCGCCGATGTCCTCCCAACTGACATTGGGAACTTCAACCAGAATCTCCCTCATAGCGGAAGGAGAAACCTCTCGCATGGCCGCCTCAAAGTCATCCTTTTGCACAATGAGGCGATCCAGTATCTCTTTGGGAATAGTAGTCTCTTCCAGATCGATCTCCGGAAGTATGCGTCGCAGGGCGTTCATGGCCGCCTCCCGGCCCACGGCCGAGATATCTGCGCCTACGAAGCCGTAGGTTCTCTTGGCAAAGTCCTCCAGGACCACATCCTCGTGCAAAGGCATGCCGCGTGTGTGAATCTGGAAGATCTCCATGCGCCCTTCCATATCAGGAACGCCCAGCTCAATCTCCCGGTCGAACCTGCCCGGCCTGCGAAGAGCCATATCCAGTGCCTCGGGCCGGTTGGTGGAGCCGATTACTATTACGTTCTTTCTCTCTTTCAGGCCGTCCATGAGCGATAAGAGCTGAGCCACAACGCGCCTTTCCACCTCGCCGGTGACGTCGCCCCGCTTGGGGGCAATGGAGTCCAGCTCATCCAGGAAAATTATGGCAGGGGTGTTCTTCTCCGCCTCTTCGAATAGATCTCGCAGCGCCTTCTCGCTCTCCCCATAGTACTTGGACATTATCTCCGGGCCGTTGATGCTTATGAAGTAAGCGTCACTCTCATTGGCCACGGCTTTAGCCAGCATGGTCTTTCCTGTACCGGGCGGTCCATGCAGGAGAACACCTTTGGGCGGATCAATTCCCAGGCGGTCAAATAGCTCGGGATGTTTGAGGGGAAGCTCAATCATCTCCCTGACCTTGGTTATCACCGGCTTCAATCCGCCAACATCTTCGTAAACAACAGAGGGCACAGAGCGCTCCGGTGTCTCCACAGCCTGAGGCAAAAGCTCAATGTCTGTTCCTTCCGTGATCTTGACAATTCCTCCCGGGCTGGTGGAGATCACTCTTAGCTTGATCTCGCCCAGACCAAAGGCTTGAGCCCCTAAAAAGCCACGGAATATCTCCTCGAACATGGTCTCCCGGCCCATGGAGTCGGTGGGCGGCTTTCGTACGCTGGTGGTGGATATGACATCTCCTCTTGTCAGCGGCCGGCCATTGAAGACCTTGGTGAGAACGTCCCCGGGAGCAAAGATCTGCATCCCTTGCGTGACAGGGGCTAGCGTTACATGCTTGGCCTCGTTCCAGACCGCCTTCTTGACCTCCACATACTGGCCTATGCTCGCTCCGGCGTTGGATCTGATCAGGCCGTCCATCCTGATCATGTCAATTCCCTGATCCTGGGAATAGGCGCTTACGGCCAAAGCCGCCGTTGATCTTGAACCTAACAGCTCAACTACATCTAAGGGACGTGCGCCTATTTTCTCCAGGAACTCCTCGCCAATCCTGACTATGCCTTTTCCTACATCGCCCTGATTAGCCTCGGAAACCTTCAGCCTGACGCTTTCTCCTTCCGTCATGTATTTCTTGCACCTGCTTTTTGATATCAAGCTCTAAGCATCTTTGATGTGCCAAAGCAGCCTCTAGTCAACCATTTTTCTCATTAGATATTTAATGATCTGCAATTGTGATATTGGCACCTATTTTTTAAGTAGTTTGCGATTTAATATGATTCTTCAATTGCGGCAACACCTCGCATTGCTATTAGCGTTTCTGCTCTATTCGAAGGATATATCTCCGAAGAGTGCTCATTACAGGTTGCTAGGGAGCTGACACTATCATGCAAGGCATCAAAGACAAATTTCCTCATCTTCCCGAAAGGATCTCAGGACTGCGTGAGCTGGCCTACAACCTCTGGTGGAGCTGGCACCCCGAGGGCCGGGCCCTCTTCAAGCTCCTCAATCGCCGGGGCTGGCATCTGAGCAATCACAACCCCGTAAAGATGATCAATCGCATGGATGGCAGTGCTCTGCAGACGGCCGCATCCGACCCTCACTTTCTGAGGCATTACGAATTAGTGATGACCCGCTTTGAGAGCTACATGGACCCATCTGCCGGCTGGTTTTGCAGCCGGGTAGCGCAGCCTGAAAAGTGCAGGGTTGCCTACTTTTCGGCTGAATACGGCCTGCACCACGCCCTGCCCTTTTATGCAGGCGGCCTGGGCTTTTTGGCGGGAGACTTTCTCAAGGAGTGCAGCGACCTGGGCCTGCCTCTTGTGGCTGTGGGATTCATGTACCCGCAAGGATACCTGCGCCAGATGATCTCGCCGGATGGCTGGCAGATGGGAGCCTGCGAGATGATGGATCGGGAGAATGCACCCATTAGAAAGATGGAAGACGATAATGGAGATCCGATCACCATCAAAGTGCCGATCATGGATCCACCTATCTATTTGGAGGTCTGGAAGGTCCAGGTGGGCAAGACCTGCCTCTACTTGATAGATACCTCCAGCGAGGCCAACGATCCCTGGAATCGTGTCATATCCGACCGGCTTTATACCGGAGATCTGGAGCAGCGCCTGCGCCAGGAGATAGTCTTGGGCATTGGGGGTGTTCGCGTCTTGCGTCATCTGGGTGTGGACTATTCCGTTCTTCATTGCAACGAGGGCCATCCCGCTTTTGCCATCCTGGAGAGGATTCGAGAAAAAGTAGAGGGAGGAGCGAGCTATGCAGATGCCTTCGAGCAGGTGCGCAGTACCACGGTCTTTACCACTCACACGCCGGTGCCCGCCGGCCATGATGTCTTTTCCTATCAACTGATGAACAAATACTTCAGCTCATACCTTCCAACACTCAATCACTCTCTGGATGAGCTCTTGCGGCTGGGGATGAATCCGGAAAAGCCGGAGGGCTTTAACATGACAGCCTTTGCCCTGCGCAGTAGTGCCTTTAAAAATGCGGTGAGCAAGAAGCATGGAGAGGTCAGCCGAGAGATGTGGCAGCGGCTTTGGCCCGAACTCGATGTAGACAGGGTTCCCATTGAGCACATCACCAATGGTGTGCATGTGCCCTCCTGGATTGACAGGCGTTTGGGTGATGAGATCTTCAACCGTTACCTCGGACGAACCTGGCTGGAGGAGCACGACCAGCCTGCTATCTGGCAGTTGATTGACGAGATACCGGACAGCGTTCTCTGGGGGCATCATCGTTTCATGAAAGAAATGGCGATTGCCAAAATAAGAGAACGGGCCCGTAACAAGTGGCGCAAATCCGGTTCGGATCTCAATAATGTCATGGCCTCCGGATTGTTGCTCGATCCGGCTGCCCTCACCTTGGGTTTTGCCAGGCGCTTCGCCTCCTACAAACGGCCCACGCTCCTTTTGCAGGATATGGCCCGTCTGGCTAGAATAGTGAGCGATCCCGGCAGGCCGGTGCAAATCATCTTTGCCGGCAAAGCTCATCAGGACGATCAGCAGAGCAAGCAGCTCTTGCAGCTGGTTTTCAATGCCGCCAAGGACCAGTCTTTTGGAGGGCGAATCGCCTTTGTGGAGGATTACGATGAGCTCCTGGCGCAGTATCTGGTTCATGGCGTTGATGTCTGGGTGAACAATCCACTGCCGCCCATGGAGGCGAGCGGAACGAGCGGCATGAAAGCCACCTTGAACGGCGTTCCGCAGCTTTCCATCCTGGACGGCTGGTGGATTGAAGGCTACAATGGAAAGAACGGCTGGGCAGTGGAGGGTGCTAGTGATGGGCCGGACAGGGACGCACGCGACGCTGCTGCCATCTATGATCTGCTGGAGAAGGATATTGTGCCGCTATTCTACGATGTGGACGAGGATGGTGTCTCGCACGGCTGGGCGGTTATCATGAAGGAGGCCATCAAAATGACTGGGTCGGGCTTTTCCGCTCGCAGGATGGCCAAGGAGTACACGGATCGGTTCTATAAAAAAGCACTGGAGGCTACTCAGAAGATGGACCGGGGAGGCGAAAGGGGGAGCGCCAAAGGCGACATCTTTGGCGGGATCTAGACAACTTTTTCGGCTTTTCTTCGATTTTGATGCCAAGTCATTCGTTGCGAAGGGTTTATCTACCTTCATACCAACCTGGTCGTTTCAAAGGTCATCACCATGATTTCTAAAGAAGATATTCAGAAGATTTTGAAGGGATACGATAGGAACGACCTAACCATTGCTACTATCTGCTCACATAGCAGCCTGCAAATTTTTCATGGTGCGCGCATGGAGGGCTTCAAAACCATTGGAATCTGCATCGGTCAGCCACCTCGGTTCTACGATGCCTTTCCCTTAGCAAAGCCAGATAAGTTCTTCTCCGTAGAGAGCTATAAGGCACTCCTGGATTATGCCGAGGATCTCGTAGCCGAGAATGTAATCATTATTCCGCATGGCTCTTTGGTTGAGTATTTGGGAATCGAGAAGTTTGAGTCGCTGTCTGTCCCCACCTTCGGAAACAGGCGCGTTTTAGCCTGGGAGAGCGACCGGGAGATGGAAAGAGAATGGCTTCTTAAAGCCGGGGTAAATGTTCCCATGCGATTCGAAACGGCAGATGATATCGATCGACCGGTAATTATAAAGTATCACGGCGCTAAAGGTGGGCGAGGTTTCTTCATCGCCAAGACCAAAGAAGAGCTGCTGGCGAAGATGAACTCGGAGGAGAAGTACACCATCCAGGAGTTTATCCTGGGCACCAGATATTATATTCATTTCTTCTATTCGCCCATAAAACAGGACGGTTATCTTCTGCGCAAGGGATCCTTGCAGATGCTGGGCATCGATCGGCGCGTCGAGTCCAATGCCGACGAGATCTTTCGCATAGGAAGCATGAAAGAGCTGGCTGAAGCGGGCATCTATCCCAGTTTCGTGGTCACGGGCAACTTGCCGCTCGTCCTTCGCGAATCTCTTCTGCCCCGCGCCTTTGAGCTGGGAGAGAGAGTTGTGGAAACCAGCCTGGACCTCTTTGGCGGGATGATCGGCGCCTTCAGCCTGGAGACCATAGTTACCGACGAGCTGGAGTTCAAGGTCTTCGAGATCTCAGCCAGAATCGTAGCGGGCACCAATCTCTACATGAGCGGATCACCCTATTCCGATCTCATCGAACCAGGCCTCTCCAATGGCCGGCGTATAGCCCAGGAGATTAAGTTGGCCAACGAAAGGAACCTGCTGCATGAGATTGTATCTTAAGGTCGCATCCTAAAAAATCATAATCTAAAAAGAAAGACTTATCTTGGAGTGGTCAGTAGAGGTGCCAATATGTCAGGCCTGATTAAGACCTTCCAAGAGGCCACGCTGCTTCAGTGTGGCTTTTTAGAGAAGTTGCTGGATCTGGAAATGGCAAGCGTTGCTGCCTTTTCCGACTCCATGGTTGAATTTCTGAGACCGTCGCCGGACAACAGGTTCGTATACGGCCTTGCAGCGGGCAGGTCCGCTCTTGCTCTCTACAGCTTCTTGCAGCTTATCCAAAACCACTTCGATAATGTATTTCCTTTCACTCTCGAGGATCCTGTGCAAAGGCACTACCGCAAGGGTAAGAATTTGGGGATTGCCATCTCCGGTTCCGGGGAAACACAGGCTGTAAATAAATACATAAATGATATCATCACACTGGGTGGTGATATCAAGCTGATAACAGCCAATGAGAATGGAACCGCCTATAAGATGGTGAGTGAATATGAACGGGGATCGGTTCTGGTCTTCACGGCCAGGACAAAACAGTCCACCGATAAAGATACTAGGTCGCGTCTCTCTCCCATGGGCACGGAGTTTGAGCTGCAGGTACTGGCCTTCTTAAATGCTCTTTTCGCAGACGTCCAGTCCCGGCTGAGGGGAGTATGCGATCCATCCTGTCCAGAATACCGCTCCACAATAAAGGACTTTGAACAAAATGCTCGCCTCATCTCCCAAATGGACCCCGAACATCTGGAGCACTGGTTTGGCAGGCTGCTGCCCAGGAGCGGCAGATACATTGTAGGAGGCGTGGGAAGATCCGGCCTTGTAGCTCGAGCTTTTGAGATGAGGTTCACGCATCTCAATAAGATCAGCTACTGGGAACGGGATTTCAATACGCCCAGCTTTCAGATTGGAGACGTTTACATTCCCATAACCGGAATTGGCAACACCTATGAAGCCTTAGAGGGAACCGTCGCAGCTCTGAGCAAGGGCGCTGATGTGATGCCTATCACTGCCAATCCCACCTCCCGACAGGTCCTGATTCTTAAGATGCACGGCAAAGAGAAGGATATTGCCGTGATACCTGTAAAGCCGGAATACCGGGATCTTTTCAGCGGAGACACCAGTTCAACCACCTGGCTGATGTCTGAATACACCAAATTCCGCTATCCTATATTCGAGATTAATGCTTCTGTGTTCACCAACAGCGTAGTGGCAGTGGGCGCGGAGTTTCTGGGAATCCTGGAAACGGGCATGAGAAGGATGCACGTGTAACGCAGATCTTCAGTGATTAGGGGCCGGCTTGATTCCGGGCGCAATATCGGCGGCGAAGCCCGGATCATCCATAAGTTGTCTCATTATCTTCTGCTATTGGCGGCATCGTTGACGATTTTCGGAAAAGGTTCGCTGAAATTTTCGAGCATATAGAAATTGTTTATCACAGTGAATAAGATACCGAGAAATGCAGCAGTCTTTTGATGTCATGCAACCATACGAAAATATATACCATTGTCTGCAATCTAAGTAAAGGTGAAAAGAATGAATGCCAAGTTGGTAATGACATCAGTGGTGTTTGCCGTCTTTATTCTTCTAACGGCAACTGCCTTAGCCCAGCCCATTCCGTACGACCAATATCCTTACGGGCCTGATTGGCCATCTGATCCCAATTATCCTGGTCCGGATTATCCGTCTGACCCCAATTATCAGGGTTCGGATTACCCAGACTATCCCACAGACCCCTACTATCCGGGGCCTCAGCAGGGTCCTGTGACTGTTCCCGGCTCAAATAGCGGCAATGAAGGACACCCGTCTGAAGGACCAAGCAGCTCAGAGCCTCTTTCAGCACCATCGGGTTCCAATACCGATGCCTTGAATTATGCTGAGGGAGAGTCCCTAAGCTTGCAAGAGGTTTCAAGCAGCGGAATGATGGCCTCCGGAAGCGGAACCGGCTCCGCCGACAGATCGATGGCTTTTATGATGGTATCCGGGCTGCAGATCTGGACACGATATAATGGCATGTGGACAACCAATCCTGCGTCGGTCTTCTTCTGGAGAAGCACCAGTATTCTGTCTTACAACGACCAGGCGCAAACGGTGTGGTCCTGGGAGGGCTATCCCAGAGGGCGGCAGGTCTGGCGCAATCTGGGCTACAGAATGCCCGGATACTTCCATGGCCGTTTTACAGGCGATGAACGGGGCTGGCACCGACTGGCCATGTGGGGCAGCAGATCCGGCTGGAGCAATGTAGTCTGGATCTACGTACGGTGAAACAAGAATCGCAAAGGTGCCGGGAGCAATAGCAATCTCTCGGCCTCTTTATTATTCATAAGAAAACAAACAACCTCGATCTCACAGTCCCCCATACCTTTGCACGTGCTCCCAGGCTTTATGCTCCTCTGGGAATCGGTCCTTTCGGGAGTAGATGCAAGCATCTTCCCGCCCGTACAGCTTTCTGTCCTCGCCTACCGGACAGACCTTGATGCATATGCCGCAGGGCGAGATGCCCCGGCTGTTCAGTTCAGCGCTCCGGGCGGTGCAGCTCTTCTTGTCTGTGAGCCCCTGCGGATAGTCCTTCCCGTCCAGAGCCTGCGCAGGGCACATATTGACGCAGCGCATGCATCGGGTGCATAGCTCTTTTTTTATGAGCGGATCGGAGGGGAGCTCTGCTGCTGTGAAGACGGAGCCAAAGCGCACTCGAGGGCCAAATTGGGATGTGAGCAGCATATTGTTCGTCCCGAAATTGCCAAGTCCAGCCAGGAGGGCAGCGTGTCTATGGGAGAAGAAGGCCACCGGATTTTTCTGCAGAGCCTTGATGCCGAAGTATCCATCCCGAGGAACGAAGACAGATGGGTAGCCCCTTTCGCTAAGATAATTGGCCAGCCGGTAAGTATACTGATCGAGCAGGCTATTTACAGTGTTGTACAGCTCCCGGTAGTAAATGGAGGGCGCGCTCTCCAGTACGGGCAGGCTGACGGGCAAACCAATGACGATCACCGACTTCGCCTGGGGAAATATGGACTGAGGATAAAACTCTTCCGTCATCCAGGGCTGAAAGGGTGGATCCTTCCAGCGCTCCACGCTTACCACTCCCAGTAATGGTATCTCCATCTTCTTGCATCTTATCCGGATAGCTCTCAATAGATCTTCGCTCATAGTAGTAACTTTATTCGCTATCAATGGATAAAAAGATCTGCACAGGGATGCAGTGCTGTAAATATTTCTAATATATATTCGTTTAAAAATTATTTTATCATTATTGAGTGTTATCAAAGGCAAGCATTATATAGTTTTTCACGCTTAATGCTGATACAAATGCGAATAACGGGGGCGAATATGATCGATGCTGACAAGGAGACGCTGAATAAATTAATCAATAAATATGATGGAAAAGAAGGTTTTTTGATCCAGCTGCTCCTAGATTTGCAAAGCGAGCTGCATTGGATTTCTAAAGGATCAATAAGAGAGCTTTCTCAACGGCTTAAGATTCCAGCAAGCCAGATATTCAGGGTGGCGAGCTTCTACAAAGCGATGAATCTCTCTCCCGTAGGCCTGCATAATGTATGCGTGTGCATGGGAACAGCCTGCCAGGTGCGAGGGGCTCAGAGATTGCTGGATACAACCGAATCAAAATTGGGCATAAAATCAGGGCAGACTACGCCGGACAATAACTTCACGTTAAATCGGGTCAATTGCCTGGGATGCTGCGCCATCGGCCCGGTAATGGTAGTAGATGAAGATTATCATGGTCGGGTGGACTCCAAGAAGGCAAAGAAGATCTTGGGTCAGCTTGCATCCGATAGTCAGAACTAGATGCAGAAGATGGGGAATAGATGGCAAGACTTACATCAATTCAGGATCTGGAGATCTTGAGAGATGAGACGCAACGCAAGAGAGACCCCCGGAGAAGAGAGGTGGCAATCTGCACCGGGACCGGTTGCCTGGGCCTTGGAGCACGAAAGGTGGTCAGCGCCTTTGAAAGAGAGGTGGAAAAAAGGGGTCTGCAAAGAGAGATCCGCATCAAGGAGACGGGATGTCCCGGCTTTTGCGAAAAGGGAACTCTGGTAGTCGTAAATCCACCGGGAATCTACTACATGGGAGTCTCGCCGGATGATGTGCCGGAGATCGTGGAGGAGACTATTATCAAAGGCGGTCTGGTGGCGCGCCTACTTTACACAGATCCTGCAACTGGCCAAAAGGCAATATTGGAAGATGATATCCCATTTTATAATCATCAGATGAGATTTTTAATTAAAAATAATATAAAAATAAATCCAAAGAATATATACGACTACATCGCTCTGGGCGGTTATGCCGCTCTGAGCCGCGCCCTATCGCAGATGACTGCTCCAGCAGTGATCGAAGAGATTAAAAAGTCCGGTCTACGCGGCAGGGGCGGCGGGGGATTTCCCACCGGGAAAAAATGGGAATCGACGGCGGGGGCATCCGGCCAGCCCAAATATGTGATCGTCAATTGCGATGAAGGAGACCCGGGTGCCTTCATGGATCGCGCCCTCATGGAGGGCAATCCGCATAGCGTTTTAGAGGGGCTGATTATCGGAGCCTATGCCGTTGGGGCGCATAGCGGCTACATCTATGTGCGCATGGAGTATCCTTTGGCAGTGGAAAATGTCAAATTCGCCTTGCACCAGGCTAGGGAGCTGGGCCTCCTCGGGAAGAACATACTGGGGAGTGGATTTGATTTCGATGTATCTGTGCATAGAGGAGCGGGTGCCTTCGTCTCCGGAGAGTCAACCGCTCTCATGAACGCCCTGGAGGGCAAAGTGGGCGAGCCCCGGCCCAAGTACGTCCATACCTCCGAGTGCGGCCTCTGGAATCGACCCAGCCTGCTCAATAATGTGGAGACCTGGGCCAATATTCCGCTCATAATCAATCGAGGGGCTGCTTGGTTTTCCTCCATCGGCACGGAAAAAAGCAAGGGAACCAAGATCTTCTCATTGGTTGGAAAGGTAAACAATACCGGTCTGGTGGAAGTTCCCATGGGCATGAGCCTGGCCGACATAATTTACAAGATAGGGGGCGGAATTCCCGATGGAAAAAAGCTTAAAGGAGTGCAGACCGGTGGGCCGTCAGGCGGAATAATCCCCGCTCGGCATTTGCAGACGCCGGTTGATTTCGAAGAACTTACCAGCCTTGGCTCCATGATGGGCTCAGGCAGCATTATTGTTATCGACGAGGACACCTGCGCCGTCGATTTGGCCCGCTACTTCGTTGACTTTCTTTGCGATGAGTCCTGTGGCAAGTGCCTGCCCTGCAGGGAGGGCCTGTTGCGGATGCGAGAGATACTGGACGGCATAGTATGCGGCAAAGGCCGCGAGGGTGATCTGCAAATTCTTAAAGAGATCGCCGACCTGATGAGAAAGGCGTCCCTTTGTGCGTTGGGCCGCACAGCCGTCAATCCGGTTCTAAGTACATTGTCCTACTATCCGGATGAATATGCGGCCCATATAATCGAGAAAAGGTGCCCCTCTCTCTCCTGCAAAGCTCTGGTTTCTTATTATATCGAGCCGGAGGTCTGCATAAGCTGCGGTCTGTGCAAGAAGAACTGCCCCCAGGGAGCAATCGAGGGAGAGGAGGGAAGCATTAGTGTCATAGATCAATCCCGTTGCACTCGATGCGGCATCTGCTTCGATGTCTGTCCGCCAAAGGCAAAGGCCATAGCGAAGATCTCCCGGGGACTTCCCCCATCTTCTTTCAAAGCCCCGGGGAAGGCAAAAGGAGGTGAGAAGGCATGACCAAATTGAAGGTCACAATTGACGGTCATGAGATTGAGACCGCAGCCGGGAGCGGCTCGGCCACAATCCTGGAGGCGGCGAGGCTTGCTGGCATCCATATCCCGACGCTGTGCCATCATCCTTCTCTGCAAGCCTATGGGTCCTGCCGTCTGTGCACTGTGCAGATCATCAAAAATGGCCGGAAAAAGTTTGTCACCGCCTGCAACTATCCGGTAGAGGAAGGGCTTGTCGTAAGTACCTGCACACAGGAGATTGCAGACATCAGGAAGATGATCTTAGAACTTCTTATAGCTCGGTGCCCCCAGGAGAAGAAATTGCTGGAGAACGCCGAAGAGTATGGGATCATCAAGCCCCGTTTCACCCTGGAGGACAAAAATTGCATTCTTTGCGGACTGTGCTACAGGGTCTGTGGGGAACTGGTGGGAGTGGCGGCCATAAATGCTCAAAATCGCGGCGTCTCCAGGGAGGTGGATACGCCTTACGGTGAGCTATCGGAAGACTGTATCGCATGTGGGGCCTGTGCCCTGGTCTGTCCTACAAAGTCCATACTGGAAAGAAAAAACATTTACCCGCTTTCCTTTGTCGAAATCAGAGAGATAGAAGAGGAATTCCTTTGTGGAACAACTGATAATGATTTGGGTATAAATAGACAAATGTTTGCCGGCAAGAGCAGCATAGAAGGGCAGGATGGGGGAATGGTAACCTCAATTCTCCAGCGAGGAATTGAAAATGGCCTGCTTGATGCGGCGGTAGTTGCACAAAAAATTGAGCGCCTCGGAGCGAAAGCTGCATTTGTTGATGAAACTTTTTCGATATTGCAGGCAAAGGGGACGAAATACGTGCGGGTGTCCGTCATCGTTCCGTTGCTGGAAGCCTTGAACCAGGGAAAGAAAAGAATTGCCGTTGTCGGCACACCATGTCAGATGCGAACGGTCAGAAAATTGCAGAGGCAGGGCTATTTTAATGAAAAATTTCCGGAAGCCGAGATATTTCTCATCGGCCTCTTCTGCTTTGAAAGCTTCGATTATGAATCCCTTAAAAGTCGCATGGTAGAGCTTTTCGGCATAGATCTGGAAGGGGCCGAAAAGATGCAAATCGCCAGAGGAAAGTTCATAGTGGCAGCAGACGGCAAAGAATACTCCTGCCGGGTGCGGGAGCTTGGGGATTGCGTGAGAGCAGGCTGCGGATTTTGCGGTGATCTGGTCAGCCGGCTGGCTGATATTTCCATAGGCTCGATTGGAAGTGCGGATGGATACTCCACGGTGATTGTCAGATCGGAGCGGGGGGAGAGGTTGCTGGAAGCGGTGTCGTTTGACCGAAAGGGGATCAATCGAGAGGAGATTGTCAAGCTGGCTGCGATTAAAAAGAAGAATGCAGATAAAAATTTGGCCGGGATTGTGGAGGGGCTGCCGGAACGGCTGGAGACTGAGATGATGGTGACGCAAAATCTTCAGCTAAGGGCTGCAATTCAATGATCTTATCCTGAATCTCATTTTTCGCTCGAAAGATCTATACCGGAATAGGCCTAATATTTGGCCATGGACTACTCATTCAAGCGAGGCTTCAAGCCAGATCTAGTGCGAATTCAAAAGGCTCTGGAAGAGGAATTTCCCACAGAGATCGTGCAAGAGGAAGGCAAGCTTCTTCTCAGCTATGGAGCTCTTAAGAGCATCAATGTGTCAATCACCGGCAAGAAGCTCACTGTGACCACGGAGTCGGCGATAGGTTCCAGCGACGCCGAAGCTATGGATACCAACAAACGCTTTAGAAATTTCCTGGAAAAAGCCACAGGATATAACGCCAAGCAGAGGCTGCAGATGGCCAAAAAGGAGGTAACTAAGGTGGCTGAATGAAGCCCTATATTTTTCAATAGATAGTCAGCTTGCCTTCCACAAACTGCTCCACCAGATCCTCTGCGCTCCCCAGCCAGAAGTCCAGGATGCCGTTCACATTCGACTCCATTGCCGTTGCCGCAGTCAGATCCGTGTCGCCTGAGATCTGCACGCCCCGCAGGAGCGGCTGGTTGATGGGCGATCCGATCTTGCTTACTAAGGTTACGTACGCCTCCTCCACCCCCTCCAGTTCTGCGATCTCGGCTGCCGCTTTTTGCGCCAACACATTGTAGATCTTACCCACGTGGCTGACAGGATTCTTTCCGGCTATGGCCTCCATGGTCATGGGCCGCATGGGGGTGATCAGGCCATTGCCGCGATTGCCCCGTCCCGTGGCTCCGTCATCTCCCATCTCAATGGAGGTGCCGGTGAGCGTGAGGTAGATGTTCTCTCCGGCATCGGCGCAGTTCACACATACCTCTACATCAGCAAAACCTTCTGCGCTCGCCCTTCTCATGATTGCCTCCTGGACGGCGGCCTTGGCCTCATCGTAATCCTCTCGCGAATTGATGAACCGGGAGACCATGGCCGTTGCTACTACGAGTATCAGCTTGTCTCCTATTCGTACCGCCATGAGCTTGGTGTCCTCGCCCGCGGCGGGCACGCTTCTTACCACCTCCTCCAGATTCAGGATGAGCTGCTCGGTCTTGCTAAGCGGCGCATATCCTACTCCAATGGAGGTATCATTGGCTCCCCTGCCGATGAGGCTACGTAGCTCCGGTGCGCCCTCTTCCACGCGCGGCTCGACCTGGAATTGCTGCAGATTTTTAACAGTTTTCCGAAGATGTGATGCTGTGGCCTCTTCAATGATCTTGCCTATCGTCTTTGCAGAAGGGCGGCTGGCCCGGCCGCCTACGACCACTGAAGGGGGCTTTAGAATCGTGCCTCCAGCAAAGCGCGGCGCGCTCCTGCCGGCAATGATGAGGACCTTGTCCACATTGTGGTGCAGGATCTGGCCGGACTCATCCAAATAAAACCGGCAGAGTGATCGGGAGATGGCCTCAGAGATGCCGTCCGCCAGGGTATCCGGATGTCCGAGCCCTTTTCTTTCCACGACCTCAAAGGGAAGCGGATTGTGCTTAAATAGGGTGATCATAAAAACCACAGGATATAATTAGCTGATTATGATTAATACTTTTCTGAAGGTTAAAATTTTCAGTTTATCGCCTCAGGCATGAATTTATAAGCTTGAAAAACTCAAGGTTTCTTTATATGAGTGAAACATCGGCCATTTCCGGTCAAGAGACCATTCAGGAGTCCTTCGTAAAGAGGATAAATGCTCTGCAGTCCGACAATAAGAGCCTCGCCGAAGAGCTGGAAACCACCAGGATGGAGAGGGAAGAGGTAAGAGCAAAGCTCTTCGAGTCCCTCATTGCCAATAAGAAGTATCTGCGAGAGGTTGAACGGCTGAAGAAAGAGAATATTCTCCTTAAGAGGATGCCGTTGTTCCTGGCAACGGTCGTGGAGATGGGGTCGGACTATGTCCTGCTCAGGCAACACGGTAATAATCAGGAGTTCATCACCACCGCTCCGCCGGAGCTGATGGGGGCAATCCAGACCAACTCTCGTGTGGCCATAAACAATTCACTGACCATCGTTCGCGTCCTGGATCGCTCTGTGGATGTCCGGGCCAAGGTTATGGAGCTGATAGAGGCCCCCGATGTGTCCTACGAACAGGTGGGCGGTCTGGAAAGCCAGATTCAAGAGATCAGGGAGACCGTGGAGCTGCCGCTCACGAATCCCGAGATATTCAAGGAGATCGGCATAGAGCCGCCCAGAGGCGTTCTGCTCTACGGGCTGCCGGGAACGGGCAAAACCATGCTCGCTAAGGCTGTAGCTCATGAATCCAAAGCTACTTTCATCCACATGTCCGGCTCGGAGCTGGTGCATAAGTTCATAGGAGAGGGTGCGCAGCTGGTTCGCGATATCTTCCAGATGGCGCGCGAGAAGGCTCCCAGCATCATATTCATCGATGAGATCGACGCCGTGGGGAGCATCCGAACCCACGACGGCACCACGGGAAGCGCCGAGGTCAACCGCACTATGATGCAGCTCCTGGCGGAGATGGATGGATTTAGAACACGCGGAGACATCAAGATCATCGCAGCCACGAACCGGATTGATATTCTTGATCCGGCGTTGTTGCGGCCCGGTCGCTTTGACAGGATCATTGAGATTCCCATGCCTTCAGCAGTTGGAAGGCTCAAGATCCTGGAGATCCATTCCCGGAAGATGAAGAAGGATGAGGACGTGGATCTGATGGAGATTGTCAAGGTCACCGAGGAAGCGAGTGGTGCCGACCTCAATGCCATTGTGGTTGAGGCAGGCATGAATGCCCTGCGAAGAGGTGCATCTTCAGTTGCCAAGGGCGATTTCGAGGCGGCGATCAGAAAGGTTCTTGGGGACGAGATCGAAGGATCGGAAGAAGCCCTGCGGATGTTCTCTTAGGCGGCATAAAGCCGCTACTGTTTTTTTAGCACAAACATCATCTCTGCCGTCTACCATCCATCTGCGGATTTGTATTGTCCCGGCAAGGCCGGAAATGTTTAAGTACTCATTTTTCGTTCCTAGAATTGGATGAATCTTACAGCAATGGCAGGCATGACCGATCCGATTCTACTGGCAAATTGGATTCAACAGGCTGTGGATTCAACGACTGGCAGGCATGTTGATTTGGTCTTTATCCAAATCCTGGCAAATGCTATCAGCAGCATCGATTTGACGTCCATTTTTTTAAATGTTTTTTTTGTAATATTGATTATACTTTTGACTCGTACCTCTGTGCGCATTGTGGACCGCATGATGGCCAGTCATATTCCTACGATGGCGAGCAAGGTGCAGATGAAGATGGACGAGACCATGCAGCTCATGATGCGCAGATTGGTTTCCGCCACCATCTACGTTATCGGTCTGATGCTCATCATCTATCAGATACCTCAGCTAAGAAGCCTGGTCACAGCCATTCTCGCCGGTGCGGGTATCGCAGGTCTGGCCATCGGCTTTGCCGCCAAGGACTCGCTCTCCAACTTCACATCCAGCATATTCCTTGCCGTTTTCCAGCCCTTCCGGGTGGGTGATTCCGTGGACTTTCGGGGTGAATACGGCCAGATAGAGGACTTAACACTGCGGCATACGGTAATTCGAACCACTGATAATAGGAGAATTATTGTTCCCAATAGCATCATGAGCATGGAGCCGATCATCAACTGGTCCATCAGGGACCCGGAGATAACCTGGATGGTTGACTTCGACCTGGAGAAGGCTTCCGACATCGATAGGGCCAGGGAGATCATCCTCAAAGCTGCAAAGAGCCACCCCATGGTACTGAAAAACAAGCCGCTAAACGTGCTGCTGATGAACACCAGGTACTCGGAATTGACGCTGCGCCTCGAGGTTACCGTTCCCGGCAGGAACGTAGCAAAGGTTATCGGTTGCGATATAAGAGAAGCAGTTAAAAAGGAGTTTGAGGTAGCAGGAATTCCTCCTGCGCCCACGCCTTGATTTGATTTTTTATCGAGATACCAATGATTCGCGCCTGGAGGGCTGGCAGCGGGCCACAGCATCAAGATAATATTGAGGATGAGGTCGTGGAGATGAAGCAAATGAATTTCTTGGCATTCATGCCAAAGATCCAAACTCGCCCCGAAAGGCCGTCATCATCTAAATTTTAGGAGCTTGCAGCGTGTTGTATCCAAGCTTGCCCGGCGTTGAGGGCGCCCGGGCTCTCTCGCGCGTTTTTTTGTGCGCGGCAACCCATAGTGGAAACAACACCAAAATATATTGCTGGGGAAAGTTTAGATAGTAGTAATGCCATCTCGCGGATGCACAAGATTTGGCGAGCATGCCCCTGTTAATTCAGGGCCGTCCGGGCCAGACGGATGGACTTAATGGGACGGAGAACGTCCCGTTTTTCTGCGCATCGAGGTGGTGTCAATTTTCCCAGGAGATGCGCAGAAGGTCTGTACATATCGAAAATGGCCTTTCATGACTGTTAACTTTCTGAAAGCATTAACAGAAGTTAACATTATGCGCTGAAATCGTCTTTTTTTCGATATCTTTGAAGGCCGAAAAATGGCCGCCGTCTCCATGACTGAAAAGTCATGGCCCAATTGAACGCCCAAGCGTCCAGGCAGGGGCCCACACGTGATGGATGGAAACAAGATCTTTTGGCATCATGAATTCAGTTTCCAATGGGAAGATGCGAAAAGAAAAAAAAGCGATCGCATGCATTGGATGAAAATAATAATAGATTAATTATGGTCTGAAATTTATTTCATCTGAACTTCGCGCCTTTGTGTGAAATATTTTTTGTGCCATGCAGCAAAGGTGCAAGAAAAATAGAATTAAAGTTCCACCCGCACTGAAATAGCGAAGAGCCGATAATTCTTAGGTTCTTCGCCGCTGTGTCGCAAAAATTTCCTGAAACTTTGATATTTCTTCCCTCACATTCTCTCTGGCAACAACGCAGGATATGGCACACAGGCCGTCTGCCCCCGCTCTGACTACCTCGCCGGCATTGGAATGATTGATGCCGCCAATCGCGATCAGGGGAATATCGACCTCGGCCCGGATCTCTTCGATCAGTCTTATTCCCGCCGGCTTTCCAGCATCCGGTTTAGTCGCCGTCTGGAAGATGGGCGAGACCCCCAGATAATCGGCTCCGATGCTTTCTGCAGCCAGTGCTTCGCCAAGATTGTGGACAGTAACGCCGATGATCTTCTCGGAACCGAGCAATTTTCGAGCTGCAAGGCATGGCATATCGGATTGGCCCAGATGAACGCCATCGGCTTCTGTTGCAAGGGCAACGTCTATCCGATCGTTGATGAGAAAGATGGAGCCTGAGTCCCGGCATATCTCCCGCAGCCGCGCGGCTTCCTCGTACATTTGCCGGGTTTCTGCGTTCTTGTTTCTGTACTGGACAACTTTTACTCCACAAGAGAGTGCAGAGAGCACATCGCTCTCATTCCCGGCGCGGCTCAATTCGGAGTCGGTTATGAAGTAGTATCCTTTCACGCTTCAATCCTCTGCATTCCCTTTACAGTCTCGGCATCAAGATTGTACACAGCATCAAAGAGCATTTCCTTGAAGCCGCCCGGTCCCCGCGCCTGGGCGGCTGCTATTTCTGCTGCGACCTCGTAGCAGAC
This sequence comes from uncultured Methanotrichaceae archaeon, assembly GCA_964633785.1. GTDB lineage: Archaea > Halobacteriota > Methanosarcinia > Methanotrichales > Methanotrichaceae > Methanothrix. The sequence goes on from CAZWHG010000017.1 coordinate 53,474, forward strand.
AAGACCTGCTACACAGGAGGCAACATAGTCTCTTTCTACAGCGGCAAATGTGCCTATCACCGATGTGGCCATGCATCCTGTGCCTACTATATTCGCCATCATATCGTGGCCGTTCAACACCCTTATCACTCTCTTTTCATCGGCTACAATATCTTCTTTTCCGGTGATAACCACGGTGCAATTCCTTTTTGCAGCCAGGTCTCGCGCTATCTCCTGAAGATTCTTCTCCACAGACGAGGCATCCACGCCCCTGGTAGAGACGCTCTCCCCGGCTATGCGAGCGATCTCGGAAGAATTGCCCTTTATGATGCTCACCCTTAATTCATCCAGGATCGCAAAGCATTTATCATCGCGAAATTTTGTGGCTCCGGCACCACAGATATCAAGAACCACAGGTATTCTCTTTCGGTTGGCACTTTTTCCGGCAATTATCATGGCTTCGACAAAATCTGATGTCAGAGTGCCGATATTCAAAACCAGGGCGCTGGCTATACTTGCCATCTCGGCGACCTCCTCTCTGGCATGAGCCATGACCGGAGAGGCTCCAAATACCTTTACAATATTGGCACAGTCGTAAATAGTCACCCAGTTCGTCAGGTGGTGTATGAGCGGCTTTTCCTCTCTAACTCTTTCCAGGCAATCTGATGCAATGCTTTTCACGGGTAATCTCCAGTTTTCTCAATCTAGCATCAGGTTAAAATGTTTTCTGTCTCCATTCGATCCAAGGTTTTGTAGTTAGACTTCTTCTCCTAAATTTGTCACGCACCTCGGGCTCAGCATCCGACGTACCGAACACGAGCGCGCATGAGTGGGAATATGGCTCACATTGATGAGATTAGAGTAAGATGCTTATATGTTAAAAAACTTGTACGTGTTTAGCTTCTACTTGGGTTTCCAAATTTTTCCTTCAATCTATCAA
>CAZWHG010000018.1:0-53342 GCA_964633785.1 uncultured Methanotrichaceae archaeon
CCATGATCTTTTTCATATGACAAGCTATAAAATTTAAAACTTTCGTTACAGAGCATTAGTGCCTGAGAGAATAACTGCTGATATCAGTTAGTATAGGATGTCTGGAAATTTTTCAATTTATTCTCAAAAACATCATTTTTAGTAATATCATTGACGCCAGCATCCATCAATAATATTCCTCTCGAGTTATTATCTATAATGTTATATTTTACTAAATTCAGTTCCGAAAAACCTGTAATAAAAATTCCTGCACCATTGTTGTTATTTATATGATTACTTGTTATCTTATTACTATGCGAATCTGACACTAATATGCCTTCAAAATTACTATCAACACTATTATTGGTGATCGAGTTATTATGTCCCCCCAGAACTTTGATTCCACTGCGATAATTATTCTCTAATATATTTCCTTTAATCGTATTGTTGTTTGATCTTACAAGTATCCCAGCCCCTGATAGCGGATCTCCTGCGGTATTTGTGGAATTCCTGATGGTAAACCCTTCCATCAGTACACCATTCGCAAGTATAGTTGCTCCCGGACCGTTGAAATAATCGCCCCCTGCATCAATAACTGGATTTTTCGATCCAATAAGATTTAAGCGCTTATCTACAACAATATTTTCGTAGTAAGTACCGGGATAAACCAATATTTCATCCCCTGCGCTTGCTGAATTTATCGCATCTTGAATGCTTTCGTAACCCTTTGGGCTATTTCCTACAATTAAAGTGGCACCATGTGCAAATACGATGGAACTAATTAGCATTATTGAAATGATTAGAAACAATTTCTTTATATGAGGTGTGAACTCCTCTTTTGAGTACCCTCCAGGTCGCATGCATGGTGTTTTATCTATTAAGTATAAATACTTGCTGAAGAGGATTCCTATTTACTTGTATTGACGAGCAATTTTGGGAGAATTGTGCGTTTTTTTTCGAATTTCATCTCTTGAGTGTGCAAAGTTGATATAAGTTAAAGCAAATGCAGTTACTATCATTTGACGCGAACCTCTTAACAGTAGTGATGCACGAGCTTAATGCCTTTCTTGAGCAAAATAAAGTGTCGATCACGCTTTTTTAAACCACAGCCATTATTATTTTCATCACAAGCCTGCCCAGATCCATAAACCTAGCCAGCGATTGCATATCTTGATATCCCCCGACCTCTAAACACAGATACCCCATGCCCGTACTTTCCATAGTCGCCTGCCGGATGCTGGAGGACGAGCTAGTCCACCTGCTCTCTGCCGATGGAGAGGTCCGGGAGCTTCTCCTAGTTGACGGAAGGGAATCTTTGGGCCTCTCCGCAAAGCTGAGGGCACAACACCGCCCCCACCTCCTGCTGGGCCTGGATAGCATTGCCCTGCACCACCGGGAGTGGCAGCGCAGGCCCCGCGGCATCTTTTCTCGCAGCGCCCACCCCAATGCAGCCGAGCTTGCCGTTGTGGTAAGCCCGCTTCGCCTCGGGCTGCACTCCGATCTGGAGCTGCTCAAGGCCGCGGTATATGATAATATTCGCAGTCTAGCTGCATTCTCGGACGGCATACTGATCTTCTATGGCAAATGCGGCAACGCTCTGGCCGATCTGGAGCACGACCTTTCCGATCTACCCTGCCCAATCTACTTCCTGACCGATGAGCAGGGAGAGAGGATCGACGACTGCATTGCTCTTGCTCTGGGTGGAAACGAAGACTATGATCGCGCTCTGGCCGAGCACCAGGACGCGGCGCTCTTCATGACCCCCATGTGGGCCTCCAACTGGAAGACGATGGGTGAGGAAGCGGCCTCGGGCAAGCGCCTGGACCTGGGGGTGATGCTCAAGGGAACCAGCATGACCAAGGTGGCCCGAATAGACACAGGCCTGTGCTTTGAACCGGAGTTCCTCGAGAAGGTGGACGGCTTTGCCCGAGAGTTCGGGCTGCAAAGAATCGAGCTGCCGGGAGGAACGGCTGCTGCCGAAGGCTGCTATGAGAGAGCAAAGAGCCGCCTGTCGGCCCGGCCCGGAAGCGCCCGCCCAGGCGTACGGATTCGCAACCGCAATTTCATGTGGCTCCGGGAGCCGATACGGGCCATTTGCCGCATAACGCGAAAGAAGTTCCTGAGAAATTGAAGGCTCGAACTGGGGGCCGGAGCTATGGCCGATACAATTCGAATATTTTTAATTCAAGAAAAACCTGACCTTCCAAAAGGCACATAAACCTGGGGCAAGCTTTCTCCGTCTTAATGTCCCGCTTTATCGTGGTCCTCGGCACCACCTCCCATTCCGGCAAGAGCACTCTTGTTGCCGCCCTCTGCCGCCTGCTCTCCGATCGAGGGCTTAAGGTCGCGCCCTTCAAGTCCCAGAATATGAGCCTAAACTCATGGGTCACCCAAAATGGCTCGGAGATAGGCATCGCCCAGGCGGTGCAGGCCTGGGCGGCCAGGGCGGAGCCGAGCGAGTTCATGAATCCCATACTCCTCAAGCCGAAAGGGGACCGCACCTCCCAGGTCATCGTCCTGGGCAAGAGCGTGGCCGATAAGTCGGCTGAGGAGTACTATCGGGAGATCGATGATCTCAAGGGGGTGGTGGACCGATCTTTGCAGGAGCTGGAGAAGGACTACGACTACATAGTAGTAGAGGGAGCGGGCGGAGCGGCAGAGATCAACCTCTTCGACAGAGACCTTGCCAATATCTACGTGGCCCGCCGCCTGAATGCCCCTATAATCCTGGTCGGGGATATCGAGAGAGGAGGCGTCTTTGCCAGCCTTTTCGGTACGGTGCAGCTTCTGCCCGAGGACATCCGGCCACTCGTAAAGGGGCTCGTGATCAACAAATTCCGGGGCGATCCTGCTATTTTGGGCAGCGGCCTGTTGACGCTGGAAAAGCTCACCGGCGTGCCCGTACTGGGCGTCATGCCCTATCTCGATCTGGACATACCATCCGAGGACTCAGTCTCTTTGGGGGACAAGAAGGCCCGACCGGCGGGCGAGCAGGTCGAGATTGCCGTGATCCGGTTGCCGCGCATCAGTAACTTCACAGATTTTGAGCCCCTGGAGCGAAAGGCGCGGGTTCGGTACGTGAGGCTTTCTGAGCCCCTGGGCCACCCGGATGCGATAATCATTCCCGGTACCAAGAACACCGTCTCCGACCTGAGAGAGATGCAGGAGAAGGGCATGGCCGATCAGATAAAGTCCAGGGCTGAGACGCCCGTCTTGGGCATCTGCGGAGGCTACCAGATGCTGGGGCGGGAGATCATCGACTGCGGCATTGAGGACACTGTAGGTGCAGTTTCCGGGCTGGGTTTGCTGGATGCGGTGACCCGCTTCGACCTTTACGAGAAGAGGACGGTGCAGGTGAAAAAGATAGTCACAGGAGACGGTCCAATCCTCGGGCCGATCCACGGTCAAATCATTACAGGCTATGAGATTCACATGGGTGTGACCAGCCCCAATGGCCAGAAGGCCTTCGAAGACGACGGCGCTGTATCGGAGAGCGGAATGGTGATCGGCACCTATCTGCATGGCCTTTTCGAAAACGAGAACTTCTGTAATGCATTTCTCGATTTCCTTCGTTGCCGCAAGAATCCTGGCCTGGTTCTGGGCGAAGGCCTGTCCACTAATGCAGAAATGGGAGCGAGGGCGGAGAAGGGAGATGGATTTGCGGAGCTGGCAGCGGCCGTAGTGGCAAACTTAAATATGGCAAAGATCTGGCGGATGCTCGACCTGGATTCATCTTGACAATATCTTTTATTACCTTAGGGTATTCTTTCTAAGCCTGATGAAACTGGGCGTGCTCTTTTCGGGCGGCAAGGACTCAGTCTTTGCCTGCCGCCGGGCTATGGAAAGAAGCGAGGTGGCCTGCCTGATAACTTTGGTCTCGGAGAACCCGGACAGCTACATGTTCCACACGCCCAACATTCGTCGCACAGGTCTGCAAGCGAAGGCCATGAACCTCCCTTTGCTCACCTGGCACACGCATGGCGTCAAAGAAGAGGAGCTTAGGGACCTGGCGGCGGCCATTGCAGCCGCTCGGGAGAGATATGGTATCCAGGGAATAGTCACCGGCGCCATCGAGTCCGTCTACCAGGCGGCGCGCGTGCAAAGGATCTGCCGCAACCTGGATCTCTGGTGCTACAATCCCCTCTGGCAGACAAATCAGATCGATTATCTGCGGAGGCTTTTAAAGGAAAACTTTTCCGTCATCATCTCCGGGGTCTATGCCTATCCTTTTGATGCCTCCTGGTTGGGCGCGGAGTTGACGGGGGAGCGCATACAGATGCTGGAGCGGCTCTGGAAAAAATACCGGATAAATCCTTCCGGAGAAGGCGGCGAGCTGGAGACCTTCGTCCTGGATGCCCCTTTTTTCCATAAGAGAATCGAGGTCATGAAGGCATCCGAGAGCTATGCCAATTATCGGGGACAGTTTGTCATAGAAGAGATGCAGCTGGTGGAGAAACCGGGACGGGTAATAGGTCCCGAAATAGAAGGGGAAAATCTTGGCGGCGCCGGCCAAATCCCAAAGAATATGGTGCACAGGAGTGGGTGCATCCTCCTGGTAGACCTGTGCTTCGAAAAAGACTCCCTATCCCATTACGAATTTGTCCATCCCATCAGAGATACACTGCAACAGGCCGGATTTTTCTGCAATATTTTACATTATACGAGGGTCACGCCGCAGGTGCTTGCCGACTATGATAAGATTATCCTCTGCGGTACAGCTCTGTTGGACAATGAGTATGCCAAGCATTTGCAGCTCTTCTCCTGGATGAGAGATCTAAAAAAGCCCATTTTGGGCATCTGTGCCGGGATGCAGGTAATCGGTGCGGTCCATGGAGGATCTATTGTGCAAAATCAAGCTATCGGCATGCAAGAGATCGAGATCGTCAGTGCGTCGCCGCTGCTGGGCGAGCCACGGCAGATAGAAGGCTATCACCTTCATAACTATGCAGTGACATTGCCGCAGGGATTTTCGCTCCTGGCCGGAAGAATTGATGAGGTCGAGGCTTTCCAGCACGCAGCTCATCCCATTTATGGTATCATATTTCATCCTGAAGTGCGAAACAGATGGATATTGGAGCATTTTGCCAATCTATAAGAATTGCCGGAAACTCATTTCCTTCGAAACCGATTTATGTAATGAATTATCACTATTAGCGCGTTATGCAAGACTACTCCCTCAATCAATTCTTGGCATTAGCTAAGACACCACCATTGGACATCGAGATATGCGATGTAACCCTTCGCGACGGTGAGCAGATGCCGGGAGTGGTCTTTCGCGCCGATGAAAAGCTGGATATTGCTCTGCGGCTCGACGAGATCGGCGTAGAGGTTATAGAAGCCGGTTTTCCGGTCGTATCTGCCGCAGAGATGAATGCCGTAAAAGAGGTCTGCAATCTGGGACTTGATGCTAAGATTTCGGCTCTCTGCCGGTCCGTCAAGAGAGATGTCGACGCTGCCATTGAATGCGGCGCCGACATGGTAAGCGTCTTCATCGCTACCTCTGACCTTCATCTCAAATACAAGCTGCACATGAGCTGCCCCGAAGCGATTTCTTGCGCATTGCAAACGGTGGAGTATGCTAAAGACCATGGCCTGATTGTACGCTTCTCTGCTGAAGATGCCACGCGCACCGATTTTGAGGTTTTAAAGAAGCTTTACAAGAAGGCAGAGGAGTACCATGCCGATTACATCAGTGTCGCCGATACTGTGGGAATCATGAATCCGCGCACAACATATTTAATGATAAGCGAGCTGAAAAAAGTTGTCAAGATTCCCATCTGCATGCACTGCCATGACGACCTGGGGATGGCCCTGGCCAATACCCTGGCCGGAGCGGAAGCAGGAGCAAAGCAGCTTCACACTACGGTAAACGGTATCGGAGAGCGCAGCGGCAACACGCCTTTGGAAGAGTTGCTGGTAACTTTACGGCTGCATTACGACCTCGATTCTTACGATCTCACTAAGGTGAAGGATCTCTCTAAGCTGGTGGAAACCTATTCGCAAGTCCCCGTGGCCAAGAATAAAGCCATAGTGGGCAGCAATGCTTTTGCTCATGAATCGGGAATTCATGTGGCTGCTGTTTTGGAAGAGCCCAGAACCTATGAGCTCTACTCGCCGGAAATGGTGGGCGCTGCCCGGCACATCATCATTGGCAAGCACACCGGAGCCAAGGCACTAAAATATATCACCCAGAGAATGGGTTACTACTTAAAGGACAAGGAGCTTGGGGATCTCTCGGAACGGGTGAAGATGTGCAGTGAGTTCAAACATCCTATCAACTGCGAGGAGCTGCGCAAGCTCATTCTCAATATGGAGAATATTGAGGTCATCTATCCGGGGCCGTAAGCAAATGAATAGAACTCTTGGCTAGACTCTCACGTGCTTTGAGGAAAAAAGGATCTGCGTTGATGGATGAGAATAGAAATAATATAATTGCAACCGTGGTGGCTGCATTTATAATATCTTTTATCATCAACGTAATATTATTGCATATATCGGTAGGTCCATATTTAAATGAGACGAATCGGGTTGTAAATATATTCAATCTTTATCGCAATTTGGAGGACTTTCCTCAAGAAAAAATCTTCATTATCGGAAGCAGTCAGATTGAAGCAGGGATTGATAGCAACATTGTCGAAAAATATATTGAAAAAAAAGAAAGCAAAACGGGTGTCCGATTAAGCTCTCATGTCTATAATCTTGGATATCCCGGTGATACTCCTTTGAGGAGGCTGACCGAGGTTGCCCAGCTGAGTAAGTGCCGTCCACGACTGGTCATTATAGGGTTGACATATTATGCCATAAATAATACATCTTTCAATATTTCCGCGGATGATCTAACTCTTGTCTCTGGGGATATACAGCTCGATGATTATTCGAGATCACTCTTCTCGGCCGAGGAAATCGGTTTAATCAAAATAAGCCCTCTATACTTAAAAATTTATCAGCGGAAGTTCATTATCCCTAGCCTTTTGAATATGATACGCAAAGGCGAAAACCCTGAGCGTGAAACCGCTAAAAATTTCAGGGTCTTGCCCATAATTCGTGAAAATCTGACCTACGAGTTGCTCCTCATTCGGTTGAATAACTCGCGTGATATGCTCGATAAATATGTTGTCAGCTCTGAGGAGAATACCCAAAAGATGGCCCTAAATTACACGATTCATCTCTTGCGTTCACAAGGATTTTTCGTCGCGATTATTAATATGCCACTCAATCCTGTCCTTTCCCTAAAGATCTCCGAAGATACCCGCCGAAACTATTTCTCATTTTTGAACTCTACCGGCACCAATTATTACGATTATGAGCGACGCTATCCATCTCAGTGTTTTAGCGACCTGACACATTTGAACTTCCGAGGACGAAAAGAGTTTTCCGAGGATATTGCAGGAATAATCAACGAGTGCGCAGCATTATGATCTTCAATAGCCTGCAATATCTGATTTTCTTCTCCGCCATCCTATTAATAACCGTTATCATCAAGCTTCGCCAAAATCAGGTAGCATTTCTGTTGATGGCCAGTTGCGTCTTTTATTTTCTCTCCAGCGGCTATCTCATTTTATGCCTATTCTACGTTTCACTGATCACTTATTATTTAGGCGGGGCCATTTACCTAGAGCGAGTTTCTGGATGGCGAAGATTTTATCTTGCCTTATCTATCATTTGTGTTCTAGGACAGTTGTCACTGTTCAAGTATTCGGGCCATTTAGGTAGCATTTTGTCTGGCTTCTTGGGTCCAGAATTCGGCTTTATTCATACGGGAATTCTTGTTGACGCTTCCGGTCTGCTGCTGCCTCTTGGTATATCCTTTTACAGCTTTCAAAGCCTGAGTTATGTCTTCGATATTTATCGAGGCCAGCTCAAGCCCACTTCTTCCCTGCAGGAATATATTTTGTTTGTCGCTTTCTTTTCTCAGATAACCTCCGGGCCGATCGTCAGAGCCAAGGATTTCCTGCATCAGTTGGGATCGATGTCACATTTGGGCGTCTCTGCCCCGGATCTTAAATTTGGGATAACCCTTATTGGGATTGGTTTGCTTAAGAAGATGGTAATAGCTGATAATCTCGCTCAGTTCGTAGATCCTGTTTTCTCCTATCCGACAAATTACAATTCCTTGCGGATTATCCTGGCCACGGCAACCTTCGGCGTCCAACTCTATTGCGATTTCTCGGGATACAGCGACATTGCCATAGGCAGCGTCAGGATATTGGGGCTGAGATATCCAATCAACTTCAACAATCCATACCTTGCTCTTAATCCAGGCGATTTCTGGAATCGATGGCATATTTCCCTCTCTAGTTTTCTTAGGGATTATTTATATATACCACTGGGGGGGAACCGTGCCGGCAATCTGCGGACTCACTTAAATCTCCTTCTAACGATGACCATTTGCGGCCTGTGGCATGGATCTTCCTGGAATTTTCTTATTTGGGGAATCTATCATGGAGTACTCTTGTCAGCTCAGAGACTTCTTTTCCGGACCCCATCACTGACAAAAGGGCTGGAGAATATCACAAAAATGCGATTTTGTATCGTCCTGCAAGTCCTGATAACTCAGTACTTAGTCTTTTTAGGATGGCTTATTTTCCGGGTCAAAGATTTAAATGATCTGGTTTATTGCCTGGACAAGTTCATATTTTGGGATTTTCTATCTCGATTGCAGTATCAAAGCCTGGTTTATGGATTTTTGAAGGATGCAGTTCTTTTTATACTTGCTCTCTGTTTATATATCATATTAATAACATTTTATCGAGACGAATTTTGTCGCAAGGACTGGATAAATGTGCTCAGTTCTCTTGAACTTAAGTACTGGCTGATCTATCTGATGTCTATTATTTTTGCATTAATTTGGTTTTCACCAAGCGGCGGCACAAATTATATATATTCCGCATTTTGATAAAATATAAAGATCATCTATCCGGTCACTTAATCGAAGGGTATATCTCAGCCAACGCTAATCTAAGTGATCAAGATGCTGCGTTGAGGTATATTCGTGAAAGCTCTTATACTATCCGGTGGGTCTGGAACCAGGCTTCGTCCTCTTACTTATTCTCAGCAAAAACAGCTCATTCCGGTGGCCAATAAGCCCGTACTCTTCTACGCCATTGAAGATGCTATCGAAGCCGGTGCTGATGAGATCGGCATAATCTTGGGCCCGAATAAGGATCAGGTGATAGATACAGTACGATCCGGGCCCTGGGACGTTCCAATAGAGTTCATTTACCAGGGGGAGCCCAGGGGTCTTGCCCATACCATATTAGTCGCAGAAAAATTTCTTGATGACGATTTTGTGATGTATCTGGGGGATAACATTCTCCGAGACGGAATAGTGCGGCATAAAGAGCGATTCAATAGCCTAAATAGCGATGCCAGTGTGCTTCTCACTCAGGTTAATGATCCTCAGCGCTTTGGAGTTGCCGACTTAAATCCGGACGGAAGCATTAGACGTCTGGTGGAAAAGCCCAAAGTCCCTCCCTCCAATTATGCGTTGGTAGGCGTTTACTTCTTCAAGCCGGTGATAATCGATGCCTGTAAGGCAATCAAGCCCTCCTGGAGAAATGAACTGGAGATCACCGATGCCATTCAATGGCTCATCGAGAACGGTTACAAAGTCGATGCATCTTTTGTGGAAGGGTGGTGGAAGGATACCGGCAAGCCTGAGGATATTCTCGAGGCCAATCGCCTCATATTGGATGATATCACAAATAAAAATGAGGGCGAGATGGAGGATTCAAGGGTGATGGGCAGGGTCATAATCGAAAAAGAGACAAGGATCGAGAGATCGGTGATAAAGGGGCCTTGTATAATCGGAAAAGGTAGCTTCATCTCCGATTCTTATATCGGTCCGTATACCTCTGTGGGATATAGATGCAAAATATGTGGGACGGAGATAGAGGACGCTATAATTATGGATGATAGCCGAATAGTCAATGCAGGAAAGATCGTCGAGAGTCTAATCGGCAGAAATGTCCGGATCCAAGAGGGCGTCGCCCTGCCCAAGGGAAGCAGGCTCATTGTCGGCGACAATTCAGAGATATCGCTGTGATTTAAATGAAACTTCTTGTAACGGGCGGTCTTGGATTCATAGGAAGCAACTTCATAAGGTTGATGTTGCATGAACACGATGACTGCCGAATAATAAATGTTGATGACTTGCGGTACGGCTCCAACCAGGATAACCTTCTGAACTTTAAGGATAATGAACGATACACCTTTCGGAAGGGGGACATAGCAGATAGGGAATTTATCACCGGTTTAATCAAGAATGTAGATGCTGTAGTCAGCTTTGCTGCAGAGACTCATGTGGATAGATCGATTGCGAAACCCGACTCGTTCCTGCACAGTAATGTTCTGGGTGTATTTAATCTCCTGGAGACGATAAGACTTCACAATTCAACGGCCAGGTTTGTGCAAATATCCACCGACGAAGTTTATGGGGACATAATGGACGGCTCTTTTACAGAAGAGAGCACCCTCCGACCTTCATCCCCCTATTCAGCCAGCAAAGCGGCGGGAGACGTCTTCGTGCAGGCCTATGCCCGAACTTATGGTCTGCAGGCCATGATCACCAGATGCACCAACAATTACGGCCCTCATCAGTTTCCGGAAAAGCTGATCCCCAAGACCATCCTGCGAGCCAGAAACGGCCTGAAGATCCCGATATATGGAACCGGCCAGAATGTGAGGGACTGGATCTACGTAATCGACCATTGTCGCGCAGTGGAGCAGGTCCTCATGAGGGGATCAATGGGCGAGATCTACAACATCTCTGCGGCAGAGGAGAAGACCAATCTGCAAGTTGCCGGGGCCATCCTCCAAATGCTCGGCAAGAATATTGATCAGATCGAGTTTGTGGAAGATCGGCCAGGTCATGATGCCAGATACAGCCTGGACTCTACAAAGATCAGAAACGAACTGGGCTGGCGTCCTCTGGAGAATTTTGCCGATGGAATAAGAAAGACCGTGAACTGGTATCTGCAGAATGTTGCATGGTGGAGTCCTCTCATGGATGACAAGGTACTCAGTCCCACGCCATGGAAGCTGGACTGGTAACATCGATGAAACTATTAATAACCGGTGGAAGCGGGCTCTTGGGAAGTAAGGTCGCAAAGATCGCCCTGGCCAGAGGAGATGAGGTCTTCTCGGGATATGTGCACAATATGCCAAGATATGGAAAACCGGTCAGGTTCGATCTTCTGGACGGGCCGGGTATTTCCGATATGGTGGAAAGGTTTGCGCCTGAGGTCATAATTCACAGCGCGGCTCTAACGGATGTGGACCGATGCGAACGTGAGAAGGAGCTAGCATATAAAATGAACGTCGAAGGCACGCGAGCCATATCCGCGGCTGCGCAAAAGGTCGGCTCTTTTCTGATCTACATCTCCACGGATTATGTCTTCGACGGGCAGTGCGGCATGTATCGGGAAGACGATAAACCAAATCCTGTAAGCTATTACGGCTGCAGTAAGCTTTTGGGTGAGCAATATTGCGGCGGGTGTATTGTCAGGACCTGTGTGATATATGGCAGCCGTCCAGCAAGCGGCAAGGTCAATTTTGCCTTATGGTTGCTAAGCAGCCTCAAATCCGGCAAGGAGGTTCGCGTGGTCACGGATCAATTCATCACGCCTACTCTGAATACTAATCTGACGGCAATGATCCTGGAGGTGGCGGACCGAAGACTATGCGGGGTCTACAATCTGGCTGGTGCCACCAGAATATCTCGATATGACTATGCTCAGGAGCTGGCCAGGGAATTCGATCTGGATGCGAGCCTTATCACACCTTCCCGGATGGAAGATTTGTTGTGGGCAGCCAAGCGGCCGATAGATTCATCCCTGGATACTTCAAAGGCGGAAAGGATGCTGACGAATAAACCGATTACGCTAAATGAAGCTCTTAGAACTTTGAAAGCTGAGATCTCAAGATAGAAGCTTCTCGATCAGAGGTTATATGATGCTGCCTGGAATTGTGATAAAGCCTTTAAAGCGATTTGCGGATGAGCGTGGATTCTTCACCGAGATCATGAGAGCGGACTGGACGGATGTGATTCAGGATGAGATCATGCAAGTCAATATGTCCGTAAGCTATCCGGGAATGGTACGAGCCTGGCACAGGCACGAACGAGGGCAGGTCGATCATTTCCTGGCAATTAAGGGCGCGATGAAGATCTGTGCCTATGATGATGAAACACGGGAGCTGGACGAGATCATATCTACGGGAGACAATCCTCAGGTCGTCAGGATGCCAGGGCACTACTGGCATGGATTTCGAGTTGTAGGAAGCAAGCCGGCGACTCTGGTCTATTTCGTGAACCGGCTGTATGATTATTCGAGTCCGGACGAGATCAGGCGGCCCTGGAATGATCCCAAAATTGTACCTAGATTGATAAATGGAATATCCGAAGATACTAGATGTAATCTGCCTTGGGATTGGCTGCATCTCTCTTTCAAGTGATTCAAAGTGAGCACTGTACAAAGAATAGCTAAAAATACATTATTTCTTTTCCTCTCCAATGTTATAGGTTTGGTGCTTAGCTTTTTTTATCTCATATATATGACTCGTTATTTAGGTGCGGAAAATTATGGCATTTTATCGTTGGGGTTAGCTTATACCTCACTTGTGGGATTTTTCACAGATATCGGATTATTGTCCGTGACAATCAGAGATGTGGCAAGAGATCGATCCCTCACCAGGAAATATATTGGGAATATGGCCGTTCTCAAGTTGGCACTTGCTATTTTCACGATTTTATTAACAAGTGTTATTATGTATTTGCATCCGTATCCTCAATCCACGGTATTTGTTATTTATATAATACTATTATCTGTAATTTTAAATGCGTTTTCAGGCATTTTTATAGGAATTTTTCAGGCATATGAGCGGATGGAGTATGTAGCAATCGGCTCTATATTAAATAACTTTGTTATGTTAATTGGCGCCTTATATGCGACATCTAAAGGAATGGGTCTAATCGATTTTGCATATATTTACCTTATTGCAGGATTAGTACTTTTTGTTTACAATTTTGCAATTTCGCGCTGGAAAATTGCATGGCATCATTTGGAAATTAATATAGATCTATGTATATATCTGTTAAAAGAAGCTGTGCCCTTTGGTCTATCAACATTTTTTATCAGAATATATTATTATATAGATACAATTATGATCTCTTTTATTATATCGAATCCGAACGAAATTATGGGATGGTACAGTGCTGCATATCGGTTGGTTTTCGTATTATCTTTTATTCCCACGACATTTTTAATGGCAATATATCCCATAATGTCAAAATGTTACGTATCGAAAGATGCAGCTTTGAAGTTTATGTTCGAGCGCTCCTTTAAGTATCTGCTTATAATTGCGGTCCCAATAGGCGTCGGAATAACCTCTCTGGCAAGTAAGATAATCTTTTTTTCCTATGGGCCAAATTATGCTCCTTCTACGATCGCTTTACAGATTTTGGTCTGGTCCGAAGTTTTTATCTTTTTGAATAGCGTCTTTGGAAACCTTTTATATGCCGTCAATAAACAGATCGTAGTCGCTAAACAGACTATGTATGCGTCTTTGTTAAATATATTGTTAAATTTGGTACTCATAGCCAAATTTAGTTATATTGGGGCAAGCATTGCTACCGTTATAACCAATTGTTTTTCATTTTTATTTTTATTTATTTTTATATCTAGAAATGGATATGGTTTTTCCCGCAAAATTGTGGTTGATCTATCTAAAGTATTGGCAGCGAGTTCTATAATGTATATATTTATATACATATTTCAAGATATGAATCTTATCCTCTTGATTATTTTATCTATATGTGTGTATCTTTTAACAATTTATTTGTTGAAAATTATGGATAATATGGATTTACAGATGTTTAAAAAACTCATGAAAAGGGGCTCTGATCTCGATACAAAAAAATAAATTTGAAAATCAATTGAAAACAAAAAGGCAACGTTTAGATAGTTTTATATATAATTGTAGGAAACTACAAAAAAGGATTAATGGTGGAAATTGATGCCCAATTATGATTTCTTTGATCCAAATCCTTTTGGAACTCATATGAAAGTATTAAATCTAATAAGCAAGAATAAGCGGGTGCTGGAGATAGGATGTGCTACTGGTCAGATATCCCGGAGATTGACCGAGAACGGTTGCGAAGTTGTGGGAGTTGAGTTGAACGAAGAGTCGGCCCTAGTTGCGCAGAAGTACTGCAAAAAGGTGATTGTGTCCGACGTAAGCAAAATCAGAGCCACAGATTATCTTGAATATTTTGATTATATTTTATTTATGGACGTACTTGAGCATTTAGATGATCCTTGGGATGTATTAAAAAAAATGAAGGTTTATCTTAAAGACGACGGATTGGTGGTTATCTCAGTTCCAAATATAGCTAACTGGAGGATACGGTGGAATCTATTATTGGGAAAATTTGAATATGGTCCACGTGGTATACTTGACCGAACACATCTAAGGTTCTTTAATGAAAAGAGCGCAAAGAAGCTGTTAGAGGATGCTGGTTTTGAGATTGTTAAATACGATATAATCCCATCTATGCCGCTGGTTAGGATGAGGGCTAAATTTATGTATCTAATTTCTAAATTAATGCCTAATTTTTTCGCTATTCAGTTCTTATTGGTTGGGAGAATGAAGAATTCTGGAGCAGATCGGCAAAATGAATCCGCTCATTGATCAATATGACGAATAAACACGTATCCATAATAGTGCTGAACTGGAATGGCTGGAAAGACACACTAGAATGCCTTGAATCGCTATATCAGATTAATTATGATAATTATAGTGTTTTGCTCATAGATAACGGCTCAACTGATGAGTCAATTGAGAAAATCGTGGGATACTGTGAAGGGAAAATAGAGATAAAATCACATTTCTTCTCCTATAACAATGATAATAAACCTATAAGAATTATAGAGTATGTTGAAAGTTCTCTTGAAAATACAGAATTTATTGGCGATTCTCTAACCGAATTGCCATCTAATAGAAACTTAATATTAATTAAAAATTACAAAAATTATGGCTTTGCAGAAGGAAACAACATCGGCATAAGATTTGCCTTAAGGTTCCTTGAGCCCAAATATTTTCTACTCCTAAATAATGATACCGTAGTAGATAAAAATTTTCTGTCTGAATTGGTTGAGGCTGCAAAAACCAATAGGCAAATAGGCTTCGCAGGGCCAAAGGTCTATTTTTACGATTTTGGCGGAAAGGATGATGTGATTAATGTAGCGGGCAGCAGACTAGACATGCATAGAGGTAGACTGATACGAATCGGTGCAGGAGAAGTCGATAAAGGCCAGCATGACTGCATGGGGGAGATGGACTACGTCGAAGGCTCCTGCATGCTTGTCAGTAGCGAAGCGCTGAGAAAAATTGGCCTTTTGAACTCTAGTTATTTTGCCTACTGGGAGGAGACCGATCTGTGCCGGCGCGGTGCAGAGTCCGGATTTAAGTCTGTCTATGTTCCGAAATCTAAAATTTGGCATAAGATAGGTTCCTCATCCAATAGCTCCTTCAGGCTTTACTATATGACCAGAAACAAAATGTGGTTTATGAAACAGCATGCAAAAGGCAAGGATCTGGCGATATTTCTTCTTTACTTCTTCTGTTACGCTATCTGGTTGACCTGTGGGATCTATCTTCGTCGCAAAGATACGGAAAGTCTGAAGGCCTTCATAAAAGGAGTTCTTGATGGCGTTATTAACAATAGCAGATGATATGTATCATTTTTCTGCTCTTAGCTCCCTATAAATCCTGCCTGCTCTCTCTTTCCATGTATGCTCGTTCCTGAGATTGAGCAACTTCTTTGACATCTTTTCTCTTAGCTCTGGATTTTTAATCAGCGTCTCTATCTTTGACTTGAAGTCTTCTAGCTCATAATCTACATACACAATGCTTCCATCTGAGCCAATACCTGTGAGGGATTCGCATTTGGTGCATAAGATAGGCTTTGCGGTACCTATATATTCAAAAAATTTTGTTGGAGTTATGCTACTCATGTATATTTCATGGGGGTTGTAGGGCATCGCGAAGAGATCGATATCATCGAAGGATCGAGGAATATCCTTTCGAGGGATTTCCTTCATGATTATGAAATCACTTTTGGAGATAATATGTTTCATATCAGCTGGCATTGCCTCTCCATAAGTGCCAAAAAGTAAAAGCCTTAACTGGGGATATCGCATCTGCAGCTCAGAGCAAGCCTGAACTAAAAGCTCTATCCCTCGATTCTTGGTAATTCCGCCGATGTAACAGATGTTGAATCTGTCGCCTTGGCTCTTATATGGATTAGGATAATAATCGATAAACTCTTCTTCAAAAGCATTGGGTACATAAACGATTCTTTTATTATCCGGTATTTCATAATCCTTCTGTAATCTTCTCCAAAGAGCTCCATCCATCGAGGGCAACAATATGGTTGATTCTCTGAAGCAGTATCTTTCATAAGACTCGTTCAACTTAGATCTTCCTGTACCCACTGCATTTGCCTGTTCAATTGTATCATGAATATCTAAGATTAGCTTTATGTTGATCATTTTACATAGACGGAATATAGCTCGGTTCTGCACTGTGGTTAGTGAGTGGGGGTAGGCGAAATAAACCAGGGGCCTCTTCATAATCAACTTTTGCGCAGTTCGAACAGCAACTATGAACTTTATTATATTATTATAAATGACCGCTCTGGAATCTTTCCGATCAAGCTGCTTGAAGTAGATGGAATCTATCTCGATATTGGGATAATCTCTTAAATCCCTCAGCAAATAATGTATTCGAGTATATGTGGCGGATACGTTTTCTCCCAGATCCTCTAAGATGTTACCATTGACTACGACAAAGAGGTTCGTCACCTGAGTATTATCTTGATTTGCCTTTCTCTGCTCCATATGCGACAGTGTCCTATGCTCTATATATTTTATATAATTATTGGTATGTCGTGTGTATTTCCTGCAATAACCCTACTTTCTGCAGCATGAAGTATATAAAGGCGTGCCGGAAACATCTGTAAACGAACCTCAAGTGATGCCTATGGACTCTATATTGCATATCGGCTCTATCGCGGGAGTGCCCCAGGAGCTTTCCGCTGCCCAAAGGCGGCTGGGCCAGAGAAGCGACGTCTTGTCGTTTGAGTTTTATGATTTCGGATACAGGGCAGATTTCCATTATCCGATAAAGCTGGATTACTCATCATGCAGCTCAATTTACTTTGCGAACCCCAAAAATTTGCTGCGAAAAATGCCCCTGCTCCTTCCCATAGCCAGAGATTATGACCTGCTTCATTTTCACTACTCATCAGGGCTGCCTTTTGGTCTCGATTTTCCTTTGTGGAGGCTGCTTAAAAAAAAGGTCGTAATGCATCATCATGGCACAGATATCAGGCATAAGGGTGAGCATTGGCTTTATGCCCGTTTTTCCCAGCGAATCTTCGTCTCCACGCCGGATCTCCTGGAGTGGTCCAAGTCTGCAATATGGGTGCCAAATGCGCTGGATATCGAAATGTATCCGTTTGTCGGAGCAAAAAGAAAGCTGTCAAATGAGAAGGATTCGATCAAGATATTGCATGCACCCAGCAGAAGACGCCTGAAGGGTACGGAGCATGTATTAAATGCCATTAAAAAATTAAAAAATGAAGGATATAACATCGAGCTGATTTTAGTCGAGAACACACCCCATAAAGAGGCGCTAGAATATTATAAACGTGCTGATATAGTTATTGATCAATTACTGATCGGGTGGTATGGCATGCTGGCACAGGAGTGCATGGCCCTTGGCAAGCCTGTCTGCGTTTATTTGAGGGAAGACCTGCAAGGATATATACCTACTCAACCCATGTTGAATACCTCTGCAGATAATCTACTAAAAAACCTGCGAATGCTCATAGAAGACCCGCACCTTCGCGAGGAGTTGGGGAAACGAGGCCGGCGTTATGTGCAGGAAGTTCATAGCTCAGACCGAATTGCGCGCAAATTGATGGACCTCTATCCGTGAGTCTTCGATGCCTCATTTAGGACGTTTTCGTAGCTATGGGCAATCTCTCCCCAGTCGTACTTCAAGGCCAAGGACCTATATCTCTTTTCGTCGCCACCAGCTGCCAGGATGTTCTTTACCTGCATGATGAAGCTCTCCACATCATCGTAGTAGTATATCTCCTCGCCCAGCAGCTTCTCCAGAGAGATCATGCGGCTGGAGAGCACCGGTCGGCCGCAGGCCAGATAATTAAAGACCTTTCCCCCGGCGGCGTACTCGTTCTTCTTCATCATCTTCAGGGGATTAAGACCTATGTCCATGGCGGAAATATAGCGGGAGAGATCGGCGTACAACACAGCGCCCGTGAAGACAATCCTGTCCAGTACCCCCAAACCCTCGGCCATCTTCTTTATCTCGTCCCCATAATCTGTAAAAAGCCCCGGCCCCACAACCAGCAACGTGGCATCGATCTGCGGCAAAGCCGAAACTACTGTCTCCAGATCGACCCAGTGCTCGAGAGAGCCCACATAGCCCAGGACCACACCCGTCAGGCTCAGAGATTTCTTGGCATCCTGCATAGAGAGCGGCAAAAGAAGCTTTGTGTCCACCCCATTGGGAACCACAGTTATGTCTTTTACTCCCAGCTCCTGCAGAAAAGCAGAGAGTTCTTTGGTAACTGTAATGACAGAGCGTGCCGCGCGCAGGTTGTATCTGGTGATGAGGCTTACCACCTGTTTGACGATCTCTCCCAGGGCCGATCCGGGATAGTAAATCGATGCAGATTCCTCAAGATGATCCAGATAATCGAATACGACGGGTGAGTGCGCGAAGTTTGCGGCAAAGGAAGGCAAAATGTTGGTGGACAGGATGACGTCTATATCCAGCTTCTTCACAATACGTCTGATTTTCCATAGGTGATAGGGGAAGTTCAGGAGGTAATAGAGAGACGGATCCTCAACATTTATCCAGCTTGCTTGCACCAGCTTGCATTTTGTATCTCTTGGCTGCAGCTTTGAAAAACTCTTCAGGCCGAAATGAAGCACATACACATCATGCTCCTTCGCCAGATTATCAAAGATAAAATTGAGCCGATTGGGAACAGGGTGCCTGATCCAATCCGTAGTGGGTATTACCAGTATCTTCATTTATCCTGTCGTCCTCACATGCAACTCTTGCTCTCTGCATGTATAAAAGAATGGGCTTTTTATCCTTCCCAACTACGCTTCATATTTTTATATCAATAATTGACCGAAAAGATCTAAAGCCAGGCTGAGCAACATGAATGAGTTATAGATATCCGGAAAGTGATAGATTTGAAGGGAGTCATATTGGCGGCGGGAGAAGGCCGCAGATGCAGGCCGCTTACCCAGACCAGATCCAAGGTTATGCTTCCCGTGGGAAACCGTCCTTTCATGGAGCATGTCATTTTGGCTCTGGCAGCAAACGACATTCGAGATCTTTACATAGTAGTTGGCTATCAGAAAGAAAGGGTCATGGACTATTTTGAGGATGGTCTTGATTTTGGCGTAAAGATCACTTACCTCGAACAAAATGAGCTTTTGGGGACGGCTCATGCCCTGCGAAAAGCTGAAAGCTATATGACCGAGCAATTTCTCGTGGTCAATGGAGACAATCTCATAGACGCGAGGGCGGTCAAGGAGCTGATTGCGGCCAAAGGAGAAAACGTGATACTGGCTGCTCTTCGCAGGCATTCCGGTGACTATGGTGTATTAGTGGTAGAACATGAGCGGGTAAAGGAAATAATTGAGAAGCCGGGGAAGCCATGTTCCGGAATTCTCAATACGGGGGCTTACAAATTCAGTCCGGCCATCTTTGAGGATCTTCGTCATACTCCCATATCGGAGAGGGGATCTTACGAGCTGACCCAGACCATATCTCAGATGATTGCAGACGGAAGAGAGATTGTACCCCAGATCAGCAAAGGCATATGGTCAGATGCCATATTTGCCTGGGATCTTCTCAATGCCAACAACCTGGCTCTGGGTATGAAGGATATGGCCGTATCAGGGGAGGTGGAAGAGGGGGCAATAATCAAAGGCCCGGTGGAGGTAGGTCGGGGTACCATTATACGCTCCGGATCTTATCTGGTGGGCCCGATCTGCATCGGCGAGGACTGCGATATAGGCCCGTCTGCCACAATTTTGCCGTCCACTTCCATAGGTGATTATGCAAGGATCGGTTCACATTCGGAGGTAAGAAACAGCATAATCATGAATGATGCCAGGATCGGAACCGCTTCTATTATTTCTGATTCGGTAGTCGGAGCAAGTTGCACTTTGGGCGACCAACTGGTCATCGAGACGGGGCCTTGTGCAGTTGATGTGGAAGATGCCTTCCATAGGACAGAGTTCGGAGCGATATTCGCCGATGATGTGATCGCAGGGAGCAGAGTACTGGCCGGCCCGGGAACGGTTGTGGGCACGGGCGCGCGCATAGGCTCGGGGGTATCAATTAGGGGCTGGATTGAGAGGGAGAGCAGGGTGATAAGCTGATGTGCGGAATTGTGGCTTATGTCGGCGACCAGTTGGCAGGGCCGATCCTTTTTGATACTCTGAAAAGGCTGGAGTATCGAGGTTATGATTCGGTAGGTGTGGCTATCAAGTCTGGGGGTTCGATTGTGGTCCTAAAGTCAGCCGGACGAATTGCCGATCTGGAAAAGGTCTACCAATCACGGGGCTGTCCGGGAGAGTGCATGGGCATCGGCCACACACGTTGGGCAACGCACGGGCGGCCAAGCGATCGGAATGCGCATCCTCACACCTCCGGGGAGATCGCCATAGTGCATAACGGCATTATTGAAAACTACCTTGATCTAAGAGAGCTGTTGATTGAAAAGGGCTATGTGTTTTCGTCCGAGACGGATAGCGAGGTACTGGCACACCTCATTCACTTTTATTTTACGGGTGATCTATACGAAGCCGTTTGCAGGGCTCTGGTGCATATAGAAGGATCCTATGCCGTGGCCGTGCTCGCCGCCGGTTCACCCTATTTGGTCTGCGCCAGAAAAGACAGTCCTCTGGTGCTGGGCAAAGGCAAAGATGCAATCTATGTGGCATCCGACGTTCCTGCTCTCCTTCCCTACACCAAAGATGTCATCCGCATGAAGGACGGTGAGATCGCTCGTGTCTTTGCGGACAGCGTTGAGATAACGGATAAAGATGGCCGGCTCCGCCAGGTGCAAGTGGAGCGCATCAACTGGGGCGCCGATGCCGCAGAGAAAGGCGGCTATACGCATTTCATGCTCAAAGAGATTCATGAGCAGCCGCGGGCCATTCGCGAGACCATCGCGGGCCGGATCTCGGAGATCGATGGGGATGTGCGGCTTAAACTGGGTATAAGCGATGAGGAAATAAAAGGCCTGGAAAGAGTGACGATCATCGCCTGCGGCACATCCTACCACGCCGGAATGCTGGCCAAGAACCTCTTTGCGCGTGTGGCCGGTCTGCCGGTTGATGTAGAGGTGGCATCCGAGTTTTTGAATCTTCAGGTGCGGTCCAAGACTCTTCTTTTGGGCATCACTCAGTCTGGAGAGACCGCAGATACTCTGCTGGCCCTCAAGAAGGCCAAGACCTGTGGTGGACGCAGCCTGGCCATAACCAATGTCCTGGGCTCAACAGTGGCCGAGCTTGTGGACGGCACCATCTACACTCGCTGCGGTCCGGAGATCGGCGTGGCTGCCACCAAGACCTTCACATCTCAGCTAGTGGCCATCATTTTGCTGGCCGTGCGTCTGGGCAGAGCCCGTGGCCATCTTACGCCTGATCAGGCCAGAAAGATGTTAATCGAGCTGACAAAACTTCCCGGACTGGTGCAGAGGGTACTGGAAAAGAGGGAAGAGATACGAAAGATCGCCGAGCAATATGCGGGCGCAAGCTGCTATTTCTTCATCGGCAGGGACTATCTCTATCCGATCTCTCTTGAAGGCGCTTTGAAGATGAAAGAGATCGCCTACATCCCATCCGAGGGCTACGCAGGAGGCGAGCTCAAGCATGGGCCGCTGGCATTGATTACGGAAAAGACGCCCGTAGTGGCTCTGGCTACCTGCGGCAAGAAAATTCAGTCTAACATAAAAGAGGTCAGTGCACGTGGTGCTGAAGTGATAGCCTTCGCCACGGAAGGCGATCCGGATATTGCAAAGGTGGCGAGCCATGTAATTGAGCTGCCGCAGACGCAGCCTATCTATTCGGCTGTGCTTTGCACCGTGGCCGTGCAGCTTCTCTCCTATTACACGGCAAACAAGCTGGGTCTTCCCATTGACAAGCCTCGCAATCTTGCCAAGTGTGTGACTGTGGAGTGACATCTATTTTTTCCAGAGAAAACCCCAAATTTGCAGGCTATTATCTAAAGGCTCTCGTATGCTTTTCTGATAATCTGGTCGTTTCTGTCCCAGAACCTGCAATCCTCCTTCGCGAGCTTCTCGGGCTCACGCAGGAGATTTTCCCGCACCGCGTCCTCCAGCCTTTCCGCCTTTACAACTACCAGGTTTTTCCTCTTCTCCTCCGCCGTCACCCCGGAAGCCACTACGATTTTTCCCAGCAGCAGGTACTCATTTAGCTTCCAGACGCTTCTATCTGTGGCATAGGGCGTGAGCAAGCTCTCGCTGTGGGGTATAAGGCAGATCCTGGCCTGACTGATCAGCTCCGCTACATTATCATGCGGCTGCCAGCCGAAGAATCGAGCATTTTTGGGAAGCTTTCTCAGATACCATCGAGAAAAAGGCCCATCGCCTATGATCCAGAAGGGCTGCTCAGGAATATTTCGAATGAGGCGGAGCAGATTGCCTATGCCCTCCTGGCGACTGATTCTCCCCATGAAGATGATAGGGCTCTCACTGGCCTCTGATGAGCCAGAGATTTTGCTCTTTTGCAGGAAGCTTCTTGCCGGATAGTTGTTCACAATGTAGAGGGGCTTGTCCATTCCATGAACATAAGACCTCACCTTATCTGCCAGAGGCCGGTTGACGGCTGTGATCACATCTGCCTCTCTTGCCAGCTCTCGCTCAAAATATTCACCTGCCGGCCTGGCCAGCGGGCCGAAGCTCATCTGCAGTTCTACTCCCCAGGGGGAACGGTAGTCATAAATGAGCTTCTTGTAGCAGGAGCCCTTCATCTTGCCAAGATCATGAAAGATGATATCCGGCACATTGAAGAGATGTACCACATCAGGCTTCTCCTTTTGCAGGACTTGCCTGGCCTCTCTGGCTATTTGCAGCCAGCCTCGCGAGCTGAATCGGGGCACAATTGTCTGCAGGCCCTGGCTCTCCAGAGTTGCTTTGAACATCAAGAGCCTTGTTGTTCTCTCCGGCTGGTTGGAGAGAAGAAGTATCCTCATATCACTTGCGTCCTTTTTGTCTTTCTGTTCCTATCATTTTTTGGGATACTCGAACGTAAGACTGAATGGATCGAAGAGCAGATCCGCCATCTGTGGGTCGATGTAGCGCAGGCCCTTTGTCTGCACATCCTGCTCGCTCAGCAACGGATCATATACGTAAGCGTCAAGTCCCTTTTCCATAAGGAGTCTGGCCAGGGCCAGGTTGCGGCTGTGATAGAACTCTTTTACACCTGCTCGGAAGGTTATGCCTTTGATGCAGATCTTAATGCAAAAAAGCGGCTTATTGATTTTCATGCACTCCCGCAAAATTCTTTCCGCCCAGTAGCGGATCATCTCGTCGTTGATCTCTCGAGAGACATGAAGCAAGCGGCAATTGCTAAAGTGCTCTCTCTTTTCCATCTCTTTTATGAGAAACCAAGGGTATACAGGAATGCAGTGGCCGCCTACGCCGGTAGATGGCAGATGAATATGGCAGAACTGGTGGTTGGCTTTGTCTCTGGCCTCGAAGAAGTCGATCCCCAAATCATCGCAAATCTTGAAGAGCTCGTTGGCTAACGCAATGTTTACGTCGCGATAGCAGCCTTCCATGACCTTGATCATCTCTGCCACTTTGGCCGAGGAGACCAGATGAAGGTTGCAGATGAATTTCTTATAGACCTGGTAGGCAACTATCCCGCTCTCTTCGTCCCTGCCGCCGATCACTTTGGGAAAATCTCGAAGCCTGGAGATGCTATAGCCGGTCATTATCCTCTCGGGTGAATAGGCCAGGAAAAAGTCACTATAAGAAAAGCCGCTTGACTCGCATAACCAGTCTTGCGCCATTGCCCCTGTAGTTCCCGGCGGAAAGGTCGTCTCTAAAACGACAAGATCCCTCTTCTTCAGGATTTTGCCCAGAGAATGCAACGCCCCCTGCATAATTGAAAAGTCGGGATTATTGCCGCCGTCCACAAAGACGGGCACGATCACAATGAAGGTTTGGCAGTTTCTCGCGTCCTCGAAATGCGGCGTAGCCACGAGCCTTTTTCCGCCGTGTTTCTTTATTAGCTCTTCTAAACCCGCTTCTTCTGGTATGGGATTTTCCCCTCGGTTGATCTGCCGGCAGCGCTCTTCATTGATATCCACTCCCATGACCATAATGCCGCTGTCCGCCACAACCGCAGCTAAAGGCAGTCCTGCATTGCCAAGACCTATTACGGCGATCTTTGCGCATTCTTCAGACATAGATCTCCACGCTCTTCCCGCAGGCCGGGCATTTATAAATTGACTTATTGTTGCATTGCACGGCATCCTCTTTCAGCCGGTTGCCGCAGTAGCAGACATAACCCTTCTGGCGAGCAGGATTGCCCATCATGAGAGCAAAGGGCGGCACGTCCTTCGCCACTACGCTTCCCGCGCCAATCATGGCATACTCGCCTATGGTTATGCCGCAGACTATTGTGGCATTAGCACCGATGCTGGCACCCCGGCCGATACGCGTGGCGGAAACGTGGCTTTCATTCCAGATAAATGCACGTGGATACAAATCATTAGTGAAGGTGGCGGAAGGGCCTACGAAGACATCGTCTTCGATGATCACTCCCTTATAAACGGAGACGAAGTTCTGGATCTTCACATTGTTGCCGATCTTTGCATCAATGTCGATGTAAACGCTCTTTCCTATGTTGCAGTTTTGGCCGATCTTCGAGCCGTTGCGAACGTGGGCGAAATGCCAGATCTTTGTGCCCTTACCGATAACATTGCTCTCGACTATGGCCGTGGGATGGACATAGTAGCTGTTGTTTTCTCCCTGCATCTCTGCTCCATCCTATGGCTTATTGATCTGCAATCCCTGCTTGATTTGCTCGCAAATTTGCAGGTTCCTCAGGGCCTCTTCTGGCGTGACCGGGAAGCTCTTCTTGTTCTTGATGCAGTCCAAAAATGTCTTCAACTCTACCTTTAAGGGCTCGACTTTGTTTACCAGGACCTTTTCGATGATGTTCTCCTGCGTGTATCGCTCATTTTCCACGCCGTATTTGCCGGGCTTACGATAGATGTAAACCTCCTGGGTCATGAAGTCGCCTTCCGCCGTATAGTCCTCCGACTCGACATAAAATGTTCGGAACTTCTTGGAGGATAGGCGGCTGGCGGATATGGAGACCACGCAATCCGGGAAGACGGCCAGAGCCTCGCAGACGTTTGCGCTTCCGGCACTGAATATCTTGTAGTCGCATTCTCCCTTGAAAAGCACATTGAAGGCAATGTCGATGTCATGGATCATGAGGTCCTCTACCACGGAAGCATCGGTGATGCGGCTTGATGTGGGATTATGTCTCTTGATGGATACATAATCAGGTCGCTGAGCTATCTTCATCATCTCCGCCACGATGGGGTTGAACCTCTCGATGTGGCCCACTCCCACCACCAGCTCTTTGCCCTCGATGATTTTTGCGAGCTGCACCCCCTCCGCGGCTGTCAATGTGATGGGTTTCTCGATAAGGCAGTTAATTCCGGCTTCAATTACTTTTTTGGCCGTATCGAAGTGGTACCTGGTTGGCACGCAGATGCTGACTGCATCCACCCGGGCAAGCAGCTCGGCCAATGATTTGCATATTGTAGCAAACTCCCGGGAACGCTCTGCGCTTTCAGAAACAGGATCATAGACATAAACGGTGCCTATTCCCTTCATCTCCGAGTAGACACGCACATGATTTCGGCCCATGGCCCCTACGCCGATGACTCCAACGTCCATATTCAGGCCTCGAAGGAATTTATGGTCTCGCAGATGTACTCCAAATCTTCCCTGGTGAGAGATGGATGCACAGGAAGGCTCAATACCTTGCGGGAGACGTCTTCGGACACAGGGCAGCTCTCGTTGGTATAACCCAGCTCCCGGTAGATGGGCTGCTCGTAAACCGGCTTAGGATAGTGAACTGCGTTGCCGATTCCCTTAGCCTGAAGGTACTCCATCAGCTTCTCCCGGGAAGAGGCAAAGCTCTCCTCCACCCGCACCACATACTGATGATAAACGTGCCTGACGTCTTTCGCCTGGTAAGGTGTGGTGATGCCCTTGATCTTGATGTTTTCATTTAAAAATGCAGCATTCAAAATCCTCTTGGCCGTGAACTCCTCCAGTCGCCCGAGCTGCACCATACCAATGGCCCCCTGCAAATTCATCATCCTGTAATTGTAGCCCAATGTGGCGTGATTGTACTTGCCCGTGTCTCCGTGGCTTCTCAGCAATCGCAGGCGTGCTGCCAGGGCATCATCATTGGTAGTGACCATGCCACCCTCGCCGGTGGTCATATTCTTGGTGGGGTAGAAGGAGAAGCAGCCGGCTGTGCCGAATGAGCCCACTTTCTTGCCCTTGTATTCGGCTCCATGGGCTTGAGCACAGTCTTCTACTAGGGCTATTTTTCCATCTTGGCAGATCTCTGATACAGCCGAGAGGTCGAAGGGCTGGCCATAGAGGTGAACACCGATCACAGCCCTGGTGCGGGGAGTTATTCTTCTTTGCAGGTCCTCGGGATCGATATTGAAAGTCCTCGCGTCCACATCTGCGAAGACGGGGCGCAGGCCGTGATAGAGGGCGCAGTTAGCGGTAGCAATAAATGTGAAGGCGGGGGTTATGACCTCGTCCCCGGGCTTTAGCCCCAGGGCATTGATGGCCAGATCAAGGGCTACGGTGCCGTTGTTTACCGCTATGGCATTCCTCACGCCCAGATAGCCAGAGAATTCATCTTCAAAGCGCTTGACGCTTTCGCCCTGGGCGAGCATGCCGCTTTTCAGCACATCTACTACGGCTTTAATCTCTTTGTCGCCTATGATGGGCTTGGCTATAGGAATAAAATCTCTCATCAAGTTCTCCTCGAAGCTCTGATTTTTTTCATTTCTATCCTCTGATCATCCTTTGCCTTGAAAAGGTTTGTTGTTCTGTTCAACCTTTTCGGCTGAAAAAGACCAGACCCTTGTGAATGGCCGCCGGCAGTCCCCGGAATCCTGATGGGATGACTGTGCCGGGATAGATCGAAGCATTGATCCCTGTCATGGCATCGTCCCCCATGATCACGCCCAATTTGCGCCTGCCGCTATCCACTCGTTCTCCTTTGATGAACGATTTTATGTTGCCCTTGTCATGACGCAAATTAGAGCAAACGGTTCCAGCCCCAAAATTGCAATTCTCTCCGATAATGCTGTCTCCAACGTAGGAGAGATGACCGATCTTGCTACCGCTCATGATGGCGCTGTTTTTAACCTCTACAGCATTTCCTATGCGGACTTTATCGCCAATGCAGGTCGTGGGCCGGATGTAGCAGTTGGGTCCAATGTCACAGTCTTCTCCGATTAAGACCGGCCCCTCGATGTAGGATCCGGATCGCACGATGGAGCCTCGGCCTGCGGCTACATTGCCTTTGATGGTCGCGGCGGGCTCAACCTCGCCCAGCATTTGCGGCTCCAGGTCTTTAAGCAATATCTCATTAGCGGCTAGAATATCCCAGGGCCTGCCGATCTCCAGCCAGCTTTTGAGTGTAACGATTTTGATATTCTCCCGAGGGGCCAGCCGGTTCAGGCCATCCGTCAGCTCGTACTCGCCTCGCTCTGATAACGGAGCCGATCGCATCGCTTCAAATATGCTTCTCTCCAAGAGATAGACGCCGGCATTGGCCAAATTGGAGGGCGGATTGGCGCTCTTCTCGACAACTGATTTGAATATGTCTCCTTCTGCCAAAAATACGCCGTATCTCCTGGGGTCATCGACCTCGATGGCCGAGACAGCAGTACTGCTGCGGGCCATATCCAGCAGGGATGCCTCATCGGGCAGCACATCCCCGTTCAAAACCAGGAACCGGTCTTCAGCTTTCTCCTGGGCGGCCATGAGGGCGTGGCCGGTTCCCAGCTGCCTATCCTGGTCAGCATAATCGATCTTCACGCCCAGGCGGCTGCCGTCACCGAAGTATGAGCGCACGCTCTTTGCTTTGTATCCCACCACCAGGATGAAACGATCAGCGCCTGCGGCACGGGCCCTGAGGATGATGTGCTCGAGCAATGGTTTGCCGGCCACGGGCAGCATCACCTTGGGCTGATTGGTGGTCAAGGGACGCATGCGGCTTCCCTCGCCGGCGGCGAGAATGATCGCTTGCATGGAATTATGCAAATAACGAGGTGGGTTAAAAATGCTTTGTGCATGATTTCTGTTTGGAAATTGTTTAGCTCCCCTCGGATTAGGCCGAAAAGAATATGCAGTTATTCGCCCTAGCTACGTGCATGTTGGATGAGTTCATCCGTTATTCCGCCTTGCAGCGCGATCAAGTCCCTTTGGCCTCTCTCTTGATCTACCTGAAGCGAAAAGGCGGGTACGTGCAGCTCAATCAGATCTGGCGGGATAATGGACCCACCGGAGGCGGTCCTTTCTGGAACCAGACCACTCTCATG
Source organism: uncultured Methanotrichaceae archaeon (assembly GCA_964633785.1). Lineage (GTDB taxonomy): Archaea > Halobacteriota > Methanosarcinia > Methanotrichales > Methanotrichaceae > Methanothrix. The sequence continues at coordinate 28,720 of CAZWHG010000018.1, forward strand.
AACAAACTCGACAAGCTGGAGCGCCTGGGAATCGTCTCTATGGAACGCCGAATACTTCCCTCGCCTCGTGATGAAGCCAAGAAGAAGACCAACACCTTCTACCGGATAAGTCCCGAAACGCCCCTTTATCCTTATATCTTCAGCATGCTCAAAATCTACCGGGAGGAGCCGGATAAATATTCATCAGCGCTGGTGGAAAAGCCTCTTGATCATCTTAGCGATCTGGCTGGGCGGTGTGCATCCGGCGACCCGCAGGTTGGCCGGGAGCTGGATGTGGCCATGGAGTTGATGGGCGAAGTCTTCTCTGTGGGGGGTGACGAGGTAAAGATGATGATCAAGGAGAGGATGGCCAGAAAGGGTATGATCAGGGATCGCAGGAATGAGCTGGCGGAAAATGCCCACGAAGACATAAAAATAAAGCCGAAGATGGCAGCGGATGCGGCAAAGAAATCTTCGAAGCCTTCAAGAAAGAAGGAACGGGCGAAAGCCATGTACGAAAAGGATGCAGAGTAAAATGTTTCTTAGTAGGTGGTACTGTTTCTTAGCCCCACCCTCTCTTCTTTCGATAAAGCGTGAGCATCTCTTCCACCGTTTCGGCCGTTACCAATCCTGCGGCAGAGATCGTCTCGTAGAACCGGCGCGGCACGTGCACCCTTGAGAGATCGAATCCCTCCCGCACCTTGAATTTGTACTTTTCCTCAAAGATCCTTCGGCCCAGCTCCTGCAGATCTTCCTTCGTCTTCCAGATGCCCACTGCCCCCAAAGAGTCGATGATATTCTCTTCGGTGTAGACTCCGCGGGCAAACAAACAGCCAACCAGGGAGTTGAAGACGCCGCGAGAATTGTCCTCTTTGATAATCTCATCGACCATCATCTCAGAGTCCATATGCTTTTTGATGGCCTTCTGGTCGACGGCGTATCCGGCGTTATCCAGATGGGAGTGGCGCACGCCCACCAATTGGCCCACGATGGAGGCAGGACCGGTATGGTAGCCGGACACCTCGTTCCCTCCTAACGCCATGGCGTACTCCGTACCGCCGTACTTTTTCGCGGCATAGTCCACGCCCCGGGCAAGGGCGGCATAGAACTCATTGGGCGGCTTGACTATGTTCTCTAATGCTCTTAGGTAGCCTTCCACGTTGTTCCATTGTAGCATGACATCCTGGGTCTCTTTGCTCGTGATCAGTCCCTTTTCCAGGGCTTCAGTGGCCCAGGAGAGGATCACTCCCGCCGACATGACATCCAGGCCCAGCCTCTCGCAGACATCGATCAGCTGCAAGACGCCCTCGGTTGAGCCGACGCCCAGGTTCGAGCCCAGGGAATAGATGGGCTCATAATCATAGGAGACCTTTCTTACCTCGAATTCGTGATGTTTGGAAAAGGCCGTCTTCATGGCGGCAATATGCACGCAGCCGATGGGGCAGCCTGCGCAAGAGAGCCTGCGAAATAGCTGGTTTTCTGCGAACATCTCTCCGCTGATCTTTTCGCCTTCCGGAAAGCTGGAGAGAAGGAAGTTTTTGGTAGGCAGACCCTTGAGCCAATTCAGGGCGCTGATATTCACCGAGGTGCCGATATCATGGTACTTCTCCATGATATCCGTCTGCACTGTAGTCTTGTAGAGCCTATTGTATATCTCTTTGTAACGCTTGACATCCGGAACATCGATGGTCTCTGTTCCCGAAATCACCATTGCCTTGAGTCTCTTGGAGCCGAAAACGGCGCCAAGGCCCAGCCGCCCGAAGTGGCGGTAAGTGTCCACTACCACACCCGCATATCTTACCCTTGCCTCGCCAGCCGGGCCGATGCGAATGATGGACCTGCGGCCTACGCCGCTCTCGCGATCGCGCAGGATTACGCCCGTGGTCTGGGCGTCGATGCCCCAGATGGATGTGGCGTCCTTGATCGTTACAACTGAATCGTTAATGGATATGTAAGAAGGTTGCTCTGCCTGACCGCGAATGACCACTGCCTCATGCCCGGCAAACCTCAAGGCCAAAGAGAGCCTACCTCCTGCATAGGATTCACCCAGCTCACCAGTGAGGGGCGATTTGAAGGTTGCCACGGTCTTGGTGGCCACGGGGAAGATGCCGTTGAGGGGGCCGATGGAGAGAATTATTGGTGCGCCGGGCGAGAGAGGATCTGTGCCAGGAGGGCACTCTTCTTGTAGCAGCGAAATTCCCACCCCTGTCCCGCCCATCCACTTATCGAAAAGTTCCTGCCTCTCTTCAACCCACGACTCTCCTTTGGACAGATCGATATACAGAACTTTTCGCAGCATTTCATCCTCCTGAGGCAGGGACCTCTTCCAGCGTTAGGACGCCGTGTGGGCAGAAGTCCACGCAGGCTCCGCAGTGAATGCATTTGATGGGCTTTTTCTCCTTGCCCAGGGTTACCGCGCCCACCAGGCAGGCCTTCTCGCAGCTGCCGCAACCGATGCAACGGTCCTTGTGAAAGACCACACTTCCGTTGGGCCTCTTCTCCATGGCGCCGGTGGGGCAAGCCTTTGCACAGGGAGGATCCTGGCAGCCGCGACAGACAATTACGCGAAAATCGCCCTCAATGCCTCCCTGCGTCTGCACCTTGATGGCGCTGTTTTGCAGAGACACTGTGCCTGTGCGCGTGCGGCTGCAAGCGAACATGCAGCTAAGGCAGCCGATGCAGCGCTCGGGATGGGCCACCTTGAGTCGGTGGCGCATCCTGGGCTTGGCCGATGTGACTTCTCCATTCTCGGCTGGCTCAAGGGCCGGATTAGTCTCTGCTTCATTTGTCTCTTCTGCAGCCTGGCTCTCTGGCATCTCACGATCCACTCCCTGCAATAATCACTTTTATAACATGTCATATTCCAAACTATAAAAGCTGCAGGTTGGAAAAAGAGGATGAAAATAAGATAGGAAAGCAGTTACTCCGCTTTCACGAACCTGTTTGCCAGGAGCTTCATGACGTGGGGGAGTGTGGTGTATTCCATGTCTTCCATGGGCAGTCTTTGCGGCTCGAAGGGCCCGTGCGCTCTCATGTAATCAGTGACTTTCAGACATCTCTGCCGTGTCCGGTCGAAGGCCACATCTTTGAAGAGATCTACGGGGCCCACGAAGCTGCCATAAGCCATCTGGAAACCTGCGGCAATGACGCGGGGCGGGCCGTCGAACCTGGTGGGGTGCGCCGTCTCAAAGGAGCAGGGCATGAGGGGGCCATTGTGGCTGCCGCGCATCCATCCGCTAACCAGGTGTCCCAGGGCGAAGGGCTCCAGCACCTCGCCCAAGGCTGGCAGGCCGGATTGGCAGCGCACCAGGGCTACGGGGTCGTCCTTGCCAACGTATGTCCCTGCGGTCTGGAAGAGCTTCTCAGTGCTTACTACTGCCACAGCCTCCTGCTCGGAGATCTTGCTGTTGGGCTTGCAAAAGATTCTCTTGATCACATAGCGGCTCTTGGCACCGATGAGGGCCAGCAGGTCGTACATCTCAGCCGGACAGTCCATGAAGACCTTCTTATGCTCCTGGATGTCCCAGACCTCGAAGGTGAAGCCATGATGGCAGGCGGGGTCTATCACCAGGCCGGCTGTGTTGAAGGGATCGGCGAAGATCTTGAAGATGGGCAGATTGAAGGCTCCCGGTTCGGTCTTGTCCATCATGAAGGCCACCACAGGTTCGCTGGTGCGCTCATTGATCTCCATCTCTGCCACTCCTGGTCCCATACCGCGAATGTTGCCGGAAAATGCGTCCGCCAAAAGGTCTTGCCCAGCTCCATAGAGCTTGAGCTTCTTGGCAACCTCGGTGGCCTCCTCGAAGGTCTCCCAGGCCAGAGCATGCACCTCGCCGTTGTCGCAGCCTTTCTTGTGGCTCATGAGAAGCTCCAGGTCGTCGCCGCAGGCAAGCACCCTAAAGTCTATCAATGCGCCAGACTTCTTGGCCTCTGCAAGTTTCGACTCAGCAGTCTCGATCAATGCGGGATGGACCGAGGAGTGGCCTGGATAGCCCCCCACATCGGCCTTAATTAAGCTGATAGTGATCTTGGTCATCTTAAATTCCATCTGATAGCTTTTTGCCAACTTATGGTCCAAATGTGTCTTGAGTATTTCCCTGGACCCTAGTCCTATATTACCGTTTTTGCGCGGGCGCCTCTTCCCGGTGGAAGTTCTTATATCTGCATGATATCTCCTTACATTGTTCACCATTTCGGTAACGGAGCAAGCGGCTTTAGACCGCAATATTTGATCAGGTTAAGAAAGCAACTCCTGGAGCGGTATTATGGAACTTATAGCAAAATATTATGTGGAAACTGACCTTCCCATTCAGAAAGCAGCGGAGGCAATCGCTGCAGAGCAGTCCACCGGCACTTGGACCTCTGTAAGGGGGGAGGACAATCTCCTCGCGGCCAGGGTGATCCTGGCGGAGGGAAATAATGTTGAGATCGGCTTTCCCGAGGAGCTCTTTGAGCCAGGAAACATCCCTCAGTATCTCTCAGTGGTGGCGGGAAACCTCTTCGGCCTGGGCAACTTGAAGAAGGTGCGTCTGCAGGATGTAATCTTCCCGGAGAGTCTGCTTTCGGCACACAAGGGTCCGCGTTTTGGCATTGAAGATGCGCGAAAAATATTAGGAGTCTACGATCGTCCATTGATTGGCACTATCGTCAAGCCTAAGGTGGGTCTGGACCCGGCCGGGACAGCGGCAGTGGCAGCAGCCGCTGTTCGCGGCGGACTGGATTTGGTCAAAGATGACGAGACTCTGACTGATCAGAGTTTCTGTCCTCTCATCCCTCGTCTGGAGGCGGTCATGGGCGCCCTGGATAGAGTGGAGACAGAGACGGGCAAGAAAGCCTTCTATGCGGTGAATGTCACCGCCGGCGCCGATAAGATTCTGGAGCGGGCTGAAGCCGCAGTCGATCATGGTGCCAATATGGTCATGATAGATGTCCTGACGGCCGGCTTTTCTGCTCTGGAGATCCTCTCAACGCATCTTAATGTTCCCATACATGTACACAGAACCATGCATGGAGCCTTTACCAGAGACAAAGGGCACGGCATAGCCATGCTGGTTATTTCCAAGCTGGTGCGCATGACGGGAGGCACTAACTTGCATACAGGAAGCTACATGGGCAAGATGGCGCGCGAAACCCTGGAAAACGACCTCTCCCGTGATGCCCTGCGAAGGGATTGGCACGGCTACAAGAGAGTCTTTCCGGTGGCTTCGGGCGGAGTCTATCCTGCCAAAGTTCACGGAAATTTGGACGGCTACGGCATTGATTGCATCATTCAAGCAGGTGGAGGGGTGCATGGTCATCCAGATGGAACCACGGCCGGGGCAAGGGCTATGGTGCAGGCGGCGGATGCCTGGAGAAAGCAAATTTCCCTAAAAGAATACGCAAAAGACCACAAAGAGCTGGAAACAGCCTTGAAATTTTGGGGATCGCAATAAGAAAGATCATACATAGCCCTCTCCTCAAATCAAAACCGAAGAGTTTATATTGGTAGATGAGGATGGATCACAACGTTTATCACGAGCCAAAAGTGATGTAGCGCTGTTTGAAAACGGAAGAGGTGTAGTGAGGGAAGAAGTAGAGGGATCAGATGGCTAGAGACGATATCTTATCGAAAATTAAATCGGCAGAGGCTGAAGCCAAGGCAGCAGTCCAGCGGGCCTTGGACGAAAAGGAAAAAAGGATAGCCGCTGCCACTACTGAAGCTGCAAACCTCGTCAAATCCGCCGAGACGGATGCACAGGAGTACTATAACAAGAGCGTTGCCAAAGCTGATAGCGATGTGAAATCCAAGAAGGCATCGATCGTTAACAGCGGTCAGAAGAACGTAAGCTCAATGAGCGGCAGCGCCAACGCAAAGCTGGACAAAGCAGTTGAATATTTAATAAAGGAGTTTATGGGGTTATTGCATGCTTAGGCCCGTAAAAATGAGTCGTGTAGTCGTCGCCGGGTCAAAGAACGTAATATCTCCAGTCGTAGAAAAGCTGCATGAGTTGCGCTTGCTTCATATTGTTAACTATAATGGCGGCCAACCACAGTTTGAGATGGGTAAGCCCATCGGCAAAGCCAAAGAATACTCCGAGGATCTCATTAAGCTCAGATCTGTCACCAGGTACCTTGATCTAAATAAGAAGTTTCCTGATAAGGCATATCCTGAGAGCCAGGTTCTGTCGGAGATGGATAACCTTCTCAATAACGTCGGTGCAGATGTCACTGCTACATACGAGCGCATCGTCGCCATCGACGCAGAAGTTAAGTCCAAACAGGATCAGATCAGAGTTCTGACTCCTTTGGCTGTCTTGCCGCTGCCTTTGGAATCTTACTATGGCTATGATTCTCTGGCGACCTTTGTCGGCACAGCAGCAACACCAGTTGATGCCGATGTAGCGAGGATATCTCCGGTAAACGAGGTTTATTCCGGAAGCGCCAAGAATGCAACTTTTGTAGCGGTATTTGTGCCTGCAGAAAAGGCCAGTGAAGTATCTTCGGTCCTTTCAGAGCATGGGTTTTCTGAAATGTCCATACCCAGGCTGGAGGGAAACGTAGACTCGGCGATTGCTACTCTTGAAGGCAGCATCAAATCTTTGGAAGGCGAGAGAGTGCCACTCCAAAAGAAGCTTGCTGACATGAAGAAGCAGTATGAAGATCTTATGCTGGCAACGGATGAGTATCTGTCCATGCAGACCCGTAAGACCGAGGCACCTCTCAGGTTTGCTGAGACTGCCAACGCCTTCGTCATCGATGGGTATGTTCCGGCGGATCAGTTCGGCAGGCTAAAGAGCGAGCTGGAGAGCGCAGCCGGCGGCAAGCTTGAAGTTTCGTTGATTGCAGATAGTGAGGCAGACGAACTTTCAGAGAAGGGCGAAGACATACCGACCCTGATGGATAATCCGAGCCTTGTCAAGCCTTACGAACTGATAACAAGAATGTTCGCCATTCCCGAGTACAAGGAGTTCGATCCATCATTGCTGATATTCGTATTCTTCCCAATCATGTTCGGCATGATTCTGGGTGATATCGGCTATGGTGTCATGTCGCTTCTGACAATGGTGCTTCTGAAGAAGAAGTTCAGAACTCCCGGCTGGCAGCAGTTGATCAACGTCGTTCTGATTTCCAGCGTGTGGGCTATCATATTCGGCATATTCTTCGGCGAAATCTTCGGCCCGCTCGGCTTGTGGGGCAAGGTCATGGGACAATTGCCTGAACATGAGCTCGAGGTTGTAAAGGCGGCAGGTCTCTATTTCGGTGAAGGTGTTTTTGGCTCGCTGGGACGGATCGGATTTTGGCCGGGAATTGATATCTTCCCGCTGGATCGGCTGGCAAGTAATGCTGTTTTGTTGTTGATCGGCACTAGCGTCATAATAGGCATTATTCACTGCAGTGTTGGTTCAATCTTGGGCATCAAGACGGAGCTGGCCTACGGGGAGAAGAAGCATGCCTACTTCGAGAAACTTCCTGTGATGCTCATCCAAGTATTCTTTGGGTTGCTTGTGCTTGGACTCGTCATGGGTCAGATGATGTTGGTAATTGCAAGTGCTATCGTAATTTTAGTCGCCATGGTGATGCTGGTAATGGGACCGGAAGGGCCTATGGGTCTTGCTCACATGCCATTCTATGTGAGCAACCTGATATCCTATCTTAGGTTATTAGCCATTGGCCTTGCTTCAGTAGGCTTGGCATTCGCTGCCAATCAGTTGGCTTTCTATGTAGTCATGCCCATGCTGAGCGGCGGAGCGACTAATAGCGCTGAGTTCACGATACCTGCGATCATTGCGGGTCTTGTGGTCTTATTGGCGGTTCACTTCATCAACTTCCTGCTGGGAATTCTCTCTCCCTTTATGCATCCTCTCAGGTTGCATTATGTGGAGATGTTCACGAAGTTCTACAGCAATCATGGCGGTGGAGTGGAGTATAGTCCCTTCGGACATGTCCGGAGGTTCCTGAAAGCATGAATTCGACAGAACGAATTGAAAGATTGAATAATATTCATATAAAGGAGGATTGAGGAAAATGGTAGTTGTAGCAGATGCAGGATCGTTGTATGGATTGTTGGCAGTCGGTGCAGGATTGGCTACTGGATTAGCAGGCATTGGTGCAGGTATGGGTGAGCAGGGTATCGGCGCAGCAGTGGTTGGCGTCGTGGCTGAGGAGCCTGGATTCCTGGGCAAGGGTCTGTTCCTCATGCTTCTGCCCGAGACACTGATCATCTTCGGTCTCGCCGTATCGCTGATTCTGATGTTCGCCTGGACACCCTTCTCTGGCATCGTAACACCCTAAGCTAGCCATTTACAAGGGGTGTAAGAGGCAATGGCACTAGATGCAGTGGTTGAGTCAGTCCTGGCAACCAGCAAGGACAAGGTCGCTCAGATTACCAGTGAGGCCGACCAAGAGGTTGCAAAGACACTCAATGAAGCTAGGGAACGTGCCGCAGAGATAAAGTCCAGGAAGGAAACGGAGGTTGGACACACGGTTGAGGCTATCGAGCGCAGGGAGATTTCCAGCGCCAATCTCGAGGTCAAGAGGGCGGAGCTGAATGTTCACAAGGATCTCCTTGAGCAGGCTAGGACGAGACTGCTTGAGAAGTTGCAGAATCTTCCTAAGAAGGATAATGAAGCCATGCTCAAAAAGCTGCTCGAGCCTCACAATCTCAAGGAAATGAAGGTCTTCTCCAATAAGAGAGATGAGGCCTTCATCTCCTCTCTCGCCTCAAATTACGGCGGGAATCTGGACATCATAGGCGGCGCGGTGGTTGAGAGCAGTGATGGAGCTCTACGTTACGATTTAACCTACGAAACTCTTGCGCGTGAGGTCTTTAATAACCGCATGAAAGAGGTTTCCAGGATCTTATTCGGGTGAGGACGATGCCTGTACTACGTTTGCCGAAGTTCGGTTCACCGGTGAAGTACGCTTACATCACGGGCAGAGTCCGGGCATTGAAGACTAAGCTCGTCCCGGCGGAGATGTATGCCAGGATGATGAACATGGATATGTCTGAGATCGCCCGCTACTTAGAAGAGACCCAGTATAAGGATGAGATCGACGCGCTATCCAAGGACTTCTTCGGTGTGGATCTCATTGAACACGCCACCTTTGCCAATATGGCAAAGACCTTCAGGAAGCTCGAGGAGGTCTCAATCGACGAGCCTTCATTCCTGATCCTGGAGTACCTCCGGCGCTGGGATGTCTGGAACATCAAGACCATCCTGCGCGGCAAGTTCTACGGGGCCACCGACACCGAGATAGTGAAACATCTCGTGCCTGCCGGTGAGTTATCATCAGAGCGCCTCAATGAGCTGGCCAAAAAGGATTCCATAACCGACATCATAACGGCCTTTGATGGAACCGACTATTCCAGCGCACTGGCGCAATACGACGGCAAGAATTTGGCATCGTTGGAGAACGCCCTAGACAAGCTTTATTACTTTAGAATAGAGCGGGCTGTGGGCGGTACTCTATCTGTGGGCGGAGGCCTGCTGCTCAAGTACGTTCGAAGAGAGATCGATATAAGAAATTTGATCACCCTCTTCCGGATGAACAAAGCAGGCGTCGATGCTGCCGTTACACTAGAGAACCTCATCCCCGGAGGCAAGTTGCATGGAGAGCTGAGCCGCATGGCCGGTCAGCCTTTCGGCGAGTTCCTGCGTGGGCTTGAAGGATATCCCTTCTGGTCTTCCATCTCGGATATTGCATCTGTGGATCTGGATGCAGTCAGCAGGATCGAGGCTAGGCTTAGGGCGTATCTCATCCGGTATGCATGGGCTCTTTCAAACTATCATCCGTTATCTATCTTGCCGGTGCTCGGCTATATGGTAAGCAAAGAGACTGAAGTCTCCAATATCAGGAAGATTGTGAGAGGGAAAGAAGCCGGACTTCCTGCTGAACTCATAGAGGAGCAAGTGGTGGTGGCCTAAAATGGAGATTGCATTTGTGGGAGGTAGCGAGAGCGTCCTCGGGTTCAATCTGGCAGGAATAAAGAAGTCTTATGCGGCCAACACTGAAGAGGAGATGGTCTCAAAGATTGGCGCCGTCATGGCTGATTCCAATGTGGGAATTCTGGTGTTGAAGCAATCGGATTACAATATGCTGCCCAAGAGGCTTCAAGAGCAGCTTTCCGAGTCTATCAAGCCTACCATTATTGCCATCGGAACCGAGCAGAGCACAGAGATGAGAGAGAAGATTAAAAGGGCAATAGGTGTTGATTTATGGAAGTAGGGAAAGTAAAGCGAGTCGCCGGACCACTAGTTCAGGCTGTTGGCCTGAAGGCTTCCATGTACGACCTGGTCTTGGTCGGCGAGGAAGGCCTGATGAGCGAAGTCATCGGCATTTCCGGCAATAAACATATCATTCAGGTATACGAGGATACGGGCGGCGTGCGGCCCGGCGAGCCCGTCAAGGAGACGGGAGCTCCACTCGTGGCACAACTGGGTCCGGGCATTTTGACCCAGATTTACGACGGTATCCAAAGGCCGCTGCCAAAGCTGGCAGAGATGTCTGGTGACTTCATCAGCAGAGGCCTATTCGTTGACGGCATTGATCATAAGAAGAAGTGGGAGTTCAAACCCACAGCCAAGAAGGGCGATGTCCTAAAGCCAGGGCAGGCCTTTGGCGAAGTCCAGGAGCAGTTGCTTATCAAGCATAAGATCATGGTTCCACCCAAGCACAAGGGCGGAACTGTAAAGGAGATCTACTCCGGAAACTTCAATGTCGATGAGACCGTAGTCGTCTTGGAGGACGGGGCTAAGCTCACCATGATGCACAAGTGGCCTGTAAGACAGGCTCGACCTGTGACCGCAAAACTGGCGCCCACCATCCCCCTCAGAACAGGACAGAGGGTAGTGGACGGATTTTTCTCCCTGGCTAAGGGCGGAACTGCAGCCATCCCCGGCGGATTTGGTACCGGAAAGACGGTTATGCAGCAGACTCTGTCCAAGTGGGCAGATGTTGACATTGTGATTTATGTGGGATGCGGCGAGCGCGGCAATGAGATGGCCGACCTGCTGCATGAGTTCCCCGAGTTGCAGGATCCCAGGACAGGCAGGCCCCTCATGGAGAGGTCAATCGTTTACGCCAATACCTCCAACATGCCTGTGGCTGCTCGTGAGGCATCCATCTACACCGGAATGACCACGGCAGAGTACTACAGAGATATGGGCTACGATTGCCTGATGACCGCTGACTCCACTTCACGGTGGGCAGAGGCCATGAGAGAAATGGGCTCGCGTCTAGAAGAGATGCCTGGTGAAGAAGGCTATCCCGCATATCTTGGTGCCAGACTCGCTGACTTCTACGAGCGTGCCGGCCGTGCCGAGGTTCTCAACGGCGGCCAGGGATCGGTCAGCATTGTTGGTGCTGTGTCCCCGGCTGGTGGAGACTTCACCGAGCCCGTCACTCAGAACACCTTGAGAATGGTCAAGGTATTCTGGGCACTGGACTCCAAGCTGACACAGCGCAGGCATTTCCCGTCCATCAACTGGCTTGATTCCTACTCTCTGTACGACCAGATCCTGGAACCCTGGTTCGTGGAGAATGTCAGCCCGAACTGGAACAAGAACAAGAGACGCGCCATGGCTATCCTGCAGGAGAATGCCGAGCTGGAAGAAATCGTGATGCTCGTCGGTTCCGATGCCCTGCCAGAGGATCAGCAGGTCACACTGGAAGTGGCAAGGATGATCATCAACTTCTGGCTGGCCCAGAGCGCATTCCACCCGGTGGATACCTTTGCTCCCTACAAGAAGCAGTTTGACCTCCTGGAGGCCATCCTCAAGTTCAGGGATCTCGCCTTCGATGCAGTCCAGAAGGGCATACCAGTAGCGGCGATTACATCCGTTCCATCCAAGGATGCTCTTGCCAAGGTGAGGCTGGAAGCGGAGTATGAGCCCATCCTGGCAAAGGTTATGGCTCAGATGGACGCCGAGTTCAAGGCGCTGAAGTGAGGAGGGTTCAAAATGACCAAGGAATACAAGACTATTACTGAGATCTCCGGACCACTCATCTTCGTGGAGAAGACTGAGCCTGTGGGCTACATGGAGCTAGTCGAGATCAGAACCGGCGGAGATCTGAAGAGAGGACAGGTGCTGGATTCCTCTGATGAGATCGTGGTTATTCAGGTATTCGAGGGAACCGGCGGTCTGTCCAAGGATAGCGCAGTCAGTTTCACCGGAGACGTCATCAAGATGCCATTATCTCCCGGCATCGTGGGACGTGTTCTATCCGGATCCGGAAAGCCCAGAGACGGCGGGCCGGAGATTGTGCCCGAGGTATTGAGAGATATTGCAGGAGCCGCCATCAATCCGGCTTCCCGTGAGAAGCCGCGCGCTTTCATCCAGACCGGCATATCCACAATTGACGGCACAAACACACTGGTCCGTGGCCAGAAGCTGCCCATCTTCTCTGGCGCAGGTCTGCCACACAACGATCTTGCATTGCAGATTGCAAGGCAAGCCAAGGCCTTAGGTGAAGCCGAGTCGTTCGCAGTTATCTTCTGCGCCATGGGCATCACCAATGAAGAGGCTCAGCACTTCCTGGCTGACTTCGAGAGAACAGGCGCTCTGGAGAGGGCAGTGGTGTTCCTCAACCTGGCCGATGACCCGGCTGTAGAGAGGATTCTGACACCCAGGCTGGGCCTGACCACCGCCGAGTATCTTGCCTTCGATCTGAACATGCACGTGCTCATCATCTACACGGACATGACCAACTACTGCGAGTCTCTCAGACAGATGGGCGCTGCTCGTGAAGAGGTGCCCGGACGACGCGGATATCCAGGATACATGTATACAGACCTGGCTATTCAGTACGAGAGGGCTGGAATCATCAAGGGCAGAAAGGGCTCTATCACTCAGTTCCCTATCCTGACCATGCCCGGCGATGATATCACCCATCCCATCCCGGATCTGTCCGGCTACATTACCGAGGGCCAGATCCTCATCTCCCGAGAGCTGCACAGAAAGGGCATCTATCCGCCCGTCGACATTCGCCCCTCCCTTTCCCGGCTGATGAACTCCGGTATCGGTAAGGGACATACTCGCGAGGATCACCGGGCAGTATCGGATCAGCTCTATGCTTATTATGCAGAGGGCAATGATCTGCGCGGTCTCGCTGCCATCGTCGGCAAGGAGGCTCTCTCTGAGCGCGATAAATTGGTGCTGGAGTTCGCGGATAAGTTCGAGAAGAGATTCGTTAATCAGGGCCGAGACGAGGATAGGTCTATCTTCGATACCCTCCAGATCGGATGGGATCTCCTGGCAGACCTGCCGGAAGCAATGCTCACCAGGATTGACGATAAATACATCAAGCAATACCATCCCAAGTACGCGGCAAGCGCAGCGAAGAAGTGAGATCATGCCTGTAATTCGAGGAACTAAGCCGACCAGAGCAGTGCTGATCGCTCTCAAGAAAAGGATGAAGATCGCGAAAACTGGTCATTCGCTCCTCAAAATGAAGCGTGACGGCCTCATGATTGAGTTCTTCGAGGTGCTAAACAAGGCCAAGACAGTCAGGAAGGAGCTGGTTGAGGCTCTGCTCGTAGCCGAGCAGAGACTTCAAATGGCTATGGCTATCGAGGGAACAGTTGCCATCGGAAGCGTGGCCTATTCCCTGCAAAAAGAGCCTATCATCCAGCTTGAATCCAGAAATATCATGGGTGTAGTAGTTCCTAAGATCGCGGCAGAGGCCGTGCAAAAGAAGATGTTCGAGCGAGGCTACGGCATCATTGGGACCAGTGCAGCCATTGATGAGGCAGCTGATGCCTATGAGAAGTTGCTGGATAAGATCATCTTAGCCGCAGAGGTAGAGACCGCCATGATAAGGCTCGTCGAGGATATCGACAGCACCAAGAGGCGTGTTAATGCTCTGGAGTTCAAGGTGGTTCCTGACCTCAAAGACACCATCAAGTTCATCAGCATGGCCTTGGAGGAGATGGAAAGGGATAACCTGGTCAAGATGAAGATGCTCAAAGGCAAGTCCGAGAGGAAAGCCGCAGCAGAAGAAGCTAAGAAGGAAGCAGAAAAAGCAGCTGCTGCCAAGGCTTCAGCTTGATCACCTAAAGCCTATGTCCAACTGGTTTGAGCGAAAAGCGGAGGGCTGGTTTGGAACGGCTGAGAAGAAGATGCGTCTTCTTCAGTGGTTGGTGTACCTCACCAACCTCTATATTATTTTTGGGATATTTGTACTCATCTGGATTCTCTACGGCAAATACATTATAAGAGCATGGCAGTATTATACACAATAGATTTTAGCATTCAACAGAAATGACTTCAGCATTTCTTTCAGATCCGCTATCTTTAATTCATCTCATTTATACAATTTGAATTGTCTAAGGTTCATCATAGTTGCGAAGAACGGCCGCGCCGGCCCCCAGTATGCATAATGCCGCCGCGATGGTCATAACATTGCTTATGCTGAGACTGAGAAGCTCTGCTCTTGCGTCTATTACCGGTCCATGATAGCCAGCAAGGCTCAATTGCAGCGATAAGAGAAGGGTGGAGACGGAGACTCCCAGGGACATGCCCATATTTCTCACTGCGGAGGAGAGGCTGGATGCAGTGCCCAGCATCTCCCGGGGAAGGGCATTCATTATTTCCGTATTTATGGGGCTTTGAAATAGCATGCTTCCCAGTCCCATGATCACAAAGGAAAAATAGATAATGGAAAGATCATTTTTATCCATGCCGCCTCCCATAAAATAAAGGGACGCTGCTACGATTATCATGCCTAGGGCCGAATTGTAGCGAAAGTGATATCTGTCATATATCCAGCCACCTAGCGGTGAGCCAAAAGCCATTATGACCGGCACAATGAGAAATACACTTCCTACCTGAGATGGGGAGTAGCCCATGACGCCCTGGAAATAGAAGGGACCCAGTATAAACACAGAGAAGCTGGAAATAATGAATAGGATTATGGCGACTACAGGCAAGACGAACCTTTTAACCCGGAAGATGGAAAGGTCCAAGAGAGGTTTTTCGTGATGTGATTCTATCCAGACAAATGCCGGCAGCGACAAAGCAGTAAGCAAGAAGAAGGGGTCTTTTGCAGCCGAAAGGGTGGTGCTGTTGCTGCTCAAATTGCCCAGAAATAGCATTAGAGATACTATGAATATAATAAGTACCCCGGCTCCGGCCCAGTCCAAGTCCAGTTTTTGCGATCTTGTCTCCTCGATTTTCATATACCTGGCGGCAAGGGCCAGGAGGACAATGCCGATGGGCAGATTGATGAGAAATATATATTTCCATCCCAGATAGTCGACCAAATAGCCGCCCAGGATTGGTCCGGCAATGCTGGCCAATGAGACCGTAGTGCCAATGTAGCCCATGGCTCGGCCCTGTTCCCCGAGATGGTAAATTTGAAAGATTATAGCCGTGCTGATGGAAAAGGACATGGCAGCCCCTGCAGCCTGAACCACTCGAAAGAATATGAGCATATCGAGGTTTGTGGAAAGACCGCAGGCCACCGATGCCATGGTGAATATGACAAACCCTGCTAAAAAGAGCCGGACCTTTCCGGTTCGCTCGGCTACCTTTCCGAAGATCATAAGCAGGCTGGTCACAGTCACCAGGTAGGAGGTAATCACCCACTGAGTTTGGGCCACGTCAGCCTGAAAATAGCGAGTGATAGTGGGAAGGGCAATGGAAACCACCGAGCCGTCGATAACAAACATGAATATGCCGAGCAGTATGATAAACGCCAGAACATTTCTGCCGGCAACATTTAGCTCTGATGAATCGAATGCTATGGACCGCGTTGATGCTGCGGACGACCTGCTTGGTCCTTTTTGCCCCTTCGTTTCGATCACAACTAGTCAAGAATGCAGGAAGGATTATATATGCAGCGCTGATGTAGCGATTGTTTCTTTTCTCTGCGCCATGCGATATCCCGTTACCACCATTCTCTTCCCTGCCAGAATTCCATCCATCTGTAGGTCTCCCGTGTCCACCAAAAGTCGAGGCAGTTCGGCCAGCTTATGGGGCGTGGATACTATTATCAAATTCTCCACTCTCACGCACCGCATTACGGCGGCGCTGATCTGTTGACTGCCTCGCCCCAGTATGAAGCCTTGGGCGCCTATGGGGCTCACTATGACCTTGACGTTCGTCTCTCTGTCCAGCAAAGCCAAGAGATCCCTCTCTGAGGCGTCTTTAAGGAGGAGCTTTCCATTCTTTAGGACATCTACGCCAAGAAGTGTCTTCTCCACGCCTAAATGCTCGGCAATCCTGGATGTAGTCGTGCCCGCTCCTAAAATATAGGCTGAGCCGTCCCTCATGAATTCGGAGGCAAAGAGTGCGATCTGATCTTTGAACTCGTCTTCGTTTGAGGAGCTATAGATTCTCTTTCGCTCCTGCACCAGCACAGGCTGGTAAGGCGCTTTAGCTATGGCATAAAGTCTGGTCTGCAGCTCTCCTGCCCGGTAGAGCTCCTCGTCTACATCCACGATCTCCGTCTCTCTTGCATTGAGTTCGCCTCTGATGAAACCAAGAGCAAGCTGTGCTGCTGCCTGGGGGCTGATGGCAAATACGCCGGAATGCATCTTCACTCCCGCCGGGATTCCCAGGATGGGCAGCATGCCGACGGCGCTGGCTACATCGCGTGCCGTTCCGTCGCCTCCGCAAAATAGAATCAAATCGACGCCCTCCTTCAGGAAGGCCTGACAAGCCAGCTTCGTATCCAGGGAGCTGGATTTTTCTGCTGCTTTGTAGGCCATAGTGTATTGCAGGCCGCAATGCCGCAGTTCGTCTTCACCCATCTGGCCGCTGGCGGTAAAAAAAAGGAAGTCCGCCTCACGGGAAAGCAAATGCAAGCACGCGCGTGCGCGCACGGCTGCCTGGGGCTTCGCGCCCCTGGCCCGCGCCGCCGCAGCCAGGCCATCCGTTCCCTTCAGGCCTACTGCCCCGCCCATGCCTGCAATGGGGTTGATGATAAAGCCGATCTTTCCGACTCTTGCAACCATCAAACCTGTGGCAGCTTCGCCAGGGACTGCTTGACCAGATCAGCGGGATATTCGTAGTCCACCAATAAACCGTCATTGTAGGCATCGTAAGCAGCCAGGTCGAAGTGGCCGTGTCCGGTCAGGGAGATGAATATGGTCTTGGCCTCGCCCGTCTGGCGGCAGCGCCGGGCCTCGTCGATAGCTGGCTTGATGGCATGAGCTGCTTCCGGTGCGGGAATTATCCCTTCCGTGCGGGCAAAGAGGGTGGCAGCTTCGAAGACTTCTGTCTGCTGCAGAGCCGTAGCCTCGATCAGGCCGTCATGTACCAGGTTACAGAGCAGCGGGGCATCGCCGTGATAGCGCAGGCCACCAGCGTGGATGCCGGGCGGGATGAAGTCATGTCCCAGGGTGAACATTTTCATTACCGGAGCCATGCCTGCTGTGTCGCCGAAGTCGTAGGCATAAAGTCCTTTGGTGAGCGTAGGACAGGCAGAGGGCTCGCAGGCCACCATGCGCAGATCCTTCTTGTCCTTCATCTTGTCCGATATGAATGGGAATACCATGCCAGGGAAGTTGCTTCCTCCGCCGCAGCAGCCGTACATGACATCCGGGTAGTCGTCGGCCAGATCGAACTGCTTCTTCAGTTCCAGACCCTCGATGGTTTGATGGAGGAGAACATGGTTAAGCACCGAGCCCAAGGCGTAATTGGTATCACTGTGGCTGGCCGCATCCTCCACTGCCTCGGAGATGGCGATGCCCAAAGAACCCGGCGTGCCCGGCATCTCCGCCAGGATCTTTCTGCCGAAATTGGTTTTATCGGACGGACTGGCGAAACAATCAGCTCCCCAGACGCGCATGGCGCTCTTGCGGTAGGGCTTGCTGTCGAAGCTTGATCGAACCATGTAAACGGTGCACTTCAGGCCGAAGAGACAGGTGGCCAAAGAGAGTGCCGAGCCCCACTGCCCGGCGCCGGTCTCCGTGGCCAGCCGCTCAATGCCCTCTTTCATATTGTAATAAGCCTGAGGGACAGCGGTATTGGGCTTGTGGCTGCCGGCTGGGCTTACGCCCTCATATTTGTAGTAGATCTTGGCCGGGGTCTGCAAAGCCTTCTCCAGGGCAGCGGCCCGGTAAAGAGGCGTAGGCCTCCAGAGCCGGTAGATGTCGCGCACCTCTTCCGGGATGTCTATCCAGCGATCGGTGCTCATCTCCTGGCGGATGAGGGCTTTGGGAAAGATCATCTCCATGTCCGTGGCTGAGAGGGGCTTTAGCGTCCCGGGATGCAGAGGCGGGTCCAGGGGCGTGGGCATGTCGGCGGCTACGTTGTACCACTTCTTGGGGATCTCTTCCTCGTCGAGCAAATACTTGATCTTCATCTGGGACACTCCATCTTTAAACTACGATGTTGTCTTATGTACATCGTTGGTATTATCGGATTTATTTAAAGGCTTTGAACGGGTCTGAAGAGTTTTTGCCTGATATTATTTCGAACTGCAATGTAAGGTTTTATTTATCATGGATGAGATGGCCCTTGCCATGAGTGGCCAAACCCTGTCTGAGAAGATATTTTCCAGAGCCTCCCAAAAAGAGGCACATGCGGGCGAGTTCGTCATGGCAGACATAGACGGCGCCATGATCCACGACATTACCGGTCCGCTGGCGGTCAAGGGATTTTATGAGATCGCGGGCAAGGATGCCCGGGTATGGGATCCTGCGAAAATCGTCCTGCTCTTTGATCATCAGGTTCCTGCGGACAGCCTGAAGGCGGCGGAGAATCACATCATGCTGCGCAAATTCGCGCAGGAGCAGGGCATCTTAAACTACGACATACTCTGCGGCGTATGCCATCAGGTTATGCCGGAGAAGGGACATGTGCTGCCTGGCAACATTATACTGGGCACAGACTCGCATACCTGCACCTACGGAGCCCTGGGGGCTTTTGCCACGGGCGTTGGATCCACGGATATGGCATCCGTCTTTGCCACGGGCAAGCTCTGGTTCATGGTGCCCAAGACCCTGCAAATCATGATGGAAGGAAGGCTGCCCTCCCGCGTTACCTCCAAGGATGCAGTGTTGCGGATCATTGGCGATATCGGGGCGGACGGGGCGAACTATCTGGCCTGCGAATTTAAAGGCGAGGCAGCGGCAAACATGAGCATCCCGGAGAGGATGACAGTCTCCAACATGTCCATTGAGATGGGGGCCAAGGCCGGCATCTTCGAGACGGATGAGACCACCATAAAGTACCTGGAGGGCCGGGTGAAGGACAGGACTGCCATTCGTGAGGGCATCGTGCGAACCGATGAGGATGCGACTTTCACCAGGAGGAGCTGGAATGTAAGCGATCTGGAGCCGCAGATTGCATTGCCCCATAATGTGGATAACGTGAAGCCGATAAGCGAGGTGCCGGAGACTAAGCTTGATCAGGTCTTCCTGGGATCGTGCACCAACGGCCGATTCGAGGACCTCCTGCTCGCCTCGCAGATGATGAAGGGGGAGCCTGTGGCCAGGGGCGTGCGCATGATTGTGGTGCCGGCAAGCCGGGAGGAGTACATGAAATGTCTGCACGCCGGTCTCATTGAGAAGTTCATGGAAGCGGGGGCCATGTTTGAGTCTGCCTGCTGCGGGCCGTGCATGGGCGGCTCCTTTGGGCTGCTGGGCGCAGGCGAGCGCTGCCTCTCCACATCCAACCGCAACTTCGTAGGCAGGCAGGGCAGCCCCCAGGCGTTTGTCTACCTCTGCTCTCCGGCCACGGCAGGAGCGAGCGCCATCACCGGGTACATCACCGACCCACGGGAGATTTGATTTATTCAATGAAGATCGCACTCAAGCTTGCCTACCTGGGCGACAACTACTATGGCTTTCAGAAGCAGCCGGATCTGGTCACAGTCGATTCCGTGGTTAGGAAGGCGCTGGCCCAAATCGGCGTAATTCACGGCGACTTCTGCTACGCGGGCCGGACGGACCGGGGCGTATCCGCCCTGGGCCAGGTGATCGACTTTTGGATAGATGAGGATAAGGCCAAGTTGACCCGCCCGCGCTGCGTGAATGGCCGGCTACCCCGTGACATCTGGACCTGGGCTTGGGCCGTGGCCCCCGTGGGTTTCAGCGCCCGCTGGAATGCCCAGTGGCGGGAGTACCGCTACCTGCTCTGGCATCCGGGCCTGGACATGGAGAAGATGCACTCTGCGGCGGAGATGCTTTTGGGCGAGCACGACTTCCGGAATTTCTCTTCGGCCAAGGTGGATACGGTGAAGACGGTGCAAAAATTGCAGATCTCAGAAGAGGGCGGGCTTTTCGTCTTCGACATTCGGGCCACCGGCTTTCTCTGGAACATGGTGCGAAAGATAGTAGGCGCGCTGGAGAAGGTGGGGGCGGGACAGAAGGAGATGAGTTGGTTCGCAGATCTCCTGCGCCCGGAGCTTAACCACGGTGCGCCCACGGCTCCTGCCGATGGGCTGATCCTCATGGATGTGGGCTATGAGGGGCTGGACTGGCAGGTGGACGAGTACTCCCGGGCGCGGGCGGCGACGAGCCTGACGGCCACCGTGCAGAGCAGGATGGCGAGGGCAAGCGTGGCCAGGGTTATGGAGAGGGCGATGAAAACGAATAATGGATCTTGGGAATTGTCTCAATCTACTCCTAAGTTAGTCTGATCGCTTCTGAGATGGATAATATGGAGACCGCTCTATCAAAACTATTCTGAGGTCTTGGAGACTATTGAAGAACCTAGCGCCGTCCATGAGGGGACCGCGGGCGAGTTCTTGGCGGCAAGAGAATTGGCAATCGATAAATACCTGGTCGTAGTTTATAAAGAAGTAGATAACAGTGACGGCTTTGTGATCACAGCATTTCTGACAAGCAAGGTTAAGCAATTAGAACGGAGAAGGAAAATATGGTCGCAGCAGAAGTAGATCGGGTTCGTGAACTCGTGCCTCATCTCCTGGACATTCCACATAAAAAAGTCTGGGTGGACTACGATGAAGAAGCCGACGTGCTTTACGTTAACTTCAAAAAGCCCAGTCATGCTGATGACTCCAAACTGACCGATGACGATGTCATCATCAGTATGAGAAGGGATCGATGGTGGGCATGACCTTCTTGCACGCTAAAAAATCTTGCAGCCAAAGCCCTGTAGCTGAGACTGCCAATGTCTAAGAATACATAAATCGACTTTCCCATCAGCATTTTCCAATCGCATGGAGATATAAAAAATGCCCGCCCCCGCCTGGCAGTACCACGAGCCCGACCACCCTGGCGCCGACTTCGACGCCATGGCCGAGATCTATGACCGTAATATGCAAAAGTTTCGAGATGTTCAGGGCGAGATCCATGGGATCCTGGACTACCTCGCCCTCCGTCCCGATCAGAGCATCCTGGAGATAGGCACGGGCACAGGCGAGTTCGCCCTGGCCGCTGCCCGACGCTGTCGCAAGGTCTATGCCGTAGACCTCTCGGCTGGCATGCTGCGCTATGCCGAAAAGAAGGCCCAAGCGCGAGGCGTGGCTAATGTAGAATTTCTGCCAGGCGGCTTTCTCACCTACCGGCACCATGGCGCGCAGCTGCACGCCATCGTCAGCCAGATCGCCTTGCACCATCTGCCCGACTTCTGGAAGCAGATCGCGCTTTTGGGCATGGCCGGCATGCTGGCCGAGGGCGGCAAGCTCTGTCTGCGAGATGTGGTCTACTCTTTTGATCTGGCAGAGCACGGGAAATTTCTGGATGAATTTATCTCGAAGGCCGCGGAGAAGGCCGGCCCCCAGTTTGCTCTCAGCATCTCTGAACATGTGAAGAACGAATATTCCACCATGGACTGGATTATGCGGGGTATGATCGAGAGGGCGGGCTTTGAGATAGAAAGGGCGAAGCAAAGCCAGGGATTCTTTGCACTCTATCTGTGCACGAAGACGAGCAGAAGGGAACTCTAATGATTGACTTGGATGAGAAGATCGGAACACTCGTGGAGAAAAGCAATAGGGAATGGGAGGAAGTCAAGTTTCTTCTCATAGCTGGCCGATCCGGATGCTTTGCGAAGCTTCTTGCTTTCCGAGATGGAGATGCGAGCCGACCTTAGGAATCGGTTCAGGGCCCGTCTTTGATAAGATGGCGGAGAAAGCAGCGTTGATGAATATAAAGCGAATGTGGAATCGCTATATGATGTTGTAGAGGAGGATGATCTATCAGGCTCTTTCCGAGACCATTTTCGATAAAATGGATAAGGTTGACGACTCGGACGGCAACTTCGGAGGGGAGTTCTCCGATAGCTTTGATGGATTCTTGGATTGCATTGTCAGGGCTGACCTGAATACAGAAGGCAAAAAGCCTTACATCAAATATTTCTTTGGTAGATTTATGCTCGGTGATTCCAACTACTTCCGGTGGGAATACGAAAGGCACTAAAGAAAATCTGCCGGGAAGAGTTGGACTGGCGGTACTGGAAAGAGCTGCTGGAGCCGCACCTGCCCGGGGAGCTTCCCCGTGATCGGGACTGGTCGCACCACAGTGATGCGAGGGGAGAATACTCAGATTAAGGTTGACGACATCCAAGCAGAGTTTTTTGAAGCATCGAAAGCCTATGAGGATTTTTTCGAAGTGGTCGGTGAGAGGGAGAATGATGCTCGACTCGATGTGGCCGCAGAGCACCTCAAAGAGCTGATTTGTATTGTGAAGGAAGGCTTCAAGGAAAACAACGCCCAGCTCCATGAACTCTCCGCAAAGCAGGAATATGGATTACATACCTCTTTTCCGACGCAGGTAGCTCTCGTACCCCATCCTGGAAAGCCTGTCCGCCTCCTCATTCTCCTCTCTCGGCACCCAGGAGAAGCTGACATCCTTTCCCTGCAAGAGCCTCTTGATCTCAGGAACATACTTCTTGGAGGTGGCGGAGGACACCTTGTACTGGCCCTTCATCTGTTTAATCACCAGCTCCGAGTCGCCTTTGATGAGAATCTTATCTTCTATCTCCTCATCGACCAGCCATTGCGCGGCGGCCATCAGAGCCTCGTACTCGGCTACATTGTTGGTCATGCCCTTTCCCTCACCCACGCTGCCAAATCCGCGCCAGATGGGCTCGTTGTCTCGATAGATAAGATAGCCATAAGCGGCCACGCCGCCGGGATTCTTGGGATAGCACAGTCCGTCGAAGTAAATGGTGATCATGTTGATTGCTGCATTATGAATGAACCATTATAAAAACTGCGGCCAGATTCTCCATTCTCCAGTTTCCTTGACTTTTCCAGGCACGATGCATTTATAACCGATTTGCTTCAAACCAGGGCTAAAGGAATTATAAGGCCATGCGCCAAATAAAGAGGTTTTCGAGATCATGAAGGTTGCTGTCATTGGTGGAGGCATAGCCGGTGCAGAGCTGATTAGAGTCGCCTCACCCTGCCCTCTGCAGTTCACATTGATCGAGCCCAAGAAGCAGGTGGAGATGCAGGCCCTGTATCCCGAATACCTGGGTGGAGTGGCCAGGCTGCAGGATCTGGCGGCCCCTCTCAAGCCATTTTGCGAACGTGTAGGAGCCGCACACATCCAAGAAAAGGCCCTGCGCCTGGAAGGCAATACCGTAGTCTGTGAGAAGTCGCGTGTTGAGTTCGACTATGTGGTGGTGGCGACAGGCGCTGCCCAGAACTACTTCGGCATCGGAGGCGTCGAGAACACTTTTTCCATCAACACCCTGGAGGAGACAAAAAGGGCGCGCCGCTACGTGGAAGACAACTATCCTGAGCGCATTATGATCATGGGCTCCGGTCTCACCGGCGTGGAAGCCGCGTCAATTCTGGCGGAAAGCCTGGACGCCAGCATCTACATCATCGAGGCCAAAGATCGAGTGCTGCCTCTTTTCTCTCCGCAGACCTCGCAGCTTGTGGAAAAGGCTCTCTCCAAAAAGGGCGTGAACATCCTCACCTCCACCCAGGTTTCTGAGGTCAAGCAGGACTGCATCAGCTTCACGGATGGCTCTTGCCTGGACTGCGACATGGCCATCTGGACGGCCGGAGTCAAGCCCTCTCCATTCATCCAGGATCTGGATCTGCCCAAGAAGAACGGCTGGATACTGGTGGACCCCCACCTCAACGCCAGAGGGAATATCTTTGCCATGGGCGATTGCGCCTGGGTGGAGGTCGATGGCCGGCTCGCTACCAAGACCGGTCTGGAAGCGGAGCGGCAGGCCAAGTACCTGGCCCATCATTTCAGGAACCTGATTAAAGGGGCGACTGTAGAGAAGTATTCGGTGCGGGCCAGCACGGACAGCCAGGTGGCGCTAATCTCCTTAGGCGCTGACTGCGCCGTGGGCGTGGTGGGCAAGACCTGCATAGGAGTTCCCACGCGGCTCATCTACTCGCTGAAGAGCTGGATAGACAAGTCTTTTATTAAGAGGTTTAAATAGATATTAGACTAGAACAGCCTCTGCCATGATGTCTTCTTCTGTCAGGCGAAAGGTATCCACGCCATAGTCTGCCAGGTTGGCAGGGAATAGCGTTAGAGGATTCTCGTTAGCTGGCCGTGGGGACGGTATTCTTATGAGAAAAATGAGATCCATACCCTTTGGATAAATTATTTTGGCTGATCGGTAGCGGGAACTTTTTATGCCGATGCGGATATTGGATCTATCGGACGCCGTCAGGAAGACTTTATAGAATTTGTCCGGTCAAAATGGCCTGCCTGTGACTTTGTAACCTAAACTCCGCCCTTTTTAATAACCAGACTTGCGTCAACTGGGATTTCAATA
>CAZWHG010000019.1:0-52770 GCA_964633785.1 uncultured Methanotrichaceae archaeon
TAAATTCCAGAAAATTCAAATACTATTCGAACTAAAACGCTAAAATCCTTTAAAAAGGAACCTGATCACAGGAAGAAGATATTTTAAGCTAGGTTTTTGGGAATACTCTGCCTCCTATCAAGATGATGCTGTTTTCTCTCGATGAAATCGCAAATCAGAAACAGGTTCGAAAATCTCTCTTTAAAAAGATGCATCTTCTTCCTGGCATCCTTCGCAAGCATCTTGTCGCCATTGGCCACAAGCAAAGCTCTGAGGATATCAGCCCAGTCCTCCAGCATGGGCAGAGGATTCTTCTTGATAGCTTCCCTTCAGCTCGTTGGTACAGCTTGAGCTGGATGAACTGGTTACCCGAGAGCATGCCCCTGCGTGGCCTCCGGGGCAGCAATCTTCTCCTTCAAGAAGGCACAATTCATGTCCTCCATGGAAGAAATGCAATCCCGCATGGGCTGGACGGCCTTCCCGATAGCTTGAGCTATCAGCACAGCTATGTCCTCCGGCATATTGGGTCCCCTAAAAAGCGAGTGAGGCCATTATCCTAGTCCACCTCCATCGCTTCCAGACCTCCCGGCTTAGCCACGGGCCTTCGCAAAATTCGCCGACACGATGATCCCCGATCAAGTGACAGTTGCGGCATAGTAGCCATTTGGGTCATCATATCCACGGACAGCTCATCAAATGGCAACTTTGAGTAACGAGGCTATCCAAAAGGAACGCGGCAATAAGCAGGAGTTGATAATATAAAATTACTCATATCTATCAACAAAAATCTGCATCATTGAATACTCTGCACTCGACGCTCCAAGAAAACAATGCTAAGAAACCGGTAATTAAATGCGCCGATCGGGAATCGAACCCGAGTTTAGGCGTTGGCAACGCCTAGTGATAACCGCTACACTATCGGCGCTATCGTGTTTCACGAAGCATCCCCTACAATCACCTTCTAGTCTAAAAACATTGCGGGCAAAAAGCCCTGGCCACGGCCCCTCCCCCAAAGCTACATACCCTTTATCTACCTTGAAGAGGAGCATCTTAATGGTGATATTCGCTTGCATGATGTCGTCATAGTAGGAGCAGGCCCGGCTGGGCTGACCGCTGCCATGTACTGCGCGAGAGGCGGAAAGAAGACGCTGGTTTTGGGCAATATCTACAGCTCTCAGCAGTCCATGGGCGGCCTCTATGAAAACTACCCCGGCTTTCCCGATGGCATTGCGGGCATAGAGCTTTCGGAGAAGATGCTGGCCCAGGCCCAGAAGTTCGGGGCGGAGTACCAAACTGATCTGGTGGAGAAGATCGTGCCTCTGCGCGACTCCTTCCGCCTCAAGACGGAAAACTGGCAGTACGAAGCCAAAGCCATCATCCTGGCCATGGGTGCCAGCCACCGCGCCATCGGCGTGCCTGGTGAGAAGGAGCTGACGGCACGGGGTGTGTCCTACTGTGTGCATTGCGATGGGGCGCTCTTCAGGGGCAAGGCCGTTGCAGTGGTAGGCTATGGTAATGGCGCCGCCCGGGCCATTCTCTATTTAGCCAACATCGCCGATAGAGTCCACCTGCTCTCCTCGCGAGAGAAGCTGGTGGCCGAATCGATTTACCTGGATCGCATCAAGAAGCTGTCCAACTACACTTCATCCTTTGGGGTGGAGATCACAGGAATCCTGGGTGACCAGTTCGTCACCAGCGTGGAGTACAAGGTCGGCAACACCCCCCGTTCCCTGAAGGCGGACGGAGTCTTCGTGGAGATGGGCATGAAGCCCAACACCGATCTGGCGACGGCCCTGGGACTGGAGATGACGAGCGGCGGCTATGTAAAGGTCAACCGGCTCAATCAGGAGACGAACATGCCGGGTGTCTTCGCCGCCGGAGACCTGACAGGCGGAAGGCTGCAGGTAGCTACTGCTGTTGGCAGCGGCGCATCGGCCGCCATCAGCGCCCTGCAATATCTGGGATAGGACAATGGCAAGAGCAAGAGTAGAAAGAGAGTTGGATCTAAAGAGGCCGGTTACCGTCTGGCGTTCGCAGGACCTGCAAGATGGCCGCTCAGCCGAATCGCTGACCATGATCCTGCGCACCGTAGGATGTCGCTGGAACCGCTGCACCATGTGCGGCTATGCCGGGGAGGGAGCGCCCGCGTCCGCCGCGGACCTGATCGCCCAGTTCGAGTGCGCCCTGGAGAGGTCCTCTCCGGAGGTCTCCGTAGTTAAAATCTACACTAGCGGCAGCTTCCTGGATCCTGACGAGATGCCGGTAGAGGCCCGTGATGAGATCCTTAAAAGGCTGGAGGGCCTGGGAATCAAGAAGCTGGTCATCGAGACCCGACCTGAATATGTAACTCCTCAAACGGTCGAGATCTGCCAGAGCCGCCTTCCCACGGAGTTTGCCATCGGTCTGGAGACGGCCAACGACCTCATCCGGATGAATGCCATCCGCAAGGGCTTCTCCTTCCAGGACTTCGCGAAAGCCTCCGAGACGGTGCACCGACAGGGCGGGCGAGTCAAGGCCTACCTGCTCCTCAAGCCGCCTCTGCTCTCGGAAGGCCAGGCTATGAGGGACGCCATAGCCTCTGCCCGAGCGGCCCGCAGCCACGCGGATATTCTATCACTTAACCTCTGCAATGTGCAGCGCAATACTGTGGTGGAACGCATGTGGGAACGAGGCGAGTTTCGGCCCCCCTGGCTCTGGTCGGCTCTGGAGGTGCTAAAGAGCGTGCCCGGCCCAATCGTCTGCGATCCAGTGGGCGCCGGCACCAGGCGTGGCCCGCATAACTGTGGTGAGTGTGATGACGGCGTGGCCGAAGCTATTCGAACCCATGCCCTTTCCCAGGATATTGCGCCTTTCCAAAGCCTGGGCTGCCAGTGCAAGTCCACCTGGATAGAGTTGATGGAAGTGGAGGAGCAGTCCTTTGGGACTCCTCTTTTTTGATTCATCAATAGTTTGAAATATTATGGGCATGATATATTCATTCAGGTGGTCTCTGATGTTCGAAAAGGTCCTAATTCCCACTGATTTTTCCAAGCATGCGCAAAGGGTCATCGAGTGCGTCGGCGAAATTCCCGGTGTAAAAGATGTATTGCTCCTAAATGTTGTGACAAGGCCGACCATTACCAGATTCTGGGATCCGGTGGCCGAGGTCAAAGTCGCCGAGAAGAGGCTCTCTGAAATGAAGAGCGCCATTAAAGTCCCGGGCGTAAGCGTCAAAGCAAAAGCCGTGACCGTTCTGGAGGGTGAGGTGGCAAGTGCCATTCAGAGGGTTGCCGAGGATGATAAGGTCAGCCTCGTGGCCATGGGGGCGCGGGGAAAGAGCCTCATTGAGAGCGTACTCTTGGGAAGCGCCTCCCGAAATGTCCTGCGTTATGGAAATACCCACCTTTTGATCATGCGCTACCGGAATCTGGAGGAGACAGACCAAAAAGAGCTTTGTAAAAAAATCTTCTCCAAGGTGCTCTTCCCCACCGATTTCTCCCAACCTGCAGAAGCTGCGCTTTCCTTCTTGAAGGGCTTGCCGGAAATTGGAGAGCTCTTGCTTCTCAATGTAGTCTCTAAAGGTGAGACGGAGGAAGAGATTGAGTCCAACGTTGCCATAGCCAAGCGGCAGATCAATGAGATATGCTCAGAACTACGTAAGGATGGGATGAATGTAACACCAAAAGTAGTGGTTGGACATCCCGTGGAGGCCATTCGCTATGAAGCAGAAATGCAAGATGTATCTCTTATTGCCATGAGCTCTCAAGGAGCTGTGGCCATAAAGAAGGGAAGGATCGGAAGCACCGCCTATGACGTGGCCAATTCCGCAACCAGACCTGTCTTAATCTTGAGGCGATCCAAGATTGCATTGTACTATATTTGATCCGCAGATGGGCTCGTCCCTCGTATCACCTGTCAAACCGTGCGTCTGAATCCTGGCGTTGTCAGGTACCATCGCCCTTTCTTTTCTTTGAGAAACTGCAGAGCCTGCGGATAATCATCGAAATAATGGGCTTCTCCAGTATCCATGCTCATGACTGTTATCCGCTCTTCAAGTGTAATTCCTTTCTCCTTCAGCAAGCCTTCAATTTCTTCACGTAGCTTGCTCTTCTTTTTCGAGGGCAGATTCTCATTTGCAGCTATTTCATCTTGCGAGATCCTAAATCACCTCAAAGTTTGGCAGGCCTCGCCTGACTCAAAGCCCACTTTATATAATCGGCCGCAGGAAATTCATGTACCGAGGTGGCCACAATCAACCCTTTTCCGAAATTTGCTCTGACCAGGATGCTTCTTCCTTTTTCGTCCTTCAGAACGGTCTCAAAGCCCTCTCCTGCAATCAGGTATCCGTCACATTCCGGTGTGCTGGTGCAAAGCAAGCAGTTACACTCATCTGTGGATTGAGAGACGGTCTGAGAGGACAGCTCGCAGACATAGCGGAGAGGCAGAGGCAGCCAGCCATAGTTGTGCTCGGGCACCATTGGGCCGAAGACAGTCAGCACTCCACCCTTCTGCACAAAATCGGAAATATTCGATTTCATCCTCTGTAGTCCAGGTAGCGTCTTGGAGTACTCTGGATTGGCAAAGCCCGTGGGAATCATGACCATCTTGAATTGGGGCAAAAATGGGCTACCTAAGATTGCAGAAGAGAGAAACTGAAAGCTTACTCCTATATCTGCGAAGAGCTTTTCGTAGAGAAAGGTCCTCTCGCCTATGAGAGCGATATCTGTCATATTACTATCGTTTCTTGTACTGCCCAGGGAAAACCTTTATGGTCCATTTCTCCATTAAGTTTATTACTAAATAACATTGGCATATTGACCGCGATTATATATGGAACAAGAGTTAATGAGGATCGGCGTTTCGCTACCGGAGAAGCTGCTCTCCCGGTTTGATGAGATAATCTTGCACCGCGGCTATTCGTCGCGTTCAGAGGGCATCAGAGATGCCATCAGAAACTACATCGTCCATTACGAATGGATGAGCGATGTGCAGGGTGAGAGGATAGGCGTCATAACTCTCGTGTATTCTCATGGTCAACGCGGGCTGGTAGACAACCTGACTGAGATTCAACATGATGCAGGAAGCATTATCCAATCCAGCCTGCATGTACATTTGGACCACGATAACTGCCTGGAGGTTATCGTTCTCCGTGGTGAGGGTCAGGACGTGAGAAAAGCCGCCGAGAAGATGATGTCTCTAAAGGGCGTAAAACACGTCAAACTCACCACGACCTCCATGGGCAAAGAACTCTAACTAATTCCTATGCTTTCTCTGGAGATTTCACCCGGCATCTATATCTTAGAGGTAGAGGGTAAAAAGAGATTGGCAACCAGATCGGACGATGTCGTGCCCGTTTATGGGGAACGCATCCTGGAAGGCTACAGGCTCTGGGATCCTTTCCGCTCCAAGCTTGCCGCCCTCCTGCTCAAAGGGCGCAGCACGCGACCTGTAATGGCCTGCGATGCAAAGGTTCTCTATCTGGGAGCGGCCTCAGGCACCACCGTCAGTCACGTTAGCGATATCGTTCGCGATGGACTGGTCTATGCCGTGGAGTTCTCGCCTCGCTCCATGCGCGATTTGGTCCGCCTTTGTGAGCGGCGCAAAAACATAGTGCCCATCCTGGCCGACGCAGCCCGACCGGAAGAGTATGCATTTCTTGTCGAGCTGGTGGACTTGGTCTACCAGGATGTAGCCCAGCGAAGTCAAGCCGAGATTGCGTCCAGAAATTGCGCCCGCTACCTAAAGCCCGGTGGCGAGCTCATCCTCATGCTTAAGACGCGCTCAGTGGATGTAACTGCGAGCCCACAGACAGTTCTTCAAGCAGAGGCTAAAAATTTGCAGGGTTTGGAACTCCGACAGGTCCTGGATCTTCTGCCCTTTCACCAGGACCATTTTGCCATTCAGGCTAGCTTATGAGCTTTTTGATCTCATCGAAGATGATGTTGGGCAGAAGCCTGACGTAGCCTACCAGGGGTATCTTGGCTCTTGCCACGCCAATTACCCATTCCTCCTTTACAGGCGTGAGGAAGCTGATACCCTCGCCTACAAAGGTACCATTTTCGGTCTTATAAATAAGCAGGCCCGTCTTCTTATCCAGATATATATCATTGCCCACATCCATAATCTCGTCCCGGTTCGTCTCGACGTAAGACGATTTGGCTGTGCCGAAGATCTGACCGGCCATCTGGTCGATCACCTCATTGTGGTCTCCTTTAGTGATATAGCCGGAGAATGGTGCGGCAGGACCTCCTTGCCACATGGCCTCTCCCACTTTCACATAATGCATGGCGCGGTGAATAATTGGCGTGGCCTTCTCTTTGCCCGGCGACAATCCCAGAAGCAATTTGAACTGGTCCAGCAGATTCAGGCTGGCCTTGCCATAGGGCCGGTATAGTATGACGTCACCCGGATTATTGAAGGCAGTATAGCCGGTTTTCTCGGCCTCGTCCCAGGGAGTCACATGCGTGCGCGATGCCCCCTGAACTACTACTATGTCTCCAATATTGAGGTTAGGCACCATGCTTCCCGACTCTACGGCGACCATAGGCGTCCAGAGGCCCAATGCAAGTTGAGATAGCAGGGATATGCCACCTACTACTACAACCACGAAAATTATGTCCTTGACGAGGCCCGGAAGAGGCAAATTGTCAAACCACTCTACGATCTTCATCAACCAGATTTATCAGTTGGTAGGCTCTTATACTCCTTTCGATGCAGCAGATATCACCGCGTGGCACTCGACCTCTAGTTGGCCAGGACGTTGTGCAGAGGTTAGCCGAGCAGGGTTATCAATTGGAGCCGGAGGCTTTGGAGATAATTTGCCGCTATCCTGGCAGCAAAGAGGAGCTTTTGCGACGCATCATCAGCAACGCAGATAGGTCGGTGGCAGTTATTGGAACTTCTATGGTATCATGCCATCTTGAATTAGCCGCTACAAGAATGACATACTCTGCAAAGGTTGCAGAGTTACCGCCTTCTTTGCATTTCAATCCACAATTGTCATCACCTGGCCCATCTGCCCAGCCATCTACATCGTTTCCATGTTTGCAGGATTCGTCTGCGAAACTGAAATGCGATATAACCGGACGGTCTACGTGCGTGGGTGATTACAATGATTTCGTGCACTATTTTCGCGACAGATTCTCAAAAATCAGGGAGATTCTCTCTCGACGGGTCAACTCCCGGCCCATCGAATCCCTAGGCAAGAGCACAACTGGTCGAGAAGTATCTATAATCGGCATGGTCATGGATGTTAAAACTACCAGCAAAGGAAATCGAGTAATAGAGCTGGAGGACCCCACCGGCATGATAATAGCGGTAGTTCAAAAGGATGCAGAGGTATACGAGCAGTCCAGTCTCATTATAACAGATGAAGTCATAGGCGTCACAGGTATCTCTGATGGCAATGGAAGGCTTTTTGTCAAGTCTTTGCTCTGGCCGGATATGCCCAACCAAACCGCCCCTCTGGAGAATGGAAGCGGCTTTGCCCTTCTGCTCTCTGATCTGCATGTAGGAAGCAAATACTTCATGGCCGATGCCTGGCAGAGGTTTTTGCAGTGGCTCAATGGCGACACGGATGATGCTTCCGGCCTGGCTTCTCAGGTACAGTACATAGTGATTGCAGGGGATCTGGTGGACGGCGTTGGCATCTATCCCGGTCAACAAAACGATCTGGCTATCATGGACATATATGACCAGTATAAAGCAGCGGCACAGTGGCTCAACAGCATACGAAAAGGCATAAAAGTGATAATTGCCCCCGGCAATCACGATATTGTGCGTCAGGCAGAGCCTCAGCCCTCTCTTCCGGAGGATGTGCAGAAGTATTTCCGAAAAGACATGCTCTTTGTGGGCAATCCCGCTTGGGTGACCTTGAGTGGGGTATCGGTCTTGATATATCACGGTCGAAGCATAGATGATTTAGTCTTGCGCCTGCCCGGCATCTCTTATGCAGCGCCGGAGAAAGCCATGATCGAGATGCTGAGAAGGCGGCATCTGGCTCCGATCTACGGCGGTCGCGTCTCCATCGCACCCGAGCATGAAGATCATTATGTTATATCTCGGCCACCGGCCATACTACATTGTGGACATGTTCATACCGTGGGGATTGCCAGGTACAAGGGAGTGGCTGTGATCAATAGCGGAACCTGGCAGTCTCAAACAGATTTTCAGAAGAAAATGAACATCCAGCCCATGCCAGCAGTGGTGCCTATTGTTGATTTAGCTACTATGAAGATCCGCAAGCTGATCTTCTCCGAGACCTGATTGATAATTGTACTTCATTAATATTTAAATTCAAAGGTTCACTTGCTGACTAAATTCCCTAAGCAATTAGGCATCGTGTCATGATATATAGTTTTAATAACTTATTAGTTATTTATATTAAAATTAATTACATATTAATACTGATAATAGGACCATCATAGTTATTTACAGCTACAATAAACAATGATATTAAGTAATATTTGAGAGCTTATGATCTATTGGTCATACCCCTGATTGTATGTCTTACCAAAAAATATAAATACTATCAATGCTAACATCCGTCTATATTAAAGAATGTATGGGGTGAGATTATCAAAAAAATAGGCATTGTATTGGCATTGGCTATAGCCATATTATCCATTCCTGCTATGGCGCAGGTTACTTATGGCTTGGCTGGAAGCGGCGGCGTGGATATTCTCGGAACCGGGATTTTTGAGACAGAAGGATCCCTTGTCAAGTTCCCGGAGGCTCAAGACACCAATATCGACACTCTGGTTGTGGGCAATGATAAGGCATTAGCATTTGGCAATATTTGGCAAAAGACCCCGCTGGCCAGTGCCACCAATAACTTGGAGATCAAGAAGAACCAGGATTCCGGCGAATGTGCACCCTGCAGTTATGAAGTAGACGACGAAACAACTCTATTCAACTGCAAGGACACCTGCATCAAGGTCAATGTAGATCAGATCACAGTTGGAAATAGGGAGGCTATGGCTTTCGGATTCGCAGCAGCCACCAACAATGTTAAGATCGTAGCCAATCAGCAGTAGCTACTGTCTGCGATCTTGAGAGGACAGAATGAAGATACCGATCAAACCCACTAGCATGATGTTAGTGGGGTTTCTATTTATTTGCATTATCTTGACTCCAGCCCCAGCTGAGCAACAGCTAAGTGGCCAGGAACAGCTCAATAAATTAATGGAGCAAAATAAACAGAGTTCTAGCTTGGGCATGCTTAAAGCCGGTGCTGATACCATCAAGTTTCCCTGGTCCAGCCAAGAAGATTTGCATGTGCGACCCAATCTTCCCGGCACTATATCGACATCTCTCAAAAAGGAAGAGATCTTGATGGATAACTTCAATTCAACGGCAAATGTGCGAGATATGTCGGCAATTAACTCCCTAAAGCAGAGAGATTTGCTTTTTGAGGATTCCCAGAAGAATGATCCCGACTATCAGGGAATTGCGAACTCCCTGGAGATAAGTGTGAGCGGCAAAGAGAATGATAAATCTGCAGATAAGGTCGCCAAAACAAATTGGCAAGGAGATAGCATTGGTGACCAAGAGCTTGATAATAACGAGATGCATCATACTGGAAATTTTTTGAGCATAGATGTTCACGATATATCAGTCAGCGCCATCAATACGATACAAGGAGGGAGTGCGATGGCTACTTCCAATATCATCATCGAGCCGGTGCAGATCATCGTCTGCCCACCCGAGGTTGGTGTGAAGTTAAAATGATGTATAAATAGCATCATCACTTTTATTTGTTAGTACCATCGTCTCGTTTTCGGTTTCAGTGCTACAGCTTTGCTTTTTTTTTGCGCTTACATGTCTGATTTTAAATATATTGTATCAGTAAAAGTCCCGCCGAAGAATAGGCTTAATGAGCATATTTATTGCGGTTTTTCGGCATCTGTGATAGCCATCATATTATAAGCAACGCATATTGTATGCAAAATTTTCTAATAAGAATATCTCTATAAATCTATGATTTTCCAGTAAAAAACACCAAAAAGTATATATATATTTGAAACTTAGTTAAGTACAACCTAAAAGGAATAATGGGGTGAGATTATTAAAAGAGTAGCAATGTTCTTTGTGCTGGCTATGGCATTGGCTGCATTTGCGGCTCCTGCCTTGGCTCAGACGGCAATGATTGGAAGCGGCGGCGTGGACATCCTCGGTCAGGGTATATTTGAGACCGGAGGGAGTGCCTTCAAATTCCCTGCCGCGGTCAATGCGAACTACGACTCGATTGATGTTGGAAATGATATGGCCCGGGCAATAGGCACCGGAGTAGGCCCAGGGATCGGACTTCTCGGAGCCAATGCCGGAACTGTATCTGCAACCAACCATCTGAAGATCAAGAAGAACCAGGATACCGGCGACGCTCAGACCTGCACCGCCTGCAGTCCCAAGTATAACATCGAGCAAGTCAAAGTCGGCAATAGAAATGCTTTGGCTATTGGCGCTGGTGTCGGCAGGACATTATTTGGAGCTGCCTTTAATGCCGGCGGCGTCTCTGCAACCAACGACGTTGAGATTGTAACCAACCAGCAGTAACTTCGGGGCAATCAGCCCGAGGGATGAAATATGGAAAAAATACTAGGACCCACTGGCCGTCTGCTGGTGGGGGCCGTTTTTATTTGTCTTCTTATTTCGCAAAGTGCATGCGCGGCGCAGTCGCCGTCCAATTTGCCTGATCTGCGAAAAGGGCTGAAAGAGTCGCAATACGGCCCGTTCAATCAGGATCATCGCGAATGGGGGATAATGCAGCCTTATGCTTCCGGCTTCAGACCCGATGTCATGCCCTCAAAGGAAAAAATAGCTCTGAATGAATCAGCCTCAAGTGAGCAGATATCGGAGCTTACAGCCATGAATACGGCCAGAGAGAGGGACATCATTTACAACGGCGAGCAGTATAAGGACTCAGAGACTCAGAGTCCGGCTAATTCCCTGGACATAGCTGTCACCGGGCAGGATGAAACGAAGAATTTCAACGCAAACGAAAATTGGGATGATAGTTATATCGATCAGATTGTTGATAGTGCTTTGAACACCGGCATGGAAAATGGGGGAAAAAATGGCCAACCGGCAAGAATAAGTGCCCAATCACAACCACTGGGCAACAATCTGGATATTGACGTGAGCGGTGTCTCCGTTCGCGCTATAAATACCGTGCAGGGAGGCAGCGCCGTGGCCACTTCCAATATAATCATAAAACCGGTGCAGATCATCATCTGTCCCTCAGAGGTCGCTGAGAAGCTTAGATAAGAGCATCACAAACTATAAGGGCATTTTGTTTCATTCCTTTTGCCGCTATGACCGTCCAGAGACCGAGAGGCACAAGGGATTTCCTCCCCGAGGAGACAGAGAAAAGAGGACGAGCCAAATTGGCCATGCAGGATGTTTTAGAGCGCTGGGGATACCAGGAGGTAGCTACCCCCACTTTTGAGCATCTCGAGCTTTTTACCATAAAATCGGGCGCATCCGTGGTAGAAGAGATCTACAGTTTCACGGATAAGGGGGGGCGCGCTCTTGCCTTGCGCCCAGAGCTGACAGCTCCCGTGATGCGCATGTACGTCTCCGAGCTGCAAAATTCCCCAAAGCCACAGAGGCTCTGGTATTTCGGCAACTGTTTTCGCTACGAGCGGCCTCAGAGGGGACGCTTTAGAGAGTTCTGGCAGATGGGCACAGAGCTCATAGGCGGAGCCAAGCCCGATTCTGAAGCGGAAGCCATAGCTCTCGCGGATGGGATGTTAAGAAGCGTGGGCGTGACAGGGGATATTCACGTCGGCTACCTGGGGCTGATTCGCACCATTCTCGGCAAGATCGAGGCGCAGCATCGGCCTTCAGTCATGAGGATGATCGACAAGAAGGAGCGTTCCGCTCTTGCCGATCTGCTGGAAGAGATAGGGCAGAGCCATCTGGGCCTCTTGGAGCTGATCGATCTGAAAGGGCAGAGCGCCCTGGATAAGGCTGCCGAGATCGTCGGGGAGCTGGGGGCGAAGCCTGAGGCGGCGTCCGATTCCGCCCCGGCGAATGGGTCTGCGGTCCCATCATCAGCCGGGCGCGGCTCGGCCCGCCAGGGCAGGGCGATCGGGGCAGAGCTGAGGCTGGAGGAATTCCAGGAGACGGTTGATCTTCTAGGTGCCTTTGGCGTCAAATTTACCATCGACTTTGAGATCGTGCGAGGTCTGGAGTACTACTCCGGAACGGTCTTTGAGATCTATGCCGAGGGCCTGGGTGCACAGCGGCAGATCTGCGGTGGCGGAACTTACGAGCTGGCCAGCCTCTTCGGGGGGAAGGAGACCTCTTGCACGGGTTTCGGCCTGGGCTTCGACCGTATCATGGAAATCGTGCAGATGGAAGGGTCGCGCACACCTCCAATATTTTTAGCCTTTACGCCTGACGTCAAGATGCAGGCAGCAAAGATTGCCGGGATGCTGCGCAAAAGCGTTCCAATGGTAATGGATGTCATGGGCCGAAGCTTAGGCGCCCAGATTAAAGCGGCAGCAAGCGCGAAGGCAGAGTTTATGGTAATCGTAGGCAAGGACGAGCTGGATGCCGGCATGCTCACTTTGCGTGACATGACAGGAGGAGGACAAGAGAGCCTTACTTTGCCGGCGATCGAGGAACGTCTAAAGATGCATTTTCAAGGGAAATGATCGGGCATAGCTGTGGGACTTCTTCTCTCCAGAAGGCCGCTATTTTGCCATTTTTTTCATAATTATGTTAGTGTAGCAGATATTATTATCAAAATCAAGAAGGCCAGGACCACTGTGGAGAGGATGATCAGGTCCGAGTATTTGCTTTTCAATAGTCCATCCGCAAATGCAGTTGCATCTTTCTGCTCGCCAACGTCAGACAAAGCCCCACCTTCATTATCTTTAATGGAGCTTAGTTAGCGTTCTGACTTTAAATAATTTTTTATTTGTGATTTATATATTTCAAGATGATTTAATCTCTTGGACTACTCAATCTAGCGTTTCCAGCAGCTTTGTAAGTGAAGAAGCCTCTTTAAACTTAGACAAAAATATGTTAGGGCGTCTTGTGATGGCCTTTTATGGAATTTCCACGCCTGGAATTTGGCCCAATCGCTTCAGAAGCTCTTTGCGTTTAATTTCTTCATTAAATGGAGACTTGTTCATCAACCATTGAAATTGAATTTCGATTTTGCCGTTTGTCCAAATAGCAATCGGATAATATTGTTCCCCATTAAGATCCAATACCGGGATAAATGATCCATCTTGCTTGCCTTTTCCCCACCAGAATCTTGGCAATTTGTCTCTTGCCCAATCCAGAATCTTCCTGGCGATCTCTGCCTCTTCTATACTTCTCCTTGATATCAATTCCTTGAAGAAGGATTCCTCATCCCATTGCTTTTTAGACCTGGCATTGTTGTTCTTCTTGCCTTTTGCTTCTTCTGTTTGGCCATGTACTATAGGAATAAGTGTTTTCGATCCCTGGCCGGCAAACTGTTTGATCTCTACCGCCAGAACTTCGGCGGGTGTCATTTGTTCATTAAGAAATTCGACTATACGCTTCAACTCTCTGGATATCTCGTCAGCCACAAAGAGCATGCGTAATTTTCCCTGCTTGCAGGTTGGTTTTTGTCTTTTGCCAGAAGGCAGCGGAATCTTCAAAAGGACACAAAAAATCTTCCAGTGCATCATCCGAGTTGAGACCTCTTGCCTGACATGTCGCTTCAAATTTAGCTCGTATTTCCTCTACCGGCCAGTAGACAACGACGTTGGCGGCATATTCAAGCATCTGGCCGATTACTTCTCGCCGGATACGAGTATCGCTGCTTCTCTTAACCTCTACTAAGGTGGGAATGGCGTCCCGGTCCAAAAATAGGTGATCAACCGACCAGCGGTCGCTGCCGTTTTCTTCAGAAGGCAGTGCGGCCTCCCTCGAGATTAGAAGCCACCGTCTGGGCTGCGCGTCGTTAATCTGATTTCCGGCAAGAAGGTTTGGGTATTTGGCAAGAAGTTCCTGGAAATCGGCTTCTTGTCCATAGTTTTCCTCAGACATCTCTACAAGTTGTCCGTCTGCCTGAATCAAAAAAACACCGCTCGCCAAGACTACCTCCGACTCAATTTGACTTTTGAATTAAAGAAAAAGTGGACTAGAGCAGCCCCATATTTTCGAGCTGCATCCTCACGATGTGCACGCCCTCCTCGCACTCCGCCGGTGATTTGCCGCCTGTCACCACCAGTTTTCCGGAGCTAAAGATGAGCACTACCACCTTGGGCACCTTGATCCTGTAGACCAGCCCAGGAAACTGCTCCGGCTCGTACTCGATATTCTCCAAGCCCAGGCCCAGAGCAATGGCGTTTAAGTTCAAGTCCGTCTTCAGATCTGCGGAGGCCACAATGTTTTGAACGTGGATCTCGGGTTCCAGATCGATGTTCTCGAAGCCAATGGACTTGAGCGTCTTGGCCATATTGGTTATGACCGTGCGAACGTCCTCGACATTCTTGGCCCCAGTACATACCACCTTGCCGGAAGTGAATATTAGAAACGCAGCTCTAGGGGCTTTGACCCTGTAGACGAGTCCGGGAAACTTCTCCTTGTTATACTCGGCCCCCTCCAGCTCGGCCTCGATCTTGTGCAGGTCGAACGCTTCTGCCAGCTTGGTGGATGCCACCACGTTCTCAATATTAATTGTGGACTCCATACTCAAGTATCTCCAGATTATCCCTTATAAACTGGGGGTATATAAACATGAGTATTTAAGATTTATAAACTGCTTATAAACGACTTATAAAGACCCTCTTTTCCTAAAAAGATAAAAAAATAGGCAGTTGGCATAAGAAGGGCAAGAGTCGTCAATTATTGCTCTTCCACTTGAGCTTGTCGCCCTTCCACTTCACGACACCGCTCTTCTCGAGCACCCTGGCCAAATCCTCAGCTACCTCTTCGCCATAGACGTTCAGGACGCTGCCCTCATCCTCTAGAGTCATATTGCATTCTTCGGCAAACTCTGCAAAATCCATCTTGCGAGATGTGGGCGACGTGGCCAGCTTTTCAATCAGCAGTCCCAGGACCTTAAGGCGCTGAGCTTCCGAGGGATATTCATCCCAAAACTCATCATTCAGATCGCTGGCAAGAGGGGTGGTAAACTCATCGACAAAGATATTGACGGACTTTTCCAGATAAAAATCAATATCGCAGTTCATCTGCTCCGGCCTGGTTTCATAATCATCGGGATCGACAGTTATCTCGATAATTGGATCGTCCAGCTTACTCCCCACATCCTCGCCTATCTTTATGTCGTTAAGAGAAAAGATCATCCCGGCAAAAGTGCGAGCTCTCGATATGGTCAGAGCGTTGTTCATCCACTCCTCGGAGCCGAATTTCAGGGCTTCTCCTTCTTTCGGAGAGAGGCATTCTGGATTTACAGATAGCGCCATGATTTTGTCTCTCTTCTCCATCATGAGCGGATCCACACTTTTTAAGAAAAGGTCCTCGAAATTCTCGGCTGTAGCCCGGGGCAGGACGCTCCTCAGTGCCGAAAGGTAGCGTTCGGGCTCCTCGCTATCCCCTTTCATCAGCTCTTTGAGGGCGCTCAGATTGTTCTTGACGGTGTAAGTTGTCTCTTCTTCCATCACCAGGCAGGATCTAGTCTCCACCTTGAGGCCGGCTTTATCAAGATATTCTTTGATATCTTTGGCCGTCTCTTCATCATACTCTCCCAGATAGAACATAGTATTCCGGTGAATGATGGGGTGGGATTAAAAAGCTTTAGTTACTCTATCTCAATTATCGCCAGCGAAGGTCGTCACGGCATAGCTTAGACTACTACTGTTCTGCTTTCTGCTTCCGGAGGTCGCACCCCCATGAATTCGATCCTCTCTTCTGCTCTGCCGTCCAGGGTCCCAGGTCAACGATCATTATGCGATCTTCATCGTGTTTTATTATCTCAAAGAGGGCCGCGATGAGCTCCACTTTTCCTTTATCGTTGAGAAGGCACCGAAAGACGGAGTAATGAATCGGGTCTCCGAAGCCTTTCATGGTTTTGTGCACCTGATGCAGACGCTTTGGGTTCATTATGTCGTAGCAGACGACGTAGCACTTCTGTCCGCCCATGCCTTTCACCTCACTAATGCTGCTATCTCATGAATGCGGTCACTTCTTGACTCGTTACCTGGTGGTGAAAGGAGGATAATCCCCGATCTCGCCGGAGATGGCTCGCGCCAGGAGGCGGGCCTGAATCTCCAGCACCCTTTTGTAGCTGACTTTGTAACCGAAGAGAAGATGAATGATCTCGGTCTCCATGCGGCGTTCGTATCCAGCCACTACCGCCTTCTTTGCGTTGGAGG
Organism: uncultured Methanotrichaceae archaeon; assembly: GCA_964633785.1. Taxonomy (GTDB): domain Archaea; phylum Halobacteriota; class Methanosarcinia; order Methanotrichales; family Methanotrichaceae; genus Methanothrix. The sequence goes on from CAZWHG010000019.1 coordinate 16,278, forward strand.
TCAGGGAGACTCCGCCACGAGTCTTGATGAAGTCCTTTTTGGAGATCTCCCCATTGTTAAACAGGTTTATGGCCACTGAATCGGCAATTAGGGGGCGAAACTCCTCCATCATATCCAAGGCCAGAGCGGGCCTGCCATATCTGGGCCGGTGATAAAATCCAAAATAAGGATCAAAGCCGACCGCGAGGAGAGTGACAAACAGGTCTTTGACCAGAATGCCGTAGAGGTAAGAGAGTACTGCATTCACAGGATCTTTAGGTGGTCTGCGGTTTCGATCCGTAAAAGAGAAGTCCTTACCGCCTTGTTTGAGCATGTTGGCGAACCGGGAGAAATAGCATTCTGCTGCCGCTCCTTCAATGCCCAGGAGACTCTGGCTACTTGATGCCGCCTCCGCCTCGGCGGCAAGCTTTGCCATCAAGCTCAGAGAGCTTGTGCTGCGTTCGGGATCGTTTCGTCGCATGAGCGTTCTGCAGTTTTGATCTTGCCGGCTAACGCCTTTCGGGCCAGAAGTATCGATCTCATCGGGTCCATGGCGCACTGAAACTGACGTATCCTCAGCTCAACGTTTTTGTGAGTCGTTCCCAGGCAGATCCCCTGAAACCAGCCACCATGTGTGAAGTGGAGAACCGGTACACCTCTTTGCATCAGCTCGACCATTGCCGGAGTGGTTATCTCCACGCCTCCGTAGAGCGATAGCATTGAGATCTCTCTTAGCTTGGGCTCACTGACCTTGCCTTCTGGCGACCAGATCTCCAGGCGTTCTTCTTTCTTGCGAACGGTATTGCCACGACCAACCACGTAAACGGTTTAGCATCATCACGAGAGGGGAGCAGTCTCCTGATTTGGCCCGACTGAGCATCTTTTCGAGCTACTTCTTCCTCAACTCCTTCCTCTTCAGTTACCATCTCCCTGCCCGCTTTCGCATCATCAGCCTCCATCTCTTTGAGGAGGGTGATCTCATCGGGCAGGCAGATGCCGGCCAACGAGCAGCGGTTGCACTTGGGGCTGTGCTGCAAGGGGGCGGCATCTCTCCCTGATCAGCCGCGATCCGCAGCGCAGCGATGAGTTCCAGGGTTCTGCTCACCAGGGCGTCATCAAAGGGAATAATCACTCTTTTCTTCGATTTAACGAAGTAGGCGATTCCCTCATCACAGACAAAGCCGTTTTCCCTTAGCACCAATCCCTGGGAACAGAGCTGAAATTCTCTCCGGCTCGTAAGCGCCTTCCGGGATATCCGGTGCCTCCCCCCTCTTGTAGTCCACCGGAGTGACATGGCCGCCATCGCCCTCCAGAAGATCGATTCAGCAGGTGATTCCCGCACCTGTTAGGTAGACCGATCGAGCATGAAATGTTTCGAACCCCTCGGCGACTTTATCAGAGCCGGCATCCACGCGCCGGTGCTGGAATCTGCCATCCACCGTATCTGCACTGTCCAAAAATTCTCCCTGTATCCATTCGATATAGCAAAGGCGGGGGCAGTAGGCAAACTCGTTGAGCATACGGGTGGGAATCAGCTCGGGCATGTTTCGGTAGGGTTCTTCGGCTTTAGGAATCACTAACTCACCGTAGTAGTAATAATAGTCATAATTGATAAAGATATTTATTTTCTATGACATTTAAGAATTAAATGTGTAGCATGTCATATGTAGTATTGTATTTTAATAATATAACCCTGGAGATCGCAAAGGACAAGATAATCTAAAAGGATCGATTTTTCCCGACTATTGCCAGCGACAGGTGATATATCTCCAAGCGAGAGGTAGAACAAGCACCACAAAGAAAGCTCCCGACAATATGAGGATGGCTTTGATATAGAACTCGTCGAATGCAATCCAACGACGATCATATGCAAATCCGAATGCAGTAGATACCAATATGCCCAGAAAGGATGCACAGGTATATTTTATCTGAGAATTTCCCTCATGATACCGTCGAGATAGGTGAAACATTTCCAGGTAAAAGTCGTTATCGCGCTCTCGTTTGCGAAGGGCGGCGATTCTCCTCTTCGTTTCGCTCTTCAGTTCGGAGTTGCACTGTTTGATAAGAAGCACAAAAGGAATTGATGCCGCTACAACAAGGCCTTAAATAAGGGCATAGACGCTTTCCGAAAGCGGAATCGGATCAACCAACTGTGGGTCACCAGTCGTCCATGTAGGCCCCAACATCAGAAGAAGCCCCAATTATCAGCCCTGCCATGCCACCAAACATAGCCCCAGCCGGGCCTCCGACTGCAAAGCCGAATACCGCACCCCCCGCTATTCCGGCAACGGTTCTGGCTCCACGAGGGACATCACCTTTATGAGCTTTTGGCTTTAGCTTAGGGGTTTTTTTAGCAGTCATAGCCATAAACAAACCATGCGAGAATAAAGCATTTTCGGCTTCAATGGGCCACGACTTTTCATCCGTGGAAATGGTGGCCATTTTTCGCCCTCTGTAGATATCGGAAAATTGGCCGTTTTCGAGAGGTTCCTCAACTCTTGCGGAGTTCTTTTCAAAGTGCGTCTGTCTTCGCAGGAGTTTTCGTTGTTCAGAGGCGCTTCGAGCGCACCCCGGTCCTCCCGGAACCACATAACCTCTCGAAAAGACATCTCGCTATTATTATCTTTCGCTTAAATTGCAGAGGTATGGAGTCCCGAAATTATCTTCCACTATATTGTATTTTATGGAGTTCTATTCATATAATATACGAAATATGGACGGAATTTGCTGGAGGAATGATGTCATTACTTCTTTGATCAGACCATCGATCGTCCTTTTTACCTCCGAAAAACTGCTTAACTTATTTCCGTTTTTTTCGTCCATATACCGACTGCGATTTACCTCGAACATAATTGAAGAGATACTTTTGTCTTTTCCAAGATTTTTTAGTGGCACATACGTTCCAATAAAGGGTTTGTCAACGGCCACATTTAATCCATTTGCCTCGCAGAATGATCGTGCTGAAGTGATCAACTCGCCTGGTGTGTGGAATGGATCGGTACCTAGGCAAATATCCGGCCTAACAGGAGATTGGTTTAATTCATAGGGGAGCGCCTTCGAAGAGAACGAGTGGCAATCTATGATCAAGCATCGACCAAATCTGTTCTGTATTTTTTGAACTTCGAACTCAAGTGCTTTGTGATAGGGTCTGAAATAAGTAGAGAGTAATGCCTCTTTTTCTCTTTCGGCCAGGCCTTTTCTAAGTTCTTGTTGGTGTGCCGTTTTTGTATAAACTGCTCCCATTCCTCGCGAAGACATTATTTCATCGCTGTCGTCTTCAAATCTTTCCGGATCAACAACCAGTCTGCTATAATTGTTTACAAAAAAACAAACCACCCATCGCGACGATACCATCAAATAACTCAGGAGTGTACCTGTCTGTCATCAGGAGTAATTCTCTCTGAAATTCCATTTCGTTTAATGCAATAGAGCGCCGAACATCTTCTGGAATAAAAATAGAACCATGCGGCACATGAGCAATCATGGGAATCGTTGCCTCTTTATTCAAGATATTTATTTGACGCATGATATACTCCATTCATGCTATATAGGGCCCATCCCGTCCTTCCCGGCTGCGTTCTCGCAGGCTCACGCGCGCGGGTGGCCCCGCCCGCTCAAACAGGGGTTTCGAGAGACCTGCACTACGGAGGGCTTTTAAGCTCTTCCAGTGCCGCTTTCAGCTTCCCATAAGTCGCTCGTAGCGCCTCCGATATCACCCTGGTGTCGGATAGCACTGGCATGAAATTGGTATCCCCATTCCAGCGGGGTACGATGTGCAGATGGATATGATCGGCAACACCGGCTCCTCCCACCAGGCCCATGTTGATGCCCAGATTAAAGCCGTCCGGGCGCATGGTCTTGCGGAGCAGATCCACACACAGATCGGCGAGCTGCATCATCTCCTGCTGCTCTTCTGCCGCCCAGCCCGATAGGGTGGCTATGTGCCGGTAGGGAACAACCATCATATGGCCGTTGTTGTAAGGAAAAGCATTGAGGATGATGAAGTGATATTTGCCCCGGTAGAGAATATAATTGTCTTCGTCCTTCTTCTCGGCGGGCTTATCGCAGAATATGCAGCCCTCCGGCTTCGCGCTTAAGATGTAATCGATTCTCCAGGGGGCCCACAAATTTTCCATTGTTATCTCTCCTCTCTTTGCCAGATCAGCTTTCTTCCCTGCACTTTGGGCTTTTCCTCTATAAACATCTTTATCGCTCTGGGGTAAGCTTTGTACTCCGCCCTCTGAATTCTGGCCTTGAGGCTATCGTGGGTATCATTCTCCAGAACGCGCACTGGCCTCTGGTAGACAATGGGACCGTGGTCTACATCCTCATCCACGATATGAACGGTCGTTCCCGTCCATTTTACACCGTACGCCAGAGCCTGGGAGAAGGCATCCATACCCCGAAATGAGGGCAGAAGAGCAGGATGGATATTCAGGATCCTATTTTTGTAATAGCGAACAAAGGGAGGAGATAATATCCTCATGTAGCCCGTGAGAACTACCAGCTCTGCGCCAACCGCATCCAGATGGGCGATGAGCAACTTATCATACTCCTCCCGGCTAAGACGGGCCGGATCGATAAAATGGGCGGGAACGCAAAACTCTTTTGCGATCCGAAGAGCCCCTGCATCCGGCTGATCGGTGAGAACTATTCCCACCCGAGCGGGCAGCCGACCGCTACGCTCCTCTTGCATAATGTAGCGCAAATTCTCTCCCCGACCCGAGGATATGACGCCTATTGTGGTTGCCAAAATGACATTCTCATTTGCCAATGGTAATTTCAATTGCGGAAACATTGGTCTCTCCCCTTTCGGTGTTGAGGATCTCCGTAGAAATGGAGATGCCTTTCACGGTGACATCCGACAGAAAGCGAGACCTTGAAACCTCTGCCACATCCACCGCCCGGGATATCGCCTGGCCCCTAGCCATGATCCTAACATCCTCTGCGCCATTATTGAATTGTGTAACCACTGCCAGCACGTAGTTCATCACTGGCTTGTTGCCGACAAACACGACATCATTTTCAGCCATTGGTTATCACCTTAGGAATTAAATTAGAGCTAATCGATCAGATCCTACATAAAGTTGCTGATGATCGAATTCACAAATATCCTCCTTCACAGATATCTGCCCCGCGCCTTGATCTCCTTGACCCTCTGCAAGACTCGATCTGCCTGGGAATAGGTGTGGGTATATCCGGCCACAAAGGCCTCTATCAGCTCCTCCGGTTGGTCGTGGGTGCTTTCTAGGGTCTGAAAGTATACATGCACATCCACCCCCTGTGCTTCCACAGTTTTTTCATAAAATGACAGGCCGAAGTCTATGAGACATATCCGGCCCCGTGTGAGTATCATATTGGAGGTAGTCAGGTCCCCATGCACAATTCCGCCCCGGTGCAGCTTTCCCACCGTCTCCCCCACCATCTCGGATAGCTCCCGGTTGATCACATCTTTCAGCTTCTCACCCACTATTCTCTCCATTCTGAGATCAAAGCGAGATACATCGCAAATGATGGGCGTAAGAACCCCGTGTCTGCGGGCATCGGACATGATCCTTGCTTCTCGCAGGGTTCTCTCCTGCCGAATACGTTCATCGAGTGCCGGCTGCCGGTAGCTCTTGGCATGCCGCTCCTTCTTTACGATTCCATTTTCAAGAGTGATGACAGCTTCTGCGCCTCTGCCTATCTCCATAAATCCTCTCTTCTTTTCCAGGCATTGACGAGACCAATGCAGCCCGTAATCATCATATCCCCACCAGGAGACGCTGCCTTCGCACCTTTCAGGGCTCCGCTGCAAAGAAACGTCTGCCGGCGCGGTCCAGTGACGAGCGTGGTCCCAATCTTTTCGGGAACGCTATCGATATAGGCCCCATGGCCCCCATCTTCGAAGACCTCACTGCTCTTTAATGTTCCGTTGCATAGCTTTACAGTAAACTCTTCCAGCTTTTGCGGAGTAAGCTCTGCGGTATGGTGCTCGAAGATGGCTGTGATCCGGTCCTCGGCCAGCAGGGCGGCCACAGTATGGCCGTTTCCGAAATTGATGATGAGCGCGGGCGACGCGTCCGGCAAGTCTAGAGCCGCCCCAAATATCGCTGCCGGGCCGGTGTCCATGAGAAGCGGCTGTATTCCTGCATCCACCAGGGCACCTTGCACGGCCAGCATTCTGGTCATGGCTGCTGGAGGCTGCCGGTAAGCGAAAGCCTCCAGGCTTCCGCCTGAGCGGATCGCGGCAGCCAGATGCTCAAACCGAACCAGACGATTTGATCGCTCTGGTGAGAAGCCATGATCCTGTACGGCCACAGCCATATCCGCGGGCAGAGCGATGTCGAAGATTTGCAGAGCATGACGAAGGGCTGCAATGTCTATGTCCCCCGTATCGATGACTTGCGCTCCGCAGGGTGCCTCCTCCTGAATCGTGACGCCTAAGGCCGCTACGCGCTCCAGATTATCATTTATGGTTGCGCCGGCCGACGCCGTGGCATAGACTCTCAATCCCGCGGCCAGATGCCATCTTACTGCTGCAGTAGAAGCTCCTCCCCCCATGATCGGTCCGCGCAAAAATACATCCCTTCCGGCCAGACGGGCCCGGTTGATCCTGTTTCCAACCAGCACGGTTTGGCTGGGCAAAACCATCTTGGTCGAGCCTTCTAAGGACACGTCCTCGGAATAGAGCAGGATGTCCTGGGTGCCTGCCCCCACATCAATTGCCAAAAGCGACATAGATCTTCCTTCAAGGGAAAAATTTTATCCTAAGCCATAAAGGAAATAGCATGATCATAGATGTAGTGGTCGCGAGCACGTCCCGCTTTCAAGAATTTGGTAAGGTGAGTTCGCCAGAAGAGGCAGAGGACCTATCCGGCAAAGTGATCTTGGAGAAGATTAAAGCGGCAGAACATACCGCCTGCTACACTCTTCTGCCGGACGGCTTTGTGCTGCGAGAGGCCGTAGAAAAGAGCAATGCAGATGCGATCATTATCTGTGGCGGCACTGGACTTACTCATCTGGATCTAACTCTGGAAGCTATTGAACCGCTCTTCGAAAAGACGCTTCCCGGCTTTGGTGAGATCTTTCGCTACATGAGCTTAGAGGAGGTGGGTTCTCGCGCCATGCTCACAAGGGCGGCGGCGGGAGTTTATCATGGCAGGCCGGTCTTCTGTTTGCCAGGCTCGCCGGGCGCAGCGCGTCTGGGTCTGGATCTCATTCTGAAAGAATTGGAACATATTGTTGGGCATATACGGGAATAAAATGAAAAAATAATATTTATCTTATTAATTCGTATTGGACCGCAGTAGCCTTTTATATCATTAGCACTCTGTTAAGGATATAGAGCGATAGGGAGACGATTGGCCAATGGAGACAGAGATTCCAGTGCGAGACATCATGACCAGGCCAGTGATCACAGCTGTTGCCGAGCTGGACATTTTGAGCGCCGCCAAAAAGATGAGTTCGGCCAATGTGGGCAGTCTGATTATAGTATCCAGCGATAAGCCCACCGGCATTCTGACAGAAAGGGATCTGGTAAAGAAGGTCTTAGCCAAGGGAATAGATCCCAGGAGTCTAAAGGTGGCAGAGATTATGAGCGCTCCCGTAGTTTCCATTGGACCTGATGCCAGCCTGCGCGAAGCTGCTGCCTTGATGCTTCGCTCCTGTGTAAAGCGGCTGCCCGTGATTTTTCAGGGAAAACTCGTGGGGATAATTACAGATACGGATCTTGTTTCTGGTTCCTCTCTTGGTTTGAATGAGGTTTTAAGCGATCTGCTGGAGATGCACAAAGAGAGCATCCATTTCGAACAACCCCGGGGGTTAGTAAGAGGAATCTGTGAGGTTTGCAGCCAGCTCTCAGATACCCTGGAGAGCGTGGATGGAGAGCTGCTCTGCTGGAGCTGCAGAGACGGAAAAAGGTAATAAAAATATTATTATTGCTGGACAGCAGGGGAATAACAATGTTAGTAGAAGATATTTTGTCCAGAGATCCTCTATACGTAGAGGATTCTACATTTCTGACCAAAGCGCGTCAGATGATCCGAGACAACCATGTGCGCGGATTGCCGGTTGTGAACAGCAAAGGCATAGTTGTCGGAATCGTAACCAACCAGGATATGCTGCGTGTGACTTCATCCAGGTCCAATGTGACTATATCGGGCTTTGTGGTGCAAGTTCCTACTGTGACTGGGCAGATGGATATCCTTGACGCCGCCCGGCTCATGCTCAAGGAAAAGAAAACTTTGCTTCCTGTAATCGAATCCGAAGAGAAGCCCGTGCTAAAAGGGGTTGTTAGCCTCTTGGACGTGTTCAGGAATATCGATTTGGAAAAGGTGCAAAATAAGCCGGTATCTGAGATTATGACCAGCAAAGTTGTAACCACCCGCCCCGATGATCACGTAACCAAGATTTGGGATCTGATGGTCGATAAGGACTTCACAGGTCTTCCTGTGGTCAAGGATGGCAAGCTCATAGGAATGATCACCAGATTTGATCTGCTCAAAGGCACAGCTCGAATCGGCAAGGAGAGTGAGAGAAGACCGGCGGACTCGATGCAGGTGCCTGTAGAGAAATTTATGAGCTCGCCGTTGTTTAGCGTAAAGCCGGAAGATAGCGTGAGAGAAGCCATTCAGCTGATGCTCAAACACGACGTGGGCCGGATGTCTGTGGTGGACAATGGAAAGCTTGTGGGAATTGTGGATAGAAGCGATTTGATCAAAAGCTACCTTGGTGAGTGAAGATGAGCAAAGGGCCAACAACGGGAAAAGAAGCAACAAGGATTCCGCAAAAGAACGATCGCATGCCTGTAGCCCCTGGATCGGGGGATCGAGGACCTTTACAATTCGACTCCCGGCTCGCCAAGCGGGCGAGCGATGTGGTGGGTGTAGCCTCGCCGGATGTTGTTACCGTTCCGCCCACTACTACTATCATGAGCGCCATAAAGACCATGACTTTCTATGGCTTCTCCCGGCTTCCTGTCGCTGATCCGGGCACAAAGAGGCTGATTGGCTTTGTGACCTCGGTGGATGTGGTGGACTTTCTGGGCGGAGGACTGAGGCACAACCTCTTACGAGAGAAGTATGGAGGAAACATCTTCACCGCCATAAATGCGGATATCACTGAGATCATGAGCACGCGCCTCACCTACACCAGTGATAAAGCCTCTTTAAATGACGTCTTGAAGCTGATGTATGAGAAGAACGTGGGCGGCCTTCCCATTTGCGATGAGGATATACGCATTAAGGCCATTATTACCGAAGAGGACTTTGTACGCTTTTGCCGAGGTCTGGAGACTGGCATTGCCGTGGAGGACTTCATGAGTCCCCATGTGGTGACGGCACCGGCTCAAACCACCATAGAGAAGATGACCAGGATGATCATCCAGAAGGGCTTCCGTCGCATGCCGGTAGTGCAAGATGGTGTTCTTATGGGCATGGTTACCGCATCGGACATCATGAAATATCTGGGTAGTGGAGACGCTTTCGAAAAGGTGGTTACCGGCGACATCGGCGAAGTTATGAATCAGCCCATCAAGATCCTGATCAAGAGAAGCTTGCTTGCTACGGAGAGAAAAGCTGATCTGGGCCAGGCGGCCAGGAAGATGATGGATAATGAGATTGGATCTATGCCTGTTATGGACAAGGGATCATTAGTCGGCATTCTGACGGAAAGAGACTACGTAAGGGCATTAGCCGAGAACAGAGGAATTCTAGCATGATAATAAAGAAAGTCAGAGATTATATGAGTGCTCCCATTTACGTCATTGAGCGAAATGAGAACATTCAAAGAGCCAGGAATCTGATGTTCAAGTATTCCATTGGTAGATTGCCTGTTATGGATGAAGGCAAGCTGGCAGGCATCGTTACCAAGTATGATATCACTAATAGGCTCAACCAGGCGGCTCCAGAGTGGCGCAGGAGGCCCATCGACAAAGTTCCCATTCATGTGGTAATGACTGAGAAGCCCCTCACCATATTCCCTGATGCCACCATGCCCCAGGCTGCAGAGCTTCTCATAGAAAACGGCATCTCCGGCTTGCCGGTAGAACGCGATGGTGAGATCGTAGGCATGATCACATCTCGAGATATTATGAAGTACTTCTCTGAGCAGGATCTCAAAGCGACCGTAGGAGACATGATGAGCCGGAATGTGCTGCGTGTGCACCGCCACCATACCATTGGCCACGTCCTGGAAGAGATGAATGTGCAAGGCCAGAGCCGAGCCCTGGTTTATGAGGACAATACGACTCCAGTGGGCATTGTGACCCGTTCCGGTCTTACCTTTTCCGATATAATGGGCCCAAAGGATGAGATGGAGACCAAGAACATCAAGATGACCCGAAAAGATAGTACCGCCGGCAGAAAGCAGTATCGCTATGTAAAGCAGATGCCTTTTGTGGCGGAGGACATCATGACCTCGCCCATTTTTACCATTGGATCGGATATGAAGGCCGTGCAAGCGAGCCAGACCCTGGTGGAGAAGAACATTATTGGCATGCCGGTTATGGACCAGAATGAAGTGGTAGGCTACTTCTCCGCCGATGAGATCATCGCAGAGGTTGGGAGGTGGAAGTAATGCAGGTAAAGGACATCATGAGCGAGCCGATTACCATCGACAAATCAGAAAGACTGGGCCATGCTCTGAATCTGATGGAGAAGAATGATCTGAGAAGGCTTTTGGTCACTAACAAAGACAAGTTGGGCGGCATTATCACCATGAGACAGATTGCTCGCGTTTTAGGAACGCGAAAATCTCTGGGAATGCCTGCCTCCTCTCTGCATGTGGCATCTGCCACCATGGACTCCGTAATCAAGGTGCTCCCTGATATGGATGTGCAAAATGCTATGGTCCTTTTGCAGAAGACCGGCGTTCTGGCGGTAATGGATGGCGAGAAGGTCATGGGCTGGGTTAGGCCCAGAGAGATATTGGCAGCCGTAAATGTAAGCGGCATGGCCGCAGACGCCATGCGTTATCCACTCACCTGCAACCCCAACGATCGGCTGGTTCACGCCCGACGTATGATGCTGGATAGGGGTGTAGGAAGGCTTCCCGTAGTTGAAGGTGGCCGGCTGGTGGGCATAATATCGGAACGGGATGTGGCTAAGTCTCTACGTGCCTTCCGGGATCTGAACGATACTGCCAGCAAGCAATACGCACGCATCTACAACATCCTGGTCTCTGACGTGATGACTCACGATGTAAAGTATGTCTATGCCGATACGCCTCTGGATGAGGTCAAGAAGATCATTCTTACTGAGAACAGAGGCGGCCTGCCGGTTCTCAGTCGCAGAGAAGAAGTCGTGGGCATGATCACCAGGCGGTCCGTCTTGGATTATCTGGTGAGGACCGGATGAATCTGGCAAGAGTTGCACAGAGACTGGGAATGACGGAGAGCAGGCTGCAATGCCTGCAAGAGACCATAATCAGAGAATCTGCCTGGCCCGAGCCTCGTTTACTCCGGTTTGAAAAAGAGACATCTGGGATCGATGCCGGGACAGTTATTTTTGAAAACGGCGAGATCGTTTTTGGTTATCCCAAGATACGTCGCCCCCTCATGCTTGCCCCAGCAATAAAACGGCATTTTTCCGATACGGTGGCTGTAGAGGAAAAGATGAACGGCCATAATGTGCGCATCCTCTCTTTAAACAGTGAGATTGTGGCCCTCACCAGAGGCGGGTTTATCTGTCCCTATTCTACGGAAGTGGCACGCTCAAAGGTGCCTGAGGCCGTATTCGAAAAGCATCCTCAATGGGTCTTGTGTGGTGAGATGGTGGGCCCCGAAAATCCCTACGTACCAAATGCCATCTATCCCACGGACAGCATTGAATTTTATCTATTCGATATAGCCGAAAAGAACTACAAGGGAACATTGGGCGTGCACAGGACTCACGAATTGGCAGAAGAGTCCGGACTGTTGGCTGCAGCCTTCTTGGGCGAGTTTCGTAAGGAGAACGCCGCAGAGAAAATCAAGCAGATCGTAATCAAGCTTGGCCGTCAGGGGCGCGAAGGCGTGGTGATGAAAGACCCGGAAAATATTGCGCCGCCGCTTAAGTATACCAGCTCCGAGACCAATTGCAGTGACCTGGCCGTGGCCTTTCGCTACTACAATGACTATGCTCTGGACTTCTTTGTCTCCCGGGCGGTGCGGGAGGGCTATCAGAGCGTGGAGTGGAAAGAGTCGGAAGAGGAAAGACACGCAAGAGCTCTGTCTTTGGGGGAGAACATCCTCATGCCTTTAGTTGATACCATCGAAAGGGCAGAGCTGGGCGAAAATATTGTGCAGAAGGTGCAAATCCGGGTGAGAAGCCTGCAGACGGCCAGGGATTTTGAGTATCACCTGCGAAGAAGCGGCATTCGCACCATCTTCGAGCCGCCCGAGCCCGAAGATGGCGGCTATTTGATACGCATAACCAAGCTGGTCATGAGCACAAACGATAAAACCCAAGCGATCCTGAATGGGGAAATGTGGTAGAAGGCCAAAGCTTATGAGCGAAATTGCAGATATCGAGATGCAGGGCCATCTCATCGACTCGCAGATGCTGACAAGGGTCCTGGACAAGATCATGGATATGGGCGGCGAGTTTGAGATCAAGAACTTTCAGATCGGCCAGAAAAAGAACGACAGCAGCTATGTGCAGATCACCGTCACCGGCGAGGATGCGGCGCATTTGGACAGGGTTCTCTTAGAGTTACATGCCCTGGGTGCGCGCCTCGTGGAGATGGAGGATGTTAAAACCGGTGTTGCCCCCGGCGATATGGTCGTCCCCCGGGGATTTTACTCCACCACCAATCACCCTACATATGTGCGCTATAAGGGCACCTGGGTTGAAGTGGAACACAACCACATGGACTGCCTCATTGTGCTGCAAGATGGCCGGGCTGTGTGCACTCCCATCGGCCATATCAAGAAGGGCGAACGCGTGGTTATTGGCACTTCAGGGGTCAAAGTCGTTCCGCCCGAGCGCCCCCGCGAGAAGACTTTCTTTGGCTTCATGTCCAATGAGGTCAGCTCAGAGCGGCCCAGCGGAGAGCTGGTGCGCCAGCTGGCCGGCGAGATAGTGCGCACCAAGAAAGCGGGCGGAAAGATTGCCGTGGTCTGTGGTCCGGCCGTGGTTCACACGGGCGCAGCGCCCTCACTTGCCCGTCTCATCCGGGAGGGCTACGTGGATGTGCTGTTGGCCGGGAATGCTGTGGCCGTGCATGACATCGAGCGGCAGCTCTTCGGCACCAGTCTAGGTATGAACTGCTCGGGAAATGCCATCTCCGGAGGGCATCGAAATCACCTTTACGCTATCAGCGAGATCATGGCTAGCGGCTCCATCAAGAACGCCATTGCGGAAGGAAAGCTTAAAGGAGGAATCATGTATGAGGCTACTCAAAAAGGCGTAACCTACATTCTGGCCGGGTCCATTCGCGATGATGGGCCTCTGCCCGAGGTCATCACAGACACGGCCAAAGCCAAGGATGCCATGGATAAAGCTCTGCAGGGTGTGGACATGACCATAATGCTGGGCACCATGCTACACTCCATTGCCGTGGGCAATCTGCTGCCCTCCTTCGTCAAGACCATCTGCGTAGACATTAATCCTTCAACCGTGACCAAGCTCATGGACCGGGGTTCGGCCCAGGCCATCGGCCTCGTTACAGATATCGGCATATTCCTGCCCCAACTGGCCGAGGAGATCGAGAAACAGAAGAACGGGCCGGAAGAGAAACCGTGCGAGGATCGCAAAACTTAAATTCACATGAGTCTGTGGTCTTCTGGTTTTTTTGAGCCGCCGTGGCTTAGCCCGGTTAAAGCGGCTGATTCGTAATCAGCAGTCCATGGGTTCGAATCCCATCGGCGGCTTTATTTTTATAGCAATTCGTTGATGTGCAAGAAATTTAAATAGTTTGGCGACAAAACATCTTTGAATGAATTTAAGAGGTGTTATATGGGGCATTCAATTTATGCGGGAAATGCACTAACATTAATGGGCCTGATCGGTTGCCTGATCGGTTCGATTTTAGTGTTATTTAGCATGTGGGAATTAATATGAGTTCTCTTAAAGTCTAATAAAAATATATTTAATAAGTTTTGATTGTCGGCTAACCTAGCATGCCGATTTCTTAATCAAAATCAAATTTTAAGATAACTTGAGGTTAGCCGCTTAAACAGCGATGAGCCAATCTGTAGGCACGTCTCTTTGAGCCATCAGGCTCGCAACAGACAATCACCATGATGATATCCTAGAAAAGGAGCGAAAAAGTTCACAACAGTTAAACCTAAATCCAATAATTGTAATGATTTATTTATGAGGACGCAAATCATAGATCTGATTCTTATTGCAGTACTCATATGCTTTGGCACTGCAGAAAGTGCTCCTTCCTCGTCGCAACATCCTGAAAATATCTTAGTCGTCGGTGCCCTTTTGCCACTTCATGGAGACGGCAGTAACTATGGAATATCAGCCCAGATCGCTCTGCAGATCGCTCAAGCGGATGTTAACGAGCTTTTCTCCGGCTTGGGCAGAACAATTCGGGTTCGCGTTGTGGTCGAGGACACACAAACAGACCCTGATATAACCCTAAAAGCCCTGAAATCTCTGCAATCTCAGGGAATAAGGATCATGGTAGGACCAGAACAAAGCCAATCTCTGGCCAAGGTACGCGAATATGCCGATCAAAATGAAATTATCCTGATAAGCTGTAGCAGTACAGCGCCGTCTCTTGCTATTAAAAACGACACCACCTTCAGGCTCGTACCCGATGATGCCACTTTGGCACATTTGCTGGCATTCTTGATGCAAAGAGACGGTATAAAATTGCTGATTCCGCTGGCTCGAAGAGATTTGTGGGCCGATGGTATGCTGATCGCCACCAAGAGTGAGTTTGAGGGAGAGGACAGAACAATGCATGAGGCTGTGCGCTATGATCCACAGACCACGAACTTTTCAAGCCAATTAAACTATTTGCGTTCTGAGGTGGAAAATGCGACCATGGGCCACGGTAAGGACTATGTGGCAGTCTATGTGTCAGCATTCGACGAAATCGTCACCATCTTATCACAGGCAGCCGGCGACCCGGTGCTAACCTCTGTCAGATGGTATGGCAACGATCTTACTAATGCAGCGATAAGTCAGAATAGGACTGCAGCAGAATTTGCACTGTCTGTAAATTTCCTCTCTCCTGTAATTGGGGGTACATGCGGACCCAAATATGAGCAGATTAAGAAAGCAATCTTCAATGAAACTGGACGCGAGGCCAGCTCCTTGGTGGCTAATGATTATGATGCGCTTTGGCTTATTACTTACACCTATCTCCTGGCAGGTTCCGATGATGCAGGAGCATTCAAGCTAGCCTTTCCCTTGATCGCCGGCAGATACCGAGGCGAATTTGGATGGATGAAGCTGAATGAGGCTGGAGATTTAAAAGATGTACCTTATACCTTGGCCAATCTAAAGAAGGATAATAATACTTTCCAGTGGTTGCCTTATGCAATTTTGTAGATTAATGTAGGAATCAGCCTATCCAATGATCAGCCGGCCTAACGTCACCAGAAATAGAGCCATGAGCAGCCATCCTATAATGCCCTCCCCAATTCCAAGGTATTTGTATCGCCCTCGCAGAGGAAGCCCTTTTGAATTAGCAGTAAAGGCAATTGTGCTATAGAAGAGAGAAGCTACCATGAGCTGATGGCCGTGAATATCGTGAAAGCCTTCCACGCCCCTGCCGGACCAATAAATGAAGGCGAAAATGAGAATTATAACCATCCCGCAGAGAAGCGCATAATGAGGACGCACACCATAACCACAGGTCAACCAGGCCAAAATATCCAAAAACTTGGAAAAGCCGACCGGCTTACGACCCTGATTTAAATACCGAAGCTCATAGTAGCATTCATTGGCATCGGTGCTTTGACCAAGATCCTTATAATTCTTTATCAACGACAGATAAGCTGCAGTATCGAAGCTGAGAATGTCGCTAATCTGACTCCAACTTACAATCAACCGGTTGATATCTGCTTTAGCCAGATACAAACGAGATGCTTTGCTGAAAGTTGAACCATCAAACACCATTCTGGCAATCTTTGTGCTATTCATTTTAAGATCGCCCTCAAAAGCAGCATATGACATATCAGTTGGTGAGAGGAATTGCACATTGTCAAAATTAGCATCTTTGGAAAATACGGTGTCGTTGAAGAATACAGGGCCATCGAAATTGGCATTTGAGAAGGTAGCCGTGTCATTGAAGTACGCTCGATAAAATATGGAATCCGCAATAAAGCGGGATCGTGCAAAATTTGCCGGCCCAAAGAATTGCGTCTGGAGAAAGCCTACGCCATTTGAATACTTTGTTGCATGAAAATCAGCATTTTTCTCCAGTAGGGCATTGGAGAAGGTGCAATAGGTATTAAACTGGCTTCCATAAAAATAGACATCTCCCATATATTTTGTGGATTCAAAGTTGGCATAAGCACCATTGAATAAAGAGAAAGCAAATTGAGCATCCCCCATAAACGATGCATTATAAAATGTTGCAAATTTATCAAACCAAACGCTCTCAAAGTCGGCTGCATTATTGAAATGGGCAAAATCAAAATTTCCGCCATCCTCAAAGCGAGACATATTGAAGCATGCTTCTCCCAGGAAGTAAGTTGCATTGAAATTTGCCGTTGTCATAAAATTTGTTTCATTGAAAGCAACCCTCTTTTGGAATGTGGTATTTTCGAAATCTATATCTCCATAAAACGTTATTCCTATGCAGCTCACATTATCCATAAATACTGAATTTGTTATCCTAATTGGACTGTATTGATGTTCATTTAAAAATAGATCACCTTTGATGAATACCCGGTCATAGACAATAGGACTATTATTTCCGTTTGCCATGACCTCTTGGGCTGATATCTCTTTTAGCGGGATAGTTTGTGATAAGGGCAACGCATTACTCGAATTTGCCCCATTCGCGAATGCAAGTAGAATTATCACCAGCAGGCATATCCTCAGGATCATTCCCTCACTCACGCCCAAAGCCGCCCTCAAAGTATCTAAATGTTTCCTTATTTTATAATTTTTAGGATATCAAAGACCAAGTCGAGCTTGCTGGGGCACGCTGACATTGCCCAATACCTTCAGCCGGTAGTCCTGCTGCAACGTAGACTTTAGCTTGCCGGAGTAAACACTGAGCGTGATTTCTTTGGTCCGGCCGTACCGACCTTTGCTGATCACAATCGTATGCAATATGCCCAACATATCCAGCTCTGCGATGAGATCGGTTATCCTGCGATGGGTCAAGAAATCGGTCTCAACCAGAGGACAGAGTTGTTTGTACATGTTGTAAACCGCACTGGTAGTGATGTTTCTTGTTCCCTGTTCCTCTAATAGAACAATACTATAGAGCACCAGCTTGGACTGAGTTGGTAAGGTCTTAATAACCTCTTCTACTCGATCTTGCTCAATTTTTTCTCTGGCAGAACGTACATGATCCTCGGCAACAATAGCAGAATGAGCTCTTTCGGCTAATTCTCCGGATATGCGCAAGAGGTCCAGAGCTTTGCGGGCATCGCCATGTTCCTGGGCCGCAAAGGCTGCACACAATGGTATGACACTCTCTTGGAGAACACCTGGACTAAAGGAGAGCTTGGCTCTTTGCTCCAGGATGTCCCTTATCTGCTCTGCGTTATAAGGTGGAAATATGATTTCATCCTCGCCTAGAGAACTTTTTACTCTAGGATCGAGGAATTCTGTGAATTTCAGATCGTTGGATATGCCTATGATGCTAACCTTGGAACGAAGCAAATCTGAGTTAATACGAGAAAGATTGTAAAGAACATCGTCTCCTTTTCTTACCAGCTTATCTACTTCATCTAACATTATCACGACTACTTGTTTAGCCTCATCCACGGCATTTCGAAACTCTGCATAAACTTGATCTGTGGGCCAGCCAGTCATTGGAATGTCTTTATCAAAGTGCCTTGCTAGATGAGCTAGAATTCGATATTGTGTATCTACTACTTCGCAATTGATGTAGATCACCGTGCACTTCATATCTCCAAAACTCGCTTCTTCCAGCTCTTTTCCTACGTATTTGGCAACTGCCGTTTTACCAGTACCGGTTTTTCCATAGATAAGAACATTGGAGGGTGTTTCTCCTCTTAATGCAGGAACTAAAACAGATGCCAAGCTGT
The DNA here is from genome assembly GCA_964633785.1 of uncultured Methanotrichaceae archaeon. Lineage (GTDB taxonomy): Archaea > Halobacteriota > Methanosarcinia > Methanotrichales > Methanotrichaceae > Methanothrix. The sequence continues at coordinate 34,408 of CAZWHG010000019.1, forward strand.
TGATCTCCTCGTTTCTATGAGGCAGTTCACTTGGCGTATAGGTAGGGCGCAGGACATCTCTTGATTGAAATATGCCTCCTTGCGCTAATAAATCAGCAAACAACCCTTTTGAAATAGATATCAAGATAATTTCCCTCGAACAATTTTCTTGGGTCTTGGAAGCTATTAAGAGTTATGGTGAACACCCCTATGTTTCCAATGGAACTTAGGGGCCGCACCCCATGGTTTCCAGTGGAATGCAAATAAAAACTGCATACTTTCTATGATTGATAATGAAATAAAAAATGCATGTTGTATGGTTCATTTTATTTGTATATAAACTTTATTGTTATAGAGAGCTCCTATTATCATCATTATTATAAGTATATCTCCAGTCTATGGACGGAAAAAGTCTCTGAGTCACAATAATTTTTTAACCGAGTTCTGATTGTCGCAGAGAATTACCATTTGTAAATCGCGACAGAGATTCAAATCGTGCATAGATGACCCAATGCAGATATAAAATACGGATTGCGAGCGGAGAAACTGAGAATCCAGTGGAAATCATACGGTCCCTCTTGAACCCCGATTTTATCTGTTGTGATTTCTATTTATCTCGAATAAATCTAGAGAAAAGTACCCGAAGAGCATAACGTGCATGCTAGTATTCGTATATGCTCTTTTTTTCGAGCTAAAAGACTGCGTATATGGAAACAGAAACTTTAAGCTACGGGTATAGTCTCAAGCTGGCTGGCAACATTCCAGATCAAAGTCCTGGTATGAAGGGGAATATTGGGGTCATTGCTTATCTCGTCGAGTATGGAGATGGCAGATGCGGCCTTGATTGCTTCGCTTGTGTTCTCGCTCATGAGGATAGATTTGACATTCTCTGCGGAGCGCCTGATGTTCCTCGGTACGGCATCATCGCTCATAATACGTTCTAATACCTCAACGCATTGCTTAAGGACATTTTCAGCTGTCGTAGAATCACCACCCATGTTTCTGGGAAAAAGGTTAATGACGATATTCGCCTTAATCAGTTGATGAGTGATGATATGGTCGTTGTATTTAAACGTATGTGGCGCGTAGGTATGAGACATGGATGAGGATGAAGTTCTTAGCAAGATAACCAGGCTTCTCGAGCAGGGCTGCACCATGTTGGCCACGCATCATGACTGTGGTGCACCTCTTTTTCGCCGCCAGGGTGAGGTCGTCTGTCCTGTCTGTTCTTTTCCCGATGAACCCAATTCGCCGGCAATAGTGCAGCCTTACGATTTGCCTGCAGCAGAAGTGGACGAGAAATCAAATCCTGGTCGCGCACATTTGCAGGAGAAAGAAGAAATTGAGGACCAGTCCGCCGGAAGAAGGGTGAGGCCTACTCAGAATGGTAGACAGGATGATGACGAATTGCTGATAGCTATTGGTAATTTACGTGCTACGCTCTTGACGAGGTTGCGAGAGATTACAGTAGCTCTGCAAGATGAGCATGATTTGGATAAGCTTAAGAAACAACTCGACTGCCTGGAAGGGTTGCTGCGGGTGTTCCGATCCATGCAGGGGTGATCTCTCATCTTTTTGCTTAATATCGGCCCAAATGCGGGGATTTCTAAATCTCCACTGGAAATAAGGGGGTTGATCAATTGATAATAAAGTTTTTTAGAAAGTGTGGTATACCTCTAATTTTATATCCTCTTCTACTGGCATTGTTCTGCTTAACGGGCTGCTTGGAGCAATCTCCGAGCTCTCAGTGACGTCTTCCATGTCGGCGGATCAACCGGAAAATCCCGCCTTGCAGATGGATTTTGATTCTGAATTGAGTAGCGATCTTTTTTGCGTGCGGGGTAATCTTATGCTCACCGGCAATAGCTCGCTTGCTTATCTCATGCTCAATGCCACTCTTTGTCAGGGAGATAGAGCGCAATTTAGCACAAAATACCTGCTAATGGAGCTTGAGCCGGAGCAGGATTACGGCTTTGAGATCGCTAAAAATGTCAAAATTCCGGCGGGAGAATATGATTGTATCTTGGAGGCAAAGGGTCCTCAGGGTGTTTTGGCCAGAGAGAGCAGGAAAGTCAGCCTTGCGTCCGGGCAAATGCCTGTATTCGAACAATTTCTGTGGCCGGTAGATCTGCATTCGGATGAAAAGGTCTCCGGGCGTGAGGAAGTAGGGCCTGAAGAGGAGAACGCTGCGCAAAAAAAGATCTCAGATTATGTTCCGGAAAAAGAAGATTCCGGCGTGGTCACAAATAAGGAAAAAGAACCTGCGATAGGCTCTTTGCAGGTGTCTTCGACCTCGTCCCAGGAAGCTAAAGGCAAGTTCATGGGCAGCATCACTTCGAAAAAGTACCATCGTTTGGACTGTCGCTATGCCATCAAGATAAAGCCGGAGAATTGCATCTACTTCCAGGGCATTGAGGATGCAGAGGGGCAGTCCTATCTACCCTGTAAAATCTGCAATCCTTAAAAATGGCCTATGAAAACGCAGGAGAGACCGGGAGCCTGGGGCGGGCAGGCCGTATTGCTCCGATCGATTCGCTCTTCCGGATAGCCCAGGTCGGTGAGAGCGGCCACCTCTCTATGCAGGTCCTGTGATTCCAGATATCGGCAGAGACCCTGCAGGTTTGTGGCGTCATCAGTGAGCAGAAAGACGCATTTTCCCCGACGCAGTTCAAAGGCTATGGCCTCCGGGTCCAGGTTGCGACCATGCACTGTGATGGGAACCACTTTAAGCTGGCTTACTTTCAGGCGGGCACAGGCTAACTGAAGGCTGGAGATGCCGGGGATTACTCTGCCTTGGAGATATCCCAGGCCAGAGAGCATAGGGTCGCCCGTGCTTAAAACCACGGCATCTTCCGCGAGACCGTGTAGCCTTCTGTAGTCCTCAATGACTTTAATGGTGCATTCCGGATCTATGTGCTCTTTGACCAGGTCGATGGCTCTCTTTGATCCGTAGATGAGCTTGGCCTGGGCTACAGCCTGTGCGGCCTGTTCTGTAAGCATCTGCGGGCCGGCGCCTACTCCTACTATGATCATGATTCTGAATTCTCCATATTTTGCATCGTGCTCTATGGCACATCCGCGAGGATGCATCCATCTTTACGCAGCAGAACGATGCGCGTTTGCGGCAGCTTCTCTTTGGCCATTCTTAGAGCTCTGGCGATGTTTTGATGCTCAGGCTCCATTTCTACCATTTCAGCCACAGTGCCGTAACCGGTTCTATCCAGGATCTGGGGCCAAGCCCACTTGAGAATGAGAGCAGGCAGCCCGCAGAGGATGCTCTCCTGGTCTTTTTCAAATACAAGTCGGTCGAGCTGGCTTCCCATAAGCACAGCTTTGTGATCGGGAAAGAGAATGCGGCTGAAATTAAGGCCCGTTCTGCCTGTGGTGACGAGCACTTTCTTGGTCCCTTTCAGCTCCTGAGCCCGATCGCCGATGAAGTGATCATTCCATGGTTCTACAAATCCGGTCGAGCCCAGGATGGAGATACCACCTACTATGCCCAAGCGGGGGTTCAGCGTCTTATTGGCCAGTTCAGCGCCCCGAGGAATTGTCAGTTCTACCTCTGCCCCTGCCAGGTTAATCTCTTGCAGTGCCTGCCTGATGGCCAACATGATCTGCTTTCGGGCGGATGGACTAATGGCGGCCCTGCCTACCTCGTCGCATAAGCCTCTGGCAGCAATCCTGCCAATTCCTTTTCCTGTGGCGAGAGTCGTCATTTCCGCCGGCCTGGCCTGGGCGGCAATCTCGAGACCTGCAGTCACATCGAATTGATGATCGCCGCCATCTTTGACGGCTATACAAAAGCCACCTTTGGCCACGACGGGAAAGGAGACAACGATGCCGGTTGGGGTTGTGACCTGCAGATTATGGACCGATCCTTTCAGGGAAAGGACGGCTCCCTTGCAGGCCCCCGCCGCGGTCGTTCCTGTGGTCAGGCCGCGTCTGCAAAGCTTACCGCTGGAGAGAATGACCCATCTGCCACTTTGGATCTTTTGCAGAGCTAATGGATCTGGGCATAGCTGGATCCATGAGGGGGAAATGGTAAAGCCTGTAACGGGATCTTTGACCGTTCCTTTGATGGTATCAGTGTACTGTTCGCGCATAGGCATTTATAATCTCGTTTATGGAGGCGACGGCGATGGGAGTTCCTCCGCGCGTTCCTGCCGTGGATATGGACGGCACATCGATCTCTCTTAGTCGCTCCTTGCTCTCCGCCGCATTGACAAAGCCCACTGCAGCCCCGATGACCAGTCGCGGCAAGACTTTTCTCGACTCGATGAGGTCGCACAGCGTGAGCAGAGCGGAAGGCGCATTTCCTATTACTATTATAGATCCTGAGAGCTTCTCTTGCAAGGCCATGACTCCCGCGGAGGTGCGGGTAATACCCTGCGCTGCCGCCAGAGCATCGCCCTGGCCGATGAAGGCAACAATTGGGCTATTATGCCCCTTCTTCAAAACCCCGGCCTGCACCATCTTTATGTCCACGAAAATGGGGGCTTCCTTTTCCAGAGCCTGCAGGCCCGCTTCACCAGGTCGGCCATGAAATCTCAAGATGTCGGCCACGCTGGGGTCGCCGGTGGCAATGACGCATCTCTGCTTGATCTTATCCTCGAAAGTCTCATCTCCAATCATCTCCGAGATGAACTGTCGGCTCTTTTTGCTTATCTCCAGGGCCTCGGGGGTTGTAGCCCCAATATCCGTGTAATCTTCCATCATGGGAAATCAGCTCGAATAGCTCTAGTAGCTGTATTTGCTCTCGTATCCTCGTTTGGTGATTATTCTTCCCTCTTCTATGTGGGAATTGGCGGAGGCGACAAGCATGGTGTAGCGAAAACCAGTAGGATTTGCGGCCATCAGATCCTCTGCTGTGAGAATCATGATGTTTTCTCCCTCCCGGGCCACATCCTGGGCCAAAACAACAGGTCGCATTGGGTCGACCTCTTCCAGCAGAGGGGCAATCTCTTGTCCATTTACGTTGTAGGCCACCACGGCAAAGCCTGCTCCTGCCAGTGCATAGAGCGTTGCCGGATCATGGGCTGAGGAGAGAAGAGCGAAGTCGTTAACCAGAGGCGCGCCTGCTCTTGCGGCCACAGAGGAAAAAGCGCTCACTCCGGGAGAGATGTGCACGCTTTGCGCGGCCTGATCCATGATTCTCCAGCCGGAACTGAAGATGCAGGGATCGCCGCCTGTAAGGATAGACGCTATGCCACCGGAGGCGGCAACTTGCATAGCTTCCTTTAGGCGGGCGGCCATTCTCTCCGGACAGGGGCCGGTGTGAGTGACTTTTTGGGCGGAGGTGAGGTCATCGGTCAATTCTAGGTACCTATGTGCTCCATAGATCCTTTGCGAGGCTTGTAAGATGCTGCTGGCTTCCTGGGTCAGATTGGCGAGATCGCCCGGACCGATGCCCACCAGGTTTACGGCTGCTTCCCGGCAAGCTATTCCCCGAAAGGTGCCCCGTCCCAGGATGATGATCAAAGAGGTCATATCAATTCTCTCGCGCAGGCTCTCCTCCTCAATTAGCTCTCGTGAGCTTGTGTAAAAGACATCTTCTGCCTCGCGACCGATGTTTTTTGCCACCAGGACATCTCTTGCTCCGCAAATATCTAAAGCTCGCAAGAGCTGCCAATCGCGTCTCTTGCTTTTGGGATTGTAGAGTGCGACAGGCATTTGGGTCTCGGCAGCCAGACGCAGGCGGCCCTCTATCTGCTGCCAGGGCGTGAGCAGATCGCTGAGGCTGATCACGGCCACGCATTCGCGGAAGGCGAGGCCGGCTCGGCAGGCGGCGGCGGTAAAAGATGTGACACCGGGCACAATCTCGACTTCGTCGGGCTTTTCGGCCAGCTCCAGGCCGAGACCCGCCATGCCGTAGACATTGGGGTCTCCGCTGCTCACCAGGGCCACGGACCCCTTTTCCAGGAGATCGATTGCTGCTACGACTCTATCCACCTCTTTTCCCATGCTGCTGGAGAAGACCTGCTTTCCCGGCAATAGATCGCTGATCAGCTCCAGATAGGGCCTGTAACCGACCACGAAGTCTGCCAGGCGAATGGCCCGCGTAGCTGCGCAGGTGCGAAGCTTGGGCGAGCCGGGGCCGATGCCCACGATGGAGAGCCTATTCTCCGATGGCAACGGTTACCCTCCCGTAGGCTTTTTTGGGAAAAATGAGCTTTGTAGCCAGGGCAAGGACCGCCGGCTCGGCTACGCCGGCGAGACCCAGGTCCAGGGCACGGGAGGCAGTGCTGGGAGATTGAGAATTGAGTGCATCCCTGGAGAGGCAGATCATCTTCCTTCCCAGTAGCTCGGCTGCCTGAAGCATGCCTTCTTCCTCGCTCTTAAGCCAGGCTGTGGCCAGGATGGCGATCTCATCTCGCGCTCTTCCAGTTTCACTTAATGCCTCGTCAACGGCCGCCAGCACCTCCGAGGAAGAGACGCCTTTTCTGGCGCCGATGCCCACAACCAATCCCCTTACTTTCAAGACAGCCACATAATCATCCACTACTACTATTTTGGGCCCCTTCAGCCTTAAAACGGGAACATCTTCTTTGAGGAAGGCCAGGTTGATGGCTTTGGAGGACTCTTTGTTGACGATTGCGGCCTTCAGGCTCGCGGCCACCTCTTCCAGGCAGGGACGACCGGAGGTGTCGGTGGCAGTGGTAACGGCTGCATAAAGGCCGAGACGAGATGCCAGGAAGCGGGCCAGATCATTGGCACCGTGATGGCCTCCTACAACCGGCACAGCGCAGGAGAGCGCGGAATCTACGGCTACCACAGGACGGTCCGTCCATTTGTCCAAAAGGCGTCGGCAAAGGCTTCGTACAACGATTCCCACCGCCATGACGGCCACCACCAGCTCATATTTCTCCAAAACCTTCTCTATTCTGTCTTTCTCATAAAGGACAATTTCGGGAGAGTAGCGCTCCTGCAAAGCCTGGGCTATCTTCTCAGCTTTCTCTCGGTCTCTGGGAAAGACCAGAACAGCTACTGATTTTAGGGCTAACGATCCCGGTATAGGTGAGACCTCCGAAATCCCGTTCTCTTCACCACGCCGCCCACCAAGATGAGGGCGCTCTTGCTTATGCCTGCAGCCTCTACCTTCTCAGCGATATCCGCGAGCGTTCCTAGCAAAACCTTCTCATCCGGCCAGGAGGCATGGTAGACTACGGCTACGGGTGTGTCGCCGGACCGGTCCAGGTTATCGACAATGTCCCGGATCTTATCGATGCCGAGGAATATGGCCATAGTAGTATTGTGGCGGCTCAATGCGGCCAGCTCGTCCTTCTCCAGGGTAGTGCCGGCGGGCCGGGTCACAATCAAGGACTCCGAGACTCCTTTCAGAGTGAGCTGCGTTTTCAGAGCGGCAGCCGAGGCAAAGAGGGAGGAGACGCCGGGCACGACCTCCACCTCCACTCCCGCTTCTTCCAGCGGCTTCATCTGCTCGAGTATGGCGCCATAAAGTGCGGGATCGCCGCTGTGCAGCCGTACCACTTTCCGGCCCTCCCGGAGGGCTGCGATGATCCTGGCAGTGCTCGTTTCCAGCGAGATGCCATTGCTGTCCAACGTCTCCGCTTTCAGGCCTTCCAGGAGGGCGGGATTGACCAGAGAGCCGGCATAGACTACCAGGTCCGCCTGCGAAAGCAATCTTTTGCCTTTGACGGTGATGAGATCCGGGTCTCCAGGCCCGGCTCCCACAAAGTAGAGCTTCATCTTTGCCTCCGGGCCAAAAGAACTGAGAAGTAGTCGCTCCTCTCCGGCATCTCGCCCATGATGATCTTCTCCTCGGCAGTACAGAGCATCATTCCCAGCACAAACTCATCAAAGCCCATGGCGCGAAGCTCTTCTACCAGCTTTCTGGGCCGGGTGGCCTTTATCCTGATGACCGTATCCACAGGCGAGCCGTCCGAGACCTCAAAGGATCCTTCCAAGGGGGCAGCAAAGCGCGAGGCTAGGGTGGGCACCACTCCTACGCCGGGAATGGTCTGGATCTCTATCTGGGGATAATGCAGACGGATGACCCTCTGCAGGTGGCTGAATGTGGAGAAGGTATTGACGTCCCCAATACAGGCAAAGCCGGCGCAGCCTGCTGCTGCGGCAGCTTCTGCCACGGTATCGGCATTCGTTCGCCAGACTCTCTCTAGCTCCTCTTTATCCAGAGTCATTGGAAACTGCAGGGTCTCGGGGCTGCAATAGGGCCGGGCTAGCTTCGCGGCCATCTCTCCCGGCACAAAGACCTTGGTACAATTCTTCAAGGCTGATGCCGCTTTGAATGTCAAAAGCTCTGGATCGCCCGGGCCAAGACTGATACCGATCAACATTTGCCGATCACCATGAAAATGGGGTTTACCGGTTTTAGGGCAAAGTCTCCCCCCAAATCGTAGCCCCTTGCAATATGAATCTGGATAAGCTCCTGATATATCCCTGCTTCTTTCATTTGCTGCGCCAGCCGGGCAGCTATGCCCAGGCGGGCCAGGTCGGCCACAATTATGCAGCCGGGCTGGGCCTTCTCCAGGAGAAGAGGCAGGAAATCATCGATGCCGCGTGTGCCGCCGATAAAACATCGATCCACTCCGGGTAGATCTGGCAGAATATCAGCCGCCTCGCCGGAAAAGAATTCACCGCGGGCAACAACCGCTCTGCTCATCTGCACTGCCTCCTCTCTCCGGTCGATGCCGTAGATCCGGTCAGTGTAGCGGGAGGCGGCCAGGGATACGGCACCCGAGCCGCAGCCTATGTCCAGAAAGACCTGGGTCTGCTTTATGTCCAGCTTTCCCATGGCGATGTAAATGTTCTCCTCTTGCGTCGCCGTGCCCGGAAGCTTCATGGCTGCAAAGAAACCATGCTGGCATAAAAGGTTAATGCAAGTAAACTTAAATTAAGTAAAATTATCCTATCAGCATCCCGACCAGCTCCGTCGCCTCCACCAGTCCGAATCCGCCCCGCTTCGCGGCGTCCTCATCAAAGCTCTCCACTCCATCCGGTTCCACTCCAGCGCCCGCAATGGTGAAGGGCACTGGATCGCGGCTGTGCGTCTTGATGGAGATGGGCGTGGCATGGTCGGGCAGGAGAAGCACGCGCCAGTCCTCGCCGCTCTTTTGCAGCCCCTCCACCACCGGGCCGACGACGTGCTCGTCGAACAATTCAATGGCTCTCACCTTCAGTTCGGTATTGCCTTCATGGCCCATCTCATCCGGCGCTTCGACGTGCAGATAGACGAAGTCGCAGCTCTTCAGAGCCTCTAGCGCCGCCTGCACCTTTCCCTCGTAATTGGTATCGATATTGCCCGTGGCGCCGGTCACATCTATGACCTGCAGCCCCGCGTACCTGCCTATGCCCTTGAGCAGATCTACAGCGCTGATCATGGCACCTTTACGGCCGTATTTTTCCGCAAATGAGGGCATGATTGGCGCCGGACCCTGTCCCCAGAGCCAGATGGCATTAGCGGGGTGCTTTCCCGCAGCGATGCGCTTTTCGTTGACGGGATGGCGGGCCAGGATAGGCTGGGCTGCATTCATGAGCCGCGTGAGCAGCTCGCTGTCCGGGCCGCGGGGCAGGTGCTCGGCAACGGGCTGGTCGCTGATGTCATGCGGCGGCGTGCAGAGTGCCCGCGCCCCGGACTGCAAGACGAGTAGGTTTCGATAGCTTACGCCTGCATAAAGCCGCCGCTGCGGCATGAGCGGCTGCAAGGCCTCGATCAGCTCGCGGCCCTCTTTTGTGGTGATGTGCCCGGCGCTGTAGTCCAACATCACCCCGTCAACAATGGTCACAAAATTGCAGCGAAAGGCGATATCGCCTTCGGCTAGCTGGACGCCCATGGCCGCAGCTTCCAGCGGTGCGCGACCGGAGTAGTGCCGGCTGGGCGCGTAGCCCATGACGGAAAGATTGGCCACATCGCTTCCCGGCGGAAATCCTTCGGGAACCGTTTGGGTCAGGCCATTTCGGCCCAGACGCGCCAGACGGTCCATGTTGGGCTTTTTCGCCGCCTGCAAGGGTGTCTTGCCCTGCAGCGCCGCCAGCGGCAGGTCTGCCATGCCGTCGCCTAAGAGAACCACGAGCTTCATCATGGCTACCATCGGGAAAATAGTATTAATTGTCTTCGTCTGGATTTCGTTCGAAGCCGCGAAGGCGGAAAAATTGGTGAGGGGACACAGGGCAGGCCTGTGTCAAGGCCCAGGCGTGCGGTGAAAACCTCTGCAAATTTGCGGCATACTATTTTCTCCCCTCGAGATTACGGGTTTGGTCGATCGTCAGTCGTTTTAGGTTTGCATGGGTTTTACGTCACAAAGCTCAAACATAACTTGGGTCCACGATTTATATGCTCAAAAAAATGGGCTCGTAAGTTAATAGCCTTCTTGAGGGGAAATTTCAGAAGACGAGTTTCCAAATAGTGGATAGGTTGATTGCAAAAATTGGGATGCTTCGGGATTGACAATAGACCAGACCTTATTAAATCCCTGTCCGTAGACATCTTTCGGCTTAGTATCCTTTGAGTATAAGTAGAGTGGCCATCCCCTGTATGCAGTCTGCCATCTTCCGTCCTCTCTAATTTGGGAGGTAAAATCAGTGGTATTTAGATTCTTTGCGACCGTGATATTCTTTGCGTAAAATGGCGGCCATATTTCTGCACATTTTCCGCTGCAATTACTGATACCGTTGCCTGGAGCATCATTCATAAAGTAGTAAAGCGCAAACCCGGTCTGATTAACCAAGTAGGTCCCCAGGGTATCATTTATCGCTAAATTTATAGAGTATTTGCCCATATCGTCTATGGCAATGCAATTTGTCGTCAAGAAAGCCAAAGCAAAGGCTAATATAGTCAATTTAGATTTAAGGAACAAATCCAATCACCCCTAATGAATATGTCTCGATATATATTAAAGTTTTCTGCTTTGCAACTGATTGGCACAATTTTATAAAGTCTCTGCGTGAATGTATTGGATAAAAAAAACCAATAGCTTCAGAAAGGTTAGCGGCCCGATCGCTCAAAGGCCGCTGTGATTCTGGAAAGCTCAATCTTTGAATATATGGATATTATTTACCTCCGTTTTCTCCACCAGATGTACGGCCTCCTGTATCTCCTCCGGATGCGCGATCACCAGTATCTCCGCCAGATATAGGCCCTCCTGCATCTCCTCCTGTGTCTCCTCCTGCATCTCCTCCTGTGTCTCCTCCGGATATTCGACCACCAGTATCTCCGCTAGATATTCCTGTCTCACTCCCAATTCCGAAGTTGCTGAAGCCAGGGTAATAGCCGTAATAGCCCGGATAGTAAGTCGGTGGTAAGTAATTGCTTGGTGTTGTATAAACACCTGTTACATCAATTATCACTGTATTGCTCACTTTTCCATTGATGACGAATGACAGAATATGTCTTCCAATGGCATCGGCATAGAAGTTCATTCTGCTGCTTCCTGGATAGAAGTAGAGATTAGAACTAGACGTTCTCCCATCAGGATGTATCTCATTGAGATATCCGCTACCACCCGTCTTCGAGGTTGCTATGAGCATTACGCTTGCACCCTGGGGAACTGTAATGGACTGCGTCCAGTCTGTCAAGCCTTGTACCCACAGAGAGTTGATTTCGGCATTAGCAGGATTGGATATGTATTGGGAATATGGCACCTCTTGATTCTGAGTACCAAGGTAAAGATTGGCAGGTACCATACCTATAATGTCAATCTTGGCAGGGGCGCTTATATGTGTGCTTGGTATTGGCCCTGTTTGCATGGTATAGTATTGAGAGTTTTGTTCATTACTCTGAATGGAAGGCTCTGTGATAGAATTTCCGCCAGCAGGCATTCCATACTGCCCTTGGACTCCTAATGCACAAGCGAACAAAATCAGAGTCATTAGCATTTGAAATAATCTATGTGTTTTCATATTTCCACTCCTTTTAGGTAATTCTACTCGTAATCAATCTCGATTCTTGCTTGCTTTATCCAAAGATTTTCTGAAGTTCTTTCAAGAAATCCAGTTTTGCCTGCACTTTTTTTATCTTAAAATCCAATTTGGCCTTCATAAATGCCATCTTTTTATCTTCACTTATGTGTTCCCACCAACTTTCTCCGCTCTCCATTTCAGATTCCTCCGTTTCTCTTTCATGCATCATTTATCACATCCCTTTGCTGATTTCAGATAAAACCTGACCCTATCTATCGAATTGCATCAAACAGTTCACCCTGGAGGGCCAAGTTCGATGAGCGTCTCCCCGGTGAAAATATGATTAGTATAAATAGTAATATATTGACATAAGTTCTTTATGGCACAAATTAAGAAATATTGTACAAAGTATGAACTATTCAAATAGAAAAAGATAACATTCTTAGCGGGCGTAGATGGTCTGTGCCTCTGCATGTGGATGACAAAATCTCGAAAAGTTTATTCCATCATTATAAAAAAATTTTAATAATAGTCTGCGCCAAACCTATTACTTCAGCACACAGATGGCCTTAGGCTCTCTTATTAGAAGTGCCAGACTTTCCGATATGGAGAATTCCAGGGTCTCGTCCTTCGGCCCGATGAAGCCCAGTGTCATATCCTGTCCCAGTACAATAGCAGCATATTGTCCTCCTGAGGCCAAAAGAATTCCACCGCAATTAAGAATTGGTGCCTTGAAAATACCGTCTGTGACCAGAGCTTGAAGATACTCGAGTTCAGTGCCGCCCTGGGGATAGCGACGGAAGAGGAGATTATAGCGCTCAGGCGCTAAAGCTAAGGTATATGGTCCGTGTAGGCCTACCTTGTCCATGAGAGTAATTGCGCCTATTATGTCCTCGACAGCTTTTCCCATCACATCCCATGAGGAGAGCATCATCTCGGAAGCGTCTTTGCATGTTAAAAGACCGGAGATTCCGCGCAACCCCTCGAATATTATTGAATCCTCCAACCAGGCTGCACTTATTGAGATAGCAGCAACTGATGCCGTATTGATTGGTGTACCATCCTTTTCCGCAGCCGCTAGATCCCTTTTGCTTAAAGCGAAGGTCTTATGAATAAGAGATATTGGCACAAATTCGCTAATGGCGATGCCATTTTCCGATTGGCTGTCTTGCAGGGGTACGGCTTTAAGGCCGAGGCCATAGGGACCTTCGATATGTAACAGCTTTCTTCCCGTGAGAACACCCTTGGCTGCCTCAGTCATTGTGCTGTCCAGAGCCTTCCAGGTTTCTGGTCCAATTGGGGCATCTTCTCGCCCAAGATAATTTTTCATTTCCATTTTCCTCCTTAGGTCACTTCTTTAGCGAACCGATGGTCGTTTCTATGGATTTTTCATCACTTTCATGTGTTGTTGCATTCTGCCTATCTTCTTGAGCTGGTGCGGATAGCTCCAGGGCCATTTCATCGACCTCCTGGGCGCCTTGGGCCAGCAGGGCGTCTTCGTCACCCGTGAGAATGCTAAGTAGCCGGCCAAACTCTCCCGCATGTACTCGCTCCTCATTAGCGATATCAATAAGCACCTTCTTAGCTAGCGGGTTATCTGTGGCCTCGGCATGAGCGAGATACAGATGTACGGCCTCATGCTCTGCAGCTAGGTCTAGGCGAATAGCCCTGACCAGCTCATCTGTAGTGAGCTTACGATCGGGCACTCTTCCGCTGAACGGATTTAGGAACTCGGGCATTTTCTTCTCCTTGATCAGACACCGCTAGGGATTATTGAAAGCTGGCAAATTGGTGTTCTCATACTGTAACTTGTCAAACTCTTCCCATGAGGCTTAAATTTTTTGTACAATCCTCCAGAGCCTTAACAAGCCCAGATATCATCCATTATCCCTGCTTTTAGGACTGATCAAATTTACTAATAATTAAGTAATCCAATGTAAATATGTCTTTTGGCTTAAATCGGTTAAGTTCTTAGTTATAGGGCTAGTCCGATTTAATGGAACTGACTATACCAATTAGCAGGCGCCTCTAGATTTCACATTTACTTGTAAGAGCTGTCGTCTCATATTTGTGCTATTGATTTGCAGGAGATGTGATTGGGATTCCAGCACCTTTTATTGCAGTGGCTATTCTGAAATTCATATAATTTACGCAAAATATTTTATGCTCAAACACTTGCCCGAAAACTTGAATATAATTGGGATCGTATCGTTTTGCATATGAATGACAATGAAGTTTTAGAAACTATCTACAATCGGCGGTCTGTAAGGGATTTTCGAAAAGATAATGTATCTGATGACCTGGTTCGGGAGATAATAAGAGCCGGGATGCATGCACCAAATAATCTCAATAAGCAGCCATGGGGATTTATTGTTATAACGAATAAAGAATTGATGAAAAAAATATCGGATAAAGCCAAGGAGTTCTGGATTGAACAATCTCAAACGAATCCGGAAGTTATTGAAGTTGCCAAGACAAATCCTTTGTTTAAGAATCTCATAAACATGATGAAAATGCCGGATTTTAGCATTTTCTACAATGCCCCTCTGATGATAATGGTGCTTGCCCGTTCAGATGCTGAGTTTCAGCAAATAGATTGCTCCCTTGCTGCCGAGAACATGATGCTTGCAGCAAAGTCTCTTGGTATAGGAAGTTGCTGGATTGGTCTCGGTATGCCCCTAAGCAATGATAGAACAATCTTGAATGAAGTTGGCGTCCCTGCGGAGTATAACTTCGTGGCACCGTTGATATTTGGGTATCCAACTAAAATAGATCAAGTGGCATCACCCCGCAATGAAGGTGTATTTTTAAAATGGATAACATAAATGCGTAAAGCCTGTATATTATATTTATATTTTTATAAATATATAAAAACTAATTTCAGCGTCTATATCCTTCCTCGAATGGAACCAATCATCTACCATGCGCGAGCCATCTCAGGCGAACGCAGGAAATCCTACAAAATCCGCCCTGCAAGAGTACCGGAAGGGGCTGCAAGAAGGAAAGGTAGCAGGATCTGAAAGCAAGCCGGGCACGACCCGCTCGAAAAAGACAATTCACGTGGCAGATGGGAAATGCTTCATAGTGATTCGTATCTTCCACTGATACTCAAAATATCACGCGAAGCCGCAGAGGGCGTGAAGAAGCACGAATCACTGTCTCAAAAGCTAGGATTTCGTCTTCTTTTTCTTGGCCGCCTCTGCCTCATGAGCATTGATCTCTGCTAGATGCTTGTTTAAGACCTTAGCCAGTGTGTTGAGCTTGACTCTGGTGCAGGTGGCACCGCGAGTTATACCGGTTACGATATCCACTACCTCGCCTTTGGTTTCCGTCTTTTGGTGGGCGGGCTTGACGGCGCGCGTCTTGATGCCTTCTTTGGCAAAATCCTCCATATCCATGGGGCACTGCGCTACCACTACCACGGGAATATCTATCTGCGCCAAAACTTCCTTGGCTTTGTGGATGACATGCGAGCGCACATTGCCCAGATGCAGAACTGCAATCTTATGGCGCGCCACCTGTTCCAGCTCCCTCTCATTAAGCCCGAAGGTGGGGCCGTAGCCTCGCGAAGCCTGGGGAAAGCTCTCGGGAACTCCGGTTCCTGCCTCCAAAACCAGTACGCTGGTCTGAATTCCCTCCCGGCGCAGCCCATAGGTCATCTCACAAACGGGTTTGGTAATGTGACGCCTTCCCGGAGACATGGCTATGGCGATCACATCCGGCTTTGTCGCCTCAGAGAGGGTGCCCCTCTGGGCCAGTCCGCCTCCCTTGGCCAGGCCCATGCTCTCCCGGCAATCTACCACCTGAGTCGCCCTGCCAATCATGCTGCTTATTTGCGATGGGATGGAATATAGACCTGACGAATAGACTGGGGCTGAAAGATAGTGGCAGCGTTTATAAGCTGGAAAAATGAGGAAATTGCTATGCTCATCTTCATTGGTCTGGGGCTCTATGACGAGCGGGATATCTCCGTCAAAGGCCTTGATGCGGTTCGCGCGGCTGACAAGGTTTATGCTGAGTTTTACACCTCTCGGCTGATGGGTGCGGCTTTTGAGACGCTGGAGGCGTTTTATGGCCGCAAGATCAGTCTTCTCTCCCGCCAGCAGGTGGAGGTGGACCCCAACTGGATGGAGGATGCCCGAGATAAGGACGTGGCCTTCTTGGTGGGGGGAGACCCAATGGTCTCCACTACCCATCTGGACCTGAGGCTGCGAGCTGCCAAGATGGGCATTAAGACGCGGGTGATTCACTCCTCTTCCATCGTCACTGCTGTTTCGGGACTATGCGGCCTGCAAAACTACCGTTTCGGTAGATCCACTACCATTCCCTTTCCCTATATCTCGCGAGGCAAGCGCATAATTCCCGAGACGCCCTACCGGGTGTTAATGGAGAACCTGGATCGCAATTTGCATACCATGCTCTTCCTGGATATCCAGAGCGACAGCGGCGAGAGATATATGACGGTAAATGAAGGTGCAGCGCTTCTTCTGGAGATGCATGAGGTCGTAGGAGGGCGGCTTCTGGATGAAATTTTAGGCATCGGCATTGCCCGGGCAGGCTCAGATGACGCCACGGTGAAGGCAGATCTTCTACCCCGACTGCAATGCCATGACTTTGGAGGACCCTTGCATATTCTGATCGTCCCTGCCAAGCTGCACTTCATGGAGGCGCAGGCCTTAACGGTGCTGGCAGGTGCGCCTGAAGATGCCATTAAGTGCGTAGACTGAAAAGCTATTAATATCAATGATGCTGGATCAATTTGATGAGATTGATAGACGCAGGGGGCGCGCCCAGGAATGAAGCTCGGACTTATCACAGAGTTTGATGCTGCTCACAGCCTGCCCGGCTACCAGGGCAAGTGCGCTAATCTGCACGGCCACACCTACCAGGTGGAGATTGTGGTAGTGGGGGATGTGGGCGACGACGGTTTTGTCATGGATTTTTATCAGCTAAAAAAAATCCTTTCGGATGCATTGCAGGATCTGGACCACGGATACTTAAATGATATCTTGCCAAATCCCACAGCGGAGACGATCGCCCAATTGATCTCGGATCGGCTGAATAGTGGCATGGAAGGCACTGCAGTCCGGCTGCTTTCTTTAAAACTTTGGGAAGGAAAGAATAAATGGGTGATGATCGATTGATTTTCATTTTTGAACGCAGTACGCTCTATGCGGGTGCTCAGCTGCCATTTCACTGAGTAGCGGTCAGATCCCAGTTCTTGCTAGCTTCTGGATTGTCTTTCAGATCCTTCATCCTGGCGGCGGCCTGCTCCTCGTAATACTTCTTGTACTTCTCTTCTCGATCCTTCTTGTTCCAGTCATCCAGTTTTTTATCCAGGGCTTCGAACATGTACTTTTCAGCGGCCTTGATGGTCTCCATATCTCCTCTAAGCACCAAGATTTCTCTGTCCATCACCTCTCCGGTCATCTCCATCTTGCCAGGACGCCGAATCAGGTCCAGCTCGAAATTTTCCACTAACTCACGGATTACTGAGACGGGCATGCTCAGTGGGATCGCCAGGTCGTAAAGCCCTTTCAATTCTTCAGTATTTTCTTTTTGGGGGGAGTCCATAAGTACCATAGTTGGAATCATTCTTGCCTTGATTTAAGGCTGTCGAAGAGCCGCGCTGTGGCTTTGAAAGCAGAGTGGCAAAACCGGATCTATTAGTGCTTTTTTGGCCGAAAAAGAGAGTCGTCACCCTATTTCAGGTTCCAGTCCCAAGATCGATCTTAGAGACACTGGAAGGGAAACAGTTATTAATGGGATCATCAATGCAAAGTGCGGATCGGGCCCGTAGCTTAGCCAGGTTGAGCGCACGGCTGATAACCGTGAGGTCACGCGTTCAAATCGCGTCGGGCCCATTTTTCTTTAATTTAGCGAGATATTTCACCTTCGAGGGTCACATTTATGACGAAGTTGAATGGCAGAGTCTGACACCATCCTGCTTTCTCAAAGATGGACATGAAACATACACCTATGAGCTTCTTGTATTTCATTTTGCCCAGAAATTCCAGCATCGCCCCTGGCTTGACGCCGATCTTAGGCATGGCCATTCCGCCCAGTATTACAACAACATCCGCCTCTGCACTTGCTTCGCTTGCCAGCTCCATTCCATATTCAGTGGCCACGATGCGTCGTGCTTTATCCATGTTCAAGCCGGGCAGAAATGCCAGTTCCTTTTCTCGCACCGGATAGCCCAGAAATAAGGCAAAGGGAGTGCAAAACCCTGGTGAGCCAATGAAAACGATCTTCCTGTCATCCTTTACCAGATCTCTAAATCCATTCAGCATTCCGCCTAGGCCCAATACGTCCTGTATCTTCTCCATAATGATCTTTCTCCAATTATCCATCTAAGCATTGCGTTATCGGGATCAATAACCAGGATCGCATTTAGATAATATATATATTCTGTAAGCCGAAAAATCGTCGCGGTTGAATTGTGATGATTAATGGCTCCTCGCTATTCTCTGTGGGTAGCGGGGTAAACCTATATAGTAACTCTTA
>CAZWHG010000020.1:0-48660 GCA_964633785.1 uncultured Methanotrichaceae archaeon
AAACTTCAAAGGCATTATTCTAATTTGCACAATTAATGTTACAGAGCACTAGTCTGGACCCCTGGATTCAAAAGGTCTTTCAAGCACTCGATACGACGCAGGCCAGATCTGCAAGAGAGAATTGAACATGCGCTGAAACTACTTGCTACCGATGCACTTCATCCCTCTCTTCATACTCACAAATTGAAAGGAGACCTGGCAGGTTCTTGGGCTTGTACAGTCGACTTCGAATACCGCATCGTATTTGAGTTCGTGCGAGACCCCGAGACTCAAGAAGAGATCATCCTGCTTGAAGCAGTTGGCACGCACGATGAAGTCTACTAATTCGCCATCTTCTCATTGAGCCAGTCCAAAATAGAGACCTGCCTCATCCGGGGTTCATTACAACCAGATATCAGGCCCGACCGGCCTCCCGCGCCCGAGTGCGAGCGCGTGCACATGCGGGCTTGACTGGCGAAAGGCCCCGCAACAATTGCAGATCTGGTCTATCACAGAGATTATTTTTCGACGTCTTTGTGCGTCCTTCGTGCGCTCTGTGCCTCTGTGGTGAAATCGTTTGTTGTATGGTTATAATCATCAGCTAATAGTAATAGCGAACCGATGGAATTGCTTTCCAAATCCTGCACCCGGAAGCTACCAATCCTATGAGTCCAACTCCTCCTGATCCCTAGGCTTGACCGGCCCCTGCCCACGAGCGCGCGCTTGCATGCGTACCCGCTTGGGTGCATGTCGACATGCCCCGCAAAACCCGGCCCACTGGCGGCAGGGCAGTTGGCAAACTTTGGGTGCAAGGCAAGAGCTGCCTTCTGAGTGCTCTCGAAGATTGGATAGCGTTCCGCCTTAGAACTGGGAGATCTATTCCCTCGATCGTGGAACAACAATCGCCATCTCATCGGAGCCGATCAGTGTTGTCTAATAAGCTCACACCAGTCTCACGACTTGAGCTTGTAAGACTATTAAGGAAATTGGGATTTGATGGCCCTTACCCAGGATCTAAACATGAGGTCATGGCCAAAGGAGACGTATCGATCATAATCCCTAATTGACACGGATGGTCGATTCCACCACCTTTCGCACCAGGGCGCGCCCGCCCAGGCACGCCAGCAGCTCTACGCCAGAAAGGCAAGCACGCCGAGATTTCAGGCCCTTGGTGGACCTGCAATAGGCTTCTTCGCGCCCTTCATGGGTTCGCGCGAGATCCAGTCCCACGCGAAGTTCCGATGAGAAAAGGACATTTGGGCAGATCAAAGATTGTGCTATCTCAGGCACTTATCAGTAAACGCCTTTGGCAGAAGATCAGCAACCGTAGCAGTCACAGCATCACCTTTCGCATTTGCCATGATGACCACAATATCATCTCCGAACTCGATCAGGCTCTGCCGGCATATGCCACAGGGCGATACCGGCTCGACAGCATTTCCGGCTATTGCTATCGCCTCAAATTCCCGCTCGCCTGAGGCGATGGCTCTGGCCAGGGCCGCTCTCTCCGCACAGATGCTCGCCCCTGATGCAGCATTCTCAATGTTGCCTGCCGCATAGATCCGGCCACTACGGGAGAGAAGCGCTGCGCCTACTTTAAATCCGGAGTAAGGGGCATAGGCATCTTTGGCTGCGCCCGCGGCCTGCTCGATGAGACTATCATACCCACCGGTGTAAGGACGGGGACCGGAGCGTAGTGCTCCGATGTACATGCACTCCTGGGGAGCAATGGTTGGTATGGCGCTACTCACCTCGCAAATGGACACAGGTGCGCCCTTTATGATCACCGCCGGAATTCCCTCGTCTCCTTCACCCATGACTATCTGAGCGGCAGAGACTAAATTGTCTGCCACCGCCTTGCGAGTGATCTTTAGCTCCCGGCCGAAGAGGTCCTTTTGGCCGCGCGCGTCCTCGACTGGCTCCAGTCCCACACAGGCCAGGGCCACGCCTACACACCCCAGTCGCAGGGGATGAGTCCGGCTGTCGCCGATGATAACGGCGATCTTCCGGCCTTTCGCCATACGCTTCCTGATTTCAAATGCCGACTTTTGTGCATCGGCCGGAAATAAGACCACATGACCGGGGGGCGCATTGGAGCTATCGATGCCTGCATTGGGATAAAGAAACCCCTCCCTCAGCGTCAGCACTACGCCAGGGATGCCTCCCATTATCTCATCTGATTCTTGCAGGATCAGCTCCATCTCGCGCGGATCTTTGCAGTACTTGGCAGCCATGGAGAGAGCGAGAGGGCCGGCAGTAACATCATGCAAAGCCACAACCCTTCCCTCGGCTGTAGCCACAGTGCTCTCTGAGATGACCAGAATGTCGCCGTCCTGCAAAGCCAGGCCCGATCTGGCCATGGCCTTCTCAAGAAACGCGACCAGGTCATCGCCCGGTCTTACGAGATCCGTCTTTATGCCTAAAACCTGCAATACACTCACCTGTAACGCTCTGGGCTTTCTATCATTGCAATTGCCTCATCTATTCTCTTAGCCAGGTGCGAGAGACGGAAGGGCTGGCCGCTCAAGTTCTTTACCAGGCCGGCTATCTGATAGGTGGTGCCGAATATTAAAACCTCTTCCGGTCGGGGATCGCAGCGAAGAGCAAGCTTGGGAATGGCAGCATCTCCTCCTCGAGCCAGCATCTCCTGTTTTATTATTATGGCTTCCATGCTGCTCACACCGCGCACAGCCAGGATACGAAAAGAGCTTTTCTTGCAGAGCGTCCCAAATCCTCTCTCATCTACCTCAGTCCTGCGGAGGTTTTCGGCCATATCTTCCTCCTGTCCCAAATAGCCCTGCACCTCCACCTCTACCTCATCGTCTGCGGACAATGTTGGACGGCCCCTGATGGCCTGGGCCATTGCTACCGTATCCCGGCTGGCGGCGATATCATGCGTCCTGACAATATGCGCCCCCAGGTAAACAGCTATGGATGTGGCCGCCAGCGTTCCCGCCAGCCTCTGGAAGGGATCGGACTTATGCAGGCGCTCCCCGATGAAAGATTTGCGAGAAAGAGCCGCAACTACCGGCCGCCCTAAAGCACGTAGCCTCAGCATACCGTCCAGGATGGCCAGATCGTGGGCAGGTGTCTTTTCCGGTATCCATTTGCCGATGCCCGGATCAATTGAGATCTTCTCTTGACACACGCCAGCCTGGACCGCTGCCCTAACTCTCTCTCCCAGTAAGGCAATTATTTCGTTTAAATTGAGCAGATCACCTGCTCTTCGCCGAGAAGCCATGATGATCAAGGAGCCGTCGTACTCGGCCACACTTTCAGCCATATTGGGGTCAGACAATCCGGAGACATCATTTATGCAGGCAGCACCAAGAGAGAGGGCATCTGCGGCAATGCCGGATCTCTGTGTGTCTATGGAGATGGTGATATGCAGGTTGTCCACAATATCCTTAAGAGCAGGAAAGAGCCTCTCTCTTTCCACTGCATCGCTAATGGAAGGAGAGCCTGGCGCTGTGGAGACGCCGCCCAGATCGATTATATCCGCGCCCTGCTCTTGCATAGCCATCGCCAGGGAGAGAGCCTCATGTGGGCCGGCCACTGATCCCTGGTAGAAGGACTCACGACTGAGATTGATGATACCCATCAGCCGCACGCTCTGACTGTCCCCTACCGGGACCCGACCCAAAATGCCTTCTATCAATCCCAACACCTCATAAACCTAAAACTATTGTACGAATCGCATTCTCCGCAAATACTATTCCGACAGCCTCAGCAGTACACCTGTCCTTCTCGCTCTCTCAATTGCAGCGTCCAGGAGGATCAGCCCTAGAACCAGGTAGAAAACAGCCAGAAATGCACCAATAGCCAGATGATGGGGGCCCGGAATAAATACTGACCTGTAGTATTCTAAAAAGTAGGTCAGGGGAATGGCTCTGGCAAGCATCTGCAGCAAGGGAGGCAGCACCTCTACGGGATAGTAGATTCCACTTACGAGCAATATCATGCCGCTCAGACTCCAGGCGGCAACATCCGCCTTCTGGCCAAAAGTTAGAATGGATATGCATACGGTGATGCCGATGACCGCGGCCGTTGCATAGACACCTGCCAAAAATATCAGCACCGGCAATAGGCCGCCCGCCTGGAAATCAAAGCCAAAAAGGTAGTTGCTGACTATAGCCAGAATGAAAAAGACCACACTTCCCCGCAGGATGCCGAAAAGTGTTGCTCCAAATACCAGATGGTAGCTACGGATCGGAGCGATGAAAGTGTTTTTGATGCTCTTGGACCACATATCGAATAAAAGAACGTAGGCTACATCGATCTGGGCCACCTGCAATATGGTCAGAGCAATGGCACCCACCAAGAGAAAGGAGACCATCGAGCCCTCCACTCGCAAGAACCGCGTGAGCAGACCAATGGATAGCAGGCTGATCATGGGCCAGAAGAATAATTCAAATAAGGTGAATATGTTCCTCTTGGAGATGATCCAGTTCTTGTAGGCACTTGCCAAGTACTTATTCAATTCACTTTGCCAGTTCAAGGAATACATCCTCCAAATCAGGCTCTTTTATGGTTATGTCAAGGATTCTGGCATTGCAAAACAGTTTGACTATCCTGTCCAGACTATCCTCGACTTTGTCGATTACAATCTCCAACCGGCCCCTCTCCGCTTTTATGCCCAAGACGCCCGGCAAGCTTTCCAGGGCGGCGATGTCTACCGCACCTTCGTAAGAGACGACCACCCTTTCCCCCAGCCCCAGATGCTTCTTCAAATTGCCGGGCGTATCCAACGCCACAATCCTACCCTTGCGTAGAAATGCAATCCTATCGCAGAGCATTTCTGCTTCCGGCATGTAGTGAGTGGATAAGACCACAGAGATATTCTGTTCCTGGTGAATTCTCTTTATCAGCGCGCGGGTTCTTATGGATATATCGGGATCAAGACCCGTGGTGGGCTCGTCTAAGAAGAGCAGACGAGGATGGTTGAGCATGGCCTTGGCCAGAGAAAGACGTTGCTTGAGGCCAGTGGAGAGGTTCTCGAACTTCATATCCCTAAACTCGCCCAGCTCAAAGGCATCGATTTGATCCTCCACCGTCCTGGAGAGAGCGGAGCCATAAAGGCCGTAGAGCATGCCGTAGTGGCGCAGATTCTCTCGCACAGTCAGGCTCCAGGGGAAATTGGGTTTGGCAGTGCTGATGTTTATGACTTTGCGTATCTCTTTGCTGTCGCGACGTGCATCCATTCCCAGGATAAAAAGACTGCCACGCTCCGGGTAGATGAGAGTGGAGAAGATGGAAATGAGAGTGGTCTTGCCTGAGCCGTTGGGACCGAGCAGACCGAAGATCTCTCCCTCCTCAATATCCAGGGATATGTTATGAAGAATGGTGGCGCTACTGCCAAAAATACTCTTGTATATCTTGCAAATACCCTTAGCCTCGACCGGTTTATCCATCATGTATCGCCCTTACTCTAATTGCAGCTACAGCTTCTATCGCCTTCTTCTTTTGCGATTGGAGAGTCGATCCCCTTTTATCCATATAAGAAAAGCTGCCAGACCTGCTATTGCCAGGCCCCCCCATACAGGCCGTGCAAAGTTATCTAAAACCCCGGCCCGCGAGAGAGAGATTTCCAGGGGAACAATTATGCTTTTCTCTTGACAATCAATCTCACAACCCATTTGGTAATCCTGCAGGCCGGCATTTCCATCCACGTGCACCTCGAATTCGACTACATGGAGCGATCTGGGACCCAGGTCTCCGAGCAATGCAGCCGGGCTTTCTACATCGAAGGGAGGTGCAGCCAGGAGTTTGGCCGAGCAATTTCGCAGCGTTGTTACGCCATCATTGCTTATCGCCATGCTCATGCTCTCACTTCCACCAGCATAAAGATTGGACTTAATCCCGGAAATGCACAAAGTTTGATTAGATCCTGATATGAATACCTTGCAGGTAATGTTTTGTCTTTCCGCTTCATAAAGGGGAAAGACTTCGCCGCTTTTCACGCTCACATCCACCTGTCGCTCATAATCAACGCTTAAAGGAAGGGCATACCAGCCACTTGCATTCTTCTGTGCAGTGATATTAAACTGTAGCATTGCCGCAGCTCCCGCAGTAAGGCCATTGATGTGTTGTGGACCATTTGTCACCTTTATGGTCCGCGCTCCTCCCAGGATGGCATTGATGTTAAGGGCATCACAGCTCTTTGTCTCTGCTATCATCTCCAGCAATATATCATCTTTTGAGCCGCTTTCATTAATGGATATAAGCTCTTCCAGCTCGCCTGCATTGGCCAGGTTTATTCGCAGTATGCACTCGCCAGGCGCCAGAACCGGATTGGCCACACAGGCTGTAAGCTCTGGTCGGCCTAGAGATTTATAGTGATCATCAGCGAAAAATATGAGATCTTCTGCCAGGCCCGTACCGGCAAGAAGAAGCAGAATGCTGATGATATGCAGGAGCTTCATCCACTTTCAGGTTAATTTGCATCCATTAATTAAACCTATCTATCTGGAAAGCAGGGTGCTCAGGAAGAAAGCTACGGCAGCAGTCAGAATTATGGTTGCGCCGGAGGGCACATCCAGCTCGTAGGATACGAGCAGCCCAATGGTCACAAAGATCGCACCCAAGCATATGGCGCCTGCCATGATGGCGGGCAGGCCTGACATGTGGCGCCGGCTTATGGCGCCGGGAATGGTTAGAAGCGCTATGACCATGATTATCCCCACGATCTTGATGAGGATGACCACACTAAATGCCACCATGGCCAGAAGCAGGAGGCGAAGGCTTTGCACGGGAAGGCCGATGGCTTCTGCGTAAATAGGATCGAAGCTCAGGAGAAGAAACTCTTTGTAGAGCAGAAAGACGAGTACCAGGATGGTCAAGGTGAGTGCCGAAATAAGTAGCACATCGCCCCTTGTCACTGCTAGAATATTTCCGAACAGGTAGCCGTAAAGGTCTCGGGCATAGCCCTGAGAAAGAGTGAGAAGCATTATTCCTAAAGCCATGCCTGTGGCCATGAAAACGCCAATGGCTGTATCCTCCGAGATGCGCGCTCGGGAGCTGACCATGCCTATGCCAAGAGCGGTCAAAACAGCAGACCCTATTCCAAAGGCCAGCGGATCGTAGCCCAGGAAGTAACCAAGACCGATGCCGCCAAAAGCTGCGTGGGCGATGCCGTCGCTGATAAATACTATTTTATTTAGAATAACATATATTCCGATCACACCGCAGAGCACCGAGGCGGCCAGGCCAGCAGCCAAGGCATTTCTCATAAAGTCGTACTGGAGAAAGTCCAAATCAATCATGTTGCCTCAAGACCCGATGGGGCATGCCGTGTGCTATCATCTCCACCGGGCAGCCGTAGGCCTTCTCTATGTCATCATTGCTCAGTTCCTTGGAGTCATGATAATAAAGCCGCTGGTTTAAGCAAGCGATCTTGCTCACATACTTGGAGATAGCTGTAACATCATGGGAGACCAGCACAATAGCTATCTGAAGATTGCGATTCAAATGACAGAGCAGATCGTAAAAATCCGTCTGCTGAGCGGAATCAACTCCTGCTGTGGGCTCATCCATTAGGAGAAGCTCGGGATCGGAGACTAATGAGCGGGCAACAAAGACCCTCTGCTGCTCTCCTCCCGAGAGAGCCCCGATCTCCCGCATAGCCCTATCCTGCATTCCCACGGCTTCCAGAGCCTTGAGCGCAGCCTGGCGGTCCATCTGGCCGTAACGGTGCATGAGCCCCGTGCGGCTATATCGTCCCATGAGAACTACATCCAGCACATTAATGGGAAAGCTCTGGTCGAAGACCGTCTTTTGGGGCATGTAGCCTACGCGGCTTCGCGCCGCCGCGGGCGGCAGCCCGAAGAGAGAAATGCTGCCTCGGTCAGGCTTGATCAGGCCAAGCATAGCTTTTAGCAGTGTGGATTTGCCCCCGCCATTGGGGCCGATAAGTCCCAGAAAGTCGCCAGCTACCAACTCTAAATTTATGTCCTCCAGGACAGCGTGCTCTGCCCGGCAGATCCAAAGGCCCTTTATGGATACTATCTTCTCAGTCATGTCTGGCTCTGGGCAATCTCCCTGCTAGCATTTCTCAAATTATCCAGATAATCCCCTGCAAGCGGATCAATGGTGACGATGCGGGCGTTCATCTCTCGAGCGATTACTTCCGCGGACTTGGGATTGAACTGCGGCTCAACAAAGATCGTAGTGATATTATTCTTTTTGGCCAGCTGGATCACTTCGCCCAGGTATTTGGGTCCCGGTTCCTTCTCGTTTTCCATAAGCGGCACCTGAATGAGGCCGTAGTCCCGGGCAAAGTAGGTCCAGGCAGGATGATGCACAATGAAGATCTTGTTTTTTTTGCCGGCAAAGGTCTGGTTCAATTCTGCATCCAGGGCGCTTAGCTTCTGCAAATAACCGTCCCGCTTCTTGATATAATAGTCCTTATTTTGCGAATCGACCTCTATCAGGCCGGAGCAGATATTTTCCACTTGAACAGCACTATTTTGCAGGGAGAGCCAAGTATGCGGATCTATTTCGCCCTTGCTCTCCTGTAGCAGGACGATGCCCCGTGAAGAATCTACTACTACCATTCTCTTATTGGCCTCTAGAAGCTTATTCATCCAGAACTCGAGACCAGCACCGTTCATGATATACAAATCGGCTTTGGCCACATCCTTCATTAGAGAAGGCGTGGGCTCGAAGGTATGGGGTTCGGCTCCCGGCGGAACTACCACAATCACTTCGACCTTCTCGCCTCCCACCGCCTTCACAAAATCGCCTAGAGGGGCTATGGTTGTAGCCACATTGATCCTGTGAGAAACATTATTGGGTGGAGCCGTAATAGAGGACTCATCTTGTGAGACGCAGCCGGAGAGTATAGTAACTGCTATCAGAATAGCGAAAATATTGATATTGCTGATATTGATAATCATACTACTACACCGTCTTTAGTCTCTGAGGACAACAAACTCTTGCCGATGTATTTGGAGCGCGTTTTGCCGCCCTCCCGCCAGTAACCGTACCAGTAAGGGCCATGTGGACAGCCCTTGCAGTTCTTGCCGCAAGAGACCCTCTCCAGGCGGTAGGTGGTCGACCCTCTCAATTGCACATCTAATACCTCCCTATCGCCCGGCAGCTCCTCTGCCAGGGGTGGTTTGCTCCTTTCCTGGATGAGTCGCTCCACGAGGTCGCTTATCTCGCAAAGCACGGAAAGATCCTGTTGCACTAATGAGTGGATGATGGCTTTGGGTATCAAGAACGTCTCTTATGTAACTGCTATTTATAATCCTATTGCCTGATTACATAAGAATAAGAAGAAAAAGTATCTACTTCATACTTTTTATACCACACCGTACAGAATCTGAGCACCCTTAATATCACCGCTTCCCAGCTTCCTCTGCGGCCCGTTGTAGAGGTTCATCGTCTGCTCGAAGTCCTTGGTGCGTTCATCATCGGGCGGCAAACTCCCCCCGTAAGTTGTGGAGTAGATATCACCCATGCCAATGCAGTGGCCCAATTCGTGCAGAGCAACGCTTTGCAGATCCAGCTTGCCTGTCTTATCGGCAGTAGTGAGACTTGTCGTCCACTTATAGTCGAGGTTGTACCAGGTATCAGATTCTGTAATGGAATAGTATCCATCTACCTTAACGCCATTAGTCCACCAACGATTAAGCGCAATAAAGCTATTTCCAAATTTTTTCCAGCCGTGCACATTGTAGCCGTCTCTCTTGGGCTTATTTGTAAATGGAGCGTCTACCACCTTATTTTTATCTACTATTACCGTATTCTTATCTGCAAAGATATTGCCGGCCACAGCATCATCCCAGGTATTGGCTGCAGCAGAAATAGCGTTTTTGGAGGACGTCGAGGTGAGCCCAGCAGGTGTGCCGGTGGGATTTAAGTAGAGCTGTATCTTGGGGTCCAACCCGTTCCAGCGATATCCTGTAAGCTTATAAGAAGAATAGGACCCGCCGGTCGCAGTCGTTGCACTCAGGGTGGACGTTGCCTTTTTTTTTGCACCAGCCAGATCAAAATTGAGAACGCTCACATCAAAGCGGCCTATATCGCTTCCATCTCTCACCATTCGCAGTCCGGACATGCCCATCATTGCACTTTCGCGCATGGAGGAAACGGCATTAAAGGAGTCCCCACTCAGAACAAGAACATCGTCTATGGCAGCAAAGCCGCGGGACACGGCACGCTCCGACGCCTCGGATGCGAGATTGGCACTCATACTCCCCTGGCCAGAAAAGCCGCCTTCAGCCAGCATAACATTCTCTTTAGCCAGCGCTCCCGAAACCACTTTGCCACCTTGACCTTCCATCTCCGTCCTCTGGCTGGCAAAGGTGCCCTGCCCCTTACCTGCATAGAGGCTCTGCGAGCCGGAGAGCGCACCATAGGCCACCCCCGCCTCCTGACCGGCGGTCGCACCGCCCTGCCTGCTCTGCATATTGAGACTCAGGCAGCCCGCTCCATCCACATCCTGGCTGATGCTGGCCGCTTGTCCCGAGTTAGAAGAGGATGCAGAGACGGAGATCTTTCCCACGCTGTTGACCTCGCTACTCAATTCATAACCACTTCCGGACAGTGACTGCGTCAATCTGTTTCTTCCTCCACCCGTAGCTTGCAGATCGGAAGAGATTTTGCCCGAGGCCAGGTTTATGCCTTGTTTCAGCCATGTTGATCTATCCAGATCGTAGCTCTGAGAAGAAGAAGACGCTACAGATCCATCTGAGGAGGTTTCTCTTACAGTAATTCCTATTGCAGTTGTCTCTATAATACATATTGTTAAAAAGCAAATAAATGCAGATCGTGCGATATTCATCAGAGGTCTCCCCTGGATGAGATTTAATAAGTATTATGCAGGATAAGTATTTGTCACGGTTTAGGTCTCATTTTATAAGTATAAGAAGTTTATGCAGCCAACAATTATTAAATAGTAGTAGATACATCTTTCAATTTGTTATGAATAATACCGTTACTATAATCAAAATATTTATTGTAAATAGGTACTTTTGTAAAGATAAGATTTGGAACTCATTAATCGATTTATTAGTGATAGATAACTTAGCAAGCCCTGTATGCTTCTTTGTAGCAGAGACTACAGTCAACGCTTTTTGCGAATCTCGGATACCCGGAATAAATGCATTCGCGGTTCCAACCAATCTTCACTTTATGATAAGGGCTCGATTTGCAGATGACTGGTCCTATGCATCGGGCCATGCAAGGCCTCGCCCATGGGCAGCGGTCTGCGAGCGCAGTCGCGCCAGATGAGCCCGTCCAAAGAACCGACTTCATCCGGGGTTCATTTCAATAAGATACCAGGCCCAACCAGCCTCCCGCTCGCCTGACAACAGCACAGCAAGCTTAGACAGCCCGGCCCACAGGCAGCGGCCACGAGAGAGCTGAACGCCGGGCAAGGCGGCGATGCAACTTTTTGCCGATATATTTTTAGCTCAGGTGCGCCATGGTTAACTCGTGAGTGCTTCCGAAAGAGCAATTTCATCTCCTGCAACAGTGTCGATTGGAGCGAAAATCACTACCGTGCAAGCCAAGCAAATTCAGAGCTGATTGAAAGCAGGCAAATTATTTACGAGTCAGATCGTACACCTCGCCCAAGTTTACGGCGAATCGGAACCCAATCGGTCAAATCCGATATCTTCTGCAGTCTGGATGGCCTTGCCTGCAATAAGACCGCGAAGCATATAGGTTGTTCGCGATAAACAAAATCTCCTTCTATGAAATTTGTTGCGGATCTTCAGCAAAATAGATCGACCGTGACTAAGTCCGCCAAAAAAGCATATAAAAGTCTCTTGGATTGTAGTTAAAAATCCCTGGTATTTTTATATCAAATGATAAAGAAGATGTACCTTTAAAGGAGAGACAACACGTATGGATCTTTTCTCACGGTACGAATTGGGCAGCATCAGGCTTTCGAACCGCATGGTTATGGCACCAATGACCCGTTGTCGTGCCATTAAGGGAAATATCTCTGGTCCTCTGGCCATTACGTATTACCTGCAAAGAGCTCAAGCAGGTCTAATTATCACAGAAGGATCGCAAGTTAGCCCTCAAGGAGTTGGCTACATTCGCACTCCTGGAATCTATTCGCCTGAGCAGGTTGAAGGTTGGAGAAAAGTGACTGAGGCGGTTCACCAATCCGGGAGCCGGATCTTCCTTCAACTATGGCATGTAGGAAGGGTATCGCACCCGGATTTCCTCAGTGGAGGTCTGCCAATTGCACCTTCAGCACTTCCAGTAAACGGTTACATCTATACTCAATTTGGCAAGAAGAATATAGAGTCATCGCATGCTCTCGAACTCGAAGAGATTCCAAGTATCATCAATCAATTCAGACGAGGGGCAGAAAACGCAAAAGCAGCCGGTTTTGACGGCGTAGAAATACATGGGGCCAACGGCTATTTGCTGGATCAATTCTTGAGAGACGGTTCGAATCGCAGAATGGATCAATACGGGGGTAGTTTACAGAATCGAGCGCGTCTTCCGCTGGAAGTGACTCAAGCAGTTATGGATGTATTTGGGGCTGATAGAACTGGATATCGAATTTCACCCCACTTTCAAAGGTATTCAATGTCTGATTCGAACCCTCGTAAAACTTTTTCTTATTTTGCAGAGGAACTAAGCCACCTTAACCTTGGATATCTCCATATGATCGAGCGCGTTAGTGAACCGATGTATGTAGAACCGGAGGCGCGATTTGCCCCGATCATTCGCGAGATATTCAAAGGAACACTTATATTAAATGGAGGTTACGACAGAGAGAAAGGAAACGCTGCGATTCAAAAGAGTGAAGCTGACCTGATATCTTACGGCTCCCTTTTCTTGGCAAATCCAGACCTGCCTGAACGTTTTAGGAGGAATGCTCCGCTTAATTCACCTGACATAAAGACATTTTATGCGGGTGAAGAAAAAGGTTATATCGACTACCCAACATTATATTGAGATCGTTGATCCCTGAAATTGCATAAAATAATCCTCTTAAAAATACATTCCTAAAAGATGGGGCGATGTCAAGCATCTGGGAGGGACATCCGACTATCGCCCATGCGAGTTTCGACGTTCAACGATATAAAGTATGCGCTTGAAGGAATGCGGGATTATGCAATGCCGTACCCGTCTTATTGCAATTTAGTGAGATCTGAGGCCAATATTATACCTTTATTACCGAACAAAATTTCGTTAAGTACTTAAGTACGTCATTTGCTGAAAATAGTAAAGCTTATATACGTTGAACGACGTTGTAAGGTATAATAAATTAGAATAGGTGATATGTCATGAAGATACGAATAATCAGTTCTCGCGAAGAGATCAACTCGATAAGACCGAATGAGAAAGCCGTCCATCTAGCATTTAGAGCATCCAATGTGGACTTCCTCAACCTGTTTCAGAAAATCCCTCGACTTCAGATGGTCCAGGTCCCGCCATCCTACATGAGAACCATGTCCAAAGCTATTGAGGTCTTCCTGGAAATGCAAGGTGTCAAACTGTTAGAAGGAGATGTATGGGGTCACCGCAAAGATCTCGATGAATACTTCACCGTTGAAGATGCTACCATCGAAGAGATTCGTTCTCTCGCAGGCAGTGGTGCCAGCGTAGACAATGTTGCAAGGAAGGCCAGGATTAGCCCGGAACTCATCAAATACATAGCTACGGCAAATGTAACTGCCTGAGTTTGACCAGAGCCCTAAAGCGGACATAAACGGCGATTTTCCTATCTTTTCCTCAGCGCTATTCGGTCTCCGCTGGCTACGCGTTTGAAGATCTCCAATCCTTGTGTGATCTTCCCAATATGGTTCACTGGCGAATAAGGCTGGGTCTTGCCGAAGAAGATGCAAAAGGCCGGGGCTGGCGACCAGTAACAAACATCGCCTGCGGCTGCGATGGGCGATGGATTCTCGTTGTCCATTTGCATAGGCACATCGAAGTAAACCTCTTCGCCCCAGAGGTTGGCTATGCCCTCTATGGGAAGCTCTTCAAAGAATGCTTCTCTCGTTTTGGGATTCCTTTCGTCCAGCTTCGCCAGGGCCTTTCCCTTTCCTATAATCTCGATCTCTATGATTCTCATGAATCTCAATCTACCTAATCGATATTTGTCCTTTATTACTTTCGCCCCGCGCGGCAAATCTACTCATACCCTCGATACTACTATGATTTAGACCGCCCAGCCCAACTCTCTTTTTGATTACTCCCGGCGGGCGGATCCATCCCCTCAAGGATGAGGATCAATCGATATGCAACTATTTTATAAACATTCAGAGCACTTTAGAATATAACGGGGCACTTTTTTTTGGCACCGATAGGTGAGGCTGGAGAAATGGTGAATCTGGAGGAAAAGGGAATACTGGGAATCAAGGGAATTATATTCGACCTCTATAACACCTTGATTGACATCGACACTGATGAGGAGAGCATCAATACCTATGAATCTGTCAGCAAGTGGCTGATCTACCAGGGGATTAAGATCTCGGCAGAGGATCTTAAGAATGAGTACAAAAAGATGGCCAAGGAGGGGATGCAAGCCCGATGGGAGAAACATCCGGAGATCCGTGTGGATGAGATCTTCGCCAAGATCTGCAAGAACCATGCCCTCTGGGAAATTGACGATAGTAAGCTGGGGGTTGAGACCGCTCGCGCTTTTCGGGCAGGATCATTGCGCCGGTTGCAGCTTTTTCCTCAAAGTATGCACCTATTGCAGGAGCTGAAGAGCTACCCTAAGGTCATTGTCTCCAACGGCCAGAGGTCGTTTTCAGAGCCGGAGATGAGATATTTCGGCCTTTACGACAAGTTTAGTCATGTGATTTTCTCTTCAGATTTCGGCCACAAAAAGCCCGACCCCAGGATCTTGCTTGAGGCGGCCAGGTTGATGGGCATAGAGCCGGAGGAGGTCCTGTGCATCGGCGACAGCTTCGAGAATGACATAGCGGCATCCTCCCGACTGGGCATGAGAGCTATGTATATCGAGGAGGCCCGGACGTTGTTGGGCTGATCCTGGATTGTGGACATAATGGCAAAAGAGAAATATGTAGACACTTTGTATCCCGGAAACGCTTTTCGGGAATGGCTGATGGCGGTGTTGGGCGAGAGGATAGGCGATAGGAACGACAAAGTCAATGTTTACAGAGTTTTGCCCGCCTCGCATACCGTATGTCGCTATGAGTTTCAAGCTTGCGGATTGAGTGTGGTGGCCAAGTTCTATGGCGAGCATTTGAGCGGTAAGAGAAGGTATGACCCGGTCCAGGCTATGGAAAATGAGTTTAATACTCTCAAGAGGATCGAACCTCTGGTAGATATTTCCCGGGCCCTGGCTATGCATAGGGATTTCCACTGTGCCTTGCTCACGGAATATATTCACGGTCAATCTTTCTACAAATATCTTAAGAATGATGACAGACTGTACGACCGGCTCACCGCTATCGCGTCGCTGCAAAGAAGGCTGCACGATCAAACAAGATGCGAATACAGGAAAGAAAGAGTATTTGCACAGTTTCATAAAAATTTAGATCAGCTCCGTCTAAGCGATGCCGCCAGAACCAAATATGACCGTCTGCTTGGGGAATGGTGGCATAGCCCATTTCTGGACAGGTCCCATGGCTGCCGGGTGCATGGTGATGCAAATCCCATGAATTATCTGTTCCGCCGTAATAAGGTCTATATGCTGGACCTGGAAAGCTCCAAGGAGCACGTCAATCCCGTGCACGACCTTGGCATTGTTGCCGCCGAGCTCAAGTACTTCTTTGCCTTTCATCGGGGGAGTGGAAGAAATGCAGAGCCTTATATCGGCCATTATATCTGGCGATACGCCCGCAATGAACCGGAGTTTTATGCCATCACATGCGCCCTTCCTTTCTTCATGAGCCAGGGGCTGCTGAGGATGGCAAAGCTGGGACTGGGCCCAGATGAAAGGAGCTTTGTATTTCGTGAGGCGGAGGCGTGCTTGGAGAGCATTCGTGGCTGAGATTAGGATATCTCGTCTACCTTCTCTTCAGCCGTATATGCAATCTGTCGGAGTAGTTGATGCCCAGGCACAAAGCCAGGTCCCAGGCCGCCCTGGCTTCCGGCATATTCTGGTCTGTGCCGTAGGCCATAATCCAGGTCCTCTCTTTTTCCAGTGCAGGGACAACATCATGCAATAGTTCAGAGGTCCAGCACCAGGGAGCTTTGCCCAATACAAATTTGAGGTGGACGTTCTCTTTTCCGGCCCAAAAGTTGAGATGGAAATTCGATCCCCGCTTGGGGCTGACTACGGCGTAATGAATTTTTTCCAGGACCTCTTCCGGAATAGGATTGGTGCCGTTGGTCTCAATGTGAATCTCCTTTCCCTGGCCGTACAATAATGAAATCAATTCCGACAGCGGCTCCATCTGCAGGGTGGGCTCTCCTCCAGTGATGACTACTATCTTGCTTAGGATGCTCTTCATCACCTCTGCAATAGATAATTCCTGGATTGTCCGGTCGTCAGTATCGCATCCCTGGCAACGAAGATTGCAGCCGGCCAGCCGAACGAAGGTTGCAGGCCTTCCCATGGCCGGGCCTTCACCCTGTATGGAGTAAAATATCTCTATCAGGCGCATTTGCTATTTTTCTTGTCCCAACTGAGATAAATGCTATCCTATCTGCGCTCACTATCCTATTTCTCCATCATTAACTTCTCTCTCTCGTCTAACTTTCAAATCCTCTATTTCAGGGACTATTGGGTTTAAGTTGTCGCGCCACAAACAGACGCAAAAAGGAAGTGATCGATAATAATCTCCTTGTAGTAGTAATGTCCATTAATGAAATGGACTGAAAAAGGGTGACTTTCAATAATGATTATAAAAGACTTGGCAAAATGCAGATACTTTCAGGCGGCGGATAATACTCTTATTTGCGAGCTACTTCATCCTGGTCGGGAGGGGCTGGATCTCCCCTATAGCATCGCTCATGCCGTTTTGCAGCCCGGCTCGTCATCCCTTCCTCATCGGCTGAAAACCTCTACCGAGGTCTACTTTATCCTGCAAGGAGCGGGCGAGATGCACATCGAATCTGAGAGGACCACGGTTCGAGCCGGCCAGGCCGTCATGATTCCCCCCGGCTCCTGGCAGAAAATTCATAATACCGGTGACACTATCCTAAAATTCATTTGCATGGTCAGCCCCTCTTGGCAGGCAGAAGATGAAGAGATTGACGAGACTCACCATTGTGGCATAATAAAGCTTGAAATCTGAGGAGCAAATAGAAATGGATCTGCAAAACAGCGATGACCTTTTGAGAAGAGATGCAGCCCGTGTAAGGGAAGAGCGAAGGCTCGCTGGACTGGAGGGCCTGGTAGGGGGTCTTCAGGCCGTAATTATCAACACAGAGAATCATTTGCAGAAAGCTGCCGCACAGGAGCTCATCAGATATAGCGGCCT
This sequence comes from uncultured Methanotrichaceae archaeon, assembly GCA_964633785.1. Classification (GTDB taxonomy): domain Archaea; phylum Halobacteriota; class Methanosarcinia; order Methanotrichales; family Methanotrichaceae; genus Methanothrix. The sequence continues at coordinate 17,352 of CAZWHG010000020.1, forward strand.
TCAAATTCAGGAGGCATTTATGGATAGAGCGTATAATACCTGTGTTCTCAAGGTCCCAGGTTCTGCCAGGTTTCGCTCGGCAGATTTCCTCATCCGCTCCCGGCTAAAGGGCAGCAATCCCTTCCGTGAATTCAACGCCGCCCCGCAGGCCTGTGATTTACCAAACACCCGCTTGGAGACTTTTGTCTTCGAGACCTCCGATATCAAGAGGTATGTATCCCTGCAATCTCTGGCAAATATAAAATTCCAGAGCGAAATACTTGATTTTGGCAATTACTATTTTATCCAGACCATGCCTTCCAAGTTTACCGGAAACTCTCTGGGATTCATTGAATGGAAGGGCGAGAAGGGCGTCTATTCCTATTCAGAGAGCCAAAGCATTGACTGGAATGTACAAATGCCCGGCTCGTCCGCCTGCTCGTTTGCCGGCTCCTCTCATCCCGGCAATATTCGCTGGCTGGATCATGCCGCCACAAGGGTCAGGGCTCAGGATCGCGATCCTGCCATCCTGGAGTTCATGCGGCTCACTAACTACAATTTTGATTTCGCCATACATGTGAAAAATCTCAATTCCATCACCAATGTAGCCCGCCTATCCTCTTCGGACTTTGCCATGGTCTTCACCTCCGGAATTACTCCTTTTGTCAGCCGGGAAGCCTCCGGGCCCACAGAGAAGTTCATAAGCAATTTCGGCCCTCGCGTCCATCACATCGCTTTCCAGACGGAAAAAATTGCTGAGACGGTTGAGGTTCTGCGAAAAGATGGAATGGAGTTCCTCCTCGATCTGGTGGGCTCTCCCCAGGAAGGGCTGAAGCAGATATTCAGCCTGCCTTCCAAAAATACTCTCCTGGTCTTGGAGTATATACATCGATATGGCGATTTTGACGGATTCTTCACCAAATCGAATGTGACCAGCCTCACGGCCGCCACAGCCAAGCAATGAACGATTTTTCTCTATTCTCGATCCGGGCAAAAGAGGATAAGCAGCACTTTTGCCTTTTATGAAATAATTGCTTTGCTCCGACCGATTCAAATATAAACATAGCATTTGATATTGAAAAATGGTGCCTATAACAATGCAGAATATTGTGATTCTATTACTATCCGTCATGGTCTCCTTTGCGGCAATAGATGTTGCTGCTGCAGTTTCTCAGGATTTTGTTTCTGAAAATTTTATCAAAGGCAATTCATCGCACAATAATTCGTCAATCTCATTCATAGGCGAGAATAGAATAACCAGTGCTCCCGTGGACCTGACGCCGGGAAGCGGCTACTATTCATCTCATCCTATTGCCATTGGCACCGGAATTGGCAGCCGAACCGAGCTTTACAATGCCAATTCAGCCACATCCATGACCCACGATGTAGGCTTTGCCCAGGGTGTTTCAGGAAAGAGGGAATATACGGCCACGTCAAGCAGTATGAAAAGTGAATACGAAAGCATAGACTTTTCCACAACTCAGATGCAGATAGATGAAACCGTTACGAGCGGCAAGGTCCAAATTGGTGTACTTTCTGGAAGCGATGGCCACGCCTGGAAAGATCCGGCCATAGAGATCGATGAGGAATACATTGGCACATATCATATATCCAAAAATTTTGCCATTAACAACAGCTACTTCAAAAAGAGGGCTTTTGATGGCTGGATGAGCTGTTGCGAAGAGAGTAATGCTGTATATCCCTCCAAGCCGGTATTCATCAGTGCGGATGATGTCTTCAATTGTTTGAGAAACAGATCTCGTTAAATAGATAAGTCATTAGCGCCCAGCATTTTACAGAAGTTTCAGATCTGTTGAATAAGCAATCGGTCTTAGGGCTGGAAAATGCGGAGATGCAGAATTATGAAGATATATCCAAATTCCGTTGGCGAGAGCGTGGTGAATTGGGTCTCCTCTGATTGGCTGGAAGATCATATCGATGATGAAAGCCTCATGATCCTTGACGTGCAGCCAAATGTGCATGACTACATCATGGGCCATCTTCCCGGTGCCATATACCTGAACGAAGGCCTCCTTCGATCGGCTGATCACGGGCTTCCTGCCGTTTTTGTTCCGCCGGAGGTCTTGCAGCCCATCTTTCGCCGGGTAGGTCTGCAAAACAATAGGCCGGTTGTAATATATTCCGCTTCCGGGCGCTACAGCAAATGCACAGCAGGCCTGGGAGACGGCCTGGAGCAGACCATGATGGCCTATTCTCTGATACGGTTCGGCCATAATAATGTGCTAATTCTGGATGGCGGCTTGGAGAAATGGAAGGAAGAAGGGCGGGAGCTTACCAAAGTATTTCCTTCTTGGAAAACATCAAACTTCGAAACCGCGGTGAAAGAGGAGTATTTCATCGAGTACGAAGAGTTCAAGAGAATAAAGGACCGCGAAGATGTCATGGTCTTCGATGCCCGACCATTCGAGTACTACAAAGAAGGAGGACTGTGGATCAAGAATGGACACATTCCCGGAGCCAGGAGTCTTCCCTGGCGAACTCTTATGACCAAGGACAATGCGAGGCTCATGAAAAGCGATGAAGAGCTGCAGCAACTGGTGAGCAAATTCAATATCACCTCTGATAAGACCCTGATCATCTATTGCGGCACGGGGCGTGAAGCTACCAACGAATTCCTCTTCTTCAAGTTCTATCTGGGACATGATCGGGTCAGAATCTATGAAGGCTCCTTTACAGAGTGGTCATCATATGCCGAGAATCCAACGGTTACTGGAGAGAGTTTGCGCTGATGGCAAATTCAATCGAGGTGTAATCTATGCTCTTGGAAAGGATTGTCTCTACAGGCCTTGCTCATTACTCCTATCTGGTAGGCGACAAGAACCTGGCCCTGGTAATTGATCCCAGAAGAGATGTTGATGACTATATAAAAATGGCCAATATGGCAGGAATGAGGATTGGGTACATCCTGGAGACGCATAGGAATGAAGACTATTTTGTAGGATCGATGGAGCTGGCCGCCTGGACAGGAGCAGAGGTCTGGCATGCCGACCGTCAATGGGACTATCAATACGGACTCCCCGTCACCGCCGGCCAGAAATGGAGGGTAGGCCGCATCGAGGTCGAGGCCCTAGCTACACCCGGCCACACCCCGGGAAGCATGAGCTATCTGCTGCGTGACCCAACTGGCATCCCCTGGATGCTCTTTTGCGGGGATACTCTCTTTGCCGGAGAGGTAGGCAGAATCGATCTGCTGGGCAGAGATCTGGCCGCAGTAAATGCCGGACTGCTTTACGAGAGTCTCTTTTCCAGAATACTGCCGCTGGGAGATGAGGTAATGCTCTGCCCTGCGCATGGGTCGGGTTCAGTATGTGGCGAGTCGATTGCCGAGCGTCTCTGGACCAGCATCGGCATCGAGAGGAAACACAATGCGCGGCTACAGGCAGAGAGCAAAGAGCAGTTCGTTGCATCTCTATTAAAAAGCCAGCCGGATAGACCTCCTTACTTTCGCCGCATGGAAAAGGTGAATCTGGAAGGCAGGCCGGTTCTGGGAGTTCTGCCGTCTCCTCAGCCCCTGGATGCCAAGAGCTTTTCTGAGCTCTCTGAGAATGCTCAGATCCTGGATACGCGCCAGGAGCTGGGCTTTGCTGCTGGCCATGTTCCCGGCTCCCAATTCATCTGGCTGGATGGGCTGGCCAGCTTTGCCGGCTGGTTTCTCAGCTACGAACGGCCCATTCTTCTCGTGGGCGAGGGCAATTTAGTCGAGAACATAGCTGTCATTCTCCTGCGCCTGGGGTTCGACAACATCGCCGGATTTCTGGCGGGAGGCATGCTCAGCTGGCACATGTCCGGAATGGGGTCGGATTCTATCAGAACCCAAACGGTGCAAGAGCTCTACCGCCAGCTGAATGGGGGCGAGCAGATCTGGATTTTGGATGTCCGATTTGAGAGTGAGCTTCTTAAAGACGGCAGGATCGAAGGTGCGCAGCATATTCCCATCACGGCCATCAGAGAGAGGTTGAATGAGGTGCCCAAAGATAGAGAAATATCCATCTTCTGCGGCAGCGGCATGCGATCTATGGTGGCAGCCAGCTTTCTAAAGGCACGTGGCTGGAAGAGCCTCCGCGTCATTTTAGGAGGAATGGCTGGCTGGAGATCGATAAATTCTCCAATCTCATAAACATTTTTCCCATCACAGCAGTCTCCAAGCCTGCCCGGCGCTGAGGGCGCCCGGGCTCACCCGCTCGTTCCATCGCGCGCGGCACCCCAATAGATTAGGAAACAAAAGTAAACCCAAACAGCTCGGAATAATGGGAAAGCCATTAAAGCCTGGAGTGCAAAACTCATAGCTGCAAAGGATCTACAAATGTCGCTCTTTCACATAACACGTCAATCGGGCATCCCCCTGGTGGGGTGCATTTACTTCGGCGTGGTCGACCGGGGCAGCAGCCTGCTGCAGATCAGGCCGAGCTGTGGCTGCAACCTGAGCTGCCCCTTCTGCTCGGTGGATGCCGGGCCGCACTCGCGGTCGCGCGTCACAGACTACCAGGTGGAGCTGGACTATCTGATGGAGGCGGTGGAGGAGATCGCCCCCTTCAAGGGGCCGGGGGTGGAGTGCCACATAGACTCGCCGGGCGAGCCCATGATCTATCCGGATATTGTGCCTCTGGTGCAGCGGCTCAAGGCCATAAAAGAGGTGAGCGTCGTCTCCATGCAGAGCAACGGCACTCTGCTCGATGAGGGGCGAATCGCGGCGCTGGAAGAGGCGGGCCTGGATAGGATCAACCTCTCCATTCATTCTCTGCAGACGGAGAAGGCCGCCTTCCTGGCGGGCATGCCCGGCTTTGACATCGAAAAAATAAAGCAGGCGGCAAAGAGCATTGCCCGGAGCAAGATCGACCTCTTGATTGCGCCCGTTTTGATTCCGGGCATCAATGATGAAGATATGGCGGAGCTGATCAGCTTCGCCCAGGAGATCGGCGCGGGAAAGAGGTGGCCGCCACTGGGAATTCAGAAATTCGAGCACTACCGGCTGGGCCGCTCGCCGGGCAAGGTCAAGGCCCAGAGCTGGTGGCAATTTTACAATCGCAGCATGGCTGAATGGGAGAAGCAGTTCTCCATTCCCCTTCGCCTCAAGGCCCAGGATTTCAAGATTGAGAGGCGGCCCACTATCCCTACGGTCTTTGAGAAGAAGGAGAAAACATGGGTCGAGATCAAGGCTCCCGGCTGGGTGAGCGGAGAACAGCTCGGCGTCGCCAAAAACCGGGTGGTCTCGGTGATGGACAGCCCCATCAAGCAGGGCAGCGTGCGGGTGCAGATTGTGAGCAACAAGCACAACATCTACGTGGCGGTGCCGTGCTAACAATTGTGCGGTACTAAGTGTTGTCCTAAATATTGGTGGCGCCGATACCTCAAACTCTAAATATCCCTGGACATTCGCGACAGCCTGCCGATCAGCCATTTGGTGAGAAATCCCGTCAGGAAGCAGATGAACATGATGGAAAACATCCGGCTCTCTGTGCTGCCGTCCAGGGCAATGAAGCCGGAGCTGACGAAGAGATAGGCCATGTAGCCGAAGACCATGGCCAGGAGCGGTATTGCCATGTACCAGAGCCTCTTGTAGCGCGAGGCCATACCGTAGCGGCGCAGGTCGTCGGCAATTCCTGTCAGTATCTGGGCCGAGGAGCCCAGGCCTGCGAAGAACGAGGACCAGAGGGGCACGCCCAGAACGCTCACCTCTGAGAATCTGGTGATCAGGAAGCTGAAGAGTACGGTGGCGATAGCGGCGAAGATTACGGCATAGAGCCCGTAGAGCTTGAAGAAGTAAGAGAGGGTGCGCAGGCTGTGAAATCGGGAGCCTTTGATTTTGATCTTGGCATCGTTGATGGCAGAGGTAAGCTCGTACTTGGCCCGGTCGCAGTAGAGATACGACTCGGGCAGGTTCTCTTTGTTGAACTCTTTCAGGGCCAAAACGTAAAAGTCGTAGCTTTCTTTTATGTCGATAGAACTTCGGTGGGCTGCCTGAAGCATGCGGTCCAGCCTCTTGAGGTCTACCTCCACCTCAGAGCATGATTGAGGGATGCTGCAGGCTTTGGAGTCGGTGTCCACAACATAATTAGTGACTAGATTAATATAAATAGTTTTCGTGTAATAAAGAATGCTCCTTACATAATAAAAATAATTTTTCTTGATTTGAATTTTTGATTTTCATAGAATAATCCAGATATATCTTGATTGGACTTTTCGGATACATAAAATAAGAAAATAATTACCTTTGGATCATACCATCGCCACCTTTCTCGCGGCCCTTATCTGGCGAATAAGTCTCTCCTTAAGCGAGCCCTTTTGCCTTTTATTAGCAGAGGATGCCATGGAAAACCCAGGCAATGCAATCTGATGGATCTCTTCGATCATGCTCTCCGCAATGTTGCAGCATTCGTCCATACCGCGATCCAGGGAGGAGCAGTTTTCTTTAACAACTTCTTTCATACGTTAGCATATTACGTCTTCATTAAAAAATTTTTCCCTATCTAAAAATACATGGAAACCTGATATATCCTAAGAATCAATCAATTCCGGCTTCGTTTGGCAACATCTGCGTCGCCGGACAGGAGACGCGAGCGGCAGGCCGCCATACTTTAAATACTCTGTGGAATAATAATATGTTATGCTTGATGATCAGATCTTCTGTCCTACCTGTAGTGCCGATACGGAGCATTCATTGATCAAATCCGGCCAGGAGAATCTAGTGCGCTGCGTTGAATGCGAGACTGTTCATTCCGTTCAGGTAGAACGCGAGCGATTGGTCAATCTCAAAGTCATTGTGAGCGAAGACGAGCAATCCGAGCCGTACTATATCAAAATCCCGGCTAAAGAGGTGCTCCGCGTCGGAGATGAGCTCCTGGTGGACGATCCTGCCAAAGATGTGGTCATGACAGAGATCGCATCTTTGGAGACCGATCGCAGGGTCAACAGCGCTCCTGCAGAGAAGGTGAAGACCGTCTGGGCCCGGGCTACGGATCAGGTGCCCCTCAAAATCTCGGTCTATCGAAACGGCATGACTCATTCGCTCAAAATCAACGTTGCCGGCGATGAGGTCTTTGAGGTTGGGGAAGCCCGAAAAGTGGAAGGATTCAAATTCGTCATCGTTAAGATGAAGCTACGTGGCGAGGGCTTTGCCGAGACGGCCGAGGCCAAAGATATACAGAGGGTATGGGGTCGAGAGCTATGAACAAAGAGCAACTATTGAGCAGCTTGCAGGGCAATGTAAAAGAATCCGTTATATCTGCAATGGCTCGCGTTCCCAGAGAGGTCTTCCTACCCGTTGCACTCCAGAGCCGGGCATACGACGACACACCACTTCCCATCGGCCTGAACCAGACCATCTCCGCTCCTCACATGGTAGCCATAATGTGCGATCTTCTCGATCTGCAACCGGGAATGGCCGTCCTGGAGGTGGGTGGGGGAAGCGGCTATCATGCCGCGGTGATGGCGGCAATGGTCGGTCCCGGTGGAAGGGTATATTCTGTGGAGCGGAAGCCGGAGCTGGTGGCCGCGGCCAGGAGTAATCTGGAAAAAGCCGGCATAACGAATGTGACCGTGATCGAGGCCGACGGGAGTGTGGGTCTTGCGGAGCATGCACCTTACGATCGCATAAGCGTAGCGGCGACTGCCCCCCAGGTGCCCGAGCCGCTCAAGCAGCAGCTCAAAGTGGGCGGCAAGATGGTCCTGCCTGTGGGCCGGGACTATCAGGATCTTTATCTGGTGACAAGGAAGAACGGTTTTTGCATAGAGGAGAAGATGGGCGTGATCTTCGTTCCGCTCATTGGAAAAGAGGGTTTCAAAGAGCAGATCTAATATATTCGCGGCAACGATTGACCCAAGAGATGAAGCCCTTAGCAATCATAATCATGGACGGCTTCGGCATAAGCCCAATAGTCGAGGGCAATGCCATAGCCAGGGCAGATAAGCCCAACCTGGATCGATTCTGGAAGAATTGCCCGACGACCGCTCTGGCCGCTTCGGGCCTGGCCGTGGGATTGCCGCGCGGCCAGATGGGCAATTCGGAGGTGGGCCACCTCAACATAGGAGGCGGTCGGATCGTCTACCAGGACTATACTCGAATCAGTCTGGCAGTTGAGCAGGGCACCATCGCTGGTAACGAGGTGTTGCTGCGAGCAATGGAAAAGGCAAAGAGCACCAGGCTGCATCTGATCGGTCTTCTCTCTGATGGCGGAGTGCACAGCCACAACACCCACCTTTATGCGCTTTTGGAGATGGCCAGGAAAATGGATCTAGAAAATGTTTATGTGCACGCCGTTTTGGACGGCAGGGATGTGCCTCCCAGAAGCGCTCTTACCTATTTGCAGGAGCTGGAGACGAAGATTCAGCAGATCGGCACGGGCAAGGTGGCTACCGTCTCGGGTCGCTACTACACCATGGATAGAGACCGTCGCTGGGAGAGGGTGGAGAAGGCCTATCGCTGCCTGACTGACGGCGAAGGTCTGCGAGCCGCTACCGCCAGGGATGCAGTGGAAAGCGGCTATCAGCGAGGCGAGAATGACGAATTTCTCCTGCCCACCCTGGTCGACGATGAGGGTCTGGTTCAGGATGGCGATAGCATCATATTCTTCAATTTTCGGCCGGATAGAGCTCGCGAGATCACCAGAGCCTTTGTGGACAAGGATTTTCAGGGGTTTGCCCTAAAACCGATGCGGGTTTTTTACACCTGCATGACTCAATACGATGCTACGCTGAATGTGCCCATTGCCTTCCCGGCGCAAAACCTCGATGAAACTCTGGGCCAGGTGATCAGCAGAGCCGGCCTCTGCCAGCTGCGCATAGCCGAGACGGAGAAATACGCTCATGTCACTTACTTCTTTAACGGCGGAAAGGAAGAGCCCAATCCCGGTGAAGACCGATGCCTCGTACCTTCTCCCAAAGTCGCCACCTACGACTTAATGCCGGAGATGAGCGCCTTGCAGGTTCGGGACGAGGTGAAAGGGCGCGTGGAATGCGGCAAGTACGACCTCATCGTGCTCAATTTTGCCAATCCCGATATGGTGGGCCACACCGGCATATTCGAGGCTGCCGTGCAAGCGGTCGAGGTGGTGGACGGCTGCGTGGGCGTCGTCGTCGATGAGATTCTTAAAAAAGGCGGCTGCGTGCTGCTTACGGCTGATCACGGCAATGCAGAGAAAATGATCGATCTGACCTCAGGCCAGCCGCATACCGCTCATACTACCAATCCGGTCCCCTTCACGCTGATAATAAATGACGGCCAAGAGCGCAGCTTGCGCGAAGACGGCATTTTGGCCGACATTGCGCCCACGGCATTGCAGCTCCTCGGCATCCCCCAGCCGAAAGCGATGAGCGGAAAGAGCCTTATCAGATAGGAAGACCAAAATGGTGAAAGTGCCACAGAAATACGAAGAATGCATTTACTGGAAGGACCAGGAGGAAGGCTTTCTTGGCTATTGCCTTCATCCCAAAGCCCGAACCGGCGAGCCGTGCATTCTGGATGTTGAAGAATATTGCCCTCTCCGGGATCCGCCCATGGTCAAGGAGCTGGCATCAATCCGTAAATGCTTGATCTGTGGCAATACTATGAGCTCTGATGAGTACGAGGCTCGTGGCTGCATTTTCTGTGGGTCCAATGCCGAGCCGCTTTTCTGTTCGGAGTCCTATGATGTGCGCGACCGGGAATGAAAAGACCCTGGACTCTTGTCTCTAGAGTCCCTTTGGCATTTGTATACCGCGCGATTCTTTAAATTTATCCTGTCGCATTAAACTTATACCAAAAGTTTTTCATTAGATCCTACAATTTTAAATAATCAGGTGGTGTGAATTTTCTTGTCAATAGGGAATCCTTCGGCAAAGAATTCTAAGGTCCGTCCCCTTCCCGGCGCACAATATATAACCGAAACAGGAAAGCTGGATTATATTGATGCCTTGAGAGGGATCGCTGCGCTCAGCATATTTTTCTACCACATGTATGGAACCGTAGGCCCACTCACTAAATGGGCATATCCAATTCAGATCATCCCGGAGAGGTTTATCGGTTTGGCTCTTGCAGGTATTCCTTTATTCTTCATCATCAGCGCTTTCACATTATATTTATCTCTGGACAAAAAAGCAGGCGAGAAGAGGAAGTTCCTCAAGTTCTATCTTCGCAGATTCTTCAGAATTGCTCCCCTTTTTTACGTTTTATTGATCTTTGTAGTGCTCGATAGCTTCATCACACAAAAGGGAGTTCCTTTTTGGCTTGATGTCCTGGCCAATTTCACCTTCACCTTTAATCTGGTCGCGCAATACTCGGCCAGTCTCTTTAACGGCGGCTGGACAGTAGGAGTTGAGATGCTCTTTTACATAGTTTTGCCGTTGATATTTATCAAAGTAAATAATATGCGGCGCTCAATTCTCCTGTTTATCGGCATATACTGGTTCTGCAAGGAAAGCAGGCAGTTGTTGGGCTCAATTATCGGAGAAAATATCATGATATCAACTAACTATAATTATTACAATTTTTTCCATTGGGCATATATATTTCCTGTTGGAATTATTTGTTATCTTGTTTATAAATCCCATTTACCTAAAATAAAAAATGAATATCGGGCGCATGTCGCCTTTATTATGCTTTTATTATCTTTAATAATACTATTTGTATTTATAGGTAACATGCCTCTATCAATGACATTATCCGATTTGTATGAGCCTCTGGGTGGACTTACCTCATGGCTGACAATGAGTCCAATAGCTTTCGTTTTGCTGATACTTTCCCTTTCCTTGACTCCCAATTGGCTCATTGTAAATCGGTTCACCCGATTCTTTGGAGCAATCAGCTACAGCTTATATCTTATCCATCCTTTTATAATTGAGCCATTGAAACCGATGTATGTATATATCTATGACCATACAATTTACTCTACCGACTTCAGCTTTTTTTTATGCTTAATCTTGACACTTCTTATTGTGACATCCGTTTCCTTGCTGACATACCATTTAATTGAGACTCCTGGAATCAGATGGGGGAAGAAGGTCATCGCAAAGCTTTAGGGCAGGAAGCTGAGGTCCTGGCCAATTCGGCTTTCGGAAATTGATTGATGAGCAAGATGCACTGGCTGCAGGCGAGGCGTACTGTCCGTCGATTTTGGACTCGGATGATAATGTTGATACTGGCAGGAACTTCGCGATTATTATGCAGCATCACCGAAGGACAGCATCTCGCAAAGCATTTAATATGTCATCCCTGCTTATTAAGTCCTGATTTTGGAAAGGAATGCATGATGCCCGAAATTATCCCATCGCCCGACGCCAATTACCTCATAGATCTGCTAAAAAAAATCGTCAGCTTCAAGACCGTCGCCCCTCCGGGCAATAATTATCAGGAGATCGTGGACTGGCTGGCCCCCATCTTTCGTGAGATGGGTTTTGTTACGCAAAAGATGGTCATGCCTGAGGACGTCTTCGCGGCAAGATGCAGCGACCGGCAGTTAGTGGGCGATCGTTACAACCTGCGCGCCGACTTTTCCGCAGGAGCGGAAAAGACGCTGTTGATATATGCCCATCTGGATGTGGTGCCGGCAGAAGGGGCCTGGGATAGCGATCCCTTCCAGGCCGTGGTAAGGAACGGAAGGGTATATGGCCGGGGTGTCTCCGATTGCAAAGGATCAATTGCCGCCTTAATTGCCGCCCTGAAGGCGCTTCTGGAGAGCGGCAAGCCGAAGTACAATCTCACCGTTCTCTTAACCACGGATGAAGAGGTAGGCGGCTACTCCGGTCTGTGCTATCTCACTGATTTGGGGGAGGTAAAGGGTGATCTGATGCTATGCATGGACGGCTTCTCTGATGATGTAGTGATAGGCAGCAACGGCATAATACACTGGGATGTGGTAGTGCATGGCCGGTCCGTGCACAGCGGCTCCAGTTTCTTAGGGATGAATGCCGTGGAAAGATCCATACCCATCATGGACGCGCTCATGGATCTCAAAAAGGTGGTGCAGGCCAGAAGATCTCTTTTGCCTGCCAGCTCTGCCCTGGAAGCCGTTGGAAAGAAGAATCTCATGCCCATCCTCAATATTACTATGATCAATGGGGGCGTCAAGGAGAACATTGTTCCGGATAGGTGCAATCTGCGCGGCGACCGGCGGGTGATACCGGAAGAGAGCATGGATGAGGCCATGGCAGAGATAGAGGGGGCCCTAAAGCCAATTGATGTCGCTTTTGATCTCAAGTTTTATCCCGGCTATCCTCCCATGAGCGTGAATCCGGATCACCCCTGGGTCCTGGAGGTGAGGGAAGCGGTGCAAAGAGGCATGGGCTTTTTCCCCCGACTCTCCGGAGCGCAGGGTAGCCTTGATCAGGCCTATGCCACGGAGAAGACCGGCATTCCTACTTGCGTCTTTGGAGTGGGACGGCAGCTGGAGAGCAATATCCACGGCCTGAACGAGAATGTGCGCGTAACAGACCTGAATGGATTCGCGAGATTCTTAATCGAACTTATGAGATCAAAAAAAGAATGAAGGTAATATCCGTAGTAGGAACAAAGAAGACGGGCAAGACCACTCTGGTGGCTGCCCTGGTGGCGTCGCTGGCCAAACATGGCAAGGTGGGCACGATCAAGAACATGGCCGGTCACGATGTGGACCGGGGTGACACCAAACGCCACTTCGATGCCGGAGCGGACGTGGTCATCGGTCTGGGCGAAGCGTGCCTCAAGGTGACGCGGGGGCGTGGGGACCTTGCTTTTGCTCTGGCTGAACTGGAGAGGGATGGGGTGGATTACGTTGTGGTAGAGGGCTTCAAGCACAGCAGTCTTCCCAAGATAGTCATGGCCGATATAAATGTGACAAATATTGTGCGAAGGGTGAGGCTTGCCCAGGTAGATGAAACGCAGGTGGAGGAATTGGTGGAGACTGTGAGGGGAATGGAGGACTACTGTGCCCTCGAGACATGAAACCCTCGGACAGAAAACTTAAACATGAGAAGCATCATCCAACATTTCGTAGGAGATGAATTAAAATGGCTGATTGCGAACTATGTACCCGTGCACGACCGCTGCTATTTCCCATAAAGGCCCCAGTTCACAACCTCACCTACCCCGAGGGCGCATACAAGGGCGTATGCGACATCTGCCTGGATCACCTGGAGAAAGGCTGGCAGGAGCGCTTCGGGGCAAAGCCTGAGGAAAAAAAATAAGCTTTTTCAATAATATTTTTCGCACAAATCGCATAGAGTTTGCGCGTTAGCTATGGCTCTGGCGCCGGAAAGAAGATCATGAGGATGCAAAAAGAGGAGAAGATAGTAGTAGTGTTGCTCCTCATGACCTTGGGTTCTCTGGCTGTGGCTTACTGGGCCTTTGCGTTCGAAGAAAGTGAATCGGATGGCTCTTCTGATTCTGTGTCCCAAAAGGGGTACGGCCTATCCGTAGAAGGACTGGTTTTGCAGATAATGCCCACCAAGAGCGGCGGCAACCTGCTCCTCAAGCTGGACTCTACGCCCCTTCCGGTTTTTATCCCTGCCAAGGCGGGTGCTGGGAAGCTTAGAGCTCAGATCAAAGCAGGCGATCGGGTAAATATCAGAGGTACCGTCTCGACTTTTCAGGGCAAGGATGAGCTTGAGGTATCCAGGCAGGCAGATATTCAGGTGCTGAGAGCATGAAGATCATAACGCTGCTCACTGACTTTGGCTCTTTTTATCCCGCCCAGATGAAAGGAGTGATCCTCTCCCGGCTGGGGGACAAAGCTCAGGATGTCACCTTCGTGGACATCGCCCACGACATCCCACCCCAGGATGTGCGCGCCGGTGCCTTTGCCCTTCTCTCCACGGCCCGCTACTTTTCCGCCGGCACCATTCACGTCGGTGTGGTCGATCCCGGCGTGGGCACAGACAGGCTGGGGCTGGTGGTGGAGAGCGGCGGGCAGATCTTCGTGGGACCTGACAACGGCCTGCTCCTGCCGGCAGCAAGAAGCCTTGGTGCGCCGGGCAATCCGCCCCAAGCCTACAAGATCGCCATCTCTCAAGAGGTCCTGGGCATGGGTTTTGGTTCAGCTTCCCCTTCCAATACCTTCCACGGCCGGGACGTCTTCGCTCCGGTAGCCGCCCTGCTGGCTTCGGGCAAGAGTCCATCCTGTATGGGCCCCCGGGTCAGGCCCAAAGATCTGAATTTTGGAGAGGCGAAGAAGACAGATAAGGGAGTTGAGGCCACGGTCATCTATGTGGATCGCTTTGGCAACCTCATCCTGAATATGAAAAATCTGCCCGCCTTTCCTGTCCGCCTGAAGGGGATAAAGTTGAAGCGCGTCCAGACATATGCCCAGGCGCGCCGGATCGAACCGCTTATAACCCAGGGAAGCCATGGCTTTGCAGAAATTGCGGTCAACCAGGGAAATGCCGCGGAGGCGTTCTGCCTCAATGCCGGAGACCGCATCGAGCTGGAGGAGATTTAAGTTGTTTGGAATTGAGTTTGTGCCCGATGAATCGGTCTTGAAGATCGGCTATATGGCAAAGTTGGCAGAAGATGCTGGATTTAAGAATATCTGGATCACAGATCACTATAATAACCGGGATGTTTGGACCACTCTGGCTGTGCTGTCGATGATGACCAATAAGATCTCGCTGGGAACGGGCGTCACCAATCCCTACACCAGGAATGCAGCCATCATCGCCTCGTCCATCGCCTCCATAAACGAGCTGTCCGGCGGGCGGGCCATCCTGGGCATAGGCCCGGGGGACAAGGCTACGTTCGAGAAGATGGGCATAGACTGGGACAAGCCTCTCACCCGCGTCAAGGAATCTGTTCAGGCTATTCGCGCTTTCCTGGCTCGCGAGCAGGTAAACCAGGCTGGTTTTAAAGGCGCGCAAATGGCCTTTGCCACCGGCAAGATCCCTATTTATATCGGCGCTCAGGGGCCGAAGATGCTGGAGCTGGCCGGAGCCATAGCAGACGGCGTGCTCATCAATGCCTCCCATCCCGAGGACTTCAAGTTCGCCGTGCCCATGATCCGCCAAGGTGCGGAAAAGGCCGGCCGAAATCCGCAAGATGTGCAGGTATGTGCCTATGCCAGCTTCAGCGCTGATAAAGATCCGGTCAAGGCCATTAATGCCTCCAAGATAGTAGTGGCCTTTATCGTAGCCGGCTCGCCTGAGAACGTGCTGCAAAGGCACGGAGTGACCAATGATGAGGCGAAGACGATCTCCGATGCTATTGCCAAATACGACTTCAAGACGGCTATGTCGGCCGTGACAGCCAAAATGACAGACGCTTTTTCCGTCTCCGGAACGCCGGTGGACTGTCGGGCACGAGTGGATGAACTCCTCAAGACCGGCGTCACCCAAGTCGTGGTGGGCTCGCCCATCGGCCCCAATAAGGAGAGCGCCATTAAGCTGATTGGAAAGCAGGTTATCGGCAAGTAGGGGGATTTGAAGATCAAGCGCGCTCTCTACATTGGGCGCTTCCAGCCCTTTCATCTGGGGCACCAGGCGGTTTTGGAGAAGATCGCTAAGGAGGTGGAGGAGATTGTGATAGTAATCGGCAGCGCCCAGGAGAGCCACACGGCTGAGAATCCCTTCACAGGAGGCGAGAGGATGGAGATGATATATGCGGCTCTGGGCGAAAGCCCTCTGAGAGAGCGCTCTATCGTCACGCCTTTGCAGGATATCCAAAGAAATTCTGTATGGGTCTCTCACCTGCGATCCATGGTACCTCGCTTTGATGTGGTCTATTCCAATAATCCTCTGGTGGTCCAGCTAGTCGGCGAAGCGGGTATTCAGATAAGAAGGTCGCCCATGTACCAGAGAGACCAGTACTCCGGTACAGCCATACGCAAGCTGATGAGAGAGAACGGCAAATGGTGCGGGCTGGTGCCGGCCTGCGTGGCGGCATTCATCAATGAGATAGGTGGTGTTGAGCGTCTGATTTCTGTGTCAAAGAGCGATTGCGATTGAATCCAGAAGGATGAATAACCAGGTGAATGACAATGACCAACAAAGACACGACTGACTTGATCATAACACGCCTTTTTGATGCCCCGCGAGAACTTGTGTGGGAAGCATGGACAGTGCCCGAGCGCCTTAAGCACTGGTGGGGACCTGTTGGCTTTACATCACCCGTTTCCAGGATCGATCTGCGAGTGGGTGGTGAGTATCAGAATTGCATGCGATCACCGGATGGCAAGGACTTTTGGAGCAAAGGCATCTACCTCGAAATCGTAGCATTCGAGCGACTGGTCATGACCGATTCTTTCGCGGATGAGAAAGGCAACACGGTCCCGGCTTCCTATTACGGCATGAGCAAAGACTTTCCGCGCGAACTGCTGATTACAGTAATATTCGAAGGGTACGATGGAAAGACAAAGCTTACCTTGCGACATACAGGCTTGCCTGCGGGCTCGGATAGCGAGGGTGCACAGCAGGGCTGGAATGAATCCTTCGACAAGCTTGCTGAATATCTGGCAACTGAAAAAAACGATCACTCTCAGGAAAAATGTCCCCAAGTTTGAGTTTCCGTCAGATCGGGAAATCGTCATTACTCGCATCTTTGACGCGCCTCGCGAACTGGTGTTCAAGACGAGCACGAATCCAGACCTTATACCGCAGTGGTGGGGGCCGAAAAGATTTGCGACCAAAGTTGAAAAGATGGACGTAAAAACAGGGGGTGTATGGCGGTTCATTCAGCGCGACCAGGATGGCAATGAGTATGCTTTCAATGGCATTTATCGAGAAATCGTGCCGCAGGAACGGGAGGTTCACACTTTTGAATTCGAAGGTATGCCGGGCCATGCAATAATTGAAACGTCAAAGTTCGAAGAGTTCGAAGGCAAGACGAAACTGACAGTCACGGATCTATTCCAGTCAGTTGAGGATCGTGACGGCATGTTCCGCACAGGAATGAAGGAAGGGGCAATCGAAAGCATGGACCGCCTTGAAGAACTCCTCCAAAAAATCCAATATGTATAGTCTTAAAAACTTTGGAGACACAATATAGAAGATCAAACGAAATCATGAACAAGGAGGAATGAAGAGATGTCAGGTATTGTACACTTCGAAATACCCGCGGATGACATGCAAAGGGCAAAGGCATTCTATTCCAACCTTTTTGGGTGGAAGATCGAAGGCATTCAGGGCATGGATTACATGATGATCGACGTTTATGGCGCTCCGGGTGGGGGCATGATGAAGAGAATGCACCCCGACCAACAAATTACAGACTACATCGGAGTTACGTCGGTGGACGAATACGCAGCGAAAGTTGAAAAGCTGGGCGGCAAAATAATTGTTCCTAAAAAAGCCGTTCCCGGGATGGGATATTTTGTAATCTGCATGGATACGGAAAACAACGCCTTTGGTATCTGGGAGATGGACCCAGCCGCAAAGTAACGGCAAAAAGAAGTAGGGTTGCAGTCATCTGAAACCCTATTTCTCAGGATGAAGGGCGTCTCGCCCCTCATCCATAGACTCTAGATATGTGTGTTCCCGGTCACTTGTGTTGCCGGATCGAAACCGCCGGTAAGGGTAGGTTTGCCGGAATTAAGGTATACTCCCCATCCCTTATACCAACTCAATTCCGAAGGTGGCACACCTGCTTTGTTGGAATTCACGACTACCTGTGTGCCGTCAAAGGCAACTCGCGAGTTGCATGAGTATATTCCGCCACCTTTGGTGTTGGCAGTGTTCCCGGTAATACTACCTCCTTTCAGGTTCAGGGTGCCGAAGTAGTTGTAAATCCCGCCGCCAAATTTTGCAGTGTTCCCGGTTATGCTACCGCTGTTCATGGTCACCGTGCCGGTGCTGCAAATAGCTCCACCGCCATAAACTGCGCTATTGCCGGTCAATGATACATCAGTTAGAGCCAGATTGCAGCCAACGTTGGCAATGCCTCCACCGTAACTGGCTTTGCCGTTTTGAATGGTCAGCCCCGATAAATCCATTTTAACATTGCGATTATTCGCACAGCTCTTGCCAAGAGTAAACACCGAGCCTTTCTTATTGCCGTCAATTATGGTCTGGCCGGATCCAGCTCCTTTAAGGGTCAGCGATCTGGTGATCTTGATATTTTCCACGTATCTTCCCGCAGCTAAATTTACAGTATCGCCACCGAAAGCAACATTCACAGCACCTGGATTTTCATTCCCGGTGTGAGATAGTATCCCAGATATCCTGTTGGTGAACTTCCTTTGCCGGAGTTCATTTTAATATCATACTCCGTGCCATAAGCTGATGTTCTGGTCTTGGTCTTTTTGATCATCCTCTTGGGAGCATAGGCAGCCGTGCTGGTGAATGCACCATGTACGTGCTCCTCCTGCAAAACCCCTGTGGTGGTTCCTGCAACGGAGGTCTCACTCAATCCCTGGAATGTGCCTTTTCCACCGGAGATGCCCGTAATTGGCGTATCCACTTTATAAGTTCCACTGCTATCTTTTGCAGCACCATAGATCTTGATGGAATTTGCCTCTCCGCCGGTTGCGGTCTGAGCGGCAAGAACCGATGTATCGGTAGTTACTGCCTTGCCATAATATTCGGACAGCGTTACATAGTCTCCTGCTGATGCCCCCTTGTATTCTTCCAGGCCCACGCTCGCCGATCGAGCCGTCCCATAAGATGCCGTTGCCGTACATATGATAGAATCGGCCCTGGTGACGGTTAGCCATTGTTCTGCCGAGACTTGCGGACAGGTTAATACATTACCTTCGCCTGGCAGGACCCGGGAGCTGTAAGTCAATCCATCCAGAGCATTGACCACCTTAACGTACACCCCGGCGCTCTTGCCGGAAGCATCTGTGACCGAGTGAGTCTCTTCGAATAAATCTATTGGCCCGGCTATCGCCGTTGATGGCGAAATAGTTGCGCCATTGATCTCTATTTTGCTGCTCACGGCGGTGGATTTCAATGTATCGAAATTCATTAATACACTGCCGCCATCAGCAATGCCGCCGCCTGCTGTGATGATCTGAAGGCCGCCACAGGCACCCGGTATAAGAGCAAATAATGCTATGAAGTAGACCATTAGCTGTTTTCTATTGAGTTTCATTCTAACCTCCCATATTTCATTTAGCCAGGTATTTTTCCGTATGAGCGTACCTCGCACGAAAGACCCTAAATAATTAACGCAAAGAGCTCAGCATCTCTGGCAGGTTGAAATATTCATATCCCCCGTACTGTGCCGGGAAATCTTTTATTGCCAACCAAATGTCCCCGGTTTCGGGATAAGCAATAAAACTCCACATATTGGCGATGTGGGCCTCGAACTTGCCCGTCGGCTCACTGGCCTGATAGGTAAAATCAGGATATAGAGCGCATATAGAGCAGAGTATGTTATTTGTCCACGAGGGAAAATTTACCGGGCGGGTCATCTGCGTGTAAGGATCATAGCAATCGCTTAACATTTTTATGGCGTTTTCCACAGTTATTCGGCCATAGTACTGGTGTATTAACTGGCCGTATCTTTCAAAACGGCTGGGAGCCTGCACGTAGAAGTTGTAAGGATCCTTGAGGCTGTTCTGCCAATTCTCTATCGTCGATATATCCTTGAGCTCATTTACCATTGCTTGATCAGCTACCATATTGTATCCGGAATAGCCCATCCAGCTGGGATAGCAATTGGAATGATTAGTCTGCCACAGCGCTTTGACATTTGCCATGGGATAACGAACAGAGATCATCCTGGAAGATGTTTCTACTACAGCAGCCCGTTTGGCTTTGGCATCTGCTACATGATAGGCAATGCCGCCGCAGCGCGGCGTTTCCCGAAAAATTTTTAGGGCATCATCTACCGTGCCGGCATGGGTCAGAAGATATCGGGTGAATATGGCAATACCACAGCCTTCCATGCTTTCATCTCGCATAGAATTCAGCTGGGTCATCATCTCAAATCCGTCCTCGTTTACGCCGCCATCCAGCCCGATCATGCCGGGATAGGTCATGAATGCATGGCCAAATCCGTTATCCGGGTCGGCTATGACCATCATGCGATTGTCCAGTTGCTCCGGCATATTGAAATTGTCTTCATTTTTTCCAAAGATCAGCCTTCTGTCTCCTCCTGCCCATTCATCCCAGGCACAAAAGCTGCTGCAGCCGCCGGCAGGTGCCGGCATGAACTTTTTGCCATCTGAATTTGACTGGCCGTCACATTGCCAGTAATGGGGATGACAGTAGATGCACCATTGATCATAGTTTGTATTCCAGAGCAGGATCTGCTGCATTGTCACATCCACTCCGGCATCATTTGCACCATCGGCAATTCCCCGCATTTCGTCTATGAATTCCTGGGGGATAAACGGCTCTGCTTTTTTCTGGCCGATCCACATCATTTCTTCCGCCCGTTCAAGATCCGAGCCGGTCTGCTGGGCGACATAAGCTATAGTTGCTAGAAGCGTTCTTTTTATCATCAGATCAATTTTAGCTGCTAAGAGATGGCCATGCTGATATCCAATTTCATAGGGATTGCCTTTGACATGCAGAATCTTGATGCCTTTTTTTTCTTCAAAATATGCTTTATCAATAATATTATTTCTTGCCCTTCTGATCATATTCTGGATGTTGGCGCTGTGAATATAAAATACTTAGCCTGAAATATCTAGGCATTGGCAAATCTTTTGATAGAGCGATTGAACTGCAGCCCACCATTGCGGAAATATGAAGAGAGGAATAAAGTGCGGGCGGATAGGCAGGTATCTAATCTCGGGAAAAATTTGGATGCGGGACGAAAGCCTTTTATTTCACTACCGAAATTAGGAAAGTCAGGTAGGAAAACGGTTGCTATTGACGGCTATGTCTGTCATCTTCTGAATTGAGACCATGATAAGAGGGGATGACGGGATAGCCGGGGCTTTGGACATTATTTTAATAAAACAAACACTTTGATGATAAAGGCATTAGCAATGATGAAGAGAGAATAACAAAGCCTTGGAGAGTTTTGGGAAGAATTATATGAAGATCATGATAGTAGCTGTTATATCATTGTGCCTTATAATTTTATGCGCCCAGTGCCTGGCTGAGGAGACTGATTACTTCGATTGGAAGGGCCTCAAATCATATGCTGCCAAGAACTACACGGAGTCGATCGCCTATTTCGATATAGCGATAGAACAGGACCCAACTTACATAGATGCCTGGCTTCATAAGGGCGATGCCCAGAGGGCCATGAAAGACTACAACGCCTCTTTGCAGAGCTATGAGGGCGCACTGCAAGTAAAGAACGATACTACTGCGGCCTGGTCCGGGATAATTGAGGCCTACATCGCCCTGAACGATTATAGGCAAGCTGCAGAGGCTGCCGCCAAAGTGACGGAAATTGAGCCGAACAGAAAAGAGAACTGGCAAAAAGAGGGAAACCTCCTGCAGATGCAGGGCGATTATGAGAAGGCCGCCGCGAAATACGACAGAGCCTTGAATCTGGATCCCAGATATGTCGATGCATTATACCGCAAGGCACTCTCTTTAATGGCTCTGGGAAATAACAGCAAGGCGATCAGTCTGTTAAATCAGACTCTGGCCCGAGATCCGAAACAAAAAGGAGCATACAATGCTTTGGGGCTGATCCTTGAGGCAGAAGGAAAATATTTCCTGGCAAGAGAGGCCTATGAAAATGCTTCCCGAATCGATCCCTCGTGGGGTCAGCCCAAAATGAATAATGTGCATAGCTTGCAGCGACTGGGAAAAACGGATGAAGCTATGAAGATATTTGTGACATTATAAGAGGAACGGTCTTGAAATCAAAACACATTTGTCTTTTTATTTGCATATTCATCATGAGCAGTTGCAGCTATAGCCAGGATGCGTCCACTTATTATGATAATCTAGGCAGCAAGCTGGTCTCAGCCAAAAACCTCAGCGAGGCCATGGACCTTTTCAATAAATCACTGGATCAAGACCCGTCAAATGTAAATGCCTGGATTCATAAAGGAAATGCAGAAAAAGCGCTGCGGGACTATAATTCCTCTATTCGGTCATTTAGTCGAGCCAGGATCCTGGACGGCAAAAATGCCGCCGCCTGGACGGCACTATCGGATGCATATTCTCAACAAAAGGACTATGCCAATGCATCAGCTGCGGCTACAGAGCTTACCAGCATCGATCCTAAGAACAAGGCCTACTGGCTCAAAAAAGGGACTTTGCTGCAGATGCAGGGAGATTTTGGCAATGCTGCTTTGGACCTGGACCGGGCTATAGGGATAGATGCAAAATACAAGGATGCCCTTTACAGAAAAGCCCTATCCGAGCTTTCCGCTAACAACACCCCCGAGGCCATAGAGCTGCTTGATAAAGTCATAGCCATCGATGGCAAATATAAGTCCGCTTACAATGCCTTAGGTCAGGCCCTGGAGATGCAGGGAGACTATGATGGAGCAATTGCGGCATTCGATAAGGCTCTTGCCATTGACGCAAAATGGTCTCTGCCCCTGACCAATAAGATGCATGCATTGCTGGCGACGGGCAGACAAAAAGAGGCTGTAGATATTCTTTTGAGGATATAGGATGATTGCTCTGAAGAAAAACGGCATTTTCGTAATCATAATCACAATATTCATAATGCTCATAATAGCTCTGGCCGGCCCGGCCACAGGCTCAGAAGGGAAAAAAAGCACAGAAGAGTTGCTGCAAAACCTCACCCATAAGGATGCCAAGATCAGAGGCGAGGCCGCCTGGGCTTTGGGAAAGATGGGCGAGGAGAGGGCAGTAGATCCGCTGATTAAGGCTTTGCAGGACAACAACAGAAATGTGCGAGAGTGGGCAGTCCTGGCCCTGGTCAAGATCGGCAGGCCCTCCATTGAGCCTTTAACAGCTGCCATGAAAAGCAAGAACGACTCGGTCAAGTGGCAGGCGGCGGCAGTCTTAGGGCTGATAAATGATTCCAAGGCCACAGAGGCGCTCTCTTATGCCCTGCAGAGCAATAACAGCACAGTTCGCTACTGGGCAGCTGCGGCTCTGGGACAGGTCAGAGACAACACCACCCAGGACGCTCTTGTCAGCGCTCTGGCAGATGAGAATAAGACTGTCAGAAATGAAGCCGGATGGGCTCTTAAATCCCTGGCGAAAGCAAGCGCCTCGGATTTGCTGATAAAGCTCTTGCAGGACGATGACCCGAAGAGGCGCATGGGCGCAGCGCAGGCGCTGGGAGATGGGGCTGATGGGCAGGCGGCTCTGCCCCTGATTGAGGCCCTGCAGGACAGCGAGCCCGGTGTGCGCTCCGAGGCTGCAGCCTCTCTGGGGAGGCGGGGCGAGAGCCAGGCCATTGAGCCGTTGATTGGGATTCTGGCTGATCCTGAGAGCCTGGTTCGAAGGGACGGCATAGAAGCACTGACGGCATTGGGGGGCCCGGCAACAGAGCCGCTGATCCTGGCTTTGCAGGAATCGAACAATATCACCCAGGCAGGAGCAGCGCAGGCGCTGGGAGAGATAGGCGAGGAGAGAAGCCTGGGGCCCTTGATTTTGGCCTTCAAGAATGGAAAAGGCCCGGTACGACATGCGGCTGTTGAAGCGATCGCCCGGATTAACAAGAGCTTCGCCGTAAGTCCTTTGATTCAGGTCATGGGCGATCAGAATATAGAGAGCGATCTGAGAGCGGATGCAGCGTGGGCGCTGGGTGAGATGGACGATCCCCGAGCAAAAGAGCCCCTGATCTATGCCATGTCATACGACAAAGATAACAGCGTACGAATGAACGCCGCCCGGGCCATGAAGAAAGTTATGAAAACTATATTTGACCAGTAGATTTGGAGGAATAGTAATGAAAATATTCGGAGTATTGGTATGTATTTTTCTGTTGAGCGCCATTTGTCTGGCAGAAGAGACGGAATATTTCGACTGGAAGGGGTCCAAGCTTTATGCCTCCAAGAATTACACGGGTGCGTTGACCTATTTTGAAAAGGCTCTCGGCCAGGATCCGGGCTACATTGATGCCTGGATTCATAAGGGAGACACCCAGAGAGCTCTTAAAGACTTCAACGGCTCGCTCGTTTCCTATAACGCCGCCCTGCAGATCGACAGCAAAAAAGCTGTCGCCTGGTCGGGTATCACAGAGGCCTATACGGCCATGAAAGACCTCACCAATGCCTCTATCGCTGCAGCCAAGACCACGGAGCTTGATAATAGCAAGGCAAACTGGCTGCGGGAAGGAAATCTGCTGCAAACACAGGAGATGTACCAGGAGGCTGTGACCAAATTCGAAGGCGCACTGACTTTCGATCCGGCCTACAAGGATGCTTTATACAAAAAGGGAGTCATGCTCATGGCCCTGAACAATTTGCCCGAGGCTGCAAAGCAATTCGATGAAGCATTGCAGGTTGATCCCAGCTTTAAGCAAGCCTATGTAGCCAGGGGAGTAATTCTGGAGGCCAATGGAAAGTATGTTGAGGCTGGCCAGGCCTACGACAAGGCTCTGGAAATAGATCCCGCCTATGCCCAGGCGCTGGCATACAAGATGCATGTCTTGCTGATGCTAAAGAAGCCGGAAGAAGCGATGAAGATATTTGTGAAGATCTGAGGCTATCTTCAGATCTTCCATTTTTTATTATTCACAACACACGAAGATGATCCAGCCAATTCGCATGCTGAAGTTTAGTCGTCTCCGTACGCTCCTCCTCTGCGCGCTTCTCGTGTCTGTGCCGGTGAATCGTTCGCAAAACACCAGTAGTCCCGACCATGGACTAGCACGCCTCGCCTGACATAGATCGCATTTTTGATCTCTCCTAATCGAGCGCGGGAGGGAAGTATGATGCATGCGAAATCTCCGGGGACTGGATGCGAGACAAAAGGCTTCTAAATCACTACCGAAATTGAGAAAGTACGCAATAAATCAGTTGCTTTTGACGGCTATGTAGGTCATCGTCTGAATTGAAGCTATGATAAGAGGGGATGACTGGATAGCCGGGGCTGTAGAGGTTCGTTTTTTATACAACTATTATTTTAGACCACCTAGGCCACAAATTCAAACATGCATGAGCCCTAGAGATTTACAATGGAGACTGAGCCACACGTGCGCCCGCACGCATCCGCCTGGCCCCATTCATTGCTACAAAAGAGGCTACACTCTGTGGAAACAGAGAGTTGCAGATGCCAAGAAAGAGTCTATGAACCATAGGGATAGATAGTTATGTGGTGATAAAGTGGGTATGATTGAAGTTGAAATCCCAGATTGCCTGCCCATAAAGCCCCTAATGAAGAAGATCGAGACCCTCATTAAAGAAGAAGAAACCAGATGGGTGCTATTTGAAAGGGCAGTGGAGGATCTGGATCTTACCGAAGAGGATCTTCTTGCTTTAGAGGAAGTGCGTGAGAAGGTATGGAGAGAAGAAAAGAAGAGCCTAGGATTGTAGCCGATACAAATAATTAAGATAGCTCCTTTTGATCTATATTGCCAAAAGATAAAAGATGCATCAGAGATCATGAAAGGGATCGATGAAAAGGACGCGCCTATTCTTGCTTTGGCCTTACAGCTCTGCTGTCCTATATGGTCTAATGATAAACATTTCAAGAGACAGAAGACTGCGAAGGTTTATACGACTGAAGATCTTTTGGAACCCTTGAATTCTGTTGATGTGGATCCGTTCAATTATGCAGATCTAGATTGAAGGAAAACCCAACCACAAAGGAATTCAAGAATAACTGATACTTGAGGATTCCTATTTACTGGCATTTTTAGAGAAACCTCCGAGAAAAGTGCGTTTTTTCGCGCCCATGGCGTCCATTTTTTCTTGATTTTCATCCGTTTCGATTATTTTTCCATAGCTACCGCTAGACTAAACAATTTGGGCATTTTTCAATGTGCAGAGCTGATATAGGTTAAAAGCAAAAGCGGTTGCCATCATTTTAACACCAACTCTCTTAACTGTAGTGACCAATACCCTTCCTGCGCCAAAAACTCGTTTAATTACTGCATGTGGCCTCTCCCCTGGAGATCTCAATTTGCTTATCAATCGATTTCGCTCTTTGTCAAGTTCTCCAAGAGGCGCATCGGTGGTCCTACGTCTCATGGTAAAATCAATACCTTTCGCCTGCACACCGAAATAACCCTTATCTCGAAGTACAACTTCGCCCTCTCTTGACAGATCAACTTGACTATCATGCAGCTTCGCCGTAGTAGTCTCTATTTCTCGAATCAAACTGTAATCGATATCGGTTTTTTGATGGAGCTTGTAGCCGAAATACCTCTTATTGTTTTTCTTCGTCCAGGTCCCATCTCGGCTTCGCCGAGTCTTAGCACTTTCGTCGTGTGGTTTCTTCGATGATCCGGGGTCAGCCTCAATGAATGTAGCATCTTGAATCGTTCCGCGCTTAACCTGCAAACCCATAGCATCCAGTTGTCGTTGTAGTTCTGCCCAGACCAATTTATCTTTCTCAGTCTTTGCCATACGTTCTCTGAATAGCCATATCGTCCTTGAATCTGGAAACGGATCGGGAAAACCAAGAAACGACATGAACGAGATGCGGTCGGACATTTGTCTTTCTATTTCCAGATCACTCAAGCCATACCATTGCTGAAGGATAAGAATTTTGAACATCAAAATGACATCGCAATTCGGTCGTCCACCCTTCTCGGTCTTATTGTTATACATCTCATCCAGGATCAGGCGAATCGGAAGCCACTTGATCAAATTCGATATCCTTAACAACCGAGACGTTCCTTGCTTCTCACTAAGCCCTCGCAACATCCAAGTAGTAAAAGAATCCATATTACTTAATAGTATTAATACTATATATACTTTTGCATATTAATAAATGGGCAGGTTTATAGGAATCCTCACTTATTTTTAACTATATTTTGATTATTATATATACTACGAACGAACTCCCAACACAAAGCACACGAAGCTCACAAAGAAAGCACAAAGACGAATACCGCACTTTGAAGCATTAAATATTCACTTTAATATGCAATTTAATACACTATTATTACCAGGAGTTGACCTACTCTAATGAAAGTTGTCGTCACAGGCGGTGCAGGCTTCATCGGCTCAAATCTGGCAGAGGAGCTCTTGAAGAAGCACGAGGTAACAGTAATCGACAATCTATCCACGGGACGGATAGAAAATCTCAATCAGATCATTGATAAGATCAACTTCATTGAAGGCAGCATCACCGACCTGGACCTCTTGAAAGAAGCATTCTCAGGTGCGGATACCGTCTTTCACGAGGCAGCTATCCCCTCGGTGCAGAGATCTGTGGATGATCCCATTGCCTCCAACGAGGCCAACGTGGAAGGGACACTCAAAGTGCTCGTGGCCGCCAGAGACTGCAATGTGCAAAAGGTAGTCTATGCCTCGTCTTCCTCGGCCTACGGAGACACGCCGACCCTGCCAAAGTATGAGGAGATGAAGCCCAACCCCAAATCACCCTATGCCATCTCCAAGCTGGCAGGAGAGTATTACTGCAGGGTATTCTCTGGAGTCTACGGCCTAAAGACCGCATGCCTCCGGTATTTCAACGTCTACGGACCCCGGCAAAACCCAGAGTCACAGTACGCTGCAGTGATACCCAGATTCATCACCAGAGTCCTGTCCCATGAGCCGCCCGTGATTTACGGCGATGGCAATCAGACGCGAGATTTCACCTTCGTGAAAGATGTGGTAAAGGCCAACATCCTGGCCATGCAAAGCCCGGCGGAGGGCATTTTCAACATCGCCTGCGGGCAGAGAGTAAGTCTGAACGAGCTGGCCAGCAAGATCGTGGAGATCACCGGCATCAGGCTCGAACCAGTTTATGATGAGCCAAGGCAGGGGGATGTTAAAGACTCTCTGGCGGATATCTCTTCAGCCGGGGATAAGCTGGGATATAGGCCAGACTTCGATCTGGATTCTGGGTTGGAAGAGACGATAAAATGGTTTAAGAAGAACTAAAAAAGCCGCTGCAAAATATGCTGTAATAATGGCTCAATTATTAAACTCGTGGTTTAGAAACGAACTATCATCACAGAGACACTGAGTTTTCACGGAGAACGCACAAAGACTAAAAAGAGAAAATACTAAAATTTTAAGACTTGAAAATTACCGTTCAAAAACCGATTTATAATTACCACATCTACAATTCCAATATAAAAAATAGCAGGCGTGTGATCTCAACCCTAACACGCCCATATTAACAAAGAGTGCATACGTTCCATCAGAAACTTTTATAAGCATCTCAGATCCTCGCACAAAGATAATAAACTAAAGGTGTGGGAATCCTTGACAGAAATCAACAAGGCAGTAGCTACCGAGCGCCAGGAGAATGATATCTCCGGGAAGATCATTGGCGCGGCCATTGAGGTGCACAAGAAGCTTGGCCCTGGGCTTTTAGAATCAGCTTACGAAGAGTGTTTGTGCTGCGAGATGCAATTGAGAGGAATTGAATTTAAGCGACAGGTTCCTCTGTCATTGAATTACAAGGGTATAGTCCTTGATTGCGGCTATAGACTCGATTTGCTAGTTGAAGATAAAGTCATAGTTGAGCTAAAGTCAGTAGAATGCCTTGAGCCAATTCATGAAGCTCAAATGCTGACATATCTGAAATTGAGAAATGCATGGCTGGGATTGATTATCAACTTCAATGTGATAATGCTCAAGGATGGGGTAAGAAGGCTGGTTAATGGTTAGCTGGGAAGCCTTCATCATTTCCTAAATTATCGCCTGATTATTATACATGCTAAGAACGAACTCCCACCACAGAGACACAGAGTTCACAGAGAACGCACAGAGACTAAGAAAATATAATAAAACTTTTGAGACCTGAAATTTACCCTAAAATTTATTGTGCGCTCTTTGATGGCCGTTCGAAAACCGTTTTATAATCATTATATCTATAATTTCAATATAAAAATTAGCAGGCGTGTGATCCCAACCCTAAAATTTTCGTTTTTTTTTCTCTGTGCGTCCTCCGTGTGCTCTGTGTCTCTGTGGTGGATCGTTCGTAAACCATTGGTTAAAATCATCAAATCTGACCCAACCTTAATTTAGAATTATTTGTAGGGACGATAAAAATGGTTTCAGAAGAACTAAAGGACAAAACAGTCTGCGTGGTCGGCCTGGGCTACGTCGGCCAGCCGCTTGCAGAAGCTTTCTCCAGCCATTTAAGGACCATCGGCTTTGACATAGTCTCCGAAAAGGTGAGCCGCATCAACGGCAGCAACGGAGGCAAGCTTCTCTGCACCTCTTATCCCGCCTCCATCAAGCAAGCTGACTTCGTCCTCATCTGCGTTCCCACTCCCATCACCAAGCACAAGGAGCCTGACCTCGCGCCGGTAAAGTCAGCGGCAGAGGTTGTAGGCCGGAACATGAAGAGAGGAGCCATTGTTGTCTTAGAGTCAACTGTTTACCCAGGCGTCACTGAGGAGATAGTAGTACCCATTTTAGAGCAGCAGTCGGGAATGATATGCGGCCATGACTTCAAGGTTGGCTATTCCCCGGAGCGGGTGAACCCAGGCGACGACGCGCACAGCATTGACAAGATAACCAAGATCGTCTCCGGCATGGACGAAGAGAGCACCCGCCTTTTAGCTGAGCTGTACGGACTGATAACCCACGTCTTTGTTGCCAGGGACATCAAGACCGCTGAGGCAGCGAAGGTTATAGAGAACATCCAGAGGGATCTCAATATCGCCCTCATGAACGAGCTCTCTCTCTCATATTCCACAAGATGGGGCTAAACACAAAGGATGTTCTGGATGCTGCTGGGACGAAGTGGAACTTCCACAAGTACACGCCGGGATTAGTGGGTGGCCACTGCATACCCGTAGATCCTTATTATCTGGTTTACAAAGCACGAGAGCTGGGGCACCA
Source organism: uncultured Methanotrichaceae archaeon (assembly GCA_964633785.1). Lineage (GTDB taxonomy): Archaea > Halobacteriota > Methanosarcinia > Methanotrichales > Methanotrichaceae > Methanothrix. Next base: position 47,039 of record CAZWHG010000020.1, read on the forward strand.
TCCCCAGGTAATTTTAGCCGGTCGGGCGGTGAACGACTACATGCCCAGGCACGTGGCGGAGATGGCCATCAAGGGTCTAAACGATGCAGGAAAGGTGATCAAGGGCTCCAAAGTGCTGATCATGGGATTGACCTACAAGGAGAACGTGCCGGATACGAGGGAGAGCCCGGCAAGGGAGATGGTCAAGGCCCTGCAGGAGTACAAGGTGGATGTTTACGGGTATGATCCGCTGCTGAGCCGGGAGGAGATCGAGGGCTTCGGGGTGAAGGCGCGAGAGGAACTGGATGGGATTAAGCCGGACTGCGTTATACTGGCGGTGGCGCATGAGCAGTTCAGGGTCCTGGGTGAGGGAGAGCTGGCTAAGACTATCAAGGACTGCCCGGTGGTTGTTGATGTGAAGGGAGTTCTTGGGGGTAGTAGTAGTTGCACGCTGTGAGACAAGACAGCAATTTCCAACATGCGTGAGCCCGAGAGGCTAACCATGGTGTTAACGATTTTCACCACAAAGACACAGAGTTCACAAAGAACGCACAGAGACGATCTAGTCGATTCACAAAACGGATGAAAAGGTCTATAGGCAAAGAACGAATAAACCTATGTGGTGGTAAACGGTGGGCGAGATAAAAGTGGATGTGCCCGAGGGCCTACCATTAAGAGAAGCTCTCTGATCTTCTTTATGAATTAGGGAGAGCTGGAAGCTAAAGCGGATATTGATTTTATTCTGGGAAGTATGGCAGAGAAGGTTTGAAATATCATCATATCACTATCATAAAGCGATTTACTTATGGCCTCCACAGAAGATGACATAAAATCATTAATTAGATCAAGATACTATGCCTCCAAAGAAGAAGTTATCTCTGATGCGGTTAAGGCTCTTTTTAAGCAAAGGCCGGAATTGAAAAAAGAGATTGTTACAAGACCAACAAAGGATCAGGAGATAGCAGAAAAGCCGCCTATTGGTGACAGAATGAAGATTCTGGAGAGCTATGTAGGCATAGTAAAGCTGAAGAAACCATTTACTCTTGAGGAGATCTTGGAGCTGGAGGAAGACAACTGGCTGTACTAATCGATACCAATATAATAATCAATATTTTAACCAACTCTGAGAAAGTAGAGCAAGCGAGATTTGTATTCAATCTGCTGAAAGATGAAGAACTGGTTATTACAGTTGGCATTCTAGAAGAGGCAGCTTATGTGGGCCTTTCCGGCATTTATGGCTGCAGAGCTTTCAAGCTTCGAGATGAGCTAAAGAAAGGATTAAATGAGGAGTCCATAAGGTTTTTGGAAGGGCTGAACTCATTCATAAAAAAGATGCAAATTGAGACTATATCGCCTCCTAGCGATCCTAGTCTGATGCTGGCGATGATAAGGTACTACAGATTATTGCCTGCTGATGCAGTAATTGTGGCCACCTGCAAGGATATCGGAATAACAAAGATAGCAACATTTGATTCCGATTTTAAGCGGGTGGATTTTCTAGAAGTGATAGGGGCATGAAAGAGGCTAAATGAGAAGAAATATTAGATCCTAGTGCTCTGTAACATTAATTGTGCAAATTAGAATAATTCCTTTGAAGTTTTATTCGGGCATTATCTTTGTTGAACCTCCATCTTACTGTTGCA